>NZ_JBIRNP010000002.1:730084-738283 GCF_044331705.1 Streptomyces sp. NPDC017202 | reverse complement strand
CCCCCGCTTATGTTTCGCGGTTTCCTTTCCGGCGGTTCCGACTCTATCAGATCCTTTCGGTCCCGATTCCCCGTCAGAGGGGGTTGCCTTCCCGGCCCTTGGGCCGTTCCGACGAGTGAGACTTTAGCGGATTCCCCGGCCCCGAAGCCAATCGGGGCCGCGTCCTTTCGAACACGGATTCCTCATTTCGCGAATACGCACGCCAATGACACGACGACAGCCGAATCGACTGCTCGTCGAGGAGTGGTTGGTACTTGCGGAATGGCTGTCCGGGGACCGACCGGAGTCGGCGCTCACGTCGAACAACTCGGAGAACACTACGTATCCGCCCGGGGTGTGTCAACCCAGGCCCCAGAGGCACCCGGAGGCGTACGCTGGGCCGCATGACCACGCATACGTGCAGCACCCAGCTGTGGTGGGCCGCCTGACGGCGGCCGGACTGACGTGTGCACTCAACGGCCGCCGCCTCGGCGGCCGTTTCTGTTTCTCCCTCCTGGGGGCCGGCCGGCCGGGTGCGGCGGCCTCGACCAGGAGGTGGAGAGATGAAGCGGGTCTTCAGCGGGGTCAAGCCGACCGGGCATCTGACGCTGGGGAACTACCTGGGGGCCATGCGGCAGTGGGCCGAGGTCGATCAGCATCGGGCGGACGCGCTGTTCTGCGTGGTCGACCTGCACGCCCTCACCGTGGACCACGACCCCGCGCGGGTGCGTCGGCTGAGCCGGCAGGCCGCGACGCTGCTGCTCGCGGCCGGGCTCGATCCGCGGTTGTGCACCCTCTTCGTGCAGAGCCACGTCGACGAACACGCGCGGTTGTCGTACGTGCTGGAGTGCGTGGCGACCGACGGCGAGATGCGGCGGATGATCCAGTACAAGGAGAAGGCCGCGCGGGAGCGTGAGCGGGGCGGGAGTGTGCGGCTGTCGCTGCTCACCTATCCGGTGCTGATGGCGGCGGACATCCTGGCGTACGGGACGGACGAGGTGCCGGTCGGGGACGACCAGGCCCAGCACGTGGAGCTGACCCGGGATCTGGCGTCGCGGTTCAACCAGCGGTACGGACAGGCGTTCGTGGTGCCCAGGGCCACGCATCCGCCGGTGGGGGCACGGGTCATGAACCTCCAGGAACCGACGTCGAAGATGGGCAAGAGCGACGACTCGGGTCCCGGCATCGTCTACCTGCTGGACGAGCCGGACGTCGTACGGAAGAAGGTCATGCGGGCCGTGACCGACAGCGGGCGGGAGGTCGTGTACGACCGGGAGGAGCGGCCCGGCGTCGCGAACCTGCTGGAGATCCTCGCGGCGTGCACGGGCGGGAACCCGCGGGCCCTGGCGGACGTGTACGCGTCGTACGGCGCTTTGAAGAAGGACACCGCCGACGCGGTGGTGGAGGTGCTGCGACCGGTGCGGGCCAGGCACCAGGAGTTGTGCGCCGACCCGGTGTTCGTGGAGGGAGTGCTGCGGGACGGCGCGGAGAGGGCGCGGGCGATGGCCCGGCCGGTCGTGGACGCCGCCTACCGGGCGATCGGGCTGCTGCCCGCGGTGGCGGAGCCGGCACTGAACGCGGCGCGGTAGGCGCGTGGGCTGGTGGCGAGGCGCGATGCGAAGTGCTGGCGCATCGTGACCTCGCTGCCGAAGCCCGCGCGGCGGGCGACCTCGGGCATGGGGAGGTCGGTGCGTTCGAGGAGCTTCTGGGCGGCGGCGAGGCGCTGGTCGAGGAGCCAGCGGAGCGGGGTGGTGCCGGTGGCCGCCGTGAAGTGGCGGGCGAAGGTGCGCGGGGACATGCCGGCGCGAGCCGCCAGGTCGGCGACCGTGAGCGGTTCGTGGAGGTGGCGGAGCGCGTGTTCGCGGACGGCGGCGAGGGCGTCGGCGTCGCGGTCGGTGTGGGGGGTGGCGTGTTCGATGAACTGGGCCTGGGTGCCGGTGCGGAAGGGGGCGGTGACCATCGAGCGGGCGATGGTGGCGGCCGCTTCCGCACCGTGGGACCGGCGGACCAGGTGGAGACAGAGGTCGATGCCGGCCGCGGTGCCGGCGGCGGTCCAGATGTTGTCGTCCTCGATGAAGAGGGCGTCGGGGACGACGGTGACCTCGGGGTGACGGGCGCGCAGCAGGTCGACCAGGTTCCAGTGGGTGATCGCGCGGCGGCCGTCGAGGAGGCCGGCCTGGGCGAGGGTGAAGGCTCCGCCGCAGAGGGCGGCGATGGTGGTGCCGCGGGCGTGGGCGCGGCGGAGGGCCTGGAGGACGGGTGGTGGTGCGGGGGTGACGTGGTCGTCGAGGCCGGGGACGAGGATCAGGTCGGCGCGCGGCAGCCAGGAGAGGGTGCGGTCGGGGAGGAGGCTGAGTCCGCCGCGCATGGGGACGGGCGTGGCGGTTTCGGGGGCGACGCGGCGCAGGTCGAAGGCGGGGGCGTCGCGGTCGGTGCGGTCGGTGCCCCAGACCTCGGTGATGACGGAGACGTCGAAGGCGCGGACACCGGGAAAGGCGACGAGGGCCACCCGGTAGGCGTTGCGTCGTTCCCTGGGTGCGTCGCCCTGCTCCATGCATGGCAGTAAACCATCGATCGCCGGCTTTTCGCCCTCTGGGACGGGCGGCGTCGCGGCGGCAGGATCGGGGGCATGGACATCGCTGAGAACGCGGCACTGGTGGTCGTGGACGTGCAGAAGGGCTTCGAGGAGGCCGGGTTCTGGGGGCCTCGGAACAATCCCGGTGCCGACGACAACGTCGCCACGCTCATCGACGTGTGGCAGGCCACGGGACGGCCGGTCGTGTTCGTGCGGCACGACTCGGTCGAGCCGGAGTCACCGTTGCGGCCGGGGTACGGGGGGAACGGCTTCAAGACGTACGTGGAGGAGAGGAGGGGCAAGGGTTCCGGTGCCGAGCTGTGCGTCACGAAGACCGTGAACTCGGCCTTCTACGGGACGCCGGATCTGGACGCCTGGCTGAGGGCGCGGGGCGTCGCGCAGGTGGTGCTGGCCGGGATCCAGACCAACATGTGCGTGGAGACGACCGCGCGGATGGGCGGGAACCTGGGGTACGACGTCGTGGTCGCCCACGACGCCACCTACACGTTCGACCTGGAGGGGCCGTTCGGCTGGCGGCTGAGCGCGGACGAGGTGGCGCGGGCGTCGGCGGTGTCGCTGCACGGGGGCGGCTTCGCGCGGGTCGTCACCACCGGGGAGGTGGTGGACGCGGCGAAGTGACCGCCCCCGGTGGGGCGGTGCGCGCGTGCCGTCAGCCCTTGGTGCCGGCGGCCAGTTCGCGGCTGCGGTCGCGGGCGGCCTCCAGGGCGGCGATGAGGGCGGCGCGTACGCCGTGGTTCTCGAGTTCGCGGATGGCGCTGATGGTGGTGCCGGCCGGGGAGGTGACGTTCTCGCGGAGCTTGACCGGGTGTTCGCCGCTGTCGCGGAGCATCGTCGCGGCGCCGATCGCGGACTGGACGATGAGGTCGTGGGCCTTGTCGCGGGGCAGGCCGAGCAGGATGCCGGCGTCCGTCATCGCTTCGACCAGGTAGAAGAAGTACGCCGGACCGGAGCCGGAGAGGGCCGTGCAGGCGTCCTGCTGCGACTCGGGGACGCGGAGCGTCTTGCCCACGGAGCCGAAGATCTCCTCGGCGTGGGCGAGGTGGTCGGCGCTGGCGTGGCTGCCGGCGGAGATGACGGACATGGCCTCGTCGACGAGGGCGGGCGTGTTCGTCATGACGCGGACGACGGGGACACCGGCGGTGAGGCGCTCCTCGATGGAGGCGGTCGTGATGCCGGCGGCTCCGCTGATGACGAGGCGGTCGGCGGGGACGTGCGGGGCCAGCTCGTCGAGGAGGGCGCCCATGTCCTGCGGCTTGACCGTGAGGATGAGGGTGTCGGCGGTCTTGGCGGCTTCGGCGTTGGTGACCGGGGTGACGCCGTAGCGGGCGCGGAGTTCCTCGGCGCGGTCCGCGCGGCGGGCGGTGACGAGGAGGTCGGCGGGGGGCCAGCCGCCTCGGAGCATGCCGCTGAGAAGGGCTTCGCCGATCTTGCCGGTGCCTAGGACTGCGACTTTCTGGGACATGGCGGGGTCCTCCGGGGGGGTGCGTCGTCCGGGGTCATCCTCGCACCAGGGACGGTGCGCGGGTGAGAGCTGCCCGGTGGGTGGGCGGTGCGGGCCGTCCCCGCCGCCCCTTCCCCGCCCGTCCCGCTCCGTTCTTCGGGCCGCGCCGTCGCGTCGCCGCGCCGCCGCCGGCTTCCCCCGGGCCGCGCCCCGCGCCCCTGTCGGCGTCTTCGCGCCTCGTCCGTGAGGTCCTCCCGGCGGGGGCGGGCCCGGGCGGGCCGGCAGGGGTCCGTCATGTCGTCCTGCGGCGCAGTGTCGCCGCTCCCAGGCCGAGGACCAGCAGGGCGCAGCCCGCCACGACGAGGACGTCGCGGACGAAGTTCGCCGTCATGTCCGTGTGGGTGAGGACCTCGTTCATGCCGTCGACCGCGTAGGACATGGGGAGGACGTCGGAGATGGCCTCCAGGACGGGGTGCATGGTGTCGCGGGCGGCGAAGAGGCCGCAGAGCAGGAGCTGGGGGAAGATCACCGCCGGCATGAACTGGACCGCCTGGAACTCGGAGGCGGCGAAGGCCGAGACGAAGAGGCCGAGGGCGGTGCCGAGGAGGGCGTCGAGCAGGGCCACGAGGAGGAGCAGCCAGGGACTGCCCGTCACGTCCAGGTCGAGGAACCAGAGCGCCAGGCCGGTGGCGAGGGCGGACTGGACGATCGCGAGGGCGCCGAAGGCCAGGGCGTATCCGGCGATCAGGTCGCCCTTGCCGAGGGGGAGGGCGAGGAGGCGTTCGAGTGTGCCCGAGGTGCGCTCGCGCAGGGTGGCGATGGACGTGACCAGGAACATCGTGATCAGGGGGAAGATCCCGAGGAGGGATCCGCCGATGCTGTCGAAGGTGCGGGGGCTGCCGTCGAAGACGTAGCGGAGCAGGACCAGCATCAGGCACGGGACGACGATCATCAGGGCGATCGAGCGGGGGTCGTGGCGCAGCTGGCGCAGGACGCGGGCGGCGGTGGCGGTGGTGCGGGAGAGGTTGAGGGGGGCCGTGGGAGTGGCGGGGGCGGTGGGCGCCGGTCCGGTGTTCGTGGTCATCGGGTCTCCTCCTTCTTGCGGGTCGCTCCGGCCGCCTCGTCGACCAGGTGCAGGAAGGCCGCCTCGACCGTGTCCGAGCCGGTGCGGGCGCGCAGTTCGTCGGGGGTGCCGTCGGCGAGGATCTCGCCCTCGCGCATGAGGATCAGGCGGTGGCAGCGCTCGGCCTCGTCCATGACGTGGGAGGAGACGAGGAGGGTGGTGCCGCGGGAGGCGGCGATGTCGTGGAAGAGGTTCCACAGGTCGCGGCGGAGGACCGGGTCGAGGCCGACCGTCGGTTCGTCCAGGACGAGGAGTTCGGGGGCGCCGAGGAGGGCCACGGCCAGGGAGACGCGGCTGCGCTGGCCTCCGGAGAGGTTGCCGGCGAGGGCGTCGGTGTGGCTGGTCAGGTCGACGTCGGCGATCGCGCGGGTGACGTTGTGGTGGCGGCGGTCGGCCGCCGCGCGGCCGGGGTCGAGGACGGCCGCGAAGTAGTCGAGGTTCTGACGGACCGACAGGTCGTCGTAGACGGACGGTGCCTGGGTGACGTAGCCGATGAGGGTGCGCAGGGCGGGGTGGCCGGCCGGGTGGCCGAGCACGTCCAGGGTGCCGGTGACCTTGGCCTGGGTGCCGACGATCGCCCGCATGAGCGTCGACTTGCCGCATCCCGAGGGGCCGAGGAGGCCGGTGATCCGGCCGTGCGGGACCGCGAAGTCGAGGGTGCGCAGGACCGTGCGGGGGCCTCGGACGACGGTGAGGGCACGGGCGCGGACGGCGGCGGGGGCGGTCGGGGCGGGGTCGCCCGGCCCCGTGCCGTCGGGGGGTTCGGGGATGCGGGCCTCATAATTCATCATGTGATGAATAATCTCTCCGCGGGGCGGCGGCCGTCAAGCGGCCCGGGGTGCGTGTGCGCGGGACGGGCGCACGGCGGCGCGCGCGAGGTGAGGCCGCTCCGTTCGCGCGCTTCCCCGTTCGTGTGGCGATCGGCGGTTCCCGGCGCACGGTCGGCCGATTTCATGAAAATGGGATTCAGTTCGCCGTGTCCTCCCCCGGCACGGCGCCCACGCATCTCCCGTTCCCGACCGGAGGTGCCGTCGTCATGCGCCGTGGTGTCCGTGAAACCGAACTGCAGCCTTTCCCCGTCGTCCTCCTCGTCGCGCTGCCCGTGTGCGTGGGCGTCGCCCTGATCTGCGGAGTCCCCGCCGAGTCGGCGCCGGTCACCGGCCTGGGCGGCGCACTGGCCGCCTCGCTGGTGCGGCGGGGAAGGTGGTTCCGGATCGTGCCGGTGGCGGTCGTACGGGGGATGCTCGCCGGGATCGGGTTCGTCCTGGTCGCCGGGCAGGCGTACGCCCTCGGGGACTCGGCGGTGCCGGTGAGCGGGTTCGGGAGGGTTCCGGGGCCGACGGGCCTGCCCGAACGGGTGGATCCGGTGGCGTTGTCGGTGGGGGCCGCCACGCTGGTCCTGTCGTTGCTGTGGCGGCGGTGGCGGCGGGGTGCGCGGCTGGTTCCGGCGCCGCTGGTCGCCGTGGTGTCGGCGGCGGCCGTGACCTGGGCGTTCGACCTGAAGGTGCGGCGCGTCGAGGTACGAGGACCGGGAGGTGCCACAGGGCTGCCGGACGTGGCGGAGTGCGCACGGCTCGCGGAGGCGGGGGTGACCGGGGCCGTCGTGGCGCTCGTGCTGGTCGCGTCGGCGCGGTGGTCGTGCGCGCGGGTACCGCGTCGCGTGGGGCCGCCGGCGGTGGCGGCCGTCGTGGCCGGAGCGCTCGCGGCGCTCGGGGTGGCGGGGGTGGTGCCGACCGCGGCGGTGGCCGCCCTGCTCCTGTACGTCGGTTGCGGCCTCGTTCCCGTCCGGGAGGTGCGGGCGTGGTGGCGTGGGCATCGCGGTGAGGTGGCGGTGCTGGGCGTGACGGCGGTCGTGGTGGTCGTGGGGAACCTGTTCGAGGGGGTGCTGGCCGGGCTGGCGCTGGCCGTGGCGAAGACGGCCTGGGAGGTCAGCCAGGTGCACGTGGAGACCGAGGACCGGGGTGACGAGGGGATCGTCGTACGGCTGGTGGGGCATGCGACGTTCCTGCGGCTGCCGAAGCTGCTGGACGCCCTGCACGCGCTGGACGCCCAGCACCGGGACCGGGAGGTACGGCTGGAGCCGGCCGGGCTGCGGCATGTGGATCACGCGTGCGCGGCGGCCCTGGAGGGGTGGGCCGCCGCCCGCGAGAGGCGGATGTCGCGGGGTCAGGGGCGGATCGCGAGCAGCAGTCCGACGTCGTAGGTCTCCTCGACCAGGCCGTCGGGGAAGACGGCCAGGAGGTGTCGGCGCTCCCCGTCGAGGAAGGCGTCGGTGCTCTCCCGCCCGTGCACCAGGAACAGCGAGTGGCTGCCGATGTTCGCCAGGTGCGTGTCGACGGGGACGCGACGGCTCCAGCGGACACGGCGGTGCGCGAAGTCGAGGCGGCCCGCGGAGGCGGCGAGGGCGTCGTGCGTGCCGTCACCGTTGCCGCCCGCGGTCCGGTCGAGACCGAAGTGGCGCTCGACGCGGGCCGTCTGCGCGTCGATCCACGGCACGTCGAGCGCGGCGGCGTTCCACCAGAGGGCGAGGGCGCCGCCGGGGCGCAGGACGCGCAGGGCCTCCGGGATCGCGCGGTCCGGGTCGGTCCAGTGCCAGGACTGGGCGTAGGTGAGGAGGTCGAGGGAGGCGGTGGCGAGGGGGAGGTGGTTGCCGTCGCCGCGGACGATCGGCACGTCGGGGAGGTCCCGGCGGAACTGCTCCGCCATGCCGTCCCCCGGTTCGACGGCCACGACCCGGGCGCCGCGGGCGTGCAGGAGGGCGGTCCCGATCCCGGTGCCGGCGCCGACATCGGCGACCCGCGCACCGGACAGCGGGCGGCCCGCCGCCTCCTCGATCGCGTCGAAGAGGGCCGCCGGGTAGGAGGGGCGGTTGGCGGCGTACTGGGCCGCGGCGGCGTCGAAGGAGAGGGCCCTGGGTGTGCTGGAGGCGGGGGTCATGAGGGCCATGGTGGCGGGAGAGGGTGGAGGGATGCCAGAGGGCCGGGTGCGCCGGGGGCTGCTGTGGGGGCGGGCGGCCGGTGCCGCTGTGGAGGTGCGGTGCCGCTGTGCAGGTGCGGCTGT
>NZ_JBIRNP010000002.1:705221-729988 GCF_044331705.1 Streptomyces sp. NPDC017202 | reverse complement strand
CTGTGCAGGTGCGGCGGCCCGGCCGCTTCACGGTCCGCGGAGTCGTCCGGGCGGCGGGCGTCCTCAGGAGCGGCGGCGCTGTGCAGGTGCCGCTGTGCAGGTGCGGCGGCCCGGCCGCTTCACGGTCCGCGGAGTCGTCCGGGCGGCGGGCGTCCTCAGGAGCGGCGGCGCTGTGCAGGTGCCGCTGTCCAGGTGCGGCGGCCCGGCCGCTTCACGGTCCGCGGGGTCGTCCGGGCGGCGGGCGTCCTCAGGAGCGGCGGCGCTTCTTCGACGGGTTGCGGGTGCGGCGGGCGGTGCGGCGTTCGTGCTCGGCGCGGGCCGCCTCGTACTCCTCGCGGTGCAGCTTCTCGCCGGGGGCCTCCGTGAGCGAGCGGAAGAAGTAGGCCAGGAGGGAGCCGACGAAGCCGATGGCCAGCAGTCCGCGCAGGGAGGCCTGACGGTCGGGGTCGGGGCGCCCGGTGAAGCCCTCCCAGGTGTTCCGGAAGGCCAGGGCGCTGGAGATCGCGAACATGACGGTGACCAGCACGGTCACGAAGCGGCCGGTGCCGGCGAGCGCGACGCCCTCGTAGGCCAGGCGCAGGACGAGGCAGGAGGCCACCGCGGCGGCCAGCGAGCCGACGGCCACGCCGACGCGGCGGAACGGGTAGCCGTGGTCGTGGTCCACCCAGGTGGTGCCGAAGAAGCGGAGGGGCTCCGGGCGGGGCCCGGAGGGGGTGCCCCCGGCCGGGGCACCGGCCGGGTGGGCCGACCGGCCGGAGGGTCCCGCCCCGGTGTCCGGGGAACCCGCCTCGGTGTCCGGCGTGCCGTTCTCGTCGCTCACGGGACGATTATGGCTCCGGGCCGGGCGGGCTCCCCGGCAGGGTGCGCGGTGGGGCGCGGGACGCGCGCGGTCGGGTCAGGCGCAGCGGGGGGCTATATAGCCGTCGCTGCCCGTCCTCACGTACGCGTCCGAGACGAACTGGCCGTCGGCGATGTTGTCCCAGATGTTCGTCGTGCCGTACGGGCCGCTGACCGAGGTGCCGGGCGTCTGGCAGAAGATCGGGACCTTCGTGCCCTCGGGCAGCACCTTGACGATCGGGTAGCTGGTGGCCGGTCCGCTGCGCACGTTGAGGCGGACGCCGGGCGCCACCGGGTAGTACGTCAGCGCCGCCGTCACGGCCTGCGCCTCGACGCCGCCCCCGGCCGCCTCGGCCTCCCGGCCCTCTTTCACTTCTTCCACGCGGTCGACAGACATGAAAAAACCTCCCCCGTCGGACCCCATGACTGCCATGGGGTCCCGTTGATTCCCCGGAATCACGAGATGAAACACCTGTACACGATTCGCACAGGGAAGCCAGCAAGCCGCCTCGGTCGCGTGAGCGTCATCGACTAGGCTCCGTGCGTCGCGCGCGCGGACGAACAGCACGGGGGTGGTCCATGGCGCCACAGCACGACACCGGGGCGGACGCGGAAGCGGAACTTCCGGAGTACGCCGGTCACTACCACCTGGAGTCCTGTCTGGGCTCGGGCGGCATGGGCGTGGTCCACCTGGCCCGCAGCACCTCGGGCATGAAGGTCGCGGTGAAGGTCGTACACGCCGAGTTCGCGCGGGATCCCGAGTTCAGGGGGCGGTTCCGGCAGGAGGTGGCGGCCGCGCGGCGGGTGAGCGGCGCCTTCACCGCGCCCGTCGTCGATGCCGACCCGGAGGCCGAACGGCCCTGGATGGCCACGCTGTTCATTCCCGGCCCGACCCTGTCGCAGCATGTGAAGCGGAACGGGCCCATGGGTGCGGGTGAGTTGCGGCGGCTGATGGCCGGGCTCGCGGAGGCGCTGCGGGACATCCACCGGGTCGGAGTGGTGCACCGGGATCTGAAGCCCAGCAACGTCCTGCTCGCCGAGGACGGTCCGAAGGTCATCGACTTCGGCATCTCGCGGCCGAAGGACAGCGAACTGCGCACCGAGACCGGCAAGTTGATCGGGACACCGCCGTTCATGGCGCCGGAGCAGTTCCGGCGGCCGCGGGAGGTCGGGCCCGCCGCGGACGTGTTCGCGCTGGGATCCGTGCTGGTGCACGCGGCGACCGGGCGGGGGCCGTTCGACTCCGACAGCCCCTACGTCGTCGCCTATCAGGTCGTGCACGACGAGCCGGATCTGACCGGTGTGCCGGAGAGCCTGGCCCCGATGGTGCTGCGCTGCCTCGCGAAGGAGCCGGAGGAGAGGCCGACGCCCGACGAGCTGATGCGGGAGCTGCGGTCGGTGGCGGCCTCGTACGACACGCAGGCGTTCATACCGGCACAGCGTTCGCCGGACGACGGCGTGCGGGGGTCCGAGCGGCCGGAGCCGGCCGGGTCGCCGGGGTCCTCGGGGGCGGGGGGCTCTCCGGAGTCCTCGGCGGGCCGGGCCGGCGGCGCGCCTCGGGTGGGCGTGCGACGGCGGGGTCGGCGGCGGCAGGTCGCGCTCGCCCTCGGCTCGCTGGCGCTCGTCGCGGGCGGCGGGTTCGTCTCCCTCCAGGTGTTCGGCGAGGACACGGCCGGGGCGGCGTCCCGGGGCACGGACGGCTCGCGGTCCACCGCGGACGTCCGCACACCCTGGGCGACGCACCCGGCCGAGGACGCCGGGCTGCCGCAGTGCACGTACGACGCCCGGCGGCTGCTCTGCGCCCAGGCGGGGTGGGTGTCCGCCCTCGACGCGTCCGACGGGCGCGTGCTGTGGCGGCACGCCCTGTCCGCCGGGGACCGGCCCCGCGGGGCACCGGTCGTCGCGGGCGGGCTGGCGCACGTGCTCACGCACTCCGGCAAGCGCGTCGAGGCCCTCGACCCGGCGTCGGGGCGGGTGCGCTGGGAGCGGGACGTGTCGGCGTACCGGGGGGTCCGGTACGCGGGCGGGACCCTGTTGCTGACGGCGGCCGACGGCACGGTGACCGGGGTGGACGCGGCGTCCGGGCGTACCGGATGGAGCCGGCGGATCCCGGGGGCGAACGATCCGTACTTCGTGTCGTTCCCCGGGGACGCGCTGGTCTACGCGACCAGCACCTCCGGCGAGGGCCGGAGCCGGGTCACCGCGGTGGACCCCGCCACCGGAGAGGTGCGCTGGACCGAGCGGTTCGACGAGGCGGTGACGCCGGTGGGCGCCGCGGACGGCAGCGTCGTCCTGCTGGCCGAGGACGGCGACGGCGGTTACGGCATGGCGGACGCCGTGATCCGTTTCTCCCCCGCGACCGGGGTGTCGCGGCGGGTGGCGCTGTCCGTCGCGCTCCAGCAGCCGACCGCGGCCGTCGACGGCGACCGCGTCTACCTCATGACGTACGACGGTGCCCTCGTGGCCGTCGACACCCGCGAGGAGAAGCGGCTGTGGTCCCTCCAGACGGCCGTGAGCAGGGGGTCGGTGCCGACCGTCGACGGCACGCACGTGTTCTTCAGCGCTCCCGACGGGCGTCTCCTCGCCGTCGACGCGGAGGCGGGGGAGCTCGTCGGCCAGACGGAGCTGCGGCTCGGCGCGCGGTCGGACGAGGTGGTCAGTACGCTGCCCGCGCCCGAGGCGGCCGAGGGGCGGGTGTACGCCGGGGCTCCCGACGGGACGGTGTTCGCGGTGGACGGGCGTGACCCTGCGGGCTGGTGAGGCTCGTGAGGCGAGTGCTGGTGCTTGTGCTTTCTGCGCTTCGCGTGTGTCGCGTGTGTCGTGAGTTTCCTGGGCTTCGTCGACCTCGTGGGCCTCGCGGACCTCGTGGGCCTCGCCTCGTGCGGAAGGGCCGCCCCCGGTCGGCGGAGGCGGCCCTTCGGCGTTCGGCCGGGCGTCAGCCCAGCTTCGACACGTCCCGCACCGCGCCCTTGTCGGCGCTCGTCGCCATCGCGGCGTAGGCGCGCAGGGCGGCGGAGACCTTGCGCTCGCGGTTCGCGGGGGCGTACACCCCGTTCAACGCCTCCTCGCGGCGGGCGAGTTCCGTCTCGTCGACGAGCAACTCGATCGTGCGGTTCGGGATGTCGATGCGGATGCGGTCGCCGTCCTCGACGAGGGCGATGGTGCCGCCGGAGGCCGCCTCCGGGGAGGCGTGGCCGATGGACAGGCCCGAGGTGCCGCCGGAGAAGCGGCCGTCGGTGATCAGGGCGCAGGTCTTGCCGAGGCCGCGGCCCTTGAGGAAGGACGTCGGGTAGAGCATCTCCTGCATGCCGGGGCCGCCCTTGGGGCCCTCGTAGCGGATGACGACGACGTCGCCGTGGGTGATCCGCTTGTTGAGGATCTTCTCGACGGCCTCCTCCTGCGACTCGCAGACGACCGCGGGGCCCTCGAAGGTCCAGATCGACTCGTCGACGCCGGCCGTCTTGACCACGCAGCCGTCGACGGCGAGGTTGCCCTTGAGGACCGCCAGGCCGCCGTCCTGGGAGTAGGCGTGTTCGGCGGAGCGGATGCAGCCGTTCTCGGCGTCGTCGTCGAGGGCCTCCCAGCGCTCGGACTGGGAGAAGGCCTCGGCGGAGCGGACGCAGCCGGGGGCCGCGTGCCACAGTTCCACCGCCTCGGCGCTCGGCGAGCCGCCGCGGACGTCCCAGGTCTTCATCCAGTCCGCCAGGGACGGGCTGTGGACCGTGTGCACGTCCTCGTTCAGCAGGCCGGCGCGGTGCAGCTCGCCGAGGAGGGCGGGGATGCCGCCGGCGCGGTGCACGTCCTCCATGTAGTACGTGCGGTCCTTGGCGACGTTCGGCGCCACCTTGGCCAGGCAGGGGACCCGGCGGGAGACCGCGTCGATCTCGTTCAGGCCGAACGGGACGCCCGCCTCCTGGGCCGCCGCCAGCAGGTGCAGGATCGTGTTGGTCGAGCCGCCCATCGCGATGTCCAGCGCCATCGCGTTCTCGAACGCGGCGACGGTGGCGATGTTGCGCGGCAGGACCGTCTCGTCGTCCTGCTCGTAGTGGCGGCGCGTGATGTCCATGACCGTGCGGGCGGCGTCCACGTAGAGCCGCTTGCGCGCGGTGTGGGTGGCCAGGACCGAGCCGTTGCCCGGCAGGGAGAGGCCGATGGCCTCGGTCAGGCAGTTCATCGAGTTGGCGGTGAACATGCCGGAACAGCTGCCGCAGGTCGGACAGGCGTTCTCCTCGATACGGAGGATGTCCTCGTCGGAGATCTTGTCGTTCACGGCGTCGGAGATCGCGTCGACCAGGTCGAGCGTGCGGACCGTGCCGTCGACGAGGGTGGCCCGGCCGGACTCCATCGGGCCGCCGGAGACGAAGACCGTCGGGATGTTCAGGCGCAGGGCCGCCATGAGCATGCCCGGCGTGATCTTGTCGCAGTTGGAGATGCAGACCAGGGCGTCGGCGCAGTGCGCCTCGACCATGTACTCCACGCTGTCCGCGATCAGGTCGCGGGAGGGCAGGCTGTACAGCATGCCGCCGTGGCCCATCGCGATGCCGTCGTCGACGGCGATCGTGTTGAACTCGCGCGGGATGCCGCCGGCCTCGGTGATCGCCTCGCTGACGATCCGGCCGACCGGCTGGAGGTGCGTGTGGCCGGGCACGAACTCGGTGAAGCTGTTGGCCACCGCGATGATCGGCTTCCGGCCGATGTCCGCACCGGGTACACCGGAGGCGCGCATCAGGGCGCGGGCGCCCGCCATGTTGCGGCCGTGGGTGACTGTGCGGGACCTCAGCTCGGGCATCGTCGCTCGCTCCTTCAGACAGGTAGGGCTGTCCTCGAGCGTACGCCGGTCATCCAGGGGGCGGGACGGGGTGTCCGGAATGCGGGACGCGCATCTCGCGCCGCACCCCGTGCCGGCCACCTCGCCGCCCCCTGCGCCGCGCCGCGCTCAGGGCCCGGCGAGGTGGCCCTGCACCACCGGCGCCAGGCGCGCGATGACCTGCTCCACGTCCGCCGACGCCAGCGGTTCCACCTTGATCACGTACCGCAGCATCGCCGTGCCGACCAGTTGCGCGGCCGCCAGCTGGGCGCGCAGTTCGGCGTCCGGCGCGTCGAGCCGGGCGGCGATACGGCTCAGCAGCTGCGCGGCGACGAGGCGGCGGAAGACGGCCGCCGCGGTCTCGTTGGTGACCGCCGAGCGGACGATCGCCAGCAGCGGCATGCGTGTCGTGGGGTTCTCCCAGACGCCGAACATGAAGCGGGTCAGCCGTTCCCCGACCTGGTCCAACGGCGCGTCGGCCACCGCGTCCGGCCCGTCGAGCACGGGCGCGACGGCCACCTCGACGGCCGCCGCGAAGACCTGCTCCTTGGTGCCGAAGTAGTGGTGCACCAGCGCCGCGTCGACCCCGGCGGCCCTGGCGATGCCCCGCACCGTCGACTTCTCGTAGCCCCGCTCCGAGAACTCCTCGCGGGCCGCGGCGAGGATGCGGTCGCGGGTGTCGGCGGACTCCGCGCGCGGGGGGCGGCCGCGGCGGCGCGCGGCGGTGTCGGTCACCGGCGGGGCACCTTCGCCGCCGCCGCCAGGTGCAGGCGCGTGAAGGCCAGGGCCTCCGCGAGATCGGCCTCACGTTCGGCGCTGGACATCGCGCGCCGGGTGTTGACCTCGATGACGACGTGGCCGTCGAAGCCGCTCAGCGCGAGCCGTTCCAGCAGCTCGGCGCAGGGCTGCGCGCCGCGGCCGGGCACGAGGTGCTCGTCCTTGGCGGAGCCGTTGCCGTCGGCCAGGTGCACGTGGCCCAGCCGGTCGCCCATGCGGTCGAGCATGTGGATCGCGTCCGCACGGGCGGTCGAGGCGTGGCTGAGATCGATCGTGAAGTGCCGGTAGTCGTCCTTCGTCACGTCCCAGTCGGGCGCGTACGCGAGCATCTCGCGGTCGCGGTAGCGCCAGGGGTACATGTTCTCGACGGCGAACCGCACGTCCGTCTCGTCCGCCATCCGCCAGATCCCCCGGACGAAGTCGCGCGCGTACTGGCGCTGCCAGCGGAAGGGTGGGTGCACGACGACGGTGCTCGCACCCAGCTTCTCGGCCGCCGCGCGCGCCCGCTGGAGCTTGGTCCACGGGTCGGTCGACCACACGCGCTGCGTGATGAGCAGGCACGGGGCGTGCACGGCGAGGATCGGGAGGCGGTGGTAGTCGCTGAGTCTGCGGAGGGCGTCGATGTCCTGGCTGACGGGGTCGTTCCACACCATGACCTCGACCCCGTCGTAGCCGAGGCGTGCCGCGATCTCGAAGGCCGTCGCCGTCGACTCCGGGTAGACCGAGGCAGTCGACAGGGCGACCTTCGCATCCGGGATGCGCGCGACTGGCTCTGCCATGGGGGACAGGTTACGGGGTGCGGCGACCGGACTGCCGGGTGTCCGTGTGCCGTTGTGGCGCATGCCACGGGTGGGTTGGCCGGAGTCGGCCGGGTACGCGGTGGCGTCATGTCCACCGGGCCGATCGCGTCGCGCTCCACGCGCGTGTGCCCATCGGGCCGATCGCATCGCGCCGCACGCGCGCGTGCCCACCGCGTCCGGTCGCATCGCGCCCCACGCGCGTGTGCGGTCCCGGCACGCCGTCCTGCTCCGGCCCGGGCCGGGGCAGGGCGGGCCGGGGCAGGGCAGGGCAGGGAAGGGCGGGCCGGGCTCCGCTATGCGCTACGGCGAAGGCATGTGGTCGAGCTTCCGGAGGATCACGCCCTCCCGGAGCGCCCACGGGCAGATCTCCAGAGCCTCCACCCCGAACAGGTCCATCGCCCCCTCGGCGACCAGCGCGCCCGCCAGCAGCTGGCTCGCGCGGCCCTCGGAGACGCCCGGCAGCTCGGCGCGCTGGGCGATGGTCATGCCGGCCAGGCGTGGCACCCAGGCCTCCAGGGACTCCCGCTTCAGCTCGCGCTGGACGTAGGGGCCGTCGGCGAAGGGGGCGGCGCCGGCGAGGCGGGCGAGCTGCTTGAAGGTCTTGGAGGTGGCGACGACGTGGTCGGGGGAGCCGATGCGGCTGAATTCCCCGACGGTCCGGGCGATCTCGGCCCGCACGTGCCGCCGCAGCGCCCGTATCCGCTCGGGTTCCGGCGGGTCCCCGGGCAGCCAGCCCGCGGTGAGCCGGCCGGCGCCGAGCGGAAGGGAGACGGCCGCGTCGGGCTCCTCGTCGATGCCGTAGGCGATCTCGAGGGAGCCGCCGCCGATGTCCAGGACCAGCAGCTTGCCGGCCGACCAGCCGAACCAGCGGCGGGCCGCGAGGAAGGTGAGCCGGGCCTCCTCCTCGCCGGTGAGGACCTGCAGCCGGACACCGGTCTCGGCCTGCACGCGCGCGAGGACGTCGTCGGCGTTGCCGGCCTCGCGCACGGCGGAGGTCGCGAACGGCAGCACGTCCTCGACGCCCTTGTCCTCGGCGGCCTGGAGCGCCTCCTGGACGACGGTGATCAGCTTGTCGACGCCCTCACGGCCGATCGCGCCGGACGCGTCGAGAAGTTCGGCGAGGCGCAGTTCGGCCTTGTGCGAGTGGGCGGGCAGCGGGCACGCGCCCGGATGCGCATCCACCACCAGCAGGTGCACCGTGTTCGATCCCACGTCGAGGACACCGAGTCTCATGGAGGGCACGCTACTGCCAGCCGTCCTGACCTCGACCCCTGGTGCGCATCCTGAGACAGTCCCGTTGCCGTGCGCGGGCGACTTACCCTGGTCGGGTGCCAAAGACGAAAAAGGCGAAGGACGAAAAGGCCGACAAGGCCGACAAGGCCGCCGAATCCGCCATCGGTTCCCCGGGGTCCTCGCGGGTGAAGTCACCGAAGAAGTCGCGCAAGGCCCTCAAGGCCGACGAGAAGGGTCTCGACTTCGCGCGCGCGTGGGTCGAGTTCCCCGATCCGGCGGACGACGATCAGGTCTTCCGCTGCGATCTGACGTGGCTGACCTCGCGCTGGAACTGCATCTTCGGCAGCGGCTGCCAGGGCATCCAGGCGGGCCGCGCGGACGACGGCTGCTGCACGCTGGGCGCGCACTTCTCCGACGAGGACGACGAGAAGCGCGTGGCGGAGCACGTGGCGCGGCTCACCCCCGACGTCTGGCAGCACCACGACGAGGGCGTGCGCGGCGGCTGGGTCTCGGAGGACGACGAGGGTTCCCGGCAGACCCGCCCGTTCAACGGCTCGTGCATCTTCCAGAACCGTCCGGGTTTCGCGGGCGGCGCCGGCTGCTCGCTGCACATCCTCGCCCTCAAGGAGGGCCGCGAGCCGCTGGAGACCAAGCCGGACGTCTGCTGGCAGCTGCCGGTGCGGCGGACGTACGACTGGATCGACCGGCCCGACGACACGCGCGTGCTCCAGGTGTCGATCGGTGAGTACGACCGGCGCGGCTGGGGTCCGGGCGGACACGACCTGCACTGGTGGTGCACGTCGGCCACCTCGGCGCACGGCGCGGGCGACCCGGTGTACGTCTCGTACCGGCCGGAACTGATCGAGCTGATGGGCAAGGCCGGCTACGACCGCCTGGTCGAGCTGTGCGAGGAGCGGCTCGCCTCGCCGCTGCCGTTGCTGGCCCCGCACCCGGCGGACCCGGTGCCGGCACCGCATGCGGCGGCGGCACCGGCCGCCGTGGATTCCGTCGGTCCGGCGGGGCCGGGGGATCCCGCGGCTCCGGTGGATCCGGCCGTCTGAGGCCGCCGGCCCGCTTCGCCGACCCCGCGGCCGCACCCGCCTCGCGGCCCGTCACCGCCCGTCCCGGCCTGTTCCCGCCCGTCCCGGCCCGTCCCGGCCTACGGCGTCGGCGGGCTCGGGTCGCCGTTGCCGTCCGGCGGCGGGGTCGAGCCGCCCGGGTCGGACGGGGACGGGTCGGTGGGTGTGGGCTCGGGGTCGGCGGAGGTCGGCGGGTCGCTCGGCGTGGGACCGGTGGTGGGCGGGGCCGTCGGGGTCGGCTCCGGGTCGGACGAGGGGGGTGGCCCGCTCGGCGTGGGGCCGGGGTCCGAGGGGGCGGGTGCGGCGCCGTGGCCCTCGATGGAGACGACGGCACCGGCCGGCGAGACCGCCACGCGCGCGTGCCAGGGCCCGGTGGGCTCGCGCAGGTGGTCGACGTACACCTTGACCGTGATCGATTCGCCGGGCCGGAGGGTGCCCGTGGTGCGGCTCAGGTAGAGCCAGGAGGCGCCGGTGGTCGCCGACCAGCGGACCGGCCCGTCCGCGTCATGTGCCGCGGTCAGGGTGATCAGGGTGGTGGCGCCGCTGTTCCCGGCCGTGACGGACAGGTGTGCCGCGCCCCTGTCGCCGAGTCCGGGGACGCTGACGACCTCCACGGAGACGCCGGGCTCGCCCCCCTCGGGGAGGCGGGAGCCGGGCCGGGTGCTGGCGTTGCCGGCGTTCTGGTAGCCGCCCGATCCGTCCCCGTCGAGGCCGTCGTGGCCCTTGGCCTCGCTGGCGGTGGACGAGCGGCCGTCGGAGTCGGCGGTCGGTGTGCCCCGGTAGGCCGCCCACAGGGCGAGCACGGGCGCGGCGACGACGGTGGCGACGACCGTCGTGGTGACGGCACGCGCGCGGATGCGGTCCCGCCGGGCGGCGCGGTCCTTGGGGTCCATCGGGAAGCCGCGCCGGTCGAAGCGTGGCACGGCGGCACCCCGCGCGCGTGGCAGGTGCGCCAGAACGGTGTGCAGGGCCGCGCGGGGCGCCTCCAGAACCGGCAGTTCGGCGGGTGTGACGCCGGCGCCGGGCCAGCGGCCGGGGACCGCGCACTCCGCCGCGCGGCGGCAACGCGGGCAGTCGTCGACGTGCCGGACGAGTTCGCGGCGCAGCGCGGCACTGAGCACGAACTGGTGGTCACCGGTGAGACGGGCCACGCCGGGGCAGCCGCCGGTCTCGACGACGGCCAGGGCCGCCCGGGTGCGTTCGACCTCGCAGGCGGCGGAGGCGAGCAGTTCGCGGGCCGCGGCGACCTCCATGCCGAGAACGGCCGCCACCTCGTGGACGGCGAGGTGGTGCCGTACGGCGAGCTCGAGCGCCTCGCGCTGTTCCGGGCTGGTGCCCGCGGCCTCCGGCCAGGCGAGCAGGGCGAGTTCGCGCCGCCGTCGCTCCCGGAGGTCGTCGGGCACGGGCTCGGTGGCGGGCTCGGCGCCGCTCTGCCGGTGGGCGCCGTGCCGGCCCGGCGCGTGCGTGCCCTGACGTTTCTGCTTGGCCTCGGCGAGCTTGCGCAGGCAGGCCCAGCGGGCCAGTGCGTAGAGCCAGGCCCTGCGGTCGCCGACGGCGCCCGGGACACGTTGTCCGCGCCGCTCGGCGAACGTCAGGACGTCCCCGAGGGCCGCCGTGGCGGTGTCGTGGTCGCACAGGACGGACAGACAGTAGGTGAACAGACCGTCGAGGTAGGGCTCGTAACGCCCGGGTGGGCGCTGCGCCGCCGCGCGCGCCGCAGCGCGGTCGCGCGCCTCCCTGTGCGCCCGGTGTGCGCCGGTCGTGCGGGTCGAGGTTTCCGGACTGCTGCTCATCACCCGTGCGACCGTAGGCGTCACGGAACGACCTCTTCTGCCCCCTTGAGTCCTTTTAATCCGTACGGGTGAAACGATCCCTCATAAGGGGACAGGAACAGAGGGTCGAGTGGCTCATTCTTGACGGGACCGGCCGGTTCACAGGGGGTGAGGTGGCCCGGCCGGGGGGATGGCCGGGCGCACCTCGCCCGGTGTCCGCCGCCCCGGGGGGTGGGAGCGGTGGACGCCACCTCGGGTCGCGTCTGCCCCGGCGGACCCGCTTCATGCACGGGCTTCATGCACAGGCTTCTCGCGTTGTCGGACCCGGCGGTTACGGTTTCCCCATGGCTGCCCGCACGAAGACCACCAAGGACCGTCCGTCGTACCGCTGCACGGAGTGCGGGTGGCAGACGGCGAAGTGGCTCGGCCGCTGCCCCGAATGCCAGGCCTGGGGCACGGTCGAGGAGTACGGCGCGCCCGCGGTCCGCACGACGGCGCCCGGCCGCGTCACCACCTCCGCCCTGCCGATCGGCCAGGTCGACGGCCGTCAGGCCACCGCCCGCCCCACCGGCGTCCCCGAGCTGGACCGCGTGCTGGGCGGCGGGCTGGTCCCCGGCGCCGTCGTCCTGCTGGCCGGCGAGCCGGGCGTCGGCAAGTCCACGCTCCTGCTCGACGTGGCCGCCAAGTCCGCGAGCGACGAACACCGCACGCTGTACGTCACGGGCGAGGAGTCGGCCAGCCAGGTCCGGCTGCGGGCCGACCGCATCGGCGCCATCGACGACCATCTGTATCTCGCCGCGGAGACCGATCTGGCCGCCGTCCTGGGTCACTTGGACGCCGTGAAGCCGTCCCTGCTGATCGTCGACTCGGTGCAGACGGTCGCCTCCCCGGAGATCGACGGCGCCCCCGGCGGCATGGCCCAGGTCCGCGAGGTCGCCGGCGCGCTGATCCGCGCCTCGAAGGAGCGCGGCATGTCCACGCTGCTGGTGGGCCATGTCACCAAGGACGGCGCGATCGCCGGCCCGCGCCTCCTCGAACACCTCGTGGACGTCGTCCTGTCCTTCGAGGGCGACCGGCACGCGCGCCTGCGTCTGGTGCGAGGCGTCAAGAACCGCTACGGCGCCACCGACGAGGTCGGCTGCTTCGAACTGCACGACGAGGGCATCACGGGCCTCGCCGACCCCAGCGGACTCTTCCTGACCCGCCGTGACGAACCGGTCCCCGGCACCTGCCTGACGGTCACCCTGGAGGGGCGCCGCCCCCTGGTCGCCGAGGTGCAGGCGCTCACCGTCGATTCGCAGATCCCCTCGCCCCGCCGCACCACCTCGGGCCTGGAGACCTCCCGCGTCTCGATGATGCTCGCGGTCCTGGAGCAGCGCGGCAGGATCAGCGCGCTCGGCAAGCGGGACATCTATTCCGCGACGGTCGGCGGCGTGAAGCTCTCCGAGCCCGCGGCGGACCTGGCGATCGCCCTCGCGCTGGCCTCCGCGGCGAGCGACACCCCCCTGCCCAAGAACCTCGTCGCGATCGGCGAAGTGGGCCTCGCGGGCGAGGTCAGGCGGGTCACGGGCGTGCAGCGCAGACTCGCCGAAGCGCACCGCCTGGGCTTCACGCACGCGCTCGTACCGGGCGATCCCGGCAAGATCCCCGCCGGGATGAAGGTCCTGGAAGTGGCGAACATGGGGGACGCCCTGCGGGTGCTGCCGCGCTCCCGTCGGCGAGAGGCCCCGCAGGAGGCGGAGGAGCGCCGGTAGACTTTGCCCAGGTCTCGCCCGTCCGTACGAACCGAGTGCGCGAAACGGGAGCACCCCAGAACCTGTGACCGGAGGAGTGCAGTGGCAGCCAACGACCGGGCGGCAGCTCCCGGAAAGTCCGGTGGGAGTCCCGGTGCCGAAGGCCTGATGCGTGCCGCGCTGAGCGCGGTGGCTCCCGGCACGGCCCTGCGCGACGGCCTGGAAAGAGTGCTCCGCGGCAACACCGGCGGACTCATCGTGCTCGGCTCCGACAAGACGGTCGAGACGATGTGCACGGGCGGATTCGTCCTGGATGTCGAGTTCACGGCTACGCGCCTGCGCGAGCTGTGCAAGCTCGACGGCGGCATCGTGGTCTCCTCCGACCTGTCCAAGATCCTGCGGGCCGGCGTGCAGCTCGTGCCGGACCCCACCATCCCCACGGAGGAGACCGGCACCCGTCACCGCACGGCGGACCGCGTCAGCAAGCAGGTCGGCTTCCCCATCGTCTCGGTCTCCCAGTCCATGCGCCTGATCGCGCTCTACGTCGACGGCCAGCGCCGCGTCCTGGAGGACTCCGCGGCGATCCTGTCCCGCGCGAACCAGGCGCTCGCGACCCTGGAGCGCTACAAGCTCCGCCTGGACGAGGTCGCGGGAACGTTGTCAGCGCTGGAGATCGAGGACCTGGTGACGGTCCGGGACGTCTCGGCGGTGGCGCAGCGCCTGGAGATGGTGCGCCGTATCGCCACCGAAATCGCCGAGTACGTGGTCGAACTGGGCACCGACGGCCGTCTTCTGTCCCTCCAGCTCGACGAGTTGATCGCGGGCGTGGAGCCGGAGCGCGAACTGGTGGTCCGCGACTACGTCCCGGAGCCCACCGCCAAGCGTTCCCGCACGGTCGACGAGGCGCTGTACGAGCTGAACGCGCTCAGCCACGCGGAACTTCTCGAGATGTCCACGGTGGCGCGCGCGTTGGGTTACACCGGCTCCCCCGAGGCCCTCGACTCGGCGGTCTCCCCGCGCGGGTTCCGCCTGCTGGCCAAGGTTCCCCGCCTCCCCGGCGCGATCATCGACCGCCTGGTGGAGCACTTCGGCGGTCTCCAGAAGCTCCTGGCGGCGAGCGTCGACGACCTTCAGACGGTCGACGGCGTGGGCGAGGCGCGGGCGCGCAGCGTGCGCGAAGGCCTGTCCCGCCTGGCGGAGTCGTCGATCCTGGAGAGGTACGTCTGAGACCGGCGGCCTCCGGGGCCGACGGCGCCCCGCGGTGCCCCTGGGACCGGCTGCGCCTCCGGGACGGGTGGTGCCTCCGAGACCGGCGGTGGCTCTGAGCCTCTCGGTGCCGGTGTGGCGTACGCGGACCCGACCGCGTTCCGGGCGAGGAGCGACGGCCGGGCGACCCTGCCTCAGTCCTGCTCCAGGACGAAGGAGGTCTGCGCCTTCGTGAACCCGGGCGCCTTCGCCTCCACCAGGTACGTCCCGGCCCCGGCCACCCCCGCCGGAGGCGTCGCACACTCCGGCGCACTCGGCTTCCGGTCCCAGGTCACGGTGTACGTGAAGCCGCCCCCGGCCGGCACCCGGTACAGAAGGCTCGTGGCCCCCTTCGGGCAGTCGGCGGACGACCAGTAGTCGTCGTCGGCGCCGGCCCGAGTGATCGTCAAAACCGCGTTCTTCGGACCGAGATCGACCTTGCAGTCGCTTCCGGAGGAGTTCTTCGCCGTCAGCCGGAACGTGGGCTTCTGGTCCGGGGAGTACGTGTTGCGGACGCTGCGCAGGCTCAACGTGACCACGCTGGCGGTGCAGTTGGGCAGTGTCGTACCGGCCGGCAGAGTCGTGCCCGACCCGCTGCCGTTGGCGCCGTCGTCCGAACCACCGGACCCTGCCGAACCGGCGCCGCCCGTGTCCGCGCCGCCGGACCCGGCGCCGCCGCCCGAGCCCGAACCGGAACCCGAACCGGAGCCGCCGGAGTCCTCGTCGCCCGACTCGTCGCGTCCGCCGGGGTTTTGACTGATCGCGGGCCCGGACCCGGACGGGCCCGGCGTGATGGAGGACGCGGGATTCTTGCCGTTGGAGCCGTCCGCGCCGTTCTTGCCGCCACCCCCGCCCGAGCTGACCACCCAGGTGGCCAGCAACGCCAACAGGGCGACCACGGACAGCAGTACGCCCCTCCGTCGCCAGTAGATGGAGGAGGGAAGCGGCCCGACCGGATTGCGCAGAGATCCCACGGCGCAAACTGTACGAGAGATCCTTGCGTTGTCCGGCGCCACCCGCCGCCCCGCCCACAACTTTTCCGGATCATCATCCCGGACAGGGCTGCCCCGCCGCCGACTTGCGTCCTCGTGCGCCCGTCCCGGTGGCGGGACGTGACAGCGGAGCCACGCGACACGCACGGAGCGTGACGGCGCACTCCTCCGCTCTCGCGCCCCCGCAGCTGCGGCCGCGCCCGCGGCACGCGCGCGGACGCCTCGCGCGCCCCGCCCCACCGGTGGCGGTATGCGCGCGTGCCCCTGCGCGCATGGCAGGATCGGAAGGGCCATGACTGCGCCCACGAAGCCCCCGCACAGCAGCCCCGCCGACACCGTCTGCGGACCGCCCCCCGCAGAGCGGCCGCGCCCGGCCACGACCGGCCCGGCGGCGGCCGCGCCGGACTCCGGCGCGCGCCTGCACTCCCCCGTCATCGACTGGTTCGACGACCACGCCCGCGACCTGCCCTGGCGGCGCCCCGAGGCCGGCGCCTGGGGAGTGATGGTCAGCGAGTTCATGCTCCAGCAGACGCCGGTCAGCCGCGTCCTGCCGGTCTACGAACAGTGGCTCGCCCGCTGGCCGCGCCCCGCCGACCTGGCAGCCAAGTCCCCCGGCGAGGCCGTCCGCGCCTGGGGCCGGCTCGGCTACCCGCGCCGCGCCCTGCGGCTGCACGGCGCCGCGGTGGCCATAACGGAACGGCACGACGGCGACGTACCGGCGGACCACGCGCAACTGCTGGCGCTGCCCGGCATCGGCGAGTACACGGCCGCCGCCGTCGCCTCCTTCGCGTACGGACAGCGGCACGCCGTCCTGGACACCAACGTCCGCCGGGTGTTCGCGCGCGCGGTCACGGGTGTGCAGTACCCGCCGAACGCCACCACGGCCGCCGAGCGCAGACTGGCGCGCGCCCTGCTGCCCGAGGACGAGAGGACCGCCGCGCGCTGGGCGGCCGCGTCCATGGAACTGGGCGCCCTCGTGTGCACGGCGCGGAACGAGAGCTGCCACCGTTGCCCGATCGCCGACCGGTGCGCCTGGCGGCTGGCGGGCAAGCCGGAGCACGACGGCCCGGCGCGCCGCGGCCAGACGTACGCCGGTACGGACCGGCAGGTGCGCGGCAAGCTGCTCGCCGTGCTGAGGGAGGCTCACACGCCCGTGCCCCAGACGGAGCTCGACCAGGTGTGGCACGAGCCGGTGCAACGCGCGCGTGCGCTGGACGGCCTCGTCGCGGACGGCCTGGTGGAACCGCTGCCGGGCGGCCTGTACCGGCTGCCACTCACCTGACACACCGCCAGTTCACAGGTGTCCGGAGGACCGAGGCCCCCGGGCGGCCCTTCGTCACGGACGACCGGCGGGCGAACCATCTCGAACCGTCCGCATTCGGCACTCCTCCCTACCCCTGACCCGCCTTCGTTACACAACCGACGGACAGCCGACTGCTAGCCGCAGGCTGCCTCGGACAGTGCCGTGACAACAGCTCCGTAGCTTCCTTCGTGTGCCCGACATCGACACGAGGGCCACAGACCACGAGCGGGAAACCGGCGGACCACAGCCAGCCGGAACGGGGATACGGAGGCGGTTGATCATGGCGCAGGGAGAGGTGCTCGAGTTCGAGGAGTACGTCCGCACCCGGCAGGACGCGCTGCTGCGCAGTGCCCGTCGGCTGGTCCCGGACCCGGTGGACGCCCAGGACCTGCTCCAGACCGCGCTGGTGCGTACGTACGGCCGCTGGGACGGCATCGCGGACAAGCGGCTGGCGGACGCCTACCTGCGCCGGGTCATGATCAACACGCGGACCGAGTGGTGGCGCGCCCGCAAGCTGGAGGAAGTGCCCACCGAGCAGCTGCCGGACGCCAGCGTGGAGGACTCCACCCAGCAGCACGCGGACCGTGCCCTGCTGATGGACGCCCTGAAGGTGCTCGCTCCGAAGCAGCGCAGTGTCGTCGTCCTGCGACACTGGGAGCAGATGTCCACGGAGGAGACCGCCGCCGCCCTCGGCATGTCGGCCGGTACGGTCAAGAGCACGCTGCACCGGGCGCTCGCCCGGCTCCGCGAGGAGCTGGAAACCCGCGATCTGGACGCACGCGCGCTGGAGCGTGAGGAGCGGGAGCGTTGCACGGCGGCCTGACCGAGGCCGGGCCCTCACCGGCCCGAAGCACCTTCCAGGCGGTGACCACGGCGCTGGCCGTGCTCGCCGCCGTCGGCGTTTTCCTGTCCTCGTGCGCCACCGGCGGCACCGGCGCCCGTGACGAGGGCCCGGCGCACGCCGAAGCGGTCGTCGGCGCCACCGCCTCCCCGTCGAGCACCCCCACCGACGCTCCCGACCGCACCGACGCCGTCCGGCTCGTCAAGGACGACCCCGAGGTGTCGGAGGAGGTCAAGCGCGAGCTGAAACCGTGCGTCGGCGACGAGTACCCGGTCGACGTCTCCTTCGGCGATCTCACCGGCGGCACCGAGAGCGACGTCGTCGTCAACGTGCTGACGTGCGGTGACGCGGTCGGCGTCGGGTCGTACGTGTACCGCCGCACGAGCGGCCGCTACGAGAACGTGTTCAAGACCGAGGAGCCCCCGGTCTACGCCGAGATAGACCGCGGCGACCTGGTGGTGACCAAGCAGGTGTACAAAAAGGGCGACCCCGTCTCCAGCCCCTCCGGCGAGAACGTGATCACGTACCGCTGGACGGCCTCGGGCCGCTTCGTCAAGGAGTACAGCTGGCACAACGACTACAGCAGCGTCGTCGGCGGGGACGGTGCGACGCCGGTGCCGGAGAGCGGCTGACGGGTCCCGCACACCGACGCCGAACGCCCGTGCCGCCGGGCCTCCGCGAAAAAATCCTCCGCCGCGTGAACCGTTCGGGCTTCCCGGACCGATGAACCAGTGAACGCACGAGGCGCTCCGGGCGTCCCCCCTAGGGACGGCCGGCCTGACAGCGGACCGACAGACAGAGCAGACCCGCGACCGCCCACCACCGCACACCCATGACACCACCGAGGACTGAGAGCACCGGGATGGCAGACCAGACCCACGTCCTGTTCGTCGAGGACGACGACGTCATCCGCGAGGCCACCCAGCTGGCCCTGGAGCGGGACGGCTTCGTGGTCACCGCGATGCCCGACGGCCTGTCCGGCCTGGAGGCGTTCCGGGCGGACCGCCCCGACATCGCCCTGCTGGACGTGATGGTGCCCGGACTGGACGGCGTGAGCCTGTGCCGGCGCATCCGGGACGAGTCCACCGTGCCGGTGATCATGCTCTCCGCGCGGGCCGACTCCATCGACGTCGTGCTCGGCCTCGAGGCGGGCGCCGACGACTACGTGACCAAGCCGTTCGACGGCGCCGTCCTGGTCGCCCGCATCCGCGCGGTGCTGCGCCGGTTCGGGCACGCGGGCGGGCTCGACCGGGGCGAGGCGGATTCCTCCGCCGCCGGGGGCGTGCTGACCTTCGGAGAGCTGGAGATCGACACCGAGGGCATGGAGGTCCGCCGGTCCGGGCAGCCGGTCGCGCTCACCCCGACCGAGATGCGCCTCCTGCTGGAGTTCTCCTCCGCCCCGGGCACGGTCCTCTCCCGGGACAAGCTGCTGGAGCGGGTGTGGGACTACGGCTGGGGCGGGGACACCCGCGTCGTCGACGTCCACGTGCAGCGGCTGCGGACAAAGATCGGCCAGGACCGGATCGAGACGGTCCGCGGCTTCGGCTACAAACTGAAGGCCTGAGCGGACAGGGGTATGCGGGGGATGTTGCGGCACCTGGTTCCGGCCCGCGCCGAGCGCACGGGCATCCACACCGGCCTGCGGTGGAAGCTGAGCGCGGCCATCGCGCTGGTCGGGGCGCTGGTGGCGGTCGTGCTCAGCCTCGTCGTCCACAACGCCGCCCGGGTCTCCATGCTGGACAACGCACGCGACCTCGCCGACGAGCGCGTCCAGATCGCCCAGCGCAACTACGAGCTGTCCGGGCGCCCCAATTTCCCCAACATCAAGATCGACGACCAGGACCTGCCGTCGGAGCTGAGGTTCAAGGTCGAGGAGGGACGCCGGGCCACGTTCGTCTCCGACCACGGCGGCGGGGTGCCCGACATCTGGGCGGCCGTGCCCCTGAAGGACGGCCATGTGCTCTCCCTGCACACCGGCTTCACCGACCGCAGCACGGACATCCTGTACGACCTCGACCAGGCCCTGGTGATCGGCTCCATCGCGGTCGTCCTCGGCGGCAGCGCGCTCGGGGTGCTGATCGGCGGACAGCTGTCGCGTCGGCTGCGCAAGGCGGCGGCCGCGGCGAACCAGGTCGCCAGGGGCGAGACGGAGGTGCGGGTGCGGGACGCCATCGGCGGGGTCGTGCGCGACGAGACCGACGACCTGGCGTCCGCCGTGGACGCCATGGCCGACGCCCTCCAGCAGCGGCTGGAGGCCGAGCGCCGGGTCACCGCAGACATCGCGCACGAGCTGCGCACACCGGTGACCGGGCTGCTGACGGCGGCCGAGCTGTTGCCTCCGGGCCGGCCCACCGAGCTGGTCATGGACCGGGCGAAAGCCATGCGCACACTCGTCGAGGACGTCCTGGAGGTGGCCCGCCTCGACGGCGCCTCCGAGCGCGCCGAGTTGCAGGACATCCTGCTGGGCGAGTTCGTCACCCGGCGGGTGGCGGCCAAGGACCCGGAGGCCGAGGTGCGGGTGGTGCACGAGTCCATGGTCACCACCGATCCCCGGCGCCTGGAGCGCGTGCTGTTCAACCTGCTCACCAACGCCGGCCGGCACGGCAAGCCGCCGATCCAGGTCACCGTCGAGGGCCGGGTCATCCGGGTCCGCGATCACGGCCCCGGGTTCCCCCAGGACCTGCTCGCGGAGGGCCCGAGCCGCTTCCGCACCGGGAGCAGCGACCGGGCGGGCCGCGGCCACGGCCTGGGCCTCACCATCGCGGCAGGGCAGGCCCGTGTCCTGGGCGCCCGGCTGACCTTCCGCAACGTACGGCCTGCGGGGGCACCGGCGCACATACCGTCCGAGGGCGCGGTGGCCGTCCTGTGGCTGCCGGAACACGCCCCGACGAACACGGGAAGCCATCCGATGCTGCCGTGAGGGCGGGGGCGGGCCGGCCGGGCCGGGTGCCTCCGCGGGGCGGCGTGCCGATCGGGCGCATCGCCCGCCCCACGCCGCAGGCCCCCGGGGCGGACACCGGCCGGGGGCCTCTCGCAGAGCTTCCGCGGTAACCGGGACCGCCGCTCTCAGCAGGCGGCGGTCCCTCCGGGTGGGTCAGACGGGCTCGACCACCGACATCTTGGGGGCGGTGGACTCGTCCGTGGCGCCCTCCGTCCTCGGTCCGGCCCCGCGGAGGGGGACCTCCTTGACGAACAAGGCCGCCACCAGCGCGACCACGGCCACGACGGCTCCGAGGACGAACGCCGCGTGGGTACCGTCGGAGACCGCGTACTGGTAGGCCTCCCGCACCGGGGCCGGGAGCTTGGCGAGGCTGTCGGCGTCCAGCTGCGCGGACTGCTCGGTGATCTTGGAGCCCAGTGCGCCGGTCCGCTCGGACATGGCGTCCTGAACCCGGCTGTTGAACAGCGCGCCCATGATCGCGACACCGAAGGAGGATCCGAGCGTACGGAAGAGGGTGGCCGAGGAGGACGCGACGCCCATGTCCTTCATCTCGACGCTGTTCTGTGCGACCAGCATGGTGATCTGCATCAGGCAGCCCATGCCGAGGCCCACGACGGCCATGAACACACCGGAGGTGAACCGGGAGGTGCCGGTGTCCATCGTCGAGAGCAGGTACAGGCCGACGATCATCAGCGCGCCGCCGAGGACCGGGAAGACCTTGTAGCGGCCGCTGCTGGTGGTGATCCGGCCGGCGACCATCGAGGTCACGAGCATCGCGCCGAGCATCGGCAGGAGCAGCAGGCCGGAGTTGGTCGCCGAGGCGCCCTGCACCGCCTGCTGGTACAGCGGCAGGAACAGGGTGGCGCCGAACATCACGAAGCCGGTGATGAAGCCGATCACCGACATCAGCGTGAAGTTGCGGCTGCGGAAGATGTGCAGCGGCAGGATCGGCTCCACGGCCCTGGTCTGCCAGAACACGAACCCGACGAGCGCCGCGACACCGATGCCGATCAGCTCCATGATCCGCGCGGAGGACCAGGCGTACTCGGTGCCGCCCCAGGTGGTGACGAGCACGATGGAGGTGATGCCGACGGTGAGCAGCCCGGCGCCCAGGTAGTCGATGCGGGCCTGGGACCGCTTCTTCGGCAGGTGCAGGACGGCGGTGATCAGGCCGAGGGCCACCACGCCGAGCGGCAGGTTGATGTAGAAGGCCCAGCGCCAGCCCCAGTGGTCGGTGATGGTGCCGCCGACCAGCGGTCCGCCGATCATCGCTATGGCCATCACGCCGGCCATCATGCCCTGGTACTTGCCGCGCTCCCGCGGCGGGACGAGGTCGCCGATGATCGCCATGACGCCGACCATCAGACCGCCGGCGCCCAGCCCCTGCACCGCGCGGAAGCCGATCAGCTGGCCCATGTCCTGGGCCATGCCGCTCAGCGCCGACCCGGCCAGGAAGATGACGATGGAGCTGAGGAAGGCGCCCTTGCGCCCGTACATGTCGCCGAGCTTGCCCCAGATCGGGGTGGATGCGGCGGTGGCGAGGGTGTACGAGGTCACCACCCATGACAGGTGTTCGAGACCGCCGAGGTCGCCGACGATCGTGGGCATCGCGGTGCCGACGATCATGTTGTCGAGCATCGCGAGCATCATGGTGATCATCAGTGCGAGGATCACGACCCGCACGCTCTGCTGTTTCTTCTCCTGTGCGCCGGCGTCCGGCTCAACGGTTCGGGTGTCCGCCATCGTCATCCCACTCCCCCAGGGCGACTACTTACTTGCCGCCCGGCTAGTTCACTACACCGGGAAAGTAGACTCGTAACTAGCCGGGCGTCAAGTAAGTTTCAACCTGAGGGGAAGGTAAGCGCCCCTTACCTTCCGGCTGCCGGTTTCGCGGCGACGCGAGGAGTACGAGGATGGACGTCACCATGGACGGCACCAAGCAGCGACGCCGCGGCGACACACGCCAGCGCATCCAGGACGTGGCACTGGAACTCTTCGCCGAGCAGGGCTACGAGAAGACCTCGCTCCGCGAGATCGCGGAACATCTCCAGGTCACCAAGGCGGCCCTGTACTACCACTTCAAGACCAAGGAAGAGATCATCGTCAGCATCTTCACGGATCTGACGAAGCCGATCGAGGACCTGATCGAGTGGGGCCGCAGCCGGCCGCACACCCTGGAGACCAAGCAGGAAGTCCTGCGGCGCTACAGCCAGGCGCTCAGCGAGGCGGCCCCGTTCTTCCGCTTCATGCAGGAGAACCAGGCGACGGTCCGCGAACTCCAGATCGGCGAGTCCTTCAAGGACCGGATGCGCGGGCTGCGCGACATCGTCATCGACCCGGACGCCCCGCTCGCCGATCAGGTCCGCTGCGTCAGCGCCATCTTCACGCTGCACGCCGGGATGTTCTTCCTGCAGGACATCGAAGGCGACCCCGAGGAGAAGCGCGAAGCCGTCCTCGAGGTCGCCGTCGATCTGATCACCCAGGCCCATCAGGGCTCGCAGCCGTCCTGACGACGGCCGTCGATCACCGTCGTCAGACGGTCACGCCCTTGCCGCGCAGGAACTTCACCGGGTCGATCGCCGAACCGTAGTTGGCGGTGGTCCGGATCTCGAAGTGCAGGTGCGGGCCGCTGGAGTTGCCGGTGTTGCCGGACAGGGCTATGCGCTGGCCGGTCTTGATGATCTGGCCGACCTTCACGTTGATCTTCGACAGGTGGGCGTACTGGGAGTACACGCCGTTGGCGTGCTTGATGACGACGGCGTTGCCGTAGGCGGGGCCGTCACCGGCGCCGTTGCCGCCGGCCTTGACGACCTTGCCGCCGTGGGCGGCGAAGACCTTGGTGCCGCTCGCCACGGCGAAGTCCTGGCCGCTGTGCTTGGAGGCCCACATGCCGCCGGCCTGGGCGAAGCTGGCGGACAGCCTGTACTTCTTCACCGGGTCGACCCAGGTGGCCGCCGAGGACTTCTTGGCCGCCGACACCGCGGTCGCGGCCGCGGGCGCCGCCGTCTTGGCCTGGGGCGTGGCCGCGGACGCCGCTCCGCTCCCCAGCACGACCGTGGCGCCGAGAGCGGCGGCACCGACGGCCACGCGGGTGCGGAGCTGGGGCGTACGGGAAGAACGGAACATGACGCGCTGGAACATCGAAACCTCATGGTGCCGGGGACAGAGAGAACCACCCGACGCATGGACGTCTGCCGGATGGCCATCCCTTGGTAACCCGCGGCCCCGTAATGCCCCAAACGTGTGATCTACGACGGAAGCTAGTACATCGCACCAAAACGGACCATCTCCCGACAACACCTCCTTCACCCGACATGAGCCCCCGTTCCACGCGGCAGGCCTGCCGAGCGAACCCGTCCCGAGCGTTATGCCCGATTCGCCCCAATGGGGGCCGGCACTATTCCGCGTAGTACGTGACGTAGCTCCTGTGCGGCACATCACCGGCCGCCCGCCGTACGGCACTTCGGAATGTGACGGCGGCTACTCCCCCCGCCCCCGGGGCACTTGTGACCCCCGTCACGAAGCGTGCACGAGGGTGTGACGGGCCTCTCAGGGCCCTCTACCGTCCAGTAACCCGCTGGTTCCCCTCAGGCCATCCCCACCGATGAGCATGCCCACGACACCCGCAGCGCTTGGACGCGAGAGGACCCCCACACCATGACCAGAGGCACCTGGACGCGCCGTATCGGCATGACCGCCGCGGCGACGGCCGCCATCACCGCGATGGCCGTCCCGGTCGGCGCCCAGGCAGCGACGGCCACCGGCACCGCCTCCGTCGCCACCACCGCCGCGCAGGCCGAGGTCGACTACGACACCTGGCAGGCGGACTGCCTGGCGGTGACGAACCAGGCCCTGCCGTACCTGAAGCAGCGCATCGCCGCCGCCAAGCCGGGCGAGAAGCAGGCTGTCGTCCTCGACATCGACAACACCACCCTGGAGACCGACTTCGGCTTCAGCTACCCGCAGCCGGCCAACAAGCCGGTCCTCGACGTCGCCAAGTACGCCCAGGAGCACGGCGTCTCCCTGTTCTTCGTCACCGCCCGCCCCGGCATCATCTCGGGCGTGACCGACTACAACCTGAAGTACGTCGGCTACAAGGTCTCCGGCCTCTACGTCCGCGGACTGTTCGACCTCTTCAAGGACGTCGGCGCCTACAAGACCGCCCAGCGCGTCGCCATCGAGTCCAAGGGCTACACGATCATCGCGAACATCGGCAACAGCGCCACCGACCTGTCGGGCGGCCACGCCGAGAAGACCTTCAAGCTGCCGGACTACGACGGCCAGCTGTCCTGAGGAACGCAGAGAGAGGGGGGGGGGGGGGGGGGGGGGGGGGGGGGGGGGGGGCGGCCGCCGGGGGGGGGGGGGGGGGCCCGGGGGGGGGGGGGGGGGCGGGGGGGGGGGGGGGCG
>NZ_JBIRNP010000002.1:666128-705212 GCF_044331705.1 Streptomyces sp. NPDC017202 | reverse complement strand
CTCGCGCCGCCACCCACAAAACAACCCCCCCCCCCGGCCGCGCCCCCCCCCCCCCCGCCCGCGGCCCCCGCCCCCCCCCCGCCCCCGCCCCGGCCCCCCCCCCCCCCCCCCCCCTCTCTTGTGCTCGACCCCCGGAGGGTCAGGCGTCCTTGCTCAGATTCGGACCCGCGCCGCCGGCCGCCTGCTCGATCGGCGGGACGTCCGGCAGGGCCGACTTCTCCTCACCCCGGAAGGTGAAGGTCTTGGCGTCGCCCTCGCCCTCGGTGTCCACGACCACGATGTGACCGGGGCGCAGCTCGCCGAAGAGGATCTTCTCCGAGAGCGTGTCCTCGATCTCGCGCTGGATGGTGCGGCGCAGCGGCCGCGCACCCAGCACCGGGTCGTACCCCTTCTTGGACAGCAGCTCCTTGGCGGACGGGGAGAGCTCGATGCCCATGTCCCGGTCCTTCAGGCGCTCGTCGACCTTGCCGACCATCAGGTCGACGATCTGGAGGATGTCCTCCTGGGTCAGCTGCGGGAAGACGACCACGTCGTCGACGCGGTTGAGGAACTCGGGCCGGAAGTGCTGCTTCAGCTCGTCCGAGACCTTGTTCTTCATGCGCTCGTAGTTGGACTTCGTGTCGCCCGCGGCGGCGAAGCCGAGGTTGAAGCCCTTGGAGATGTCCCGCGTGCCGAGGTTGGTCGTCATGATGATGACCGTGTTCTTGAAGTCCACGACCCGGCCCTGGGAGTCGGTCAGACGACCGTCCTCCAGGATCTGCAGCAGCGAGTTGAAGATGTCCGGGTGGGCCTTCTCCACCTCGTCGAAGAGGACGACGGAGAACGGCTTGCGGCGGACCTTCTCGGTCAGCTGGCCGCCCTCTTCGTAACCCACGTATCCGGGCGGGGAACCGAAGAGACGCGACACCGTGTGCTTCTCGCTGAACTCCGACATGTCGAGGGAGATCAGCGCGTCCTCGTCGCCGAAGAGGAACTCGGCGAGCGCCTTGGACAGCTCGGTCTTACCGACACCGGACGGGCCGGCGAAGATGAACGAGCCACCCGGACGCTTCGGGTCCTTGAGGCCCGCACGCGTACGGCGGATCGCCTTCGAGAGCGCCTTGACGGCGTCCTTCTGGCCGATGACCCGCTTGTGGAGCTCGTCCTCCATGCGCAGCAGACGCGAGGACTCCTCCTCGGTCAGCTTGAAGACCGGGATGCCGGTGGCGGTCGCGAGGACCTCGGCGATCAGCTCGCCGTCGACCTCGGCGACGACGTCCATGTCGCCGGCCTTCCACTCCTTCTCGCGCTTGGCCTTGGCGGCCAGGAGCTGCTTCTCCTTGTCGCGGAGGGAGGCGGCCTTCTCGAAGTCCTGCGAGTCGATCGCGGACTCCTTGTCGCGGCGGACGCCGGCGATCTTCTCGTCGAACTCGCGCAGGTCCGGCGGCGCGGTCATCCGGCGGATGCGCATCCGGGAACCGGCCTCGTCGATCAGGTCGATCGCCTTGTCCGGCAGGAAGCGGTCCGAGATGTACCGGTCGGCCAGGGTGGCGGCCTGGACCAGCGCCTCGTCGGTGATCGAGACGCGGTGGTGCGCCTCGTACCGGTCGCGCAGACCCTTGAGGATCTCGATGGTGTGCGGCAGCGACGGCTCCGCGACCTGGATGGGCTGGAAGCGGCGCTCGAGGGCCGCGTCCTTCTCCAGGTGCTTGCGGTACTCGTCCAGCGTGGTCGCACCGATGGTCTGGAGCTCACCGCGGGCCAGCATCGGCTTCAGGATCGAAGCGGCGTCGATGGCGCCTTCGGCGGCACCCGCACCGACCAGCGTGTGCAGCTCGTCGATGAACAGGATGATGTCGCCGCGGGTGCGGATCTCCTTGAGGACCTTCTTCAGGCGCTCCTCGAAGTCACCGCGGTAGCGGGAGCCGGCGACCAGCGCGCCGAGGTCCAGGGTGTAGAGGTGCTTGTCCTTGAGGGTCTCGGGCACCTCGCCCTTGACGATGGCCTGGGCGAGGCCCTCGACGACGGCGGTCTTGCCGACGCCGGGCTCACCGATCAGGACCGGGTTGTTCTTGGTGCGGCGGGACAGCACCTGCATGACCCGCTCGATCTCCTTCTCGCGCCCGATGACCGGGTCGAGCTTGGACTCGCGAGCGGCCTGGGTGAGGTTCCGGCCGAACTGGTCGAGGACCAGGGACGTCGAGGGCGTGCCCTCGGCAGGGCCGCCGGCGGTGGCGGTCTCCTTGCCCTGGTAGCCGGAGAGCAGCTGGATCACCTGCTGCCGCACCCGGTTGAGATCTGCACCCAGCTTGACCAGGACCTGGGCGGCGACGCCCTCGCCCTCACGGATCAGGCCGAGCAGGATGTGCTCCGTGCCGATGTAGTTGTGGCCCAGCTGAAGGGCCTCGCGGAGCGACAGCTCCAGGACCTTCTTGGCACGGGGGGTGAAGGGGATGTGCCCGGACGGGGCCTGCTGGCCCTGGCCGATGATCTCCTCCACCTGCTGGCGGACCGCCTCGAGCGAAATCCCGAGGCTCTCAAGGGCCTTGGCGGCGACACCCTCACCCTCGTGGATCAGGCCCAGGAGGATGTGCTCGGTGCCGATGTAGTTGTGGTTGAGCATCCGGGCTTCTTCCTGAGCCAGGACGACAACCCGCCGCGCGCGGTCGGTGAACCTCTCGAACATCGTTAATCGCTCCTCAGAGCGGTCAGGCAGTGAAGGGAACTTCCCCTCCCTGTCCTTCCGCAGCTTAGTCCCGCAAGCGGGGACCGCTCATTCCAACTGCCGACACCGTCGATGGCCTCCTGACCCCGAACGCCGACATCTGCTCCAACCCGATGGTGCGAGACGATGTTCCCGCAGGCCAGACAGTTACCCCAGTCGCCAGTACGCCGATGGCGAACGTGAGACTCCCTTTTCCTGCGTGTCGCCCCCTCCCACTAGGGATGTCTTACCCGCCGGGACCGACACTCCATGCCGTGGGCCCCTGTTCCCTCCGCTACGGGCGAACAACCTTGCGCGTCCCGGCACCCCCGCACGCCCCCATGTCGCCACTCTGCGCTCTTTTCCGAGGACCCAGCGTAACGCGGGAGGCTTCGGGACCGTTGGACTCGGCATGGTTGGCCCCGTCCCTCCGCCCGCACCCCCGACCGCACCTTCCACCGCCGCCGCGGACGCCTCCGCGGCGCCCTCTCCGGCGATCGCGGCCCCGGCCGTCGCTGCGGCATCCACGGCTCCCCTTTCCCGCAGGGCGCTCGATCCGGACCGTCCGGCCGAGAGCGTCCGCGGCTGGTACGAGAACGAACTGGGGTGGGCGACGGTGCCCGGAGAGCCGGTACACCTTCGGGCGGGCCTGCGTTTCGACGTCCTGGACGTGCCGGCCGAGGCGGGCCGCCCGGCACTGCGGCACCTGGCACCGGGTTCGCCGGTGGCCGTGCAGGGCGACCGGATGCGGCTGCTGGTGGCGGCGGGGAGCGCGGAGGAGCTGCCGGGAATCCTGCGGTGGCTGGAGTGGGACGCGTTGGTGCCGGATCTGACGGCGACCGGCGCGGGCGGGGCCTTCGAGGCGCCCCTGCCGCCGGGCGAAACGCGTCCCGGAACAGCGCTGCAGGGGGCCGCCGTGTGGCTGCGGCCCCCCGTCGGAGGGTGCGAGGTCGAGGCCTCGCTGCCGACGATGTCGGCCTTGGGGGGCGTTGGGGGCGCCCCCGACCTGGTGCGCTTGGTGGACACGCTGGCGACGCACTGTCACCGTGTCCGGCTGCGGCGCGCCTGCGCTCAGCCGTTGGCCTTCTCGTAGGCCTCGCGAATGGTCGCGGGAACACGGCCGCGGTCGTTGACCTCGTAGCCGTTCTCCTTCGCCCACGCGCGGATCTGAGCGGTGTCCTGGCTGCCACCGGCAGCGGCGCGCGTCTTTCCGCGTCCACCCGAGGCGCGGCCTCCGGTGCGCCGACCGCCCTTCACGTACGGGTCGAGAAGGCTGCGCAGCTTGTCCGCATTGGCAGTCGTGAGATCGATCTCGTACGTCTTGCCGTCCAGCGCGAACGTCACGGTCTCGTCGGCCTCGCCGCCGTCGAGGTCGTCGACAAGAAGGACCTGAACCTTCTGTGCCACCGGATTTCCTTTCATCGATAACGTGAGGGCCGGGGGTCTGCGGCGTTCCGCCGTTTCGCCGCCCCTTGATATATGAAGTACTGCAGTACATCGGAAAGCAAACCGCTTTTGCCGAGAAAACACAAACCCTCGGGAGAGACCGGCCGCCCGCCCCCCGCACGGAAACGTGCGCGTTTCGGACATAGGGAACCTGGGCAAGGCGACTCCGCGGGAATGGGGACCGGCGATCACAGATGCAGAAGCATCCGGCTGTTGCCCAAGGTGTTCGGTTTCACTCGTTCGAGACCGAGGAACTCCGCGACGCCCTCGTCATAGGAACGCAGTAGCTCCGCGTAGACGTCGGTGTCGACGGGCGTCTCGCCGATCTCCACGAAGCCGTGCTTGCCGAAGAAGTCCACTTCGAAGGTCAGACAGAAAACCCGGCGAACACCGAGCCGGCGTGCGGTCTGGAGCAACTTCTCCAACAACTGGTGACCGACGCCGGCGCCCTTCAGGCCGGGCTTCACCGCGAGCGTGCGGACTTCCGCGAGGTCTTCCCACATCACGTGCAGCGCGCCGCAGCCGACGACCTCGGCGTCGTCGTCGCGTTCGGCGACCCAGAACTCCTGGATGTCCTCGTAAAGGGTCACCGTCGCTTTGTCGAGCAGGATGCCGCCGCGGACGTACGCGTCAAGGAGACGACGCACTGCGGGGACATCGCTGGTCCGGGCCCGGCGGACGGTGATGGCTTTAGCGTTGACTTCAGGGCTCTGTGCTGACATGAGCGGACGCTATCGCCCGTCGGTCTCCGTCGGGGACCCGGGGTTCTCCCGCGCACTCCCGGCTTCCGGGCGTTCGGAAGTTTCGGGTCCCTGGACGATGCGTACCGCGTCGCTCAGGGCATGGCGCTGTTCGTCGCTCATCATGCCGAAGAAGGCGACGAGAGCTGCGGCGGGGTTGTCACTCTGCGACCAGGCCTCGTTCATCAGGGCGGCGGCGTAGGCGGCACGCGTGGAGACCGCCTCATATCGATAGGCCCGGCCTTCCGCCTCGCGGCGCACCCAGCCCTTCTGATGGAGATTGTCCAAAACGGTCATCACCGTGGTGTAGGCGATGGACCGTTCCTTCTGAAGGTCTTCCAGGACTTCCCGAACGGTGACCGGGCGGTTCCACTTCCACACCCGCGTCATGACCGCGTCTTCGAGTTCTCCCAAGGGGCGAGGCACAACTCAGAACAATAGTGGGAGAGCGCGTCAATCGCGTGCCGGACGTGCACTTTCTTTGACAAGAACGAACAAAAAGGGCGTACGGCACCCGGTGGGGGCCGTACGCCCGAGGGGCGCGCGGGAACGCGCGAGGGCCTGCGTGCGGTCAGGCCTCGGTGTTCGCGGAGGGCCGGCGCGTGCTCTCCGCGCGCGCGAGGGCGGCGTCCACGGCCGCGTCCTCCTTGGCCTTGTTGGTGCCGCCCTGGGTCTTCACGATCACCCTGATCAAGCCGATGAAGAAGACGGCCATGACGACGGGAGGAAGAAGCGCGGAGACATAGTCCATGGATCCAGGGTAGCCAGGGAGGAACGGGACATCGGGGCGGGGTGGCGCTACCGCGGATCGTGTCGGCGGTGCCCGGTCAGCCGACGGCGAGCCGCTCCCGAGGACCGGTGGACGGCGAGGTGGAGGACGGCGGGGCGGGCTTGCGCCGCGGGAAGACCTCGCCCGGCGTGGGGACGGGCCGGCGGGAGGGTTCCGGCTGCTGCGGCTTCACGGGGACGGGGCCGGGAGCGGGCGCGGCCGGTTTCTCGGCGGGTTTCCGCTCGGGCCGCGGCGTCGGCTCCTCGGCGGCGACCGCCAGGCGGTCGGGGACGGTCTCCTCCGCGGCCGCGCAACGGCCCCCGGGAAGGACCAGGAGGCGTGTACGGGACGCCGGCACCACGGGAGCGGCCGGTGCCGCCCGGCGGACCGCACGACGGGCCAGGCGGGCGCGTACGTCCTGCTCCGCGAGGGCCTGGCAGCGCTCCAGGAGGGCGGCCGCCTTCGGGTTCCCCCGCAGGGCGCGCAAAGCGGCGAGGTCGTCGACCTCGGGCCGGTGGCCGGCGCCGAGCACCTCTTCCAGGAGCGTGAGGTATCCGGCGGCGGTGCCGGGGAGGGCGGCGCGGTACCGGGCGAGGTCGGACACCAGGAAGGCCCGCAGCCGGGCGGCCTCGCAGACGGCCTCGTCGAGGGATGCGGCGAGGCGGTGGCAGTCCTGGACGTCCTCGGCCGAGGCGGGACCGGGGTGGAGGGCGAGGGCGAGGGCGCGGCGGAGCACACGCAGCTCCTCCGCACCGAACACCATGCCGCCGCGGGATCCGTAGGGCGTGGGCATGCGGCGACGATACGCGCTAATCAGACAAACTCGACATAAGGAGTGGGCGTGGCGTGCCCTGTTCCGCCGGGTCGGGCGCACGTCGCACCGGGTCGGAGGACGATTCCGCCGGGTCGGTCCGCCCCGGCCGGGGCGGGCGGCCGCTCCGGCCGGGACGCCCCGCCCTCACGTGCCCGCCCACCCGCCCACCCGCTCACATCCGCGAGACGTTCCGTTCGTACACCAGGCGCAGCCCGATCAGCGTCAGCCACGGCTCGTGCTCGTCGATCACCGAGGACTCGCCCAGCACCATCGGCGCCAGCCCGCCCGTGGCGATCACCGTCACGTCGTCGGGGTCCTCCGACAGTTCCCTGGCCATCCGGCCCACGACGCCGTCGACCTGGCCGGCGAAGCCGTAGACGATGCCGGACTGCATCGCCTCGACCGTGTTCTTGCCGATCACGCTGCGGGGCCGGGCGACCTCGATCTTGCGCAGCTGCGCGGCCTTGACGCCCAGGGCCTCGACGGAGATCTCGATGCCGGGCGCGATGACGCCGCCGACGTACTCCCCGCGCGCGCTGATCGCGTCGAACGTGGTCGCGGTGCCGAAGTCCACGACGATCGCCGGGCCGCCGAACAGCTCGTTGGCGGCGACCGCGTTGATGATGCGGTCGGCGCCGACCTCCTTGGGGTTGTCGAAGAGGATCGGCACACCCGTCTTCACACCGGGCTCGACGAGCACCGCGGGGACGTCGCCGTAGTAGCGGCGGGTCACCTCGCGCAGCTCGTGCAGGACGGACGGGACCGTGGCGCAGATGGCGATGCCGTCGATGCCGTCGCCCAGCTCCACCCCGAGGAGGGGGTGCATGCCCATCAGGCCCTGGAGGAGGACCGCCAGCTCGTCGGCCGTGCGGCGGGCGTCCGTCGAGATCCGCCAGTGCTCGACGATGTCCTCCCCGTCGAACAGGCCGAGCACGGTGTGCGTGTTCCCTACGTCGATCGTCAGCAGCATGGCCGGATCCCGCTCCTACTCCGCCGCTCGCAGGTCCAGGCCGATGTCCAGGATCGGCGAGGAATGGGTCAGGGCGCCCACGGCCAGGAAGTCGACACCGGTGTCGGCGTACGCCTTGGCGTTGTCCAGGGTGAGCCGGCCGGACGCCTCCAGCAGCGCGCGCCCGCCGACCACACCGACGGCCTCCGCGCACTCCTCGGGCGTGAAGTTGTCCAGCAGGATCAGGTCGGCGCCGGCCTCCACGACCTCGCGCAACTGGTGCAGGGTGTCGACCTCGACCTCGATCGGCACGTCCGGGAAGGCCTCCCGCACGGCCTGGAAGGCCTGGGCGACGCCGCCCGCGGCGACCACGTGGTTGTCCTTGACCAGTGCCGCGTCGGACAGCGACATGCGGTGGTTGACGCCGCCGCCGCAGCGCACGGCGAACTTCTCCAGCGACCGCAGGCCCGGCGTGGTCTTCCGGGTGTCGCGCACGCGTGCCCCGGTGCCCTCCAGGGCGTCCGCCCACGCGCGCGTGGCGGTCGCGATGCCGGAGAGGCGGCACATCAGGTTCAGCGCGCTGCGCTCGGCGGTGAGGAGGTCGCGCGTGCGCGTGGTGACCGACAGCAGCTTCTGTCCGGCCTCCACGCGGTCGCCGTCCTCGACGTGCCGCTCGACCTCGAACTCGTCCGTGCAGACGACCGAGAGGACGGCCTCGGCGACCCTGAGGCCCGCCACCACGCCCGCCTCGCGCGCGCTGAAGTCGGCGGTGGCCACCGCGTCCTCGGGGATGGTCGCGACCGTCGTCACGTCCACGCCGTGGGCCAGGTCCTCCTGGATGGCGACGTTGGCGATGTCCTCGACCTCGACCGGGTCGAGCCCGGCGTCGGCCAGGAGCTGGGCGAGTGCGGGATCCAGCCCGCACTCCAGGTACTCCTCGTCGGTGAGGTCGGCGTCCGTGCCACAGGCACAGCCGTCGCCGCAGCCGCCGCTCTGGACGAGGGGAAGGTCCTCGGGGGTGCTCACTTCTGTCACTGCTCCTGCTGCTGCCGGGTCGGGGGGAAGTCTGCGGTATCGGTGGTGTGCACGGCGAGCGTCCGGTCCGGATTCAGCCGTACGACGATGTGGCGGCGCCAGTCGGTGTCGTCGCGCTCGGCACGGTCCTCGCGCCAGTGGCAGCCGCGGGTCTCCTCGCGCAGCCGGGCGGCGGTGACCAGGACGCGCGCCACGCACAGGAGGTTGGTGGCCTCCCAGGTGTCGACGCCGGGCTCGGCGGTCTTGCCGTTCTCGTCGAGGGCGTCGCGGGCCTCCGCGTGCAGCCGCTGGAGCTGCTCGGCGGCCTTCTCCAGGGAGCCGGCGGAGCGCAGGACGCCCGCGCCCTCGGTCATGATCCGCTGGATGGCGAACCGGGCCTCGGGGGCGAGGAGGGGGTGCGCGGGCCTGTCGGGGTGCTCGACGGGTGCGGGCACGCGCGCGGGGAGGCCGTCCGCCGACCGGCTCGCCGCGATGTCGGCGGAGATGCGCTCGGCGTAGACGAGGCCCTCCAGGAGGGAGTTGGAGGCGAGCCGGTTCGCGCCGTGCACACCGGTGCAGGCGACCTCGCCGCAGGCGTAGAGGCCCGGCACGGTGGTCCGGCCGTGCGAGTCGGTGCGCACGCCGCCGGAGGCGTAGTGGGCGGCCGGGGCGACCGGGACGGGCTCGGTGACCGGGTCGATGCCGTGCGCCCGGCAGGCGGCGAGAATGGTCGGGAAGCGGTGTTCCCACATCTCGGCGCCGAAGTGGCGGGCGTCGAGGTACATGTGCTCGGCGTCCAGCTCCTGCATGCGGCGCATGATGCCCTTGGCGACGATGTCCCGGGGCGCCAGCTCGGCCAGCTCGTGCTGCCCGAGCATGAAGCGCGCGCCGTTGCCGTCGACCAGGTGGGCGCCCTCGCCGCGCACCGCCTCGGAGACGAGCGGCTGCTGGCCCTCCGCGTCCGGACCGAGGAACAGCACGGTCGGGTGGAACTGCACGAACTCCAGGTCGGAGACCTCCGCACCCGCGCGCAACGCCAGCGCGACGCCGTCGCCCGTCGACACGGACGGGTTGGTGGTCGCGGAGAAGACCTGCCCCATGCCGCCGGTGGCGAGGACCACCGCGGGCGCGTGCACGGCGCCCACGCCGTCGTGCTGGCCCTCCCCCATGACGTGCAGGGAGACGCCGGCGGTGCGGCCGTCGGCGTCCGTGAGGAGGTCCAGGACGAGCGCGTTCTCGATCGTGCGCAGCCCGCGCGCGCGGACCGCCTCGACGAGCGCGCGGGAGATCTCCGCGCCGGTCGCGTCACCGCCCGCGTGCGCGATGCGGCGGCGGTGGTGGCCTCCCTCGCGGGTCAGCTCCAGGCCGCCCCCCTCGGACTCGTCGAAGTGGGCGCCGGTCTCGATGAGCCGCCGTACGGCGTCGGGGCCCTCGGTGACGAGGAGGCGTACCGCGTCCTCGTCGCACAGGCCCGCGCCCGCCACCAGCGTGTCCTCGAGGTGCTGTTCGGGCGTGTCGCCCTCGCCGAGCGCGGCGGCTATGCCGCCCTGCGCCCAGCGGGTGGAACCGTCGTCCAGGCGGGCCTTGGTGACGACGACCGTCGTCAGTCCCGCGGCCTCGCAGCGCAGGGCGGCGGTGAGGCCGGCCACCCCGGAACCGACGACCACGACGTCCGCGGAGATGGACCACCCGGGCGCGGGCGCGTGCAGTCGTATGCCTGTGCTGGTCACGAGGCGGCTCCGAAGGTGAGGGGGAGGTTGTCGATCAGCCTGGTCGTGCCGACCCGGGCGGCGACCGCGAGGACCGCCTCGCCGGTGAAGTCGTCCTCGATGTCGCCGAAGTCGGACGGGTCGACGAGGGCGAGGTAGTCCAGCCGCAGCGGCGGGACCATGCGCGCTGCCTCGTCCAGGACCGTGCGGGCGGCGGCCCGGACGGCGGCCACGGAGCCGGGGGCGGCCTTGGCCACGGCGTGCGCGTCGGCGGCCGCGCGGGACTCGCCCAGGGCACTGAGCGCCTCCGCACGGGCGCGGGTGGCGCGCTCCTCACGCGCGCGTGCCCGCAGCGCCTCCTGCGCGGCGTGCCGGTCACGGCCCGCGAACAGGGCGCGGGACAGGGCGAGCGCGGTGCGCCGCTCGGCCGGTGACAGGTAGCGGTTGCGGCTGGAGAGGGCCAGGCCGTCGTCCTCGCGCACGGTCGGCACGGCGACGATGTCGACGCCGAAGTCGAGGTCGCGCACCATGCGCCGGATCAGGGCGAGCTGCTGGGCGTCCTTCTGCCCGTACAGGGCCACGTCGGGGCGCGTCAGGTGCAGCAGCTTGGCGACGACGGTGAGCATGCCGTCGAAGTGCCCGGGGCGTGCGGCGCCCTCCAGGCGCTCCCCCATCGGGCCGGCGCTGACGCGGACCTGGGGCTCGCCGCCGGGATAGACCTCGTCGACGGACGGGGCGAACACGACGTCGGCACCGGCCTCCTCGGCGATCTTGAGGTCGGCGTCCAGGGTGCGCGGGTAGCGGTCGAGGTCCTCGCCCGCGCCGAACTGGAGCGGGTTGACGAAGACCGTCACGACGACCTCGCCCCGCGGTCCGGCGATCTCGCGCGCGGTGCGCACGAGGGTGGCGTGGCCCTCGTGCAGGGCGCCCATCGTCATCACCACGGCGCGGCGGCCCGCACGCGTGCGTGCGTGCAGTTCACCCGCGGTGCGCAGCAGGGTCGTGGTCATCGAGCATCTCCCTCGGCGCCGTCGGTCCCCTTGGCGAGTACCCCGAGGAGGTCCTCGGCGAGTTCCGGCTTGAGCAGGCCGCTGGCGAGGGCCCGGTCGGCCGTCGCGCGGGCCATCGCCAGATAGCCGTCGACGCTCTGCGGGGCGTGCCTGCGCAGCTCCGAGACGTGGGCGGCGACCGTGCCCGCGTCGCCGCGCGCGACGGGGCCGGTGAGCGCCGCGTCGCCGGAGCGCAGCGCGTTGTCCAGGGCGGCGCCCAGCAGCGGGCCGAGCATCCGGTCGGGGGCCGCGACACCGGCCGCGCGCAGCAGCTCCAGCGACTGGGCGACCAGGGTGACGAGGTGGTTGGCGCCGAGGGCGAGGGCCGCGTGGTAGAGCGGCCGGTTCTCCTCGGCGATCCACTCCGGTTCGCCGCCCATCTCGATGACGAGGGCCTCGGCGGCCAGCCGCAGTTCGTCGGGCGCGGTGACGCCGAAGGAGCAGCCGGCCAGGCGCTGGACGTCCACCGCGGTACCGGTGAAGGTCATCGCCGGGTGCAGGGCCAGCGGCAGCGCGCCCGCGCGCAGGGCGGGGTCCAGGACGTGCGCGCCGTACCGGCCGGAGGTGTGCACGAGCAGTTGCCCCGGGCGGACGGCGCCGGTCTCGGCGAGGCCCTCGACGAGGCCGGGGAGGGCGTCGTCGGGGACGGTCAGCAGCACGAGGTCGGCGCGCCGCAGGACCTCGGCGGGGGCGACGAGGGGGACGTCCGGCAGCATCGTCGCGGCGCGCCGCCGGGAGGCGTCGGAGACGCCGGAGACGGCGACCGGCCGGTGCCCGGCGAGCTGGAGGGACGCGGCGAGGGCGGGGCCCACACGGCCGGCGCCGACGACACCGACGGTGAGCCGCGCGGGGCGGTCCCTGGGGTCTGGCTGTTGGACTGTACTCACGCGACGGCGGCCTTCCCGTTCCAGTCCGCTCTGGGTACCGGACGATTTCTCGTCATGTTAACGCGATCGGTTGCCGAGGACCCCGGTCGTCCACAGGCTGTGGGTAACCGCACTTTCCCTCCGGCACGGAAATCGGGTGCCCGTGCGGCCACGCGCGCGAAATGATCCACGGCATGAGCGATACGGCGGATCAGCCCCCGCGGGCGTACGGGCAGGAGCCGTCCGGCCCGGTGACGGAACCGGAGTCGGAGCCTGTGTCGGAACCGGGGTCGGAGGACGAGCGGCACAGGCGGCGCTGGGAACGGCGAAGGCGCGTGGCCCGCAGCGCGCGGCGGGTGCTCGCGCGCTCGGGCCTCCAGAACACGATCCGCCAGCGGCTCGCTCTCCTGGACGCGGCCGGGGAGGTGTACGACCTGGACGAATCCGTGGACGCGTACGGCGACGGCGTCGTCGCCGCCCTGGAGGCCGAGGTCGCCCGGCTGCTCGGCAAGGAGGCCGCCGTCTTCTTCCCGACGGGCACCATGGCGCAGCAGGTCGCCCTGCGGTGCTGGGCCGGACGCACCGGGAACCCGGCCGTGGCCCTGCACGGCAAGGCCCACCCGGAGGTGCACGAACGCGCCGCGTTCAGCCAGGTCAGTGGATTGCGCCCGGTCCGGCTGACCGACGAGCCCCGCCAGCCCACCGCCGAGGAGGTCCGCGACTGCGAGGAGCCCTTCGGGGCGCTGATGCTCGAACTGCCGCTCAGGGACGCCGGACACGTCCTGCCGTCCTGGCAGGAGCTGACCGAACTCGTCGAGGCGGCACGCGAGCGGGACGCGGTCGTGCACTTCGACGGCGCGCGCCTGTGGGAGTCGGCCGTCCACCTCGGCCGTCCGCTCGACGAGATCGCCGGGCTCGCCGACAGCGTCTACGTGTCGTTCTACAAGTCCCTCGACGGCTTCGGCGGCGCCGCGCTGGCCGGCCCGAGCACCCTGGTGGAGGAGGCGAGGACCTGGCGCCACCGCTACGGCGGCACGGTCTTCCAGCAGTTCCCCACCGCCCTGTCGGCACTGCTCGGCCTGGAGCGCGAACTGCCCCGCCTGCCCTCGTACGTGCGTCACGCGCGCGTGGTGGCCGCCGCACTGGCCGAGGGCTTCGCGGCGGCCGGGCTGCCGTGGTCGCGCGTGCACCCCGAGGTGCCGCACACCAACGAGTTCCAGGTGTGGCTGCCGTACGACGCCGACGTCGCCGCCGAGGCCGCGATCCGTACGGCCGAGGAGACCGGGACCCTGCTCTTCGCCCGCGCCTGGGACGCGCCCGTACCGGGGCTGGCCGTCACGGAGGTCGACGTGCGCGCCCCCGGTCTGGAGTGGAGCGCCGGGGACGTACGGACGGCGGTCGCCGACTTCACTGGCCGGCTGAGGGAGGAGGACGGCGCGGCGCGGGCGCGGGGGCGGGGGCGGCTGGACGGATAGGCGCCGGCGGACGTCGTCGGGGACGGCCGGGCGGGCCCCCGCGCCGCGCCGGTCGACGGCCACCGTCGACCGGTGACGGCGTTGTCGGTGGCGGGGTGCACCATGAGGGCATGAGCGTGAGCATCGACATCGCGGGGCTGCGGCCGGAGAGGGTCGCGATCGTGCCGTCCCCCCTCGCCGAGCTCGGCATGGCGCTGCACGCGCTGTCCGAGCCGGGGCACCATCCGGGCCTCCAGGGCTGGGTCACGAGTGTCACCGCGCGCCTGGACCCGCATCTCGCCGACCGGATGTGCGAGGCCGACTTCCTGTGGCGGTCGACGTTCTCGGACCTCTTCCTGCCGTACGCCGGCATCCCGGGCCGCAGCACGCTGCCGCGCGGGACGCTCGCCGAGGAGCTGGACCTCCTCGACAAGCTGACGGACGAGCAGTTCGTTGACGCCGCACTGGAGTTCACCTGCGTGATCGCCTGCGGCTCCCACGAACCGCTGGTGCTCGGGGACGAGCGCGTGCGGCGGCGGGCCCTGGAGGTGGCCGCCTCGCGCGGTCCCCGGCAGGTGCGGTTCACCCAGCGGCTGCTGGACGACCCGCCCAGCGTGCGCGCGTGGCTGCGGCGCTTCCTGGAGGACTGCGACGAGACGTTCTTCGCGGAGGTCTGGTCACGGCTGAGCCACCAGCTGACGGCGGACGCCCGGCACAAGACGGAACTGCTGCGGCACCGCGGACTGGCGGAGGCCCTGGCGGCGGTGTCCCCCGTCCTGAGCCTGGACGAGGCGGCCGGCCGGATCGAGGTCGACAAACTCGTCAAGGGCCGTACGGTCACCGCGGGCGGCGGGCTGCTCCTGGTGCCGACCAGCCTCGGCCGGCCCCACCTCAGCGTGCTGCACCGCAGCGGCTGGCAGCCCGTGCTGCACTACCCCGTCGGCTCCCCCGAGCCGGCCTCGCCACCGTCGGTCGAGCAGCTCGCCCTGCGGATGACGGCCCTGTCGCACCCCGTCCGGATGCGGATCTGCCGCCATCTGGCCCGCAGCGCGTACACCACGAGCGAGCTGGCCCAGGTGCACGGCATGACGGCGCCCGAGATATCGCGGCACCTGGCCGTCCTGAAGAAGGCGGGCCTGATCACCACCCGTCGGCGCGGCCGGTACGTGCTGCACCAGCTCGACGTGACGAGGGTGGCCCGGCTGGGCAGCGACTTCCTGGAGGGGGTCCTCAGGTAGGGCGGGCACCTCACCGTTCCTGGACGGCAGGGCGCCTCCTGGACGGCGGGGCGTCGGCGTCAGCCCGCGGAGCCGCCCGTGCCCGCCGGCGTCCTCGCCGCGCGGCTCCTCGCCCGGCGGCGTCGCAGGCCGTCGCCGAGTTCCCCCACGAGGATCGCGAGGACGGCGGTCGCGGCACACCCCAGGAGGTTCGGCTCCTGGCCCCCGACGCGGCCCAGGAGCCAGAAGGCCAGCGTCATGACGGCCCACCACGCGGTCCAGCGGGCAGGCGTGCTCCGTCGCGGAAGCGGTTTCACTCCGTCACCGTAGTCCGTCGGCCCTGTTCCCGGGAGGGGTGGCAGGGAGGCCTCCGCAGCCGGTCCTCAGTCGAACCGGATGTGCTGCAGGCCCACCCGCGCCTGGCGCAGTCGCGTGCGCAGCGCCCCGTCCGTGTTCGGCCGCAGTGTCAGCCCGGCCAGGACGGCGATGCGGTCGGCCGTCTTCGGCACGCTCGTGTGGTCCGTCCACAGGTGTTCGGCGAACTCCGGCTCGCGCAGCCGCTCCAGGCAGTGATCGAGCCGGCGGACGGCCCAGCTGTCCCCGCGCGCAGCCGCGTTCCTCCCGGCGAGGAACCGCAGAAGGCGCCCCGGCCCGCGCTCGCGCAGCCGCTTCAGTACGGTCTCCCGCTCGGCGAGGAGCGTGAAGTGGTGCACGTCGTGCCCCCGTTCACGCAGTCGGCCGACGGTCTCGGCGAAGTGGCGCGGGTCGGTGACCGTCATGGGGGCGATCACCACGCCGTCGTGCTCGCGGAGCGTCAGGTCGAGGACCTCGACGACACCCTGCCGCCAGGACACCAGGTCCTGGAAGTCGCCCCGCAGGTCCGGCGGCAGCATGCGGTGCAGCCCGAAGCCGACGAGTTCGGGGTCGCAGACGACGCTGCCCGGCAGCCGGCGCCGGATCTCGTGTGCGGTCTGTGTCTTGCCGCCCCCGAAGGGACCGTTGATCCACAGGAGCATGCGCCGACCCTAGGGCCTGGCGGGCGTGCGCGGGGCGCGTTCGGCGGTGATCCGTGCGCTGCGGGGGAGGCGTCGGACATGCCCCGCTCAGCCGTGGCCCCCCGCCCGCACCAGCCCCGTCTCGTACGCCAGGACCACCACCTGCACCCGGTCCCGCAGCCCGAGCTTCGTCAGGATGCGCCCCACGTGGGTCTTGACGGTCGCCTCGGACAGCACCAGCCGCGCCGCGATCTCCCCGTTGGACAGCCCCTGGGCGACGAGGATCATGACCTCGCGCTCCCGTTCGGTGAGCCGCTCCAGCTCCTTGTGCCGGGGCTCCTTGCCCGCGCTGGGCAGCATCGGCGCGAACCGGTCGAGGAGACGGCGGGTGGTGGAGGGCGCGACCACCGCGTCGCCGCTGTGCACGGAACGGATCGCGGCGAGCAGTTCGCCCGGCGGCACGTCCTTGAGCATGAAACCGGAGGCGCCCGCCTTCAGTCCGGAGAAGGCGTACTCGTCGAGGTCGAAGGTGGTCAGGATCAGCACCTTCGGCGGGTCCGGCTCCGCGCAGATGCGCCGGGTGGCCTCGACGCCGTCCAGCTTGGGCATGCGCACGTCCATCAGCACCACGTCGACAGGGGTGGAACGCACCACCTGGAGGGCCTCGACGCCGTCGCCCGCCTCCGCCACGACGTCCATGTCCGGCTGGGCGGCGAGCACCATCCGGAACCCGGTGCGCAGCAGCATCTGGTCGTCGACGAGCATCACGCGGATCGTCATCGGGTCCTCTTCCGTGGGTGGTGACAGGTGTCGGCACCGGGCGTGCGCCGGTGCCGGTGCGGCGTCAGTGCGCCGGTTTGAGCGGGAGCAGCGCGCTGATGCGGAATCCTCCGCCGGGGCGCGGACCGGCGTCCAGCGTGCCGCCGACCATGCCGACCCGCTCCCGCATCCCGATCAGGCCGTGGCCCCGGCCGTCGGCGCCGCCCTCCTCGTACAGCTCGTGCGGGGCACCCTTGCCGTCGTCCTCGACCAGCAGGCCGAGACCGTCGTCGAAGTAGACCAGGCGCACGCTGGCGCCCGCGTCCGGCCCCCCGTGCTTGCGCGTGTTGGTGAGCGCCTCCTGCACGATCCGGTACGCCGTCAGCTCGACGCCGCTGGGCAGGGGCCGCGGGGTGCCCTCGACCTTGAAGTCCACGGGCAGGCCGGAACCGCGGCACTGCTGGACGAGGTCCTCGATCTGCTCGACGTCCGGCTGCGGGACGTACTCGCCGCCCTCCTCGTGCTCGCCGGTGCGCAGGACGCCCAGCAGGCGGCGCATCTCGGCGAGGGCCTGCCGGCCGGTGGACGAGATCGTCTCCAGGGCCTTCTTGGCCTGGTCGGGCGCCGCGTCGAGGACGTAGGCGGCGCCGTCGGCCTGCACCACCATCACCGACACGTTGTGGGCGACGACGTCGTGCAGTTCGCGCGCTATCCGGGCGCGCTCGGCGGCGACGGCGACCTTCGCCTGCGCCTCGCGCTCCTTCTCCAGTCGCGCCGCGCGCTCCTCGAGCTGGGCGAAGTACGCGCGGCGGGTGCGCATGGAGTCGCCGAGCACCCAGGCCAGCGCGAACGGAACCGTCTGGAAGACGACTATGGCGATGTTGCCCGCCATGGTCGTCTGCTCGTTCGGCCAGCGCAGCTGTGCCAGGGTCGCGGCGACCAGGCCCATGCCCAGCGCGAGCCGCGACGCCCAGCGGGCACCCGTCGCGGCGACCGTGTAGACGATCACCAGCAGGGCGAAGTCGGCGGCCGTCGTGGCGACGTCCAGCACGAGCTGGGCGAGGCCGAGCGCGCCGGCCAGCAGCAGCATCCGCTCCGGGACGCGCCGCCGGAGCGCCACCACCAGGCCCAGCAGGAGCGCGATCGGCACGAGCAGCGCCAGGGAGTCCGTCCCCTGGTGGTTCTGGCCGGAGGCGGTTCCGGCCACCACAGAGATCCCGAACAGGACGAGGGCCCAGAAGCCGTCGACCAGGGTCGGGTGTCTGCGGAGGAAGTCGTAGAGGCGCTGCACGTAACCCAGAGTAGGGAAGCCGGATGCGTGCAGGGGTCAACCGGAGGGCCGATCCGGGCCCGGCGCGCGTACTCCGCAAGGTGGAGACCGTGATCACCTGTGCGCCTAGTCTGATCCGGTGGTGGAAACGATCCGGGGGTCGCGACGGTGACGGGCGCCGGCGGCTGGCGCGGCTGGCGGGCGGCGGCCGGGGACGCCCTGTACGGACCGCACGGCTTCTATCTGCGTCCCGAGGGCCCGGCCGGGCACTTCCGCACGTCCGTGCACGCCTCCCCGCTCTTCGCCCTGGCCGTGGCCCGGCTGCTGTGCCGGGTCGACGAGGCCCTGGGCCGGCCCGCGTCGCTCGACTTCGTCGACATGGCCGCCGGTCGCGGCGAACTGGTCACGGGCGTGCTCGACGCCCTGCCCGCCGACGTGGCCGCCCGCACGCGCGCGTACGGCGTCGAGGTCGCCGCCCGTCCGGCGGGCCTGGCCCCCCGGATCACCTGGCTGCCCGAGCCCCCGCCGCAGCTCACCGGCCTGCTGTTCGCCAACGAGTGGCTGGACAACGTGCCGGTGGACGTCGCCGAGGTCGACTCCGCGGGCGTGCCCCGGCTGGTCCTGGTCCGCGACGACGGCACCGAACGGCTCGGCGAGCCGGTGTCCGGGGCGGACGCGGAGTGGCTCGCGCGGTGGTGGCCGCTGCCGGGCCAGGAGGGGCTGCGGGCGGAGATCGGGCTGCCCCGGGACCGCGCCTGGGCCGCCGCCGTCTCCCGCGTGGCACGGGGGCTCGCGGTGGCCGTGGACTACGCGCACACGGCGCGGGCGCGGCCTCCGTTCGGCACCCTCACCGGCTTCCGGGAGGGCCGCGAGACGGCTCCGGTCCCGGACGGCACGTGCGACATCACGGCGCATGTGGCACTGGATGCGTGTGCGCAGGCGTGCACCCCGGCGCACACGCCCGAGCGCCCGCTCGTGCTCCGCCAACGCGCCGCCCTGCGCGCCCTCGGGGTGACGGGCGACCGCCCGCCGCTCACGCTCGCCTCGACGGACCCCGCCGCGTACGTGCGGGCCCTGGCCGGCGCCGGGGAGGCGGCCGAACTGACCGCGCCGGGCGGGCTCGGGGACTTCGGATGGCTCCTCCGGCCGGTGGGCGTCCCCCACCCGCTCGGTCCGCTCCCCCCGGCCCCCGGGTGAGTCGCGCGGCCTACTTGTCGATGTCCCCGACGACGAAGAACAGCGACCCCAGGATCGCCACCATGTCCGCGACCAGCGTGCCCGGCAGCAGCTCGGTGAGCGCCTGGATGTTGTTGTAGGAGGCCGACCGCAGCTTCAGCCGGTACGGCGTCTTCTCGCCCTTGCTGACGAGGTAGTAGCCGTTGATGCCGAGGGGGTTCTCGGTCCACGCGTACGTGTGCCCCTCGGGCGCCTTGAGGACCTTCGGGAGCCGCTGGTTGATCGGGCCGGGCGGCAGGTCCCCGAGGCGGTCCAGGCAGGTGTCCGCGAGGTCGAGCGCGTTGTGCGTCTGCTCCAGGAGGCACTCGAAGCGGGCGAGGCAGTCGCCCTCGGTCCGGCCCACCACCTTCAGGGTGTCCTGGAGGTCGCCGTAGGCGAGGTAGGGCTCGTCGCGGCGCAGGTCGAAGTCGACGCCGGACGCCCGCGCGATCGGCCCGCTCACGCCGTACGCGTGCACGGCCGCCGGGGTCAGGACGCCCACCCCGCGCGTGCGGCCCCGGAAGATCTCGTTGCCGAGCACGAGGTCGTCGTAGACGTCCATGCGCGAACGCACGGCGGCGACGGCACCGCGCGCGCGGGACGCCCAGCCGGCCGGAAGGTCCTCCTTGAGGCCGCCGACGCGGTTGAACATGTAGTGCATGCGCCCGCCGGACACCTCCTCCATGACGTTCTGGAGCACCTCGCGCTCGCGGAAGGCGTAGAAGACCGGCGTGATCCCGCCCAGCTCCAGCGGGTACGAGCCCAGGAACATCAGGTGGTTGAGCACCCGGTTCAGCTCCGCGAGCAGGGTCCGCGTCCACACCGCGCGCGGGGGCACCTCCATGCCGAGCATCCGCTCCACGGCGAGGACCACGCCCAGCTCGTTCGAGAACGCCGACAGCCAGTCGTGGCGGTTGGCCAGCATGATGATCTGGCGGTAGTCGCGGGCCTCGAACAGCTTCTCCGCGCCGCGGTGCATGTAGCCGATCACCGGCTCGGCCTGCTGGATGCGCTCGCCGTCCAGCACCAGCCTCAGCCGCAGCACGCCGTGCGTGGAGGGGTGCTGGGGGCCGATGTTGAGCACCATGTCGGTGCTCTCCGCGGCACCGCCGATCCCGACCGTGGTCTCCGTCGTAGGAGTCATGGACCCAGTCTCCCCTACGTACGCTGGCCGCATGGAGACGGGGAGCACGACGGACGCCGGGACGACGGAGGCGGAGCCGCGGTGGACCGGGCTGCCGCCGGGCCTGCTGCGCATGCGGAGGCTGCTGCTGGTGGTGTGGCTGGGGCCGGCCACCGTGGCCGCCGGAGTGCTGCTCGGCCTGTTCGCCGGCCCCGCGTGGGCCGCGTTCGCCCTGCTGCCCCTGGCGGGGACCGTCTGGGGCTGGGCCGGACTCGCCCGCAACTGGCGCTCCTGGCGGTACGCCGAGCGGGCGGACGACCTGCTGATCAGCCGGGGGGTGCTCTGGCGCGAGGAGACGGTCGTTCCGTACGGGCGGATGCAGCTCGTGGAGGTGACCTCCGGTCCCGTCGAGCGGCACTTCGGGCTGGCCAGCGTGCAGTTGCACACGGCGGCAGCGGCGACCGACGCGACGATCCCGGGGCTGGACCCGGCCGAGGCCGAACGGCTGCGGGACCGGCTGACCGCGCTGGGCGAGGCCCGATCGGCGGGGCTGTGACGGCGCCGGGCGTCGAGGAGGACGTACGGCCGGAGCGGGTCGTCGTCGAGCGGCGGCTGCATCCCGTGACGCCGTTCCGGCGGGCGTGGGCGCCCGTCGCCGTGGTCGTCGGGTGGGCGGCGCACGATCCGAACCAGGCGCAGGAGCAGCTGACCCGGCTGACCACGACGACCCTGGTCATCGCGCTCGCGGTGGTCGTGCCGGCGGCCTCGCTCTACGGTTTCCTGTCCTGGTGGTTCACGCGCTTCTCGGTGACGGACAGCGAACTGCGCATCCGCACCGGTCTGTTGTTCCGGCGCACCGCGCACATCCGGCTCGAACGCCTCCAGGCGGTCGACGTCACCCAGCCGCTGCTCGCGCGGATCGCGGGCGTCGCGAAGCTCCGGCTCGACGTCGTCGGCGCCGACAAGAAGGACGAACTGGCCTTCCTGGGCGAGTCGGAGGCGCGTGCCCTGCGCGCGGAGCTGCTCGCGCGCGCGGCGGGCTTCGCGCCCGAGACGGCGCACGAGGTGGGTGAGGCGCCCGCGCGCGAACTGCTGCGGGTGCCGCCGCGCGAACTGGCGGTCGCGCTGATGCTGACCGGCGCCACCTGGGGCGCGCTCGCCGCCGCGCTCGTCGTGCCCCCGGTCCTGTGGCTGGTCACCCACAGCGTGTGGACGGTCCTCGCCACCGGTGTGCCGCTGCTGGGCGCGGCGGGCGCGCGCAGCGCCGGGCGGTTCGCCGGCGAGTACGACTGGACGGTCGGCGAGTCGCCGGACGGGCTGCGGATCGACCACGGCCTCCTCGACCGCACGCACGAGACGGTGCCGCCCGGCCGCGTGCAGACGGTGCGCGTCGTCGAACCGCTGCTGTGGCGGCGGCGCGACTGGGTGCGGGTGGAGCTGGACGTGGCCGGTTCGGCCAACTCCGTGCTGGTGCCCGTCGCCCCGCGCGCGGCGGCCGAGGCCGTCATCGCGCGCGTGCTGCCCGGCGCGCGGGTGCCCGCGTCGGCCACCCTGTCCCGGCCGCCGCGGCGGGCCGGCCGGTGCGTCCCGCTGTGGTGGCGGGGCTACGGCATCACGGTCGCGGACACGGTGTTCGTCGCCCGGCACGGGCTGCTGCGCCGCAGCGTGGCGCTCGTGCCGCACGCCAAGGTGCAGAGCGTGCGGCTGTCCCAGGGGCCCTGGAAGCGGCTGTGGCGGCTCGCCGACGTCCATGTGGACACGGGAGCGAACAAGACGGTGACGGCGCGGCTGCGGGACGCGCAGGAGGCCGCGGAGCTGCTGCGCGGCCAGGCGGACCGGTCCCGGACCGGGCGCCGCGACGCGCGGTCCGAGCGGTGGATGGCGTGACCGCCGGACACGCCGCGGCCCGCCGCGCCCGAGTGGGCGTGACGGGCCGGAGGGCGTGACGGGCCGGACCGAACCGGGCCTTCGGACCGTCGGCCTGTCGGGCCTTCAGAGCGTCAGCCGTCGGGCCGCGCCCCGAGGATCGCCGGGCGTTCAGGAGGCGGCGCTGCGCAGTCCCTGGACGTCGATCTGCTCGGTCTCGTCGTGCTCGGTGAGGTCGATGACCTGGCCGACGGCGCGCGCGTGCTCGTCGGCCGGCTTGAACTCCGCCTCCGCCTCGGCCTTGTGCAGTGCGAGCGCCTCCTGGCCGACGACGTCGGCGAGGTCCTCGTTCTGCACGGCCTCCAGCGCGGCGGACGCCGGCTCCTTCTGCGTACCGAAGAAGTCGAAACCGCCCTCGGCCGTGGGACGCCGTGCCGGCTCCGCGGCCGGTACGACGGCGACGGCGGTCGGCACCGTGAAGTGGCCGGAGGGACGCTGCGCGGGGGCGGCGGGGCGCGGGACGAGCGCGCCGGTGCCGGCGGAGGGGGCCCTCACGGGGGCGGCTTCCGGGGCTTCGGCCGCCTCGGTCGCCTCCGTCGCCCCGGTGGGCGGGACGTCCTCGGTCCTGGTCCGCGCGGCGGGCTCCTGCGCGGTGGGCTCCTGCGGGGCGGTCTCCCGCGAGGTGGCCTCCCGCGGGGTGGCCTCCGTCCCCCGCGGAGTGCCGTTCGCCTCGGCGGTCGGGTGGGCGGCGGTCGCGCGCGCGTGCTCGTCGACCGCCTCGGGCTTCCCCTCGACCTCGTCCTCCCGCGCGGCCTCCGCGTCGCCGCCGGACTCGGCGGAGGCGGTGGCCCGGACGGGCTCGGCACCGGCGGGCTCGTCGCCGGCCGCCGCGCTCTTCACCGGCTCCGGTCCGTCGGCGCCGAAGCGGTCCAACGCCGCCTGTGCCCGCAGGAACAGCTGGGACCCGGACGGGGAGAAGACCGCGGGGTTCCGCGGCTCGTCCTCGACGGAGTCGGCGTCCGTGCTCGCGGTCCCGGCCGCCTCGGACTCCGTGGCCTCCACGGCCTCCGTGGCGTCGTCGCCCTCGGCCGCCTCGCGCGTCTCGACGGCGTCCTCGCGCGTCTCCGCGGTGTCGTCCTGCGCGGCCCGCGCGGGCGGCAGCGCCAGCGACGGGACGGAGCCCTCTATCTCGAGCAGGCGGCGGCCCTCCAGGGCGCTCGCCCGCTCGGTCTCCGCGGTGGCGTAACGGCGCAGCAGGGACGCGTGCTCGTTGCGCAGACCGGCCAGTTCGGCGCGCTTGGCCCGCAGCCGCTGCTCCAGCTTGACGCGCAGCTCGCGCGACTCCTCGAGGTCGCTCTCCAGTTCGGCGACCCGCTCCTCGTGGCGCCACTCGTCGCCGGCACGCGCGCGCGTGAGGTCGGCCACCTGCTTGCCGGCCTGGATGTCCCAGCGGCGCATGACGAACGCGCTCGCGACCGCCGTCGCCGCCGCGGCGGCGGCCAGACCTCGGAGCACCAGTGGCTCCGTGAACACCCAGGGACCCAGGGCGCAGACGAGGGAGACGCCTGCGATCGCCGAAGGAGGCAGCAGCCGGTGCAAAGGTGGGGAATGGCGGTGACGTCCACGTGGCATGGCCAGAAACTTACCGCGCGTAGGCGAATGTTGGCGCCCCGCCCCGTAAAAACACAGCCATAGCGAAGTCTTCACGGGACATCAGGAAACCGGTCGGTCGTCGAATTCTCCGGGAATCAAGATCATTTCTGGTCGACCGGGCGGTCCGCCGACGTCACCGGCCGCTCGGCCCCCCGCCCAGCCGCCCGCTGATCCACTCCAGGGTCGGCGGGATCTCGCGCCGCCAGGTGTTGAAGTTGTGCCCGCCGCTTTCGAGGATGATCGACGAGATCCTCGTCCGGTGCGTGGCCTTCACCAGTTCGATGAACTTCAGCGTGGCCTTGTAGTTGGATTCTCCGACCTTGCTGCTGGTGACGAGCAGCGAGGTGTCGGGCGCGGGCCGGTGTTTCAGGAACCACCGCAGATCGGCCTCGTCGCGCCGCGTCGCGTCACCGTGGAAGAGGTCACCGGTCGTCGGGTCGCTCGGCGCCCTGTAGTACGCCGACAGGCCCGCGCCCGCCCCGTAGACCTCGGGGTGGTGCATCGCCAGCTTCAGCGCGCAGTAGCCGCCCGTGGAGTCCCCGATGATCCCCCAGCTGCCGGGCCCTCTGTTCACCCGGTAGTGGGCCGCGACGGCGGCGGGCAGGTCCTTGGCGAAGAACGACTCGGTCTGCGGCCCCCCGGGGACGTCCACGCACTCCGTGTCCCGCGGCGGCGCCACCGTCGGCCGCATCATCACCAGGATCATCGGCTGCATGCGGCCGCCCTCGGCGAGCCCGCGCGCGGTGCGCGGGTAGTCCAGCTTGTCCACGAGGGCCTCCGCCGTGCCCGGGTAGCCCGTGAGGACGACGGCCGCCGGGAACGTGCGCGTGCTGTGCCCCGGGGCGAAGTACTCCGGCGGCAGGTACACGAAGGCGGGTGAGGCGATGCGCGTCGTACGGCCGTCGACGATGACCTTCTGGATCCGGCCGCCGAACTCCGGCCGCCCGCCGCCACCTTCCACGCGCCGGGTGTCGACCACCCGCAGCGGCCCACCGCCCGCGTGGTCGACGACGACGCCCTGCTCGGTCTCCTGGCCGAACAGGTCCGCCCAGCTGGCGTAGAACCCGAAGGCCTGGTTCGCGGCGAGCCCCACGGACGCGAAGAGGGCCAGCTGGGTGGCCAGCAGCAGGACGACGCGCGCGCCGACGGCCCGCCAGCCCCGCCCGGCCAGCCGCGGCCACTGCCACACGGTGCCGACGAACAGCAGTACGGCGGACAGGGCCGCCAGCAGCAGCACGGTTGTGCTCGTGAGACCCATCGGTGTTCCTGCCTGCGCTCTCCGTCCGGGTTCCCGTGACCCCCGCTCCCCGCGAGGGTTTGTCCCGGACTTTCCCTGGCCTTTCCGGCGGCTTTGAAGAGATGAGTGAACCTCTCCCCCCGAGACACCGTCCTAGAGGGCGCAATGTCGCCGGATGCCCGATCGGCACCGGATTTCAAAGTCTCTCGCGGAACTACGGGATGCGATGTCTGTCAGGGAAGATGGGGAAATGTCGTTCGGGGTTCCGAATCGATCAAGCCGGGTGCGGCAGCTGATCAAGGGGCCGCGCCCCGAGGCCGTGCCCGCCCTCGTCGGCCGGGCCTGCGCCCTGGTGGGTCTGCTGGACGTCGCCGCCGGGGTCTTCCCGCGGTTCCGCCACAGCCGTATGCACACCATGGCCGAGGTGCTGCCCGGCGCGCTCGGCCCGTTCGCCGCGGCGCTGTCGCTGAGCGCCGGCGTCCTGCTGCTGCTCCTCGCGCACGGCCTCAAGCGCAGCAAGCGGCGGGCGTGGCGCGCGGCGGTCGCCCTCCTCCCGGCGGGCGCCGTCGCCCAGTTCACCTACCGCCACTCGCTCGTCGGCGCGCTGATCTCCGTGGCCCTCCTGGTGCCGCTCCTGCGCCACCGCGACCAGTTCGCGGCCCTGCCCGACCCGCGCAGCCGCTGGCGCGCGCTGGCCAACTTCGTCCTCATGGGCGCCGGTTCCCTCGGTCTGGGCCTCGTCATCGTCAACGCCCATCCGCGGCGCATGGTCGGCGACCCGAGCCTCGCCGACCGCCTCACCCACGTCCTGTACGGCCTCTTCGGCTTCGAGGGCCCGGTCGACTACCAGGGCAACACCTCCTGGACGGTCGCCTTCTCCCTCGGTGCCCTCGGCCTGCTCACCGCCATCACCACCGTCTACCTCGCCTTCCGCCCGGAGCACCCGGCCGCGCGCCTCACCGAGGAGGACGAGGTCCGGCTGCGCGCCCTGCTGGCCAAGCACGGCCGCCGGGACTCGCTCGGCCACTTCGCGCTGCGCCGCGACAAGGCCGTCGTCTTCTCCCCCAGCGGCAAGGCGGCCGTGACCTACCGCGTCGTCTCCGGCGTGATGCTCGCCAGCGGCGACCCCATCGGCGACGTGGAGGCCTGGCCCGGCGCCATCGAACGCTTCATGGACGAGGCCAGGGCCCACTCCTGGACGCCCGCCGTCATGGGTTGCTCGGAGACCGGCGGCGAGGTGTGGACCCGCGAGACCGGACTGGACGCCCTGGAACTGGGCGACGAGGCGGTGGTGGACGTCGCGGATTTCTCGCTGGCCGGCCGCGCGATGCGCAACGTGCGCCAGATGGTCAAGCGCATCGAACGCGCCGGTTACGAGACCCGGGTCCGACGTGTCCGTGACCTCGGCGAAGGCGAACTGGAGCGGATCCGGCGCGCCGCCGAGGACTGGCGCGGCACCGACACCGAGCGCGGCTTCTCCATGGCACTCGGCCGCATCGGCGATCCCACCGACGGGGACTGCCTGATCGCCACCGCCCACAAGGCAGACGTCGAACCGGGCCCCTACGGCGACCTCAAGGCGATCCTGCACTTCGTGCCCTGGGGCCCGGACGGTGCCTCCCTGGACCTGATGCGGCGCGACCGCTCGGCCGACCCGGGCATGAACGAACTCCTGATCGTCGCCGCCCTCCAGGCCGCCCCCAAGTTCGACATCGCGCGCGTGTCGCTCAACTTCGCGATGTTCCGCTCGGCACTGGCCCGGGGCGAGAAGATCGGCGCCGGCCCGGTGCTGCGCGCCTGGCGCGGACTGCTGGTCTTCCTCTCCCGCTGGTTCCAGATCGAGTCGCTGTACAAGTTCAACGCCAAGTTCCAGCCCCGCTGGGAACCCCGGTTCGTCGTCTACCGCGCCTCCGCCGACCTGCCCCGCATCGGCTTCGCCGCCATGCAGGCGGAGGGCTTCGTCAACCTCGCCCTGCCCCTGCCGCGCTTCCTGCGCGGCCGTACGTCCGCGGCACGCGCGTGTGCCCACAGGGTGGCCGAGCGCACGGTGGCCGACAGGGACGTACGGGCGGCATAGGCGGACCTCCCGCGGGAGGGAGCGGACCGCGACCCGTCGAGACCGGCCCGGGCGGCAGCCCCACCCCCTCAGCCCGGGGGCTGCCGCCCGGGCCACCCGGCATGGTGGTCCCCCGCTGGGCCTACGCTGAACGTATGAGCAAGCAGAGCGGACGAGGGCGCGTCGCCGGCCTTCCGGACTGGGACCGCTGCGCGGTCATGGGGGTCGTCAACGTGACCCCCGACTCCTTCTCCGACGGCGGCCGCTGGTTCGACACGACGGCCGCCGTCAAACACGGACTCGCGCTGGTCGCCGAGGGGGCCGACCTGGTCGATGTGGGCGGCGAGTCCACTCGTCCGGGCGCCACCCGCGTCGACGAGGCCGAGGAACTCCGGCGTGTCGTCCCCGTCGTCCGCGGCCTCGCCTCCGAGGGCGTCGTCGTCTCCGTCGACACCATGCGCGCCTCCGTCGCCGCCCGGGCCCTCGCCGCGGGCGCCGCCCTCGTCAACGACGTCAGCGGCGGCCTCGCCGACCCCGAGATGATCCCGGTAGTCGCCGACGCCGGCGCCCCCTTCGTCGTCATGCACTGGCGCGGCTTCCTCGAGGGCGGCAACGTCAAGGGCGTCTACGACGACGTCGTGCGCGAAGTCGTCGAGGAACTGCGCGAGCGCGTGGACGCCGTCCTGGCGGGCGGCATCGCCCCCGACCGGGTGGTCGTCGACCCGGGGCTCGGCTTCTCCAAGGAGGCCGGCCACGACCTCTCCCTGCTCGCCCGCCTCGACCGGCTGCACGGTCTGGGCCACCCCCTGCTCGTCGCCGCCTCCCGCAAGCGGTTCCTCGGCCGGGTGCTGGCGGGGCCGGAGGGTGCGCCCCCGCCCGCGCGCGAGCGGGACGCCGCCACGGCCGCCGTCTCCGCACTCGCGGCGCAGGCCGGCGCGTGGGCGGTGCGCGTGCACGAGGTGCGCGCGACGGCGGACGCGGTGCGCGTCGCGCGCGCCGTGGAAGGAGCACGCGAGGACAGTCACGCGCCGGGCGCGGCCGCGCCGGCCCGGACGCCTTCCGCCACGGCCGCACCCGCCACGCACGCACCCGCCACACAGACATCCACGACGCACGCCTCCACGACACACGCCTCCGCCACGCACGCACCCACGACGCAGACACCCGGCGCGGTCGGAGCGGACGGGGCGCACGGGACACCCGACGCGCCCGCCCCGCAGGACACGCGCCCCCAGCACACCCCGCACACCCCGCATCGCCCGCACGGCGCAGAAGGAGCCCGGTGAGCGCCCCCCACATGGACGTCGAGCAGGTCGAGGCCGCCAACACCTCCTTCTACGAGGCGCTCGAACGGGGCGACTTCGAGGCGGTGTCCTCCCTCTGGCTCTCCCCCGCCGACCTGGGCGTCGACGAGGAGTTCCACGACCCGGCGGACGTGGGCGTGGTCTCCTGCGTGCATCCGGGATGGCCGGTGCTCACCGGGCGCGGCGAGGTGCTGCGGTCGTACGCGCTGATCATGGCGAACACCGACTACATCCAGTTCTTCCTCACCGACGTGCATGTGTCCGTCACCGGCGACACGGCCCTGGTGACCTGCACCGAGAACATCCTCAGCGGCGGTCCCGCCCCGGAGGCCGGCGAGGAGCTGGGGCCTCTCGTCGGCCAGCTGGTGGTCGCCACGAACGTGTTCCGCCGCACTCCCGACGGCTGGAAGCTCTGGTCGCACCACGCGTCCCCGGTCATGGCCGAGAACCCCGAGAACCCTGAGAACCCTGAGAACCCCGAGGACGGTGAGGTCCCGGAGGAGGAGACCCCCTCCTGAGGGAGTGGACGACAAGACCGCCGGGTAAGCCACCAGGGCCGGGAGGTGGCGGGGATCACGAACGCCGGGGCGGGGACGGTCACCGGCCCGTGAGCCACCGGGTTCCCCGGGGGGAAACGCCCGGTGAATCCTCCCGGTCCCGACCCGGCCGGCGCCCCCGCGGCCCGGCCGTGCCGGTGCTCGCAGGTAGATTCGTCCGGGGCCGGTGTGCCGTCCGCACACGGCAGGGACCGGCCGTTCCCGACGATTGCAGGAGTGATTCGCGTGGATCGTGTCGCGCTGCGCGGCCTCAAGGCCCGCGGGTACCACGGTGTGTTCCCCCGGGAGCGCGAGGAGGGCCAGACCTTCATCGTGGACCTCGCCCTGGGCCTGGACACCCGACCGGCCGCGGCCGACGACGACCTGACGAAGACCGTGCACTACGGCATCGTGGCGGAGGAGGTCGTGGCCGTCGTCCAGGGCGAGCCGGTCGATCTCGTCGAGACGCTCGCCGAGCGCATCGCCCAGGTCTGTCTGAAGCACGAAGAGGTCCAGGAGGTCGAGGTCTGCGTCCACAAGCCGGACGCGCCGATCACGGTCCCCTTCGACGACGTGACCGTCACCATCACCCGGAGCCGAGTATGACCGCGTTCTTCACCGGGGGGCAGAGTGACCCGACCGTACAGCCGGTGCCCGCCTCCGTCGTCGAGCAGGTCGACGCCGCCGACACCACGCTCCACAACCCCGAGCGGGCCGTGATCTCCATCGGCTCCAATCTCGGCAACCGTCTGGAGAACCTCCAGGGCGCCATCGACGCTCTGGAGGACACCCCTGGCGTGCGCGTCAAGGCGGTCTCCCCGGTGTACGAGACGGAGCCGTGGGGCGTGGAGCCGGGCAGCCAGCCCTCGTACTTCAACGCGATCGTCGTCCTGAAGACCACGCTGCCCCCGTCGTCCCTCCTGGAGCGGGCGCACGCGGTCGAGGAGGCCTTCCACCGGGTCAGGGACGAGCGCTGGGGCGCGCGCACCCTGGACGTCGACATCGTCGCGTACGCCGACGTCGTCTCCGACGACCCGTCACTGACCCTGCCCCACCCGCGCGCCCACGAACGCGCCTTCGTGCTCGCCCCGTGGCACGACGTGGAGCCGGGCGCCCGGATGCCCGGACGCGGCGCGGTCGCCGAGCTGCTCGACACCGTCACCCGCGAGGGAGTGGCCGCCCGCAAGGACCTGGAACTCCGACTGCCCGAGTAGTCGTTAAGGTCGAGACGACGTAGTCGTTAAGGTCAGGACGACGACCGTCCACAGCCGCGGGCCGTGGAACCCGGGGGAATCGAAGGGACACCGTGAGAGAGCTGCGCATCAGGACGCTGGCCGGCGTCTTCGTCGTCGCGGGCGTTCTGTCGTGGGCCGGAGCCCGCCTCTGGAACTCGATCGGGACCCTGCCGAGCGTTCCGCTGGCCGCCCCCATCGTCCTCGCCGTGATCGCCGTGGTGCTGCTGGCCACGGCGCTCTCGATCCGCGCCCGTCTCAAGGCACAGCGCGAGCGCCGCCCCGAGGCCAAGGGCGTCGATCCCCTGATGGCGGCCCGCGCGGTCGTCTTCGGCCAGGCCAGCGCGCTGGTCGCCGCCCTCGTCGCCGGAATGTACGGCGGTACCGGCGTCTTCCTGCTGGAGTCCCTCGACATCCCCGCCCGCCGCGACCAGGCGATCTACGCCGGGTTCTCGGTCCTGGCGGGGATCGGTGTCATAGCGGCGGCCATCTTCCTGGAGCGCGTCTGCAAGCTCCCCGAGGACGACGACGACAACTCGGGAGCGGCCTCGGCGGCGTGAAGCCGGGCGTGGAGGCGCCGCCGGTCGCCTCACCCCGCCCCGCCGCGTCCCAGGCCGCCCCAGCGGCCGTCGTGAGCGGTCTCAGCGCGCCATGATCAGGCTCATCGCCTCGTTGCGCGTCGCCGCGTCCCGCAGCTGTCCGCGGACCGCCGACGTGAGGGTCTTGGCACCGGGCTTGCGGATCCCGCGCATGGACATGCACATGTGCTCGCACTCCACGACGACGATGACCCCGCGCGGCTCCAGGATGTCCATCAGGGAGTCCGCGATCTGCGTGGTGAGACGTTCCTGCACCTGCGGGCGCCGGGCGTAGACGTCCACCAGACGGGCCAGCTTCGACAGACCGGTGATCTTCCCGCTGGTGGCCGGGATGTACCCGACGTGGGCGACACCGCGGAACGGCACCAGATGATGCTCACAGGTGCTGTAGACCTCGATGTCCTTCACGAGCACCATCTCGTCGTGGCCCAGGTCGAAGGTCGTCGTCAGCACGTCCTCGGGCTGCTGCCACAGGCCTGCGAAGATCTCCCGGTAGGCGCGGGCCACTCGCCCGGGCGTCTCCCGCAGCCCCTCCCGGTCAGGGTTCTCGCCGACCGCGATGAGCAGTTCGCGTACGGCGTTCTCGGCCCGCTTCTCGTCGAACTCGCCGACGGGGCCCTCGCCGTCCAGCGTCACGGGGTCGGTCATCCTGGTGCCTCGTTCCTGTACGGGTCGCGTGTGGTGGACGCGTGACGGTGCGGCCACAACCGAAATGCCGCGCCCCCCAGGCTAGAACCTGGGGGGCGCGGCATGCATTCCGGGCCTGGCGGGAGGACCGGGACCCGGAGCGTCAGCTCTCCGGACGCTCCTCGGGGGCCGGCTCGGCCACCGAGGCGGGGTCCACCGCCGAGGACTTGGCGGTGCTGATCGCGGGCGTCGCGCCGTTGGCCCCGTTGGTCAGTGCCAGCTCCCGGGGGGAGAGCACCGGCGGACGGGTGGACGGCGTGCGCCGCGAGGAGCCGGTCCACGCGGGCCGTGCCGGGCGCTTGACGATGGCGGAGAAGATCTCGGCGATCTCCTCCTTGTTCAGCGTCTCCTTCTCCAGCAGCCGCAGCACCAGGTTGTCGAGGACGTCGCGGTTCTCGACCAGGATCTCCCAGGCCTCGTTGTGCGCGTTCTCGATGAGCTTCTTGACCTCTTCGTCGACCAGCGCGGCGACCTCTTCCGAGTAGTCGCGCTGGTGGGCCATCTCACGGCCGAGGAACGGCTCGGTGTTGTCGCCGCCGAACTTGATGGCGCCGAGACGCTCGGTCATGCCGTACTGGGTGACCATCGCGCGGGCCGTGGCAGTGGCCTTCTCGATGTCGTTCGCGGCGCCGGTGGTGGGGTCGTGGAAGACCAGTTCCTCGGCGGCGCGACCGCCCAGCATGTAGGCGAGCTGGTCGAGCATCTCGTTCCGGGTGGTCGAGTACTTGTCCTCGTCCGGGAGCACCATCGTGTAGCCGAGCGCACGGCCGCGGGACAGGATGGTGATCTTGTGCACCGGGTCGGAGTTGGGGGAGGCCGCCGCGACCAGGGCGTGGCCGCCCTCGTGGTACGCGGTGATCTTCTTCTCCTTGTCCGACATGATCCGGGTCCGCTTCTGCGGGCCCGCGACCACACGGTCGATCGCCTCGTCCAGCATCTGGTTGTCGATCAGCTTCTTGTCCGAGCGGGCCGTGAGCAGCGCGGCCTCGTTCAGCACGTTGGAGAGATCGGCACCCGTGAAGCCGGGGGTGCGGCGGGCGACGGCGGCCAGGTCGACGTCGGGCGCGACCGGCTTGCCCTTCTGGTGGACCTTGAGGATCTCCAGACGGCCCTGCATGTCCGGGCGGTCGACCGCGATCTGGCGGTCGAAGCGGCCGGGGCGCAGCAGCGCCGGGTCGAGGATGTCGGGCCGGTTCGTGGCGGCGATGAGGATCACGCCGCCCTTCACGTCGAAGCCGTCCATCTCGACGAGCAGCTGGTTCAGCGTCTGCTCGCGCTCGTCGTGACCGCCGCCGAGGCCGGCGCCGCGATGGCGGCCGACCGCGTCGATCTCGTCGACGAAGACGATCGCCGGGGCGTTCGCCTTGGCCTGCTCGAAGAGGTCACGCACCCGGGAGGCACCGACACCGACGAACATCTCGACGAAGTCGGAACCGGAGATCGAGTAGAAGGGGACGCCCGCCTCGCCGGCGACGGCGCGCGCGAGCAGGGTCTTGCCGGTGCCGGGAGGCCCGTACAGGAGCACGCCCTTGGGAATCTTGGCGCCGACGGCCTGGAACTTGGCCGGTTCCTGGAGGAACTCCTTGATCTCGTGGAGCTCCTCGACGGCCTCGTCCGAACCGGCGACGTCCGCGAACGTCGTCTTCGGCGTGTCCTTGGTGATGAGCTTCGCCTTGGACTTGCCGAAGTTCATGACCCGGGAGCCGCCGCCCTGCATCTGATTCATCAGGAACAGGAAGACGACGACGATGAGGACGAAGGGGAGCAGGGACAGCAGAATCCCGACGAAAGCGTTCTGCTTCGTCGGAGAGACCGTGTAACCGTCCGGAATCTGCTTGTCCTGGTACTTGGTCTGCAGCGTATTGGCGATGGTCACGCCCTGGTCGCCGATGTAGCTCGCCTGGATCTTCGAGCTGCCCTCGACCTTTGTGCCGTCCTTGAGCGTGACCTTGACGGTCTGCTCGTCACCGGTGGTGAGCTTGGCCGACTCGACCTTGTTGTCGTTGATCGCTGCAACGACCTGGCCGGTGTCCACCGTCTTGTAGCCGCCGGACGAGCCGACGACCTGCATCAACACGACCACGGCAAGGACGGCCAGCACGATCCACATGACCGGCCCACGGAAGTATCGCTTCACGTCCATCCATACGGAGCGGTGCCGCCCCGTCCCTCCTGCCATAGTGAGTTTGATAAGACAGTTCTTCTGACGGTACCCCAGCATCGTCGCGCGAAGCCGCACGGGGAAGCCTGGCGAACCCGTCTGCATGCTTCAACGGCGCGGAACCCGCTGGGGTTCCCGATCGTCCTGCACAGGACGCTCTTGTGGCTCAGCCGCCGTAGACGTGGGGCGCGAGCGTACCGACGAACGGCAGGTTGCGGTACTTCTCGGCGTAGTCGAGGCCGTACCCCACGACGAACTCGTTGGGGATGTCGAATCCGACCCACTCCACGTCGATCGCGACCTTGGCCGCCTCCGGCTTGCGCAGCAGCGTGCACACCTTGAGGGAGGCGGGCTCGCGCGAGCCGAGGTTGGACAGCAGCCAGGACAGGGTCAGTCCGGAGTCGATGATGTCCTCGACGATCAGGACGTGCTTGCCCTTGATGTCGGTGTCGAGGTCCTTGAGGATCCGCACCACGCCGGAGGACTGGGTGCCCGCGCCGTAGGACGACACGGCCATCCAGTCCATGGTGACGGGGGTGGACAGCGCCCGCGCGAGGTCGGCCATGACCATCACCGCCCCCTTGAGGACGCCGACGATGAGCAGGTCCTTGCCCGCGTACTCCGTGTCGATCTTCGCCGCCAGCTCCGCCAGCTTGGCGTCGATCTCTTCCTTGGTGATGAGCACCGTCTTGAGGTCGGCACCCATGTCTTTCGCGTCCACCCGCATCACTTTCGGTCGTCCCACCGGCCGCCGCCCCTCCGAGTGGAGGGGCGGGATTCAGCCTTGCCGAATCACCAGTCTGCCACCCTGCCGCTGGGCGACGACCTTGCCGGGGAGGTTGATGGCTCCCTGGCCGCGCCAGCCGGTGATCAGCCGGTCGATCTCCTCGATGTGCCGGGCGAAGAGCGAACCGGCCGGGGCGCCCGCCTCGATGGCGGCGCGGCGCAGGATGCGGCGGCGGACGGCGGGCGGCAGGGCGTAGAGCTTGGCGCACTCCAGCAGACCGGCGCTGTCGCGGACGGCGGCCTCGGCCCGGCCGGCCCAGGCGTCGAGGGCGTCGGCGTCGTCGCGGGAGAGCTGGGCCGTACGGGCGAGGGCCTCGACGACGCCCTTGCCGAGGGCCTTCTCCAGGGCGGGCAGCCCCTCGTGGCGGAGCCGGGAGCGGGTGTAGGCCGGGTCGGCGTTGTGCGGGTCGTCCCAGACGGGGAGGGACTGGACCATGCAGGCCTTGCGGGCGGTCTGCCGGTCGAGTTCGAGGAAGGGCCGGCGGTAGCGGCCGCCGGCCCCCGAGACCGCGGCCATTCCGGAGAGGGAGCGGATGCCCGAGCCGCGGGCGAGACCGAGGAGGACGGTCTCGGCCTGGTCGTCGCGGGTGTGGCCGAGGAGGATCGCGGCGGCGCCGTGGCGGTCGGCGGCGGCGTCGAGGGCGGCGTAGCGGGCGTCACGGGCGGCGGCCTCGGGGCCGCCTTCGCGGCCGACGGTGACGGCGGTGGCCTCCACCGGGTCGAGGCCGAGTTCGCGCAGGCGCAGGACGACCTCGTCGGCGCGCAGGTCGGAGCCGGCCTGGAGGCCGTGGTCGACGGTGACGCCGCCGGCGCGGACGCCGAGCTTGGGGGCCTCGAAGGCGAGGGCCGAGGCGAGCGCCATGGAGTCGGCGCCGCCGGAGCAGGCCACGAGCACGAGCGGCGAGGGTGGACGCTCGTGCGCAGGGGCGTCAGGGGTGCTGTGGTGGTCGGTGAGGATGTCGTGGAGGACGCGGCGGACCGCCAGGCGTATCGCCGCGACCGCAGGATGGGGACCCATGTCCGGTTCCCTTCATGAAATTTTCGGGGGTTGAACCCGAGGTCGGTCACGCAGAGTGGGTAGATCGTGACAGAACCGGGCCGTTCCCCGAGCATTGCACGCCTGATGGGGACTCACGGTCCCTCGGACGGGTGATTGCGGAGGCATTCTCCTGCCGTCGGCCGGTTTTCGGTTCCCGTTCGCCGTCGTGCTCGTCACCGGCTCAGCGGTTCAGGAGTCCGCCTTGCGGTGCACCCGGGCGACCCAGTCCGCCGGTTTCGCGATCTCGGCCTTGGTGGGGAGGGTGTTCGGCGAGGTCCACACACGGTTGAAGCCGTCCATGCCGACCTGGTCGACGACGGCCCGCACGAAACGCTCGCCGTCCTTGTACTGCCTGAGCTTGGCGTCCAGGCCGAGCAGCTTGCGCAGGGCCATGTCCAGCCGCGAGGCCCCCTTGGCGCGACGCTGCTGGAACTTCTCCCGGATCTCGGCGACGGTCGGCACGACGTCCGGGCCCACCCCGTCCATGACGAAGTCGGCGTGGCCCTCCAGCAGGGACATCACGGCGGTGAGCCGGGCGAGGATCTCCCGCTGGGCGGGGCTCTGGACCAGCTCGACCAGGGAACGGCCGCCGTCGTCCTCCTCGCCCTCGGGGCGTCCGCCGACGAGGGACTGGGCCGCTTCCCTGATCCGCTCCAGGAACGTCGCGGGGTCGACGTCCGTCTCCGCCAGGAACGACTGGATCTCACCCTCCAGGTGGTCGCGGAGCCAGGGCACCGCGGAGAACTGCGTGCGGTGCGTCTCCTCGTGCAGGCACACCCAGAGGCGGAAGTCGTGGGGACTCACGTCGAGTTCGCGTTCGACGTGCACGATGTTCGGCGCGACGAGGAGCAGTCGCCCGCCACCGTTGGCGCCCGCGGGCAGCTCGCGGGTGGCGGGGGCGAAGGTCTCGTACTGGCCGAGGACGCGGGAGGACAGGAACGACAGCAGCATGCCGAGTTCGACGCCCGTGACCTTGCCGCCGACCGCGCCGAGGACCGCGCTGCCGCTGCGGCGTCCCTCCACCTTGTCGAGGAGGGGCTTGAGGAGCTCCCGGAAGCCGGCCACGTTCGCCCGGATCCAGCCGGGACGGTCGACGACCAGGACGGGGGTGTCGTGCGTCTCCTCGGTTCCCAGACGGGTGAAGCCCCGGACGTGTCCTTCCGAGACCTTGGCGTGCCGGCGCAGTTCCGCGACGACGGCGCGGGCCTCGTCGCGGCTCACCTCCGGGCCCGGCCGTACGAGGCGGGTCGCTGTCGCGACCGCGAGATTCCAGTCGACCATCCCGGAAGAGGCACCACCGATGCTCGTCATGCGTCAACCGTACGTGAGGGGTGCCGTTGCGGTCAGGGCGTGGGGCGGGAGTGGGGGATGCCTCAGGGTCGGCGTCCGGGTCGGGGTGGGGGCGGCGTCCGGGTCGGCGTGGCCCTCGGTCCGGGGCGGGGCGGGCACGTGACCGGACGCCGGACGGGCCGGCTTCAGCCGCAGCCGCAGGCCGCCAGGGCCGTGACGGCCCGGTCCAGGGCCGTCTGGGCCGCGGCCGGGTCGGTGGTGTTCGCGGTGAGGACGGCGAAGGCCAGGAGGTGGCCGTCGCGGTCGACGACCGTGCCGGCGAGGGTGTTGACGCCGGTCAGGGTGCCGGTCTTGGCGCGGACGACACCGGCCGCCCCGGCCGCACCGTCCGTGTAGCGGGTGCTGAGGGTGCCGGTGAAGCCGGCGACGGGCAGACCGGTCAGGACGGGGCGCAGGTCGGGGCGGGCGGGGTCGCCGGCCTTGACGAGGAGCGCGGTCAGGAGGTTCGCGGTCAGGCGGTCGTTCCGGTCGAGGCCGCTGCCGTCCTTGAAGTCGACGCCGTCCACCGGTAGTCCGAGCCGTCCCAGCTGGGTGCGGATCGCCTTGCCCGCGCCGGCGAAGTCGGCGCGCACGCCGGTCGCGAGGGCGGTCTGGCGGGCGAGCGCCTCGGCGATGTCGTTGTCGCTGTTGGTCAGCATCCGCTCGACGAGCGAGGCGAGCGGGGGCGAGGCGACCGTGGCCAGCGTCTCCGCGCGCGCGGAGGCCTTCGACGGTCCGGGCGCGGATGTCTTGATCCCGTACGCCCCCAGGAAGTCCGCGAACTTCCTCGTCGCGTCCGCCGCCGGGTCGGGCACGCGGGTCGCCGGGCCGCTCGCCGAGCCGTCCGCGCGGCCCTCGTCGGCGGTCAGGGCGGTGACCCGGGCCAGGTTCGGGTTGACTCCGATCGGGTGAACTTCGGTGCCGGCGTACAGGGTGGTGTCGTACGACAGCGTCGCCCGGGTGATGCCGCGTTTCTTCAGGGCCGTGGCCGTGGAGGCGGCGAGGGTACGCAGGTCGGCCCAGCCCTCGGGGGTCTCGCGGGCGGTGAGGGTGGGATCGCCGCCACCGACGAGGACGACCTCCCCGGTGCCGGGTTCCAGGGCGGTGCGGGTGGTGAGGCGGTGGTCGGCGCCCAGCGCGGTGAGTGCGGCGACCGCGGTGGCGATCTTCGTGGTGGAGGCCGGGGTGAGCGCGTCGTCGGCTCCGCTGCCGTAGAGCCGCTTGCCGGTGGTCACGTCGACGACGGCGGCCGTACGACGGGTGCCGAGGGCCGGGTCGGCGAGGAGCGGGCCGAGGACGCGGGTGAGGGCGGCGGAGCCCGGGACCGACTTCACGGCGGTCGTCGCGCCGCCGAGGCCGGTCAGGACGGACGCGGCACTGGGCGCGGGCCGCGGCGCCCCGGCCGCCGTGCCGGACGTATCGGACGCTTCGGTCCCGCGGCCGTGATCTGCGCCACCCCCCCGCTCCAGTGCGGCGGCCCGGTCCCGCTCGGCCGTACGCTGACCGGAGGAGTCCCAGGGGCCGGCGGCGGTCGCCACGCCGACGGCCAGGGCCAGTCCGGCGGTCGTCGCACCCGCGGTGTACCGCCAGGTCCGGCCGGTCCTCGGCCTCGTGATCAGTGCGAGCTGCGGTTTCGCCGCCTGCCTGAGCCGTGCGACCCGCGGCCCTGCGGCCGCCGCCGCGCGCGCGAGACGTGGCCGTACGACCCCTGCGACCCGCGCCAGACGTGGTCGTACGGCGTCCGCGACCCGCACCACGTGCGGTCTCGCGGCCCGCCAAGGCCTCAGCTCGGGCACGATCACCAGCCCCTTTCGCGATCACACACCTGCGTGAGGGACACTTAACCACCAGAACTATGTGCTGATCATGGAGGAGCCACCGGTGGAGTTCGACGTCACGATCGAGATCCCGAAGGGTTCGCGGAACAAGTACGAGGTGGACCACGAGACCGGTCGGATCCGCCTGGACCGTCGACTCTTCACCTCGACCGCCTACCCGACCGACTACGGCTTCGTCGAGAACACTCTCGGCGAGGACGGTGACCCGCTGGACGCGCTGGTCATCCTGGACGAGCCGACCTTCCCGGGTTGCCTCATCCGCTGCCGCGCGATCGGCATGTTCCGCATGACCGACGAGGCCGGCGGCGACGACAAGCTGCTCTGCGTCCCGTCGACCGACCCGCGCGTGGAGCACCTGCGGGACATCCACCACGTGTCGGAGTTCGACCGGCTGGAGATCCAGCACTTCTTCGAGGTCTACAAGGACCTGGAGCCCGGCAAGTCCGTCGAGGGCGCCGACTGGGTGGGCCGCACCGACGCCGAGGCCGAGATCGAGCGGTCGTACAAGCGCTTCAAGGACCAGGGCGGTCACTGAGTCGCTCGGCCCCGAGGGGCCGTGGGGGGGCCCCCCCCGGGGGGGGGGCCCCCCCCCGGGCGGGGGGGGGGGGGGGGGGCGCCCCCTTCCCCGGCCAAACGCACTCGCACCCCGGGGTAAGCACAAGAAGGTACGCGGAAAGCAACCCCCCTAC
>NZ_JBIRNP010000002.1:517117-666118 GCF_044331705.1 Streptomyces sp. NPDC017202 | reverse complement strand
CGCCGCGGGGGGGGGCCCCACGGCGCCGGTGGCCTTTAGGGCGGGTTCTTCCACGGCCTGAACGCCCGCGGGGGGGGTCTGGGGGGGGGGCCCCGGGGGGGGGGGGGGGGGCCCCCGGGGGGGGGGCGCCCCTCCCGCGTGTCGGGCGTGGATGTCGGTAAGCCCGCGTTCCCGGGCATACGTCAGTCGCACCCGTGGGTACGCACATGTCGGTACGCGTACGTCAGCGCGCGTACGTCGAGGCGTGTACGTCGGTGCGCATACCGAGGTCTACGGAATGTGTCGTTCAGGGAGCGTTGCCCAGTGACGGAGGCGGAGGACCGCAAGCCGCAGTCGGACGAGGCGAAGGGCACGTTCGATCCGGAGATCACCTCCGAGTTCGCGATCCCGCGGGGGCTGGCCGCCCCCAGGGGCGCGGGCGAGTCGGAGACCACGTCGGAGTTCGCCGTCCCGGTGGGCCTGGACGTCGCGCAGCCGGCCGGCGGTGAGTCCGAGGGGTCGGCGTTCAGTCCGCCGAGGACGTACAGCTCGCGGCACGCCCCGCCCGCCTTCACCCCCGCCGAGGGCTTTCCCGTGGTCAGTCTGACCAAGGACGTGCCCTGGCAGGACCGGATGCGGACGATGCTGCGCATGCCGGTGGCCGAACGGCCCGCGCCGGAGCCCCCGCCCAAGGCGGAGGAGGGCGGCCCGGCCGTCCCGCGCGTGCTCGACCTGACGCTGCGCATCGGCGAGCTGCTGCTGGCGGGCGGGGAGGGCGCCGAGGACGTGGAGGCCGCGATGTTCGCGGTCTGCCGCTCCTACGGGCTCGACCGCTGCGAGCCGAACGTCACCTTCACCCTGCTGTCGATCTCGTACCAGCCCTCCCTGGTCGAGGACCCGGTGACGGCCTCACGGACCGTGCGGCGCCGGGGCACCGACTACACCCGGCTGGCGGCCGTCTTCCACCTCGTCGACGACCTCAGCGACCCCGAGACGCACATCTCCCTGGAGGAGGCGTACCGGCGGCTCGCCGAGATGCGGCGCAACCGGCACCCGTATCCGACCTGGGTGCTGACCTCGGCGAGCGGACTGCTGGCCGGCGCGGCCTCGGTGCTCGTCGGCGGCGACCTGATCGTGTTCGTGGCGGCGGCGATCGGCGCGATGCTCGGCGACCGGCTGGCGTGGCTGTGCGCCGGACGCGGGCTGCCGGAGTTCTACCAGTTCCTGGTGGCCGCGATGCCGCCCGCCGCGATAGGCATCGCGCTGACGCTCGGACACGTCGACGTGAAGGCGTCCGCCGTCATCACCGGTGGGCTGTTCGCGCTGCTGCCCGGACGGGCCCTCGTGGCGGGCGTCCAGGACGGTCTGACGGGCTTCTACATCACCGCCGCCGCCCGCCTGCTGGAGGTCATGTACTTCTTCGTCGGCATCGTCGTCGGCGTGCTGGTCATGCTCTACCTCGGCGTGCAGCTGGGCGCCCACCTCAACCCCGACGCCTACCTGGGCATCACCAAGCGGCCGCTGTGGCAGATCGGCGCGTCGATGCTGCTGTCGCTGACCTTCGCGGTACTGCTCCAGCAGGAACGGTCCACCGTGCTGGCCGTGACACTGAACGGGGGCGTCGCCTGGTCGGTGTACGGCGCGATGCGCTATGCCGGTGACATCTCGCCGGTGGCCTCCACCGCCGTCGCGGCGGGGGTGGTCGGGCTGTTCGGGCAGCTGCTGTCGCGGTACCGGTTCGCGTCCGCGCTGCCCTACACGACCGCGGCGATCGGGCCCCTGCTGCCCGGCTCGGCCACGTACTTCGGGCTGCTGGCCATCGCGCAGAACGAGGTGGACGCGGGGCTGGTCTCCCTGACCAAGGCGGCCGCGCTGGCGATGGCCATCGCCATCGGCGTGAACCTGGGGTCGGAGATCTCGCGGTTGTTCCTGCGGATCGGGTCCGCGGAGAAGCGGCGGGCCGCCAAGCGGACACGGGGATTCTGACGCCGGGGCCGGCCCCGGCGGATCTCCCGTGCCCGCGGTCGCGTCTCAGTAGCCCTGGTTGTGCGGGTACTGGCCGTTCTGCTGCTGCGGCTGGGACTGGGGCTGCCAGTCCTGCTGGGGGTACTGCTGCTGCGGGTACTGCTGTTCCTGCGGGTACTGCTGCGGGGGGTACTGCTGCTGGTACTGCTGGCCGTAGTAGTCGGGCTGGCGCTCGCCCTGGTACTGGTTCTGGCTCTGGTCGTCGGCCTGGTACTGGTTCTGGCCCTGGTCGCCGTACGGGTACTGGTTCTGGCCCCGGTCGCCGTACGGGTCGTGGTCCTCGATGCGGCGGAGCCTGGTGGTGGCGTCGTCCATGGCCTGGGCCTGGGCCGGCTGGGCGGAGGGCTCGGCCTGCGGGGGGTTCTTCTTGGACTGGGAGCGGGCGCGGAGGAACTCGATGATGATCGGGACCACCGAGAGAAGGACGATCAGGAGCAGGATCGGCTCGATGTTCTTCTTGACGAAGTCGATGTTGCCCAGCCAGGAGCCGAGCAGGGTCACGCCCGCGCCCCACAGGACGCCGCCGATGACGTTGAAGACCAGGAAGGACCGGTACCGCATGCCGCTGACGCCGGCGATGATCGGCGTGAACGTGCGGACGATGGGCACGAAGCGGGCCAGGACCAGCGACTTGGGGCCGTACTTCTCGAAGAACTCGTGCGCCTTGGTGACGTTCTCCTGCTTGAAGAGGCGGGAGTCCGGGCGGGTGAAGAGGGACGGGCCCACCTTCTTGCCGAACATGTAGCCCGCCTGGTCGCCCAGGATCGCGGCGACGCAGATCAGGGCGATGGCCGCCCACAGCGGGAAGTCCAGCTGGTTCGACGTGATCAGCAGGCCCGCCGTGAACAGCAGCGAGTCACCCGGCAGGAAGAAGCCGATGAGCAGGCCCGACTCCGCGAAGACGATGAGCAGCAGACCCCAGATGCCGAAGCTGTCCAGCAGGTAGTCGGGGTCCAGCCAGCTCGGTCCGAGGGCAAGGGTCGTCACGGTTCCGGGCTCCTGACGGGGGTGAGGGAATTCAGCGTCCTTCTACGGCCGCACAAAGCTATCAACGTCATGTGTGCGCCCCAGGTTCCACGGGGGTCCCCGGGATGCGCTGTGAGCCCGCTCGGGCAAACCTGTGAGCATGGGCATCGAAGATTACGGCGGCGGCCAGGGGCCCCAGCCGGACGTACTGGTCGTCACCACCAACGACGTACCCGGACACCGGATCGAGCAGGTCATCGGCGAGGTCTTCGGACTGACGGTGCGTTCGCGGCACCTCGGGAGCCAGATCGGGGCCGGGCTGAAGTCGATGATCGGCGGCGAGCTGAAGGGCCTCACCAAAACGCTCGTGGAGACCCGCAACCAGGCCATGGACCGGCTCGTGGAGCAGGCACGCGCGCGTGGCGCCAATGCCGTGCTCGCCTTCCGCTTCGACGTCACGGAGGCGGCCGACGTGGGAACCGAGGTGTGCGCGTACGGGACGGCGGTGGTCGTGGCCCGGGAGTGACCCCGGGCCGGGACCCTACGCGGACGTGTGCCGGACCGCGTTGGCGGAGATCGCCTCCCTGAGGTGCTCGGCGAGACCCGGGCGGGTGGAGTCGTAGAAGGCCTTGAACCGCTCGTCGGTGACGTACATCTCGCCCAGGGACTGGTGGAGCGCGTGGGAGCACGCGTAGAACCAGCCGCTGATGTGCTGCCGGTGTTCCTCGGCCATATCCATGGCCCGCTCGCCGGTGGGCGGTTCGCCGGCCGCCATGAGCGCGTCGTAGCGTGCGCTCCAGTCGGCCACCTCCTCCTGCATGCGCCGCCAGTCGTCCTTGGTGTAGCGGGCGGCCCGGCGCTGTGACTCCGCGTACGGCTCGGTGCCGCCCCAGCGCCGCTCGGCCTCTTCGGCGTACTGCTCGGGGTCCTTGTCCCCGAAGACCTCGAAGCGTTCCTCGGGGGTCAGGTCGATGCCCATCTCACGTGCCTCCATGGCGTGTTCCACGGCCGCGGCCATCTCCTGCAGCTGCTCGATCCGGGCGGTCAGCAGGCCGAGCCGGCGGCGCAGGTGCGCGCGCGGGTCCGCCTCCGGATCGTCGAGCAGGGTGGCGACCTCGTCGAGCGGGAAGCCGAGCTCCCGGTAGAACAGGATCTGCTGCAGCCGGTCGAGGTCGGCGTCGCTGTAGCGCCGGTGGCCCGCGTGGCTGCGCTCGCTCGGGGGGAGCAGGCCGATGCCGTCGTAGTGGTGCAGGGCGCGCACCGTCACCCCGGCGAAGCCGGCGACCTGTCCCACGGAGTAGTTCACTTCGTCCGCTCCCTTCTGCGTTCGTCCTCCACGGTGGGCCCTCACGCGACGTGAGGTGCAAGCCCGCCCCCTCCCCGTCGGCGGCGCCCTCTCCCCCGGCGGTGGCCCTCCCCGGGCGACGCCCGTTTTGTCCGCTTATCGTGAGCCCGTGGCTCACGACACCGCTCGACATGCGCCCCACTCCCCGGCGAGCCCCACGCGCGCGTTGCTGCTCTCGATCCCGCCCGCCCTGGTCGTCGGTGTGCTGGCCGGCCTGCTCCTGCTGCTGGTGAGCGAACTGGCCGGGCAGTTGCAGGACGTGCTGTGGGAGAACCTGCCGGACGCCCTGGGGGTGGGCCGTTACTCGGTGCTGTGGATGCTCGTCGTCCTCACTGCCACCGGCATCGCGGTCGGCCTGGTGGTGTGGAAGGTGCCGGGGCACGCGGGCCTCGATCCGGCGACCACCGGCCTGGACGCCTCCGTGCTGCCTCCCGTGGTGCTGCCGGGGCTCCTGCTGGCGACCATGCTGATGCTGGCGGGCGGGCCGAGTCTCGGTCCGGAGAACCCGGTCATCGCGGTGAACGTGGGGCTGGCGTACTGGCTGGGCCGCCGGCTGCTGCCGCGGGCGCCGGACCGGGTATGGCCGGTGCTGGCGGAGGCCGCGACGATCGGGGCGCTGTTCGGCACACCGGTCGCGGCGGCGCTGGTGATCTCCGAGGCGCTGGCCGGGCGGCAGACCGAAGGACCACTGTGGAACGGCGTCTTCACACCGCTCGTCGCGGCCGCGGCCGGTTCGACGACGATGATCCTGTTGGACCGTCCGAGCTTCGACCTCGACCTGCCGGCGTTCGGGCAGCCCGACTGGGGCGATCTGCTGTCCGCGACGGTGATCGCCTCCGTGGGCGCGCTGCTCGGCATGGCCGCCGTGCGCGGCCTCCCGTACGTCCACGGCGCGTTCGCGCGACTGCGGCACCCCATGCTGGCGCTGCCGGCCGGCGGGGTCGTGCTGGGGCTGCTGGCGGCCCTGGGCGGTCATCTGACGCTCTTCAAAGGGCTGGACGAGATCGCGGAGCTGGCCCACGATCCTGAGGGCTGGACTGCGGGAGAGTTCGCCACGATGGCGGTGGTGAAACTGGCCGCGCTGCTCGTCGCCACGTCCTGCGGCTTCCGCGGCGGACGGATCTTCCCGGCGGTGTTCGCGGGCGTCGCCCTCGGGCTGACCGCGCACGCCCTCGTGCCCGCCGTGCATCCCGCGGTGGGAGTCGCGACGGCCGTGCTCGGAGTCCTCCTCGCCATCACCCGGCAGGGCTGGCTGAGCCTCTTCGTCGCCGCCGTCCTGGTCTCCTCCCCGTCCGTCATCACGCTGCTGTGCGTCGCCTCGCTGCCGGCCTGGCTGCTGGTGACCGGCAGGCCGCAGATGCAGCTGCGGGAGGACGGGACGGCGATCCGGTGAACCGATCAGGCCCTTCGATCCGATGAACGAGCGGGGAGGACGCCGATGCCGACCCCGCACCCGACCCCCGACCGCTACCCCCGAGCCCCGAGCCCCGAGCCCCGAGCCCCGAGCCCCGAGCCCCGAGCCCCGAGCCCCGAGCCCCGAGCCCCGAGCCCCGACAGGAGAATCCCATGGCCCTGCACAAAGGCGTTGCCAAGGCGGACGAGCGCTCCCGCTCCGTGAATCCCTTCTACGGCGAGACGGACCCGGTCAGCGGTATGACCGAGGCGCCGCCCAAGCACCGGCTGCCGGACGGCCCGACGCCGCCCTCGACGGCGTATCAGCTGGTGCACGACGAACTGATGCTGGACGGCAACTCCCGGCTGAACCTGGCCACCTTCGTCACCACGTGGATGGAGCCGCAGGCAGGGCTGCTGATGGCGGAGTGCCGTGACAAGAACATGATCGACAAGGACGAGTACCCGCGCACCGCGGAACTGGAGCGCCGCTGTGTGGCCATGCTCGCCGACCTGTGGAACGCGCCTGACCCGTCGGCGGCCGTGGGCTGCTCGACGACCGGGTCGAGCGAGGCGTGCATGCTGGCCGGGATGGCCCTCAAGCGGCGGTGGAGCAAACGCACCACCGACCCGGCCGCCCGGCCCAACCTGGTCATGGGGGTCAACGTCCAGGTCTGCTGGGAGAAGTTCTGCAACTTCTGGGAGGTGGAGGCCCGCCTGGTGCCCATGGAGGGTGAGCGCTTCCACCTGGACCCGCAGGCCGCCGCCGACCTGTGCGACGAGAACACCATCGGGGTCGTCGGCATCCTCGGCTCCACCTTCGACGGGTCCTACGAGCCGATCGCCGAGTTGTGCGCGGCACTGGACGCCCTCCAGGAGCGGACCGGCCTGGACGTGCCGGTGCACGTCGACGGGGCGTCCGGCGCGATGATCGCGCCCTTCCTGGACGAGGACCTCGTGTGGGACTTCCGCCTCGCGCGCGTGGCGTCGATCAACGCCTCCGGGCACAAGTACGGACTGGTCTACCCCGGGGTCGGCTGGGCGCTGTGGCGCGACAAGGAGGCCCTGCCCGAGGAACTGGTCTTCCGCGTCAACTACCTGGGCGGCGACATGCCGACCTTCGCGCTGAACTTCTCGCGGCCCGGCGCCCAGGTCGTCGCGCAGTACTACACGTTCCTGCGGCTGGGCCGCTCGGGTTACCAGGCCGTGCAGCGCTCCACGCGGGACATCGCCCGGGAACTGGCCGACCGGGTGGAGGCGCTCGGCGACTTCCGGCTGCTGACCCGGGGCGACCAACTGCCCGTCTTCGCCTTCACCACGGCCCCGGGTGTCGAGTCGTACGACGTCTTCGACGTCTCCCGGCGGCTGCGTGAGCACGGCTGGCTGGTGCCGGCGTACACCTTCCCGCCGAACCGCGAGGATCTGTCCGTCGTGCGGATCGTGTGCCGCAACGGCTTCTCGTCGGACCTGGCCGACCTGTTCGTCGACGACCTGACGCAGCTGCTTCCGGAGCTGCGCCGGCAGCCGCACCCGCAGACCCGGGACAAGGGGGCGGCCACCGGCTTCCACCACTGATGTCAGCCACTGATGTCAGCGGTTCATGCCCGCGAACCTGCGCACCGCCGGCGGGAAGAAGACGGCGAGCAGGAACAGCGGCCAGACGAGGGCCGGCCAGAGGCCGTCGGTCGCCCCCGCCGGGCCGAACAGGTCGCGTACGGCGGTCGCCGTCCTGGACATCGGGTTCCACTCGACGACCGTGCCGAGCCGGCCGGGCATGGACGCGGGGGTGGCGATGGCGTTGGAGAGGAAACCGACCGGCCAGATGAGGATCTGCACGGCCTGGACCATCTCCGGTTTCCCGGCCACCAGCGCCAGCAGGATGCCGATCCAGAGCATCGCGAAGCGGAGCAGCAGGAGGAGACCCACGGCGCCCAGGAAGGCCCCGGCACCACCCTGGGCGCGCCAGCCGAGCGCGTACCCGACGCCGATCAGCACCGCGAGGCCCAGCGCCGACTGCAGCATGTCGGCGGCCGAGCGGCCGACCAGGACCGCGCCGTCGGCCATCGGCATCGAGCGGAAGCGGTCGATGACGCCCTTGTCGAGGTCCTGGGTGACGGCGAGCATCGTGCCCTCCAGGCCGAAGGCCATGGTGAGCGCGAGCATGCCGGGGACCATGTAGTCCAGGTAGTCGCCGTTCACCTCGCGGCCGCCGCCGACGAGATAGGCGAACATCAGCAGCAGCATCACCGGGAAGACGAGCCCGACGACCAGCCGGCCCGGCTGCCGTGCCCAGTGGGCGAGTTCGCGCCGGGTCATGGTCCAGGAATCGGTCAGCGCGTACGTACGCACACGGCCTCCTTCGTGCGGTCGTCCTGCCGGGTCAGGTGCAGGAACACCTCGTCCAGCGTGGGGCGGCGCAGGGCCACGTCCTCGGCCTGCAGGCCGGCCTCCTCCAGGGCGCGGACGACGGCGGAGAGGGCGGCCATGCGGTCGGTGACCGGGGCGCTGAGCAGCCTGCGGTCGGGATCGACAGTGATCTGTTCCTCGGCCATGGGCGTCAAACTTGATCAGTGACCGTCCCCGGGGTGCCGCTCCCCCGTCGCGTAGGGGTTCTCCGCGTCGTCCGCGAGGACACCGACGAACGGCTCGCCCTCGCCGGAGAACGTGTACGCCCCACCCTCGATCCGCGCGATCAGGCCCAGGGTCCACTCCGCCTCGGCGTCCGCCGTGTGGATCCAGAGGTTCATGATCTCGCCGATGTGCCCGAGCTGCTCCGGGCCCTCTGCGGGCACGTAGTGCTCGGTGACGGCCGAGCGCCACTCCTCGATGCGCCGGATCCGCTCCTTCAGCAGCGACACCGCCTCGGCGCGCGGCAGGTCCACGATGAAGCCGATGGCCGCCGACTTGACGTCCGTCTTCTGGTCGTAGGCGGTCAGCGACTCGCGCACCAGCCGGAAGTACTCCTCGGTGCCCCGCTCGGTCATCTCGTACTCGGTGCGGGGCGGGCCGCCGACGGTGGACGGGGCGATCTCGTGCGCGTGCAGCAGTCCCTGCTTCGCCATCTGCTTCAGGGCGTGGTAGATCGAGCCCGGTTTGGCGGTGGACCACTCGTGGGCGCCCCAGTACTCCAGGTCGTTGCGCACCTGGTAGCCGTGGGCCCGCCCGTGCTGGCGCACCGAGCCCAGCACGAGGAGACGGATCGCTGACATGCCGTCCAGACTAGGCCGCCCGGAACCCGCCGGGGGAACCGCCCGGAACCCGCGGAGGGAGCCGGCCGGAACCGGGAGACAGCTCCCCGGCACGCCGGAAGGCGGCCTGCGGCGTGCCGGGGGGGCGGAGGGGTGGAGGGGCCGGAAGGGTCCCTAGAAGGGGAACCGGCTGCGCCCGTGCTGCACCGAGATCCACTTCGTCGTCGTGAAGGCCTCCAGGGTCGTCTCCCCGTTGAGGCGGCCGACGCCGGAGTTCTTCTCGCCGCCGAACGGCACGATCGGCTCGTCGTGCACCGTGGCGTCGTTGACGTGGAACATCCCGGTGACGATCTGCTGGGCGAAGGCGACGCCCCGCTCGATGTCGCCGGTGTGGACGGCGCCGCTGAGCCCGTAGGGGGTGTCGTTGACGAGGCGTACGGCCTCCTCCTCGCCGTCGAAGGTGTCGAGGAAGACGACCGGGCCGAAGACCTCCTGCTGGAGCAGGGCGGAGTCGGCGGGCAGACCGCTCAGCACGGAGGGCTCGACGAGGTTGCCGGTCGTCGAGCCGTGCAGGAGGGCGGTCGCGCCCTCGCCGACGGCCTGCTCGACGACGCCGGAGACGGCCTCCGCCTGCGAGGAGTTGATGACGGGGCCGATGAGGGTCTGCGGGTCGCGCGGGTCGCCGGCCTTGAGGGTCTTCACCTTGGCGACGAACTTCTCGGTGAACTCGTCGGCGAGCGAGCGGTCGACCAGGATGCGGTTGGCGGCCATGCAGACCTGGCCCTGGTGGACGAAGCGGCTGAAGACTGCGGCGTCGACCGCGTAGTCCACGTCGGCGTCGTCGAGGACGACGAACGCGCTGTTGCCGCCGAGTTCGATGATGGACCGCTTGAAGTGCGAGGCGGCGACGGTGGCGACGTGCCGGCCGACCTTGTCGGAGCCGGTGAAGGAGATGACCCGCGGGACGGGGTGCTCCAGGAAGGCGTCGCCGATCTCGGCGATGTCGGTGACGACGACGTTCAGCAGGCCCGGGGGCAGACCCGCGTCCTCGAAGAGCTTGGCGATGACGGTACCGCCGGAGACCGGGGTGTTCTGGTGCGGCTTGAGCACCACGCCGTTGCCGAGGGCCAGCGCGGGAGCGACCGACTTCAGCGACAGCAGGAAGGGCACGTTGAAGGGGCTGATCACGCCCACGACGCCGACCGGCTCGCGGTAGACGCGGTTCTCCTTGCCGTCGATCGGCGAGGGAAGGATCCGGCCCTCGGGACGCAGCGACAGGTGGATCGACTCGCGCAGGAACTCCTTGGCCAGGTGGAGTTCGAAGGCGGCCTTGCCGAACGTGCCGCCCGCCTCGTCGACGAGGATCTCGCTGATCTCCGCCTCGCGCTCCTCCACCAGCCGCAGCACCTTCTCGAAGACCGAGCGGCGGGCATAGGCGTTGGTCGCGGCCCACTCCTTCTGGACGCGGGCGGCGGCACGGTAGGCCTCGTCGACCTCGTCGACGGTGGCTATCGTGATCGACGCGAGCTTCTCGCCGTCGTAGGGGTTGAAGTCGATGATGTCCCAGGACCCCGTCCCTGGACGCCACTTACCGTCGATGTACTGCTGGGCCAGGTCCGTGAAGTACGACGACATGTGATCCCTCAATCCCCTGCTGCGACCGGCCGCGACCGGCTGCGATCGACACAACGATCTGATCACACGTCATCGTAGGTGTGTTTCAACGGAGTTGGGGCCGCAGTCGGACAGTTGGCGCAGTCATGGGGGTTGCCCGAGGGGAAACCCCCTGCGCGCGGCGCGGACGCTAGGAGAGCTGGAGCAGTCCGCGCAGCAGGTCCCGGCTCTCGTCGGGGCCGGGGCTGTCCTGCTGGAGTTCCTTCAGCGCCTGCTCGTACTGGGCGACGTCCTCGCGCTTGTCCAGATAGAGGGCGCTGGTGAGCTGCTCCAGGTAGACGACGTCCGACAGGTCGGACTCCGGGAAGCTCAGGATGGTGAAGGCACCGGACTCACCGGAGTGCCCGCCGAAGCTGAACGGCATGATCTGCAGCCGCACGTTGGGACGCTCGGAGATCTCGATCAGGTGCTGGAGCTGCTCGCGCATGACCTCGCGGTCCCCGTACGGCCGCCGCAGGGCCGCCTCGTCGAGGACGATGTGGAAGTCGGGGGCGTTCTCGGCGACGAGGTACTTCTGCCGCTCCAGGCGCAGGGCCACCCGCCGGTCGACGTCGGCTGCGCTCGCCCCCTTCATCCCGCGCCGCACGACCGCGTGCGCGTACGCCTCGGTCTGGAGCAGGCCGTGCACGAACTGCACCTCGTACGCCCGGATCAGGGCGGCGGCGCCCTCCAGCCCGACGTAGGTGGGGAACCAGTTGGGCAGGACGTCGGAGTAGCTGTGCCACCAGCCGGCCACGTTGGCCTCGCGGGCGAGTCCGACGAGCGCCTGGCGCTCGGCGTCGTCCGAGATGCCGTACAGCGTCAACAGGTCTTCCACGTCACGTGTCTTGAAGCTCACCCGGCCCAGCTCCATCCGGCTGATCTTCGACTCCGAAGCCCGGATCGAATATCCCGCCGCCTCGCGCGTGATGCCACGGGCTTCACGCAGCCGCCGTAGTTGCGAGCCGAGCAGCATCCGCCGCACCACCGATCCGGGCTCTCCCGCGCTCACGTTCGCCAGCCTCCCCAACCGTCCTCGGATCCGCAGTCTGCCACTAAAACACTTCGAGCAGTACTCGCCCGATTACAGAGACGGAAAAAAGCCAAAGGATACCCCTGGAGCGACACCGGGGAAGGGGAGGAGGAAGCGAGGGAAGTGCCCGCCAACTGCAAGAAGATGGCGGAAAAAATGGCCAAGAAGCGGTACGGGCAGGCCCATTTCGGTCACGTGCACGTGCATCTGCCCTTGCATCTGCCCTTCGCATCGGAAACCATGGTCCCGCGCCACCGCTGCATCGCAACGACCGCGAATCCCGGGAGTGCCTCGCATGGGGACGAATGGATCGACCATGCTCGAGCCGTTACGGCAGGGCCTTCCGCCGCTTGATCCCGCGGCCGTGTCCGACGCGGCCTCCTGCGCTCTGTCGGCCCGCCTCGAAGCGGTGCGCGAGGCACGGCAGTTCACCAGGAGAACCCTCGGCCAGTGGGAAGTGGGCGAGCGGTCCGACGACATATGTCTGGTCGTCTCGGAACTGGTGACCAACGCCCTGCGGCACGGGATGTCGCCCGACGCCGCTCCGGGCACGCCGGGGCAGCAGTCGCCCGTGCGGCTGCACCTGCTGCGGTGGACCGGGCGACTGGTGTGCGCGGTGCGCGACCCCAGCCGGGACAGCCCCCTGCCGCGCGAGGTGGACGACTTCGCGGCGGAGTCGGGGCGCGGGCTGTTCCTCGTCGACTCCTTCACCGAGGGCTGGGGCTGGCAACCGCTCTCCCCGAACCTGGGCGGCAAGGTCGTCTGGGCGCTGTTCCGGCTGCACAAGCCCGCCGGATGACGAACCGCGGCGCCTTCCGGTGCCGCGGTTCTACGCGCGTCGCAGCCCCTTGTGCGCCGATTTTTCCGGCGTGTCGCACGCCGGAGCGGACCTCCGTCAGCCGGCGATCAGATGGTCGAACTCGCCGTCCTTGATGCCCAGGAGCATCGCCTCGATCTCGGCCCGGGTGTAGACGAGGGCGGGACCGTCCGGGAAGCGCGAGTTGCGCACGGCCACGTCCCCGCCGGGCAGCCGCGCGAACTCGACGCAGGACCCCTGACTGTTGCTGTGCCGGCTCTTCTGCCAGGCAACCCCGTACAAGTGTGTGGCCGCCATGCCGTTGTACACGTCGTGCCCCCCGTCAACGTCGTGGTCCACAGGTCGCTCCCTGATGGTGCACTGGCTCGTGTGGCCATAGATGCCATGGTCAACTGTTCCGGATCATAGCTCCGTTCACGTGCGCCTGCATGAGCAGATGCACGTGCACGGGCGGTGCCCACGCAGTTACAGCTGTGACGCCTGCTTTACCGAGCCCGGACGGTCCTGGGGCCTGTTCCCGCGTCTGCCCCGCAGCCCGTTCCCCATGCGCCACCGGCACTTTCGCGTGGTCCGCGGCCGTGCGGGCACGAGAGGTAGTACGGATCGAACCACTCGTGCACAGGAAGAGACGCACCGGGTGCCCTCGATGTTCCGCCGCCCCGGCCGCCGTTCGGCGCACCGGCTCCGGAGCGGGCCGCCGCGCGTGCCCGGATCACCCCCCCCCGCCTGGGCGGACGCCGACCGTCCGCTCGGTACACCGGCCGGCCCGCGGGACACGTCCGGTGGCCCCGGCACCGGGGCCGTGGAAGCCGTCGCGCCGTCGCCGCCCCGGCCGCGAGCAGGCCGGGGCCCCCGGCCTGCGCCTCCCCCGCGCGAAACGGACTCGCCCCCGTGGAGGACGCGGGTGTCCTTCACGGGGGCGAGGTCCGGCACCTCTCCGGCAGACCTGCGGAGGCGGGCGTCCGGCGGACGTCCGGGCGGTCGTGCCGCCGGCCCGACGGGACGGCCGGCGCACCTCTCGTCGTCCGAACGGCGATCGGGCCGTACGGCGACGGGGGGAGCCGTCGTACGACGGTGACCGGGGTCCGCCGGGGTGTCAGCGGGTGCCGTACGGCAGGAGCGCCATCTCGCGGGCGTTCCTCACGGCCCGTGCCAGACGGCGTTGCTGCCGGGCCGGGACGCCGGTGACCCGGCGGCTGCGGATCCTGCCGCGGTCGGAGAGGAACCTCCGCAGCAGGTCGGTGTCCTTGTAGTCGATGGAGGCGATGGAGGCGATGGAGGTGATCCCGGCCCGGTCCAGCGGGTCGGGCCGGTTCCTGTCGGGCGGGCGTTCGCTCTCGCGGGGCACGGGGTCAGACCTCCAGGAGGGTGTCGAAGGCGGGCGGGAGCCGCTTCCAGGCGTCGCGCCCGGCGGCGTACTCGGCGTCGGTGAGCAGGCACGACTCCAGCAGCTCGTGGAGTCCGTCGCGGTCGAGGCCGGGCGAGGTGAACACCAGGTGCTGGCGGCGGTCGCCGTGCTCGGGGTGCCAGTCCAGGGCGGCCGCGGCGCGGCGCACCGGCGGCAGCGTCTCCCAGGCCGCGTCCGGCAGGGAAGCCAGCCAGGGCCCGGCGGACTCCACGCACAGGGCTCCGCCGGCGGCGTCCCAGTGGAGCAGCACGTCCGGCTTGTCGGCGAGCCAGAACCTGCCCCGGCTGCGGGCGGCGGCGCAGGTCAGGTCCTCCAGTGCCGCGTACAGCCGCTCCGGGTGGAAGGGGCGGCGGCGACGCCAGACGAAGGTGGTGACGCCGTGTGCGTCGGCCTCGGCGGGCAGCAGGGCGCAGGCCGGGTGCTGGGCCGCGGCGGCGGCCTCGACGTCGAAGCCGGCGAAAGCGGCGGCGACGAGCGGTGAACGCGGCTCCGGCCCCGGTTCCGGTGCACCTGCACGTGCGGAGGTGTCCGCCGGGCCCCCGAGCCGGCCGCCTCGGACGGGGACCCGGCGGGCCGTCGGATGGAGCTGGGCCAGCAGCTCGCGGTCCTCGTCGTCGGCCTCCGGGGAGTTGGCCACGGCCAGGACGGGGGCGTACTCCAGCTGCCGCGCGAAGGTGTCCGCGACCGTGCGCCGGTCGGTGGCGGCGGCGGCCAGGCCGCGCTCGGCGAGGTCGTCGCCGTTGCCCAGGCAGGGCAGCAGGAGCGCCGGGTCGACCGCGGTGATCACGCCGGTGACCGTGAGGCCGCCGGCGGCGACCACCTCGGCCATCGCCCTGGGCTCGACGGAGTCCCACAGCTCGACGACCGCGAGCCGGGTGGCCGGGTCGTCGGCGAGGCGGAGCAGCTCGGGCACGAGGTCCTCGCGCAGGGCGCAGCAGGCGCAGTCGTTCACCAGCGGCGCCTCGCCCGCGAAGAGGACGCCCTCGGAGTCCCTGATCGTGCGGACGACCGTGCCGGCCGCCGCCGTCGCCAGGTCGTGGTGGAGCGCCACGCTGCCGGGGACGTCGGCGAGCAGCCGCGCGACCGTCGCCCGGCGGACCTCGGCGTGCAGCCCGCCGACGATCACCACCGGCAGGCTCACGCGCCGCCCCGCTTCCCGAACCGGCGCTCGAAGCGCTCCACGCGGCCTGCCGTGTCCAGGACGCGGGCGGTGCCGGTGTAGAAGGGGTGGCTGACGTACGAGATCTCGACGTCCACGACGGGGTAGGTGTTGCCGTCCTCCCACTCGACCGTCTTCTCGCCGCTCATCGTGGAGCGGGTGAGGAAGGCGTGGCCCGCGGCGCGGTCACGGAAGACGACGGGCCCGTACGACGGGTGGATTCCCTTGCGCATGACGGGTCAGCGCTCCTCTCGGAAGTCGACGTGGCGGCCGGCGACGGGGTCGTACTTGCGCAGGGTCATACGGTCCGGGTCGGTGCGGCGGTTCTTGCGGGTGACGTACGTGTAGCCGGTCCCCGCGGTGGAGCGGAGCTTGATGACCGGGCGCAGTTCGTTGCGTGCCATGCTGCTACCTTACTGAAAATGAATTCCATTAACACTAGGCTTCGAGGAGAGGTACGTCACCCATGTCCGCGCACTGCATGCTGACCGGCGCCCGGCCGGGCTTCGGCAACCGCGTCTCCCACTCCCACCGGCGCACCTCGCGCCGCTTCGACCCCAACGTCCAGACCAAGCGGTACTGGCTGCCGAGCGAAGGCCGTCGGGTACGGCTGCGGCTCAGCACGAAGGGGATCAGGACGGTCGACGCGATCGGCGTCGAGGCCGCCGTCGCCCGGATCCGGGCGCGGGGGGTGCGGATCTGATGGCGAAGAGGAGCAAGACCGCGAAGAACGGGAAGCGGCAGGAGGTCGTCGCCCGGTACGCCGAGCGGCGGGCCGAGCTGAAGGAGACCGTCCGCCGGCCGTCGTCCACGGACGCGGAACGGCTGGCCGCGCAGCGGGAACTGCGCCGGCAGCCGCGGGACGCGAGCGCCACGCGCGTGCGCAACCGGGACCAGGTGGACGGGCGGCCGCGCGGGTACCACCGGGCGTTCGGGCTGTCCCGGGTGAATCTGCGGGGACTGGCGCACGCGGGGTGTCTGCCGGGGGTGCGCAAGGCTTCCTGGTGAGGGCGGGGCGGGTCCTCGTTTCCCTCAGGGTTCCCTTCAGGGCGGGCGCGAGGGCTTCCTGGTGAGGACGGCGCGGGCTCCCGTTCCTCCGGGGCGGGCTCCCGTTCCTCCGGGGCGGGCTCCCGTTCCTCCGGGGCGGGCTCCCGTTTCCCTCCGGGGCGGGTCCCCCTTGTTTCCCGGCTGGTAGCTTGCTGCCGGTCCTTCCGGTTCTCACCGGTCCTTCCGGTCGACCCGGCCGTCCGGCTACAGCTTGGGAGCCCGCAGTGACTTCGGCGAACTTCTCGCGCCCCTCGCCCACCCCGCGTCCCGCGCGCGGGGCGTCCCGCCGGGGGGTACGGGCCGCCGCCCTGGTCGGCGCGCTGGCGGGGGCGCTCGCACTGACCGCGTGCAGCGACGACGGCGACTCCGGCGACTCCGGGGGCTCGTCCCCGGCCACGCCGGGTGTCACGTCCGGCGCGGGCAGCGGCGGCGGCGCGGGCGGTTCGGTGACGGCCTCCGGCGAGCTGGAGGGCAGTTGGCTCACCACCGCGGACGGCCGGGCCGTCGCCCTGATCATCACCGGTGAGCAGGCCGCCCTCTTCGCGACCGGCGGGACCGTGTGCAGCGGGACCGCCGGCAAGGAGTCGGACATGACGATGATCCGGCTCACCTGCCCGAGCGGGAAGAAGGACCGGACGACCGGCATGGTCGACTCCGTCGACGGCAGGAGCCTCGAGATCACCTGGGACGGGGCGACCGGCGGGGAGACGTACACCAAGGCGGAGGGCGGGCAGTGGCCGTCCGGGCTGCCGACGGCCGGTCTGGGGTAGTGAAGCGGTCACCGGGGCGGGGGCCGCGCACCGGAAGGGGGCGTTCATGCGTGATGATCCTCCCGAGCACCGTCACGTCACCGTAGGGACCACTCATGCGCGCCGTTCCGATCACCGTCACCGCCCTCGCCGCCGCCTTCCTCCTCACCGCCTGCGGCGGCGGGGACGACAGCGCCTCCGGCGACGGGGAGAACAAGGCCTCCTCCGCCTCCGGCACCGCCTGCGTCGCCGGTGACCTGACCATGGCGGCCGGCGCCGTGAACGCCGCCCCCGCCGCCGGTGACACCGGCAACGTGACCGTCACGGTCACCAACGGCGGCAAGGAATGCACCCTGGAGGGCTTCCCGAAGGTCGAGCTGGAGGCCGACGGGAGCACCGTCTCCGTTCCCCACGACGAGGCCGCCGAGGCGCAGCCGCTGCCCCTCGCCGCACAGGCCACCGTCTCCTTCACGATCACCTACGTCCGCGGCGAGGACGGCGAGGGCAGCCTCGCCGCCAAGACCCTCACGTGCGGCCTCGCGGACGCCCCGGCCACCGAGAGCCTGGACTGGTCGTACGGCGCGGTCGCCCTCAAGGACGGCGACAAGCCGGACGCCTCGGTGAGCGCGTTCCAGGTGGCGGGGGACTGATCGCACCCGGGGCCCGGCTGCAGGGCGGCAGGGCGGCAGGGCGCGAGATAGCGGGCGGACGGATCGCCGCCCCGGTGCGGCGCCGCGGCCCGGGCCTGCGACGCGATGCGCGGCCCCGACCGGTGGCACGGCGTGCGGCCCTGACGGGTGGCGCGGCGCCTGTTCGCGGTCGCGGGCGCGGGGGTTTCGGGAGCGGGCGGGACGTGGGGTTGCCAGGCAGGCGCACGGGGTCGCGAGGAGGCGGACGCGTCGGGGCGTGCGCCCCCGGTCACGCCCCCGGTCACGGGAGATGCGGTCGTGAGTGGACTTGCGCCCGGTCCGCCGCCTCCGCGCCCTCGGTCCAGCCCGCTTCGTCGGTGACGCCGCGCAGGCGGGTGGTGGTCGTCCGGGGGAAGAGGCGGTCCGTGGCCGCGGTGACCGCCACCTCCCGGGAGGCCAGGACCGGGAGGAGGTCGGCGCTGACCGGGGTCTCGGCCGCGGCGGCCAGGCGGCTGCCCACGCGGTGGGCGTAGGCGGCCAGGAAGGACTGCCGGAAGGTCTTCGTGCGTCGGCGCCCGCCCGCCCGTTGCGCCGCCTCCGCCTTCGTCATGGCGGTCCCGGCCTGCACGAGGAGCGAGGTGTAGAGCAGTTCCACCACCTCGAGGTCGGCCTCGAAGCCGACGACCGTGGAGAAGCAGAAGGGCTCGTTCCACACGGCCCGGCAGTGGTTCGCGCCGGCGACCGCGTCCAGCAGTACCGCCTTGGCCTGCTCGTACGGCGGCTCGACGCCGATCCGGCGGGCGCCGGGGGCGTCCGGCGCCGGAGCCGCCGCGTCGAGCAGCGCCTCGTCGACGCTGTGCCGTGCCATCAGCTCCTGCGCCTTCGCGGTGAGCGCCTCTGCCTCCTCGGGGAACCCGGTCGCCTCCGCCTTGGCGAGGAGCGCGCGGATGCGGGTGAGCATGCGGGAGTCGGAGCGCGGCTGTCCGCTCGCCTCCGGGAGGGGTTCGAGGGTGGGCAGCCGCAGCAGCAGCCGGTACAGCTCCAGGACCGCCGTGGCGTGGGAGAAGCGGTCGCCGGTGCGGGGTGCGGGGCCGGCGGGCAGTTCCTCCAGCTGGGCCGACCAGCGCCGGCCGCGCGCCCGGTCGTGCGGCGCCTGCGCGCGGACCAGCGCCGCGAGCAGCCGTACGTGCGTGTCCTCCAGGTCGCGGCGCACGAGCCGTACGAGGTCCGCGGGCTGCCACCCGCGGCGCCAGGCGGCCGCCAGGAACTCCTGTCCGCGCCGGTCGAGTTCGGCGTCCGCGGCGGGGTCGGCGGCCAGCAGGGACGCGCCGGTGTCGAGGGCGGTGTCGGTGTCGTCGTAGAGGGCCGCCCGGAAGGCGCGTTCGACGGTGCTGGGCGTGCTGCTCACCCATGGATCGTGCCACGCGCGCGGAGCGACCCGAGACTGTCAACCATGGGTTGACGACATCCAGGCGTCAACTTACGGTTGACACATGACTTCGCGACAGGGTCCCACCTCCGCCATCCGTCTCGACGACCTCATCGACGCCATCAAGAAGGTCCATCCGGAGCCCCTCGAACAACTCCAGGACGCCGTCATCGCGGCCGAGCACCTCGGTGACGTGGCCGACCACCTCATCGGCCACTTCGTCGACCAGGCCCGGCGTTCGGGGGCGTCCTGGACCGACATCGGCCGGAGCATGGGCGTGACGCGGCAGGCCGCGCAGAAGCGGTTCGTACCGAAGGAGTCGGCCGACCTCGACCTCAGCCAGGGCTTCAGCCGGTACACCCCCCGCGCGCGGAACACCGTCATGGCCGCCCACGGCGCCTCCAGGACGGCCGGCAACCCGGAGGGCCTGCCGGCCCACCTGGTCCTCGGCCTGCTCGCCGAGCCGGAGGGCTTCGCGGTCAAGGCGCTGGCCGCGCAGGGCGTCACCCCGGAGGCCGTGCGCGAGGCGGCGACCGCCGCGCTGCCGCCCGCCGCCGACGAGGTGCCCGAACTCGTCCCCTACGGCTCGGACGCCAAGAAGGTCCTCGAACTCACCTTCCGCGAGGCCCTGCGCCTCGGCCACCCCTACATCGGCACCGAGCACATCCTGCTGGCCCTGCTGGAGTTCGAGAACGGCGCGGGCGTCCTCAGCGGGCTCGGCGTCGACAAGGCGGGTGTCGAGCGGTACGTCGAGGAGACGCTGGCCCAGGTGCGGGGGCAGGGGCAGGGGCCGCGGGAGCGGGAGGACGCGCAGGGGCCGGCGGACGCGCGGGAGGGCGTGCAGGAGGGCGTGCAGGAGGCCTGACGACGCACCGGATGCCTCAGGCTGTGTCGGAGGTCTCAGGACGTGTCGGGGTATCAGGGCGTGTCGGGGTATCAGGGCGTGCCCGAGGTCAGACGACGGGGCGCACCGGGGGCGGGCGCGTCCGCCGGCCTCAGGCCGTTGTCAGACCTGCCTGCGACACTCGCGGCATGACCGAACGCTGGGCACTCGCCCCGGCCGAGGGTGGTGGCGCGGAGCTGGCCGCCCTCGGCCCGGACGGGCTGCCCGCGGGCCCCGTCGTCCGGGAGCCGGACCTGGCGGCGGCGGTCCGGGCACGGCCGGACGTGAGCCGGTGGGTGTGGCGCTCCACGGCCGAGGTGTACCCGCGCCTGCTCGCCGCGGGAGTACGGGTCGAGCGGTGCTACGACGTCGAGGACGCCGAAACCCTCCTCCTCGGCCACGAGGGGCGGCACGGCGAGCCCCGCTCGGCCGCCGCCGCCCTGGCCCGGCTGCGCGGCGGTCCCGTCCCGCCGGATCCCCCGCAGCGCGCCGCCGAACCCGGCGCGCAGTCCCCGCTCTTCGAACCGCAGGCCACCGCCCTCCCCCTCACCGACCTCCTCGCGGTCTACGCCGAGCAGCAGCGGCGGCTCGACCGGGCGGAGCACCCGGAGCGGATGCGGCTGCTGACGGCGGCCGAGTCGGCCGGGACGCTGGTGGCCGCGGAGATGAACCGCGCCGGCCTGCCCTGGAGCGCCGACGTCCACCGCGAGGTGCTGCACGACCTGCTCGGCGAGCGGTACGCGGGCGGGGGCGAGCCCCGGCGCCTCGCGGAACTGGCGGACGAGGTGTCGGCGGCCTTCGGGCGCCGGGTGCGGCCGGACCTGCCCGCCGACGTGGTCAAGGCGTTCGCGCAGGCCGGCATCAGGGTCAGGTCCACCCGCCGCTGGGAGATCGAGTCCCTCGACCACCCGGCCGTGAAGCCGCTGGTCGAGTACAAGAAGCTGTACCGCATCTGGGTCGCGCACGGCTGGTCCTGGCTCCACGACTGGGTGCGCGACGGCCGTTTCCGGCCCGAGTTCCTGGCCGGGGGCACGGTCACCGGCCGCTGGGTGACCAACGGCGGGGGCGGTCTGCAGATCCCCAAGGTGATCCGGCGGGCCGTGGTCGCCGACCCCGGCTGGCGGCTCGTCGTCGCCGACGCCGACCAGATGGAGCCCCGCGTCCTGGCGGCGATCTCCCGCGATCCGGGACTGATGGAGGTGGCCGGCCGGGAGAGCGACCTCTACCAGGCCGTCTCCGAGCGCGCGTTCTCCGGTGACCGCGCCCAGGCCAAACTCGCGGTGCTCGGCGCGGTCTACGGCCAGACCTCCGGCGACGGACTCAAGAACCTCGCCGCGCTCCGCCGCCGCTTCCCGCGCGCGGTGGCCTACGTCGACGACGCGGCGCGGGCCGGCGAGGAGGGCCGGCTGGTGCGGACCTGGCTGGGGCGGACCTGCCCGCCCGCGGCCGGCGCCGGGGAGGACGCGGCGGAGGAGGCGGGCATCCCGACCGGGGACGAGAACCCGTCCGAGACCCGGCAGTGGGTGCCCGGGTACGCCTCCGGCGACGCCCGCGCGCGGGGCCGCTTCACCCGCAACTTCGTCGTCCAGGGCAGCGCGGCCGACTGGGCCCTGCTGCTGCTCGCCGCGCTGCGGCGGACCTGCGCGGGCATGGCGGCCGAGCTGGTCTTCTTCCAGCACGACGAGGTGATCGTGCACTGTCCCGAGGAGGAGGCCGAGGCGGTCGTCGCCGCGATCCGGGAGGCGTCGGGGCTGGCCGGGCGGCTGACGTTCGGTCCGACACCGGTGCGGTTCCCGTTCACCACGGCGGTCGTGGAGTGCTACGCCGACGCCAAGTGATCACTCCGCCCCGGCGAGCAGTTCCCTCAGCTCCCCCACGACGGCCCTCTCGTCCGTGCCGTCCAGCGCGGCCAACGCCCGCCGCCACTCCTCCCGCGCCCGCCGCGGGTGTCCCTGCTCGCGCAGCAGGAGTCCGTGCTGGTGGCGGCCGAGCGCGCCGGTGTAGCGGTCGGCGCGGGCGTCGGCGCGGCGCAGCAGCTCGGCGCACTCGCGGGCGGCGCACTCGGTGTGCTCCAGCAGACGCAGGGCACGGACCAGGCCGAGCCGGGTCTGGGACTCGCCGTGCCAGTCGCCGCGGCCGCCGAGGATGCGCAGGCTCTCCTCGAAGTGCGGCCGGGCGGCGGCCGGTTCACCCAGGGCGAGGTGGGCGTAGCCGATGTTGCAGTGCGCCGAGTGCTGGACGAGTACGGCCCCGATCTCGTCGCCGATGGCCAGCGAGAGCCGGTGCTGCTCGATGGCGGCGCGCGGGTCGGTGTGTTCGTACAGGTTGCCGAGGTGGCTGTGGGTGACGGCCTGGCCGTGCCGGTCGTCGAGTCGGCGCGAGTACTCCAGGCTCTGCCGCAGCGCCCGGCCGGACTCCTCGTAGCGGCCGAGGCCCTCCAGCAGGAGGCCGCGGTTGTTGAGGCAGCGCCGGATCCAGGAGGGCCGGTCGAGGCGCCGCCAGATCACCAGGGCCCGGTCGGTGAGGGCGAGGGCGTCGTTCTGGCGGCCGGTCAGGAAATGCAGGCCCGCGAGGTCACCCAGCGCGTAGGCCTCGGCGGCCTCGTCGCCGAGCCCCCGCGCCAGCCGCAGGGCGGTCCGCCCGAGGACCTCCATCTCGGCGACCCGGCCGCTGCGGTGGAGGTAGGGGAAGAGCAGGCGCAGGAGGGTGGAGACGAGAGGCGCGTCGTCCGCCTCGGACCGGGGCGGACGGGACCGGCCGCCGCGGGGACCGGCCTCCGTGTCGGGCCGGCCGCCCTCGACCAGCGCGACGATGTTCTCCAGCTCGCCGTCGCCCCAGGCGAAGGCCTCCTCGGGGCCGCCGAAGGGCGGCACGTCCCGCACCAGGGCCGCGTGCGCGGGCGGCTGGGCGGCGGTGGGCAGCCGGCGGTCGTCCTGGTCGAGGCCCGGTTCGACGATGGCGGTGAGGGCGCGCTCGGCGACGGCGGCGTACCAGCGCAGGGCGGCGGTCTTCGGGGCGGCGGGGGCGGAGTTGCCGGTGCCGGATCTGCGTCTGTCGCCCTTGCCGGTGTCGGCGCCGGCTCTGTCGTCGTTCTCGTTCTCGTTCTCGTTCTCGTTCTCGCTCTCCGCCAGCTCGCGTGCGAAGTCCCGTACGAGATCGTGAGGGGCGTAGCGGCCGTACGCCGTCTCCTCCAGGAGGGCCACGTCGACGAGGCGGTCGAGGGCGGCCTCGGCGCGGCGCTCGTCGGTGCCGGTGAGACGGGCCAGCAGCGGCACGCCGTACGCGGGCAGGTCGAGGGCGCCGACCCGGCGGAGCGCGAGGGCGGCGTCGCGGTCGGCCTCGCGGTCGGAGGCGGCGAGCGCGTCGTGCGCGACCGCGAGGGAGCGGCGCACGCTGAGGTCGTCGTACTCCAGGTGGTGCAAGCGGCCTTCGGTGTCGGCCAGTTGGCCCGCCAGGACGTCCGGGGTGAGGGCCTGGCGGGCGGCGAGGCGGGCGGCGACGACGCGCAGGGCGAGCGGCAGGCGGCCGGTGAGGCCGACGAGGGGATGGCCGGGGCCGAGACCGTCGCGTCCCGACGCGGCGCGCAGCAGGGCCGCGCTGTCCTCGTCGGACAGCGGGGCGAGCGGGAAGCGGTGGGCGCCGTCGAGGGCGGTCAGCAGGGAGCGGCTGGTGACGATCACCGCACAGCCCGGACCGGCCGGCAGCAGCGGGCGTACCTGCGCGGCGTGCGCGGCGTCGTCCAGCACCAGGAGCGTGCGGGTCGGCGCGAGCAGGGTACGGAGCGACGCGGCCGCCGCGTCCGGGTGTTCGGGGATGTGCCGCGGGTCGGTGCCGAGGTCGCGGAGGAGCGCGGCGAGGGCCTGGCCCGCGGTGAGGGGGGCCATGCCCGGGGTGGCGCCGTGCAGGTTGATGTAGAGCTGCCCGTCGGGGAAACGTTCCTTCAAGGTGTGGGCGACGTGCAGGGCCAGGGCGCTCTTGCCCACGCCGGCCATGCCGCTGACGACGGCGAGGGGTCCCACGCCGGCCGGCGGCACAGCGGTGAGGGTACGGCGCAGCGAGCTGAGGGTGGCGGTGCGGCCGGTGAAGTGCGGCGGCGCCGGAGGGAGTTGGGCGGGGCGGTGGGTGTGGGCGGGGGCCGGGGTGAGGGGTGGGGCCGGGGCGGGGGGCCGGGCCGGGGTTCGGGTGCCCGTTGCCCGGCCGCGCAGGATCTCCACGTGGGCGTCGCGTACCGCCGGGCCCGGTTCGACGCCGAGCTCCTCCACGAGGCGGGTGCGCAGGTCACGGTGGACGGCGAGGGCCTCCGCCCGGCGGCCGCTGCGGTGCAGGGCGAGCATCAGCTGACGGTGGTACGCCTCGCGCAGCGGGTGCTCCGCGGCCAGTGCGGTCAACTCCGGGACGAGACGCCCGGGTCCGGATCCGGGGTCGGCCCCGGCCCCGGTCCCGGAGGCGGTTCCAGGTCCGGTTCCTGTGGCGGTTCCAGGTCCGGTTCCTGCTCCTGTTCCTGTTCCTGTTTCGCCGAGGCCGAGTTCGGCGTCGTAACGCCATTCCAGGAGCAGGAGGCGCGCCTCCTTCAGGCGCCGGCCGAAGGCGTAGCCGCCCAGTTCGGCGGGGAGTCCGCAGAGAGGGGCGCCCCGCCACAGGGTGAGCGCCGCCGCGCACGCGTCGATCACGCGCTCCCAGTCGTGGACGGCATGCGCGCCGCGGGCGGTGGCGAGGTGACCCTCGAAGACGTGGACGTCGAGTTCGCCGTGCTCGATCCGCAGCTGGTAGCCGGGCGGCACCGTCCGCAGCCGCGCCGGGTCGTCGAGCATGCGCCGCAGCCGCGTGACGTGGTTGTGCAGCGAGGCCTGCGCGGAGGCGGGCGGCGCGCCGCCCCACAGCACCTCCTTGAGCGACTCGGCCGGGACGATCCGGCCGGCGTCGAGGAGCAGCGCGGCCAGCAGCGCGCGCGTCTTGGGACTGCGGATGCTACGGACGCCGTGAAGGCCGTGGACACCGAAAGGAACAACGGGAGTGGTGGTGCCGTGCGGGTCCGGGACGGTGCGGTGCGGGTCCACGACGGTGTCGTACCGGCCCGGGACGGTGTCGTACAGGACCGGTGGGCCCAGCAGTCCGAACCGCAGCCCGTCCTGCCGCATCACGCCGACCCTCGCCCTTCCGCGCGCCCGCCCCGGACGCGCCCCTCGGCGGGACCCCGCCGCTCTCGCGGATTTCCGCCCCCGGCACGGCGGCGTTCCGCCACCCTGTCCCCGACGGTTCCCGCAGGTGTCCGCCGCCGTTCCGGACGCCCACCGCGCTCGCCCGGCGGCCTCGCACCCGGCGACCTGCGACGACGTCCCTGCCGCCGTGGAGAACCGTTGGCCACATGTTAGCGATTCGTTGGTGGAGCCTGATGTGATCACAACATCGGATCCGGCCCGACGGCGCGCGCGTACTACGCGTTTCTCGGGGGAGTGTCGCCGCCGCGGCCGGTTCCGTACGCGCGTGTGGGCCTCGGTCGGCGGAGGTGAACGACCGGGGCCCGCACCGCGATTCCTTGCTCGGTCCGGGTCCCCGGAACACCTCGGGACGAACCACGGCCGCCAAGCGAGCGGGTGCGCGGGTGCGCGGCAGCGTGACGTCGTACGGGGTGCCGCCGTCGGCGACGGCCGCGAGGACCCACGCGCGGGTGCACCGCAAGGGGCCGCGACGGAAGGTCGCGCCGGGTTTCCCTTCCCCCTCTCCCCGGCCGGCCGGCGGCCGCTCAGGCGGGGGAGGCGGGCGGGTTCGGGCGGGCGAGGCCGAGGTCGTAGGCGAGGATCGTCGCCTGCACGCGGTCGCGCAGCCCGAGTCCGTCGAGGAGCGCGTCGATGCGGGATCTCACGGTGCCGACGGTGAGGCCGAGTTGCCGGGCGATCTCCGCGTCGTCGAGACCGGAGGCGATCAGGGTGAGGAGGTGCCGCTCGCGGCCGACCGGGCCGACCGGTTCGCGGGTGCCGTTCCGGGACCGGGACCCGGTGCCCGCTCCGGAGGCGTAGTGGCCGATGAGGCGGCGGGTCGCGGACGGGGCGAGCACCCCCTCGCCGGCGGCCACCACCCGGATGCCGTGCAGGAGTTCGGCCGCGGGCGCGTCCTTGAGGAGGAAGCCGGAGGCGCCGGCGCGCAGCGCGTCGAAGACGTGGACGTCGAGGTCGAGGCTGGTCAGCACCAGTACGCGGGGCGCGTCCTCCCGGCCGGTGATGAGCCGGGTGGCGGCGATGCCGTCCGGGTCCCGCATCCGCGCGTCCATGACGACCACGTCGGGCGCCAGTTCCCCGGCGAGCCGCACCGCCGTCGCGCCGTCACCGGCCTCGCCGACGACCGTCATGTCCGTCTCGGCTTCGATGACGGCGGCGAGCCCCGCCCGTACGACGTCCCGGTCGTCGACGACCAGCACCCTGAGGCTCATCGTTCCCCCTCCTCCTCGTCGTCCCGCCCGCGAACCGGCGCGCCCGCGAGCGGCAACCGGAGGCGCAAGGGGCCGTGTCGTTCCGCGGTGAGGGTGCCGCCCAGCGCCGCGACCCGCTCCGCCAGACGCTCCCGTACGGCGGGAAGCCCGGAGCCGGGCACCCCGGTGGCCGTGAGTGTCAGCGCGTCGTCGGCGGCGTCGAGTTCGAGCACGGCGGGCCCCTCCCCGCCGGCCGCGAGCATCGTCTCGGCGGCGTGGTAGGCGGCCAGGTCCACGGCCGTGGGCAGCTGCCGCGGCACGCGGTCGGTGAGCCGTATCTCCACCTCGCGGCCGGTGGCCCGGCACTGCCGGGCGAGCAGGTCGAGGGCCTGGAGGGTGGGCTGCGGCCGCAGTTCGGGCCCGGCCGGGTCCGGCTCCCCCTCCCGGACCGTGTCGAGCAGCGCCCGCATCGCGGCCAGCGCCTCGCGGGCCCGGTCGGCGGTGGCGTCGAGCCGGCCCGCCTCCGCCTCCGCGACCATGTCGGCGGCGCGCGCCAGCACCGTGCTCTCCAGCCCCGCGGCGATTCGGCGCCGCTCGGCCCAGGCTTCCCGTACGGCCTCCTCGGTCCAGGCGGCGAGACGTTCCTCCCGCACACCGCGGTCGGCCCGGTCCCGCCGCCCGCGCGCGGCCCCGACCCACCGGGCCGCACCGGCCGGCAGGGCGGCCCCGGCCGTCGCCGCCACGGCGACCACCCAGACGGCCAGGTCCGTGCCGCGGTCCAGGACGGCCGCACTCGCCGCGACGGCGTGCACGGCGACGGCGGCCGGGGGGACGAGTCCGGGGCGCGGTCCGGGCCCGTCGGGGGACGGCGTCGCGGCCCGGCGGGCGGCGTCGGCGGCGAGCGCCACGCAGGTGGCGGCCATACTCAGCAGGGGCGGCACGACGACGGGGCCCGTGTACTCGCCCACGGCCGTCGCCACCGGCCACAGCAGGGCCAGACCGAGCAGCACGCCCAGGGCGGCGCGGGGCGTCCGCCGCAGCCACAGCAGCGTGACGGCCTGCGCCGCGGCCAGCAGTGCGAAGAGCACCCCCGCCGAGACCTGCGATCCGCTCGACGTGGTCTGCGACCGGACGACCAGTACCGGCAGCAGCGGTTGCAGGCACAGCCCGACCGCGGCCGTCACCTGCGCGAGACGGTAGGTACGCGGCACGGACGCCTCCACCGGCGCGGCGGTACGGCCGGGCAGGACCGCGCGCACCTCCCAGCCGCCGTCCGCCGTCGGGCCGCTGGTCAGCGTGCCGCCCGCCTCCCGCGCCCGGGACCGCAGGAAGCCCTGGCCGCGCCCCGAGCCGAGGCCCGCGCCGTGCGCCGCCGCACCGGCCGGCGGTGCCGCGCTCGTGACCACGACGTCGGTGCGGGTGTCGCCGTACCGGCAGCGCACCGTCGTGGCGGCACCGGGGGCGTGCCGGGCGACGTTGGTCAGCGCCTCGCGCACGATGCCGTACGCCGCGTCCGCGACGGCGCCGTCCGGCAGCGGACCGATCTCGTACTCCACCCGCTGGTCCAGCCTGCGGAACCCGGCGACAAGGGCACGCAACCGCTCCTGAGGGGAAGGCAGTTCCTCCCGCGAGGGGGTCGGGGCCCGCACCGCGCCGAGCGCGCGGGTCACCTCACGCCCGGTCTCGGCCGCGAACTCCAGCGCCTCCTCGGCGAGTTCGGGCCGGCGCTCGCGCAGTCCGAGCGCCGCGCCCGCCGTGACCACCACGGCGGTCAGATGGTGGGCGCTGACGTCGTGCAACTCCCTTTCCATACGGCGCCGTTCGACCGCCGGCAGCCGGTGGCGCTCGGCCTCGGCACGCCGGAGCGCCTGCTCGCCCGTCCGCCGTGCGCGCCGGGTGCGCCGCACCAGCAGGCCGGCGCCACAGGCGGTGGCGTACAGCAGGGCGGTCAGGACGAGGTCGAGCCCGTCGCGGTCGCTGAGCCCGTGCAGACTGATGTTCTGCAGCAGTTGCCAGACGGCGAGGGCGACCACGCACAGGACGGCGGTGAAGGTGTCGCGCTCGGTCGCCACCGTGTACAGCGCCAGCGCGACGCCCGCGGTCCCGAGGACCGCCATCGCGCCGACGGGCAACGGCCCGGCCCCCAGCGCACAGGCGGCGGCGACGAGCAGGAGGGCGACGACGGGGCGCGCGCGACGGAGCGAGAGGGCGGCCGTCACCGGTCCGGCGACCAGCACGGCCACGAGGAGGGCGGACGCGGGCGGTACGTCCCCGCGCACCAGCGCCGCCCCGGGCCACACCGCGGCCTGGACGCAGAGCAGCAGGACCGGAACCAGCCGGCCGTCGGTTCGATTCATGACGCACCAAGGCTATGGCCGCGGCCGAACGGCTCCCTCGGGCTGGAGGCGGAGCCGGCCCTCCACCCTGGGATACAGAAAAGGGCGGTGGTGCGCGGCAGCCCTCTACCTCCGGTTCGACCCGGCAATCATCCTGCCGCCCGAGGACCGTGCGCCGGCCCGCCCCTAGGCTCGATCACATCGAGAAGGCGCTCCACGGCCGACTCGCTCGAGGACCTCTCCAGCTGTGTCCACCTCTTCCGCACGACCGATCCCAGGGGGATTTCCATGTCCAAGCGCATCATCGTGTCGTCGATCGTCGGTGTCGTCGCCCTCGGCGGTGTCGCCGCCGGTCTCGCCGTGGCCTCGACGCAGACGGCCCAGAAGCTGACCGTCGAGAACGCCTCGGCCCGTTACGTCCCGCCGACCGACGCCCAGGCCGGCTCGCTCACCTTCACCGCGGACGTGAGCGACGACTCCGGCGTCCGGAGCCTGAAGGTCCTCGCCTGGCCGGCGAGTTCCGACCTGGACCCGACCGAGGCGGAGATGCGGTCCGTGGAGAGCGCGACCTGCCGGAGCACCTCCGCCGACACGTCCCGCTGCACCTACACCCTGAAGGCCACGAAGGCGGAGGCGGCCGAACTGGCCCCGGGCACCTGGCACATCTCGACCCTGGCGACGGCCAAGGACGGGGACACGAAGTTCACCCCGCGCACGTCCGAGTTCACCGTGACCCGCTGACCGCGAGCGGCGCCCTCCGGACCACGGCTTCCCGCCAGGCCCTGCCGGCGACGGCGCGCCTGCGTGGCGCACCTCCACCAGGCGCGCGGCGGAACGTGAGCAGGGCTCCCCGCGGCGGGGCCGGGAGCGAGGCCCGCACCGGCGAACGCGGCATGTCCGCCCCGTCGAAGCCCTCGTCCGGCGCCGACTCGAACGTGACCGGCCACGCGAACTCGTCGAAGACGCGGAGACCGAGCACGGGCCGGTGGCTCGGTCGGCGGTCGAGGCCGAGCGGGCGCTCCCGCGCGGCGACGCGGCCGGCTCGGCGGAGGCCGCATGAGCGGCACCCTCGTCCTGGACCGCGAAGGCCTGTCCGCATCCGGAGCAGCACCCGGCGGTCGGGCCGCACCCTCCGGCCCCTCACCGTCACCCGGAGGCCGGCCCCCGCGGCTGCGCCCAGAACCGGACCGGACGAGGCCGGGCAAAGCAAAAGCCCCAGGTCACGGCGAGTGAGTCCTGGGGCTTTCACAGAGCCGCCTTCGGGATTCGAACCCGAGACCTACGCATTACGAGTGCGTTGCTCTGGCCATCTGAGCTAAGGCGGCGCGCTGCACGCACCCATGGTGCGATCAGCAACGTCGGTAAGTCTACACAGTTTCCGGGAGTGCTCCGAACCACCCCGGGAGGCGGCCGCCCCGGGGTGGCTTCAGGACGTCCGCAGGGCTATGAGCAGCGCTTTCCGTCCGCCGGAGGGGTGCCGCGGACGAGGTAGTCGTTGATCGCGGAGTCGATGCAGGTGCTGCCGCGGCCGTAGGCGGTGTGGCCGTCGCCGCGGTAGGTGAGCAGTCGGGCCGAGGCGAGCTGGCGGGCCAGGGACTGGGCCCAGCGGTAGGGGGTCGCCGGGTCGCGGGTGGTGCCGACGACGACGATGGGGGCCGCGCCCTTCGCCTCGATGCGGTGCGGTTCTCCGGTGGGCGCGACCGGCCAGTAGGCGCAGTTCAGGGAGGCCCAGGCGAGGCCCTCGCCGAAGACGGGGGACGCCTTCTCGAAGGCGGGCAGCGCCTTGCGCACCTCGTCGGGGCCGTTGAACGCGGGCGGCAGATCCAGGCAGTTCACGGCCGAGTTGGCGAACATCAGGTTGGCGTAGCCGCCCTCGGCGTCCCGCTCGTAGTAGCTGTCGGAGAGGGCGAGCAGACCGGCGCCGTCGTTCTCGCGCAGCGCCGCGGTCAGCGCCTCGCGCAGCTGCCCCCAGGCGCTCTCGTCGTACATCGCGGCGATCACGCCGGTGGTGGCGAGGGACTCGGTGAGCCTGCGGCCGTCCGCGTCGCCGGTGGGCAGCGGGCGGGCGTCGAGCCGGCCGAAGAACGCCTTGAGGTTCTTGCCGACCTCCCCGGCCTCGGTGCCGAGCGGGCAGTCCGGCTGCCGCACGCAGTCCTTCGCGAAGGACCGGAACGCCGTCTCGAACCCCGCCGTCTGGTCCAGGTTCATCCGCCGGGCGGCCAGCGACGGGTCCATCGCACCGTCCAGCACGAGCCGCCCCACCCGCTCCGGGAACAGCCCCGCGTAGGTCGCCCCGAGGAACGTCCCGTACGACGCCCCCACGTACGTCAGTCTCCGGTCCCCGAGGGCCGCGCGCAGGATGTCCATGTCGCGGGCCGCCTCGACGGTGGAGACGTGCCGCAGCAGTCTGGCCGACCGGGCGCCGCAGCCCTCCGCGAACTTCTTGTAGGAGCCGACGAGTCGGTCGGTCTCCCGCCGGTCGTCGGGAGTGACGTCGGTCTGCGTGTACGCGTCCATCTGGCGCCCGTCGAGGCACTCCACGGGCTCGCTGCGGGCCACCCCGCGGGGGTCGACGGCGACCATGTCGTAACGGGCGCGGACCTGGGCCGGGTAGCCGATGCCGGCGTACTGCTGGAGGTAGCCGACGGCCGAGCCGCCCGGCCCGCCCGGGTTCACCAGCAGCGAGCCGATCCGCTTGCCCGGGCCGGTCGCCTTCTTGCGGGCGACGGCGAGCCGGACGTCGCCCCCGCCGGGCCGGGCGTAGTCGAGCGGCGCCTTCATCGTGGCGCACTGGAAGCCGGGCACGCCGCAGTCCCGCCAGCTCAGCTTCTGCCCGTAGTACGACGTCAGCGCGGACGGCGTGGCCTGCGGAAGCGCGGCCAGGGCCGCGCGGGCGGCCGCCGGGCTGGCGGAACTCGTCGAACTCCCGGAGGAGCAGGCCGACACGAGCAGGGCGGCGAAGGAGAGGAGCGTGACGCCGGTGCGGAACCGGTGGGGGGAGCGCCTGGTGTGCATCCAGCGAGCGTAACCGTGGGCGACGAACGGAACGCGGAGCGTACGCCAACTGCCACGGACGAGTGAACCCGTCGATCCGCTCGCACCCACCGGCCCCCGGACCGCCCCTCGGGCACCCGCCGACCGCCCTCTCACCCGGCGTCGTCGTCCCGCGCCGCGCTCAGCCCGCTCTCAGCGCCATCGTCATCGCCTCGACCGCCAGCAGCGGGGGCACGTTCCGGTCGAGGGCCTCTCCGCAGGCGGCGATCGCCTCGATACGGCGCAGGGTGGCCTCGGGGGTACCGGCGCGGGCCAGCTGTTCGAGGGTGTCCTCGGCGTCCACGTTGGCGAGGGCGATGCGGGAGCCGAGCTGGAGGGCGAGGACGTCCCGGTAGAAGGCGGTGAGGTCGGAGAGGGCGACGTCGAGGCTGTCGCGCTGCGTCCTCGTGCGCCGCCGCTTCTGCATCTCCTCCAGGTCCTTCATCACGCCCGCCGTGCCGCGCGGCATCCGGCCGCCCTGCACGGCGCCCATCGCCGCCTTCAGCTCGTCGGTCTCCTTGCCGTCCCGCTCCTCGGCGAGCTGCTTGGCGTCCTCGGCGGCGGCGTCGACGAGTTCCTGCGCCGCCCTGAGGCAGCCGCCGACGTCCTGGACGCGCAGCGGCAGCTTCAGCACGGCGGCGCGGCGCTCGCGGGCCGCCGGGTCGGTGGCGAGGCGGCGGGCCCGGTCGACGTGTCCCTGGGTGGCGCGGGCGGCGGCCGCGGCGACGGCCGGTTCGACGCCCTCGCGCCGTACGAGCATGTCGGCGACCGCGTCCACGGAGGGGGTGCGCAGATTCAGGTGCCGGCAGCGGGAGCGGATCGTCGGCAGGACGTCCTCGATGGACGGCGCGCACAGGAGCCAGACCGTGCGCGGGGCCGGTTCCTCGACGGCCTTGAGGACGGCGTTGGCCGACTTCTCGTTCAGCCGCTCGGCGTCCTCGACGAGGATGACCTGCCAGCGTCCGGTCGCCGGGGCGGTGTACGACTTGCGGACCGTGTCCCGCATGTCCTTGACGAGGATCTCCGCGCCCACGGCGGCGACCGTCGAGACGTCGGCGTGCGTGCCGACGAGGACCGTGTGGCAGCCGTCGCAGAAGCCGCAGCCGGGGACCCCGCCGAGCGCCCGGTCCGGGCTCACGCACTGGAGCGCGGCGGCGAACGCCCGGGCCGTCTGGATCCGGCCGGCGCCGGGCGGCCCCGTGAACAGCCAGGCGTGCGTCATGCTCGACGCCTCGGGCGGCGCAGTGCCGTCCGCGGCCGCGGTGACGAGCGCGTCGGCGTCCCGGGCGGCGGCGGCGAGCTGCTCGCTCACCCTCTCCTGCCCGACGAGGTCGTCCCACACGGTCATGGCCCACGCCGCCCTTCCGTCACGTTCACGTCCCGTGGCGCCGGCCGGTCCGCACCGCGGATCATCCTGCGCCTTGCCGGTTCCATTGTGCGGGCAGTCACTGACAACCCGGCCCGGCGCTCACGGACGTCAGCGGCGCCGCCCCGGCCGGGACGGGGGCGGCAGCGGCGCCGGCCCCGCCCACGGCAGGGACGTCAGCGCCGTCGGCCCCGCCCGCGGCCCTCGTCGGAGTCGTCGTCCCGGTGCGGGCCCAGCAACTCGTCCGCGAGCGACGGCAGGTCGTCCAGCGGCGTCTCCTCGGCCCAGTCCGAGCGCGGCCGCTGACGGGGCGCGCCCGTCTCGTCGATCTGCGGCAGCTCCCGCGTGCTGTCCTCGGTCCCGTCCGGCCGCGCCGCGCGCTCGTCACGGAAGTACCCCGGCGGCACCCGGTCGTCGGGCTGCTCCGCGGAGACCGCGGGCAGTACGGCCGTCTCGTCCTCGGCGCGCCCGCCGCGCACGGGCGGCAGTACGGCCGTCTCGTCCGCGGCCCCGGCAGGCGCCGGCGGCTGCGGCAGCTCGGTCGTCACCTCGGCGTCCGACACCCGCGCCGCGGACTTCCCGGTGATCGGCGGCGTCGTGCCGGCCGCGCTCTCGACCGGATCCTTGTCCATCCGTACCGGGGGCAGCACGGCGGTGTCCTCGACCGGCCCGCCCGACGCGTTCGTCAGGGTGACCACCGGCGTGGGCTCGGTCGGCGCGTCCGGGGCGACCGCGGCCGCCGCGGGCGGGGCGGGCCGGGGCCGGGCCTGGGCCGCGGCGGCGGCCTGCTCCGCCGCGCGCCGCGCCTCCTCGGCCCGCAGCAGTGCCTCCTCGGCCTTGCGCTGCTTCTCCAGGCGCTGCGCCTCGGCCTCGGCGCGCAGCCGGGCCTCTTCCTCGGCCTGCTTGCGGCGCCGCTCCTCCTCCGCCGTGCGGCGGGCCTCCTCCTCGGCGCGGGCCTTCTCCTCCGCGAGGAGCCGCAGCCGCTCCTCCTCGGCGCGCCGGCGTGCCTCCTCGGCGCGCTGCCGCGCCTCCTCGGCCTGCCGCTCGGCCTCGCGCCGCTGCGCCTCCTCCAGTTCGCGCCGCTTGCGCTCCTCCTCCTCGGCGCGCAGCTTGGCGAGCTGCTCCTGGCGCTCCCGCTCCAGGCGCTCCTCCTCGGCCTTGCGGGCGGCCTCCTCCTCCGCCTTGCGGCGGGCCTCCTCCTCGGCCTTCCTCCGCGCCTCCTCCCGGGCCTTGATCTCGGCCTCGGAGAGCGGCAGCACCCGGTCGAGCCGGTGGCGTACGACGGTGGTCACGGCCTCGGGCTCCTGGCCGGCGTCGACGACCAGGTAGCGGCCCGGGTCGGCGGCGGCCAGCGTGAGGAAGCCGGAACGCACGCGCGCGTGGAACTCGGCCGGCTCCGACTCCAGGCGGTCCGGCGCCTCCGTGAAGCGCTCGCGGGCGGTCTCCGGGGAGACGTCCAGCAGGACCGTCAGATGCGGCACGAGGCCGTTCGTCGCCCAGCGCGAGATCCTCGCGATCTCGGTCGGGGACAGGTCGCGGCCGGCGCCCTGGTAGGCCACGGACGAGTCGATGTACCGGTCGGTGATGACGACCGCGCCGCGCTCCAGGGCGGGCCGGACGACGGTGTCGACGTGCTCCGCGCGGTCCGCCGCGTACAGCAGGGCCTCCGCCCGGTGCGACAGGCCGGCGCTGGAGACGTCGAGGAGGATCGACCGCAGCCGCTTGCCCACGGGCGTGGCGCCCGGCTCGCGCGTGAGGACGACCTCGTGGCCCTTGGCCCTGATCCACTCGGCGAGGGCCTCGGCCTGGGTGGACTTGCCGGCGCCGTCGCCGCCCTCCAGGGCGATGAAGAAACCGCTCGTCGCGGGTGCCTGCACCGGGTCGTCGCCGCCGAGCAGCGCGTCCCGCAGGTCGTTGCGCAGGGGGACGCCGGAGCGGTCGTCGACCTTGGCGAGCACCAGCGCGGCCACCGGCAGCAGCAGCGCGCCGACCAGCATGAGCGTGAAGGCGGCTCCGCCGTGGGCGAAGACGAACTTGCCGTTCTCCAGCCGGTGCGGCCCGATCAGTGCCGCCACCAGCGGGGCGATCAGGGCGCCGAGCGCCACCAGCACCCGTACGACCGCGTGCAGGTGCTCCGTGACGCGCGTGCGGCGCTGGTCCTCGGTCTCCTGGTCGAGCAGCGCGTGCCCGGTGTTGGCGGCGACGCCCGCGCCGACACCTGCCAGGGCCGAGATCAGCAGCACGGTGGTGACGTCCGGGACCAGCCCGGCCGCGAGCAGGGCCAGGCCGGTGAAGGCGATCGCCAGCGCGAGCAGCCGGCGCCGCGACAGCGTCACCAGCACCTTCGGTGCCGTACGGACGCCGACGGCGACGCCGCCGGTCAGCGCGAGCACGAGCAGGCCGTACAGCACCGGGCCGCCGCCCAGGTCCGTGGCGTGCAGCACCGCCACGGCGACGGCGGCGGAGATCGCCCCGGCCACGGCGGCGCAGGCCAGGACCAGCACCGGAATGGCGCCGGTGCGGCCCGCTTCGGCACCGGTGGCCGTCCGCGGGCGGCGCAGCCCCTCGAGCGGGGACCGCGCGCGAGGGGTGCGGGTGCCGGGCAGTTCCAGGAAGACCACGACGGACAGGGAGCCGGCGAACAGCCCGCCCGCGACGTACGAGGCGAGGGCCGCCTGGTGCTGGCCGAACCAGTCGATGCCGGCGCCCAGGAGGTTGTTGAACAGTGCGGCGGCGACCAGGGTGACGGCCGCCAGCGGGATCGCGAGGAAGGTGGTCCGCAGGGACAGCCGGCGCAGGGCGTCCATGTGGTCGGGCAGCGGCCGTACCGTCGCGCCCTCCAGCGGCGGGGCGGGCAGCAGCGCGGGGGCGGCGCCCTCGCGGGCGACCGTCCAGAACCGCTCGGCGACACCGGTCACGAAGACGGTGACCAGCAGCAGCGCCAGGGCGTCGTCGGGCGTCCAGTCGATCCACAGGGGCGCGACGATCAGCAGGGCGGCCCGCACACCGTCCGCGCCCACCATGGTCCAGCGGCGGTCCAGCGGTCCGTCCGGCGAGGTGAGGGAGGTCAGCGGACCGAGGAGGACGGCGCCGAACAGCACGGTGGCGAGCACCCGGACCGCGAAGACGATCGCGACCGCGAACGCCACGCCCCGGTAGCCGCCGCCGAACGCGCCCTCGGCGATGGCCGCTTGGAGGGCGAGGAGGACGAGCACGAGGAGGGCGAGGGCGTCACCGACGCCGCTCACCAACTGCGCGCTCCACAGCCGCCTGAGCTGCGGCTCACGCAACAGTGCGCGTACGGCGCGCTCTCGGGAGTCCGCCACCAGGGCGTCGTCCGGGGCCGGCGGGTGGGCCGTTGGCTGCTCGGCTCGCGTCATGCTTTCAGCCTATCGGCAGTGACTGACGGCCCGGAGAGCCCGTCCGCACGCGCGTCCGCCCCGACACCAAAGTGATGCCGGGGCGTGCGTTTTGTGAACGGCTTCCGGGGAACCGTGGCGCGGCTCAGTCCTCCGAAGCCGCCGTCGAGGCCGTCTTGGAGACGGTCGCCTTCTTCGTCGCGGCCTTGGTCGCGGTCTTCTTCGCGGCCGTGGTCGTCTTCGCGGCGGTCTTCTTGGCCGGCGCGGCCTTCTTCGCCGTCGCCTTCTTCGCGGGCGCCTTCTTCACCGTCTTCTTGGCGGGCCCCTTCGCCCGCTTCTCGGCGAGCAGCTCGTAGCCGCGCTCCGGGGTGATCTCCTCGACGCTGTCGCCGGAGCGCAGGGTCGCGTTGGTCTCCCCGTCGGTGACGTACGGCCCGAAGCGGCCGTCCTTGACGACGACCGGCCTCTGGCTGACCGGGTCCTGGCCCAGCTCCTTCAGCGGCGGCTTGGCCGCGGCCCGGCCGCGCTGCTTGGGCTGGGAGTAGATCTCCAGCGCCTCTTCGAGCGTGATCGTGAAGAGCTGGTCCTCGCTCTGGAGCGACCGCGAGTCCGTGCCCTTCTTGAGGTACGGGCCGTAGCGGCCGTTCTGCGCGGTGATCTCCACGCCCTCGGCGTCCGTGCCGACCACGCGCGGCAGCGACATCAGCCTGAGGGCGTCCTCCAGCGTGACGGTGTCCAGCGACATCGTCTTGAACAGCGAGGCCGTGCGCGGCTTGACGGCGTTCTTGCCGGTCTTCGGGGTGCCCTCGGGGAGCACCTCCGTGACGTACGGGCCGTAGCGGCCCGCCCGGGCGATGATCTGACGGCCCGTCTCCGGATCGGCGCCCAGTTCGAAGTCACCGCTCGGCTTGGCGAGCAGTTCCTCCGCGTACTCGACGCTCAGCTCGTCCGGGGCGAGGTCCTCGGGGACGTCGGCCCGCTGGTGGTTCTCGGAGTCCTTCTCGCCGCGCTCGATGTAGGGGCCGTAGCGGCCGACGCGCAGCACGATGCCGCTGCCCACGGGGAACGACGACACCTCGCGCGCGTCGATCGCGCCCAGGTCGGTCACCAGTTCCTTGAGGCCGCCGAGGTGGTCCCCGTCGCCGTTGCCCGCCTCGGCCGCTCCGCCGGTGCCCGCGCCCTCGCCGAAGTAGAACCGCTTCAGCCACGGCACGGCCCGCGCCTCACCGCGGGCGATGCGGTCGAGGTCGTCCTCCATCCTGGCGGTGAAGTCGTAGTCGACGAGCCGCCCGAAGTGCTTCTCCAGGAGGTTGACCACGGCGAAGGAGAGGAACGACGGGACGAGCGCCGTGCCCTTCTTGAAGACGTAACCGCGGTCGAGGATAGTGCCGATGATCGACGCGTACGTCGACGGGCGGCCGATCTCGCGCTCTTCCAGCTCCTTGACCAGCGAGGCCTCGGTGTAGCGGGCCGGGGGCTTGGTGGCGTGCCCGTCGACCGTGATCTCCTCGGCGGTGAGCGCGTCGCCCTCGCCGACCTGGGGGAGGCGGCGCTCGCGGTCGTCCAGCTCGGCGTTCGGGTCGTCGGCGCCTTCGACGTAGGCCTTCAGGAAGCCGTGGAAGGTGATCGTCTTGCCGGAGGCGCCGAACTCGACGTCCCGGCCGTCGGCGGCGGTGCCACCGATCTTCACCGAGACGCTGTTGCCCGTCGCGTCCTTCATCTGGGAGGCGACGGTCCGCTTCCAGATCAGCTCGTACAGCTTGAACTGGTCGCCGGTCAGGCCGGTCTCGGCAGGCGTACGGAAACGATCACCCGAAGGGCGGATCGCCTCGTGCGCCTCCTGCGCGTTCTTGACCTTCCCGGCGTACGTCCGCGGCTGCGCCGGCAGGTAGTCGGCGCCGTACAGCTGCGTGACCTGGGCGCGGGCGGCGTTGACCGCCGTGTCCGACAGGGTCGTGGAGTCGGTACGCATGTAGGTGATGAAGCCGTTCTCGTACAGCTTCTGGGCCACCTGCATGGTCGCCTTCGCTCCGAAGCCCAGCTTTCGCGAGGCCTCCTGCTGGAGCGTCGTCGTACGGAACGGCGCGTACGGCGAGCGCCGGTACGGCTTCGACTCGACGGACCGCACCGAGAACCGGGTGCTCTCCAGGGCGGCGGCCAGCGCGCGGGCACCCGCCTCGTCGAGGTGGAGGGTGTTCGCGCTCTTGATCTGTCCCAGGGAGTCGAAGTCGCGGCCCTGCGCGACCCGCCTGCCGTCGACGGTCTGGAGGCGGGCGACCAGCGACGACGGGTCCGACGAGTCTCCCGCGCGGCCGGTCAGGAAGGTGCCCGTCAGGTCCCAGTACTCAGCGGAACGGAAGGCGATGCGCTCGCGTTCCCGCTCCACGACGAGTCGGGTGGCGACGGACTGCACCCGGCCCGCCGACAGCTTCGGCATGACCTTCTTCCACAGCACCGGCGAGACCTCGTAGCCGTAGAGACGGTCGAGGATGCGGCGGGTCTCCTGGGCGTCGACCAGCTTCTGGTTCAGCTCGCGCGGGTTGGCGACGGCGGCCTGGATCGCGGCCTTGGTGATCTCGTGGAAGACCATCCGCTTGACCGGGACCTTGGGCTTCAGCACCTCCTGGAGGTGCCAGGCGATCGCCTCGCCCTCGCGGTCCTCATCGGTGGCGAGGAACAGCTCGTCGGAGTCCTTCAGCAGGTCCTTGAGCTTCTTGACCTGGGCCCTCTTGTCGGCATTGACCACGTAGACGGGCTGGAAGTCGTGATCGACGTCCACGCCGAGGCGGCGGACCTCGCCGGTGTACTTCTCCGGCACCTCCGCGGCGCCGTTGGGGAGGTCGCGGATGTGCCCGACGCTCGCCTCGACAACGTATCCGGGGCCGAGATAGCCCTTGATCGTCTTCGCCTTGGCAGGCGACTCGACGATGACGAGTCGGCGGCCGCCCTTCGCGGTCTCGCTGGTCGGGGACAACTTCGCTCTTCTCTCCGGTCGACGCTGGGGCCTCCCCAGGCCTTGCTCCCGGGGTCGGGTCATGGTGACGCTGCGGAGTGTGACGGTACATCCCGCCCCCGTGTCAAACGGGAAAAGCCCGCAACGGCCACTCGAACGGTAACCCGACTACCGCCATTCCTGCCGCCCGGAGTGTCCACCGGCTCTTTTTCCGCGCACCGGAGCGACGTCCGCCGGTTGTCCGCCGCCGATCCCTTGCGCGGATCCCACCAGGGCATCTCACCAGGGCACGGACACGCTCCGCGGAAGCCGTTCAGACGCGGGCGAGGCACCATGCGCCGACGGCGAGCGCGACGATCGCGGCGAGCGTCGCGACGGTCGCCGATGCGACGGGGCTCACACCCTGGGCGACGGGCTGCCGCTGTCGCACGCGCACCGCGGTCCACACGAGCAGACCGCCTCCGAACAGCGCGAACACCATCCCGGTGAAGATCGCCGGTCCACTCTCCATGATCGCCCGCGCTCCTTCTCTCCCACCCGCGCGTGTCCCGTCGCCCGGAGACTGGCACGCACGGGCGGCGCCCGGACGAACCCGAGGTGAACGCCGGGCCCACGGACGGGGGCGACGGGCCACCGGCGGGTGGTACGGCGGCAGGGGCGGCCGGCGGGGACGAGCCGTGGGTGCGAGATGCGCGGATGCGAGGAGCAGGCCGAGGGCGCGAGCGACACATGCGACGGTCCTCACATCCGTCCAGGACGCGGGGCCCTCGCCGACCGGACGTCCGGGCAGCGAGGCGGCCGGACGTCCCGGCGGCGAGGCGGCCGGACGACGAGGGCCCCGTGATCGGGCGACCCTCGTCGCCCTCCGTGCCGGGTGAGCACGCGTGACACTTCGAATACGGTGCCGCGGGTCCCGGTCTTCCCGGCGCCGCCGTTCTCCCCTGCCGTTCTCGTCACACCGTTTTTCCGCAATCCGTGGGCGCGGTTCGGTCGCCTGTGATCGCGAAGTGCCGGTGAGGGAAAGATGTTGGCCTGTTTCGCTCCCGGGCGGCTCAGGCCGGCTCGAGGAACCCCTGTTCCACCAGCAATCTGATCTGCGCGGGCGTACGGTCGCGCAGCAGGACGGGGTCCTCGCCGACCAGCTGCGCGATGGCGTCCAGGATCCGGCCCGCGCTCAGCGAGCCGTCGCACACGCCGGCGAACCCGGCGCCCACCGTGTCCACCTTGGTGGCGCGGCGCATGCCGCGGTGCTGGCGCAGCACCACGTGCTCCGGGTCCTCGGCGCCGGGCAGCCCGACCTGCTCCTGCACGACCTCCGCGGCGAGCCGGAAGTTCCCCGCCAGCAGGGCCGCGTCGTCGTGCCCGCGCAGATAGTCGACCCGTTCGAAGTGGGCCCTGACCGTGTCGCCGAGCGGCTGCTCGATGGAGTGCGGCCACTCCTCCACGGTGACGGTGGGCTCGTCGGACGCCGTCCTGCGCAGGGTGATCCAGCCGAAGCCGACAGCCTTCACCTTGCGCGCCTCGAACTCCTCGAGCCACGCGTCGTACCGCGCGCGGTACTCCGCCGGGTCGCCCTGGTGGTCCCCGGCGTCCCTGAGCCACAGCTCGGCGTACTGCGTGACGTCCTGCACCTCGCGCTGCACGATCCACGCGTCGCATCCGCGCGGCACCCACGACCTGAGTCTGTCCTGCCAGTCCTCCCCTTCGACGTGCTGCCAGTTGGCGAGGAACTGCGCGAACCCGCCCACGTTCAGCCGTTCCCCCGCTCCCTGAACGAGCGAGCGGCACAGATCGTCCCCGCCCATCCCGCCGTCGCGGTACGTCAGCCGGGCCCCCGGAGAGATGACGAACGGCGGGTTGGACACGATCAGGTCAAACGTCTCGTCGTCCCGGACCGGTTCGAACAGCGAGCCCTCGCGCAGATCGGCGGCGGGTGCGCCGGACAGGGCCAGGGTGAGCGCGGTGATGTGCAACGCGCGCGGGTTGAGGTCCGTCGCCGTCACGCGCGTGGCGTGCCGGGCGGCGTGCAGGGCCTGGATCCCGGAGCCGGTGCCCAGGTCCAGCGCGGCGGAGACCGGGGTGCGGACGGTGATCCCGGCGAGCGTCGTGGACGCCCCGCCGACGCCCAGGACGACGCCCTCGGCACGGCTGCCGACGCCGCCGGCCCCGCCGACGGCGCAGCCAAGGTCGGACACGATGAACCAGTCCTCGCCGTCCGGTCCGCCGTAGGGGCGTACGTCCACGGTCGCGGCGACGTCGTCCGCGCCCGCGCGCGTCAGCCAGCCGGTCTCCACGCACGCGTGCACGGGCAGCACGTCCTCCACGCGCGCGTACGGCACCGGCTGCTGGAGCAGGAAGAGACGGACGAGCGTCTCCAGTGGCGTGTCCCCGCGGGTCGCGCGCAGCGCGGGCACGGTCTCGCTGCGGGCGAGGGCCGCGTACGCGGGAGCGCCGAGCAGGTCGAGGAGGCCGTCGGCGGTGAAGGAGGCCGCGAGCAGGGCCTCGCGCAGCCGGGCGGCGACGTCGGGGTGGCCGGCGGAGGGCAGGGGGGACAGGGTGGCGTTACTCACGCCCCCATTGTGTCCCGCGGGCGGGCCGCACGCCCCGCCCCGGTCGGCCGACCGGCCCCCGCCGTCAGCTGGTCGTGGCCCGGGCCGACGACGAGGCCGCCACCTTCTTGCAGCTGTCCTGCTGGGCCATGGCGGACTTGACGTCGCCCTCCTCGAGGTTCTTCAGCGCGGTGTTGCCGCTCTTGCTGAGCTTGCCGAGTTCGGTGGCGATGTCCTGGAGTCCGTCGGCGAACTTCCCCTGGTCCTTCGTGTCGAGCGCGTCGACCTGCTTCTTCAGGCCGGCGTAGGAGGTGGACAGGCCGTTCAGGGCGGTCACGGCGTCCTGCTTCTTCTTCTCGCCGCCCTCGACACCGGGCGGCGTCCCCGCCTTCTGGATGGCCTGCGCGAGCGCCTTGTAGGCATCGGACATGTCCTGGAAGGCCTGGGAGTCGGTCTTCTGGACATTCACCGGGGCGTTGTTGTCGGTGGCGGCGCTCTTGATCGCGGCGTTGGCCGCGTCGACCTTCGCGTCCTGGGCGGGCAGCGCGTCGCAGACCTGCTTGGCCCAGGCGTCGAGTTCCTTGTTGCCGTCGTCGCTGCTGCTGCATCCCGACAACGCCAGTACGAGTACCGCACTGCCGGACAGTGCGGCCGCGAGCTTCTTGTTCACCGGATCGGTCCCTTCCATGGCTCTCGGCCCCGGAACATACACGCCGACCGGGCGACAACCCCAGGACGAATGTCCGATATGAAAATAAATGAAGCCATTTACACCAAGAGAGAGAAGGCTCACGACCCGGGTCCGCGCACGGCGGGGCGGGCGGACGACGCGTCAGCACGTGCCGTCCGCCCGCCCTTTGGGCTGCGGGCCGTTCCCGGACCCTACGAAACCACCGCCGGATCGGTGGACTTGGCCGGCTCGTCGGCGTTGTCTTCGTCACCCATGGCGATGCCGCGCCGCTTGGAGACGTAGACCGCGCCGACGATCACCACGAGCGCGAGGACCGCGATCGCGACCCGTACACCGAGGTTCTCGTCGCCGCCGTAGCTGAACTTGATCACCGCGGGCGCGATGAGCAGCGCCACCAGGTTCATGACCTTCAGCAGCGGGTTGATCGCGGGTCCCGCGGTGTCCTTGAAGGGGTCGCCGACGGTGTCGCCGATGACGGTCGCCGCGTGGGCCTCGCTGCCCTTGCCGCCGTAGTGACCGTCCTCGACGAGCTTCTTGGCGTTGTCCCAGGCACCGCCGGAGTTGGCGAGGAACACCGCCATCAGCGTGCCCGCGCCGATCGCGCCCGCGAGGAACGCGCCGAGGGCGCCGACGCCGAGCGTGAACCCGACGAAGATCGGCGCCAGCACCGCGAGCAGTCCGGGCGTGGCGAGTTCCCGCAGGGCGTCCCTGGTGCAGATGTCGACGACCTTGCCGTACTCGGGCTTCTCGCTGTAGTCCATGATCCCGGGCTTCTCCCGGAACTGCCGCCGCACCTCGTAGACCACGGAACCCGCCGAACGCGACACCGCGTTGATCGCCAGCCCCGAGAAGAGGAAGACGACCGCCGCGCCCGCGATCAGGCCGACCAGGTTGTTGGGCTGCGAGATGTCCATCATGAGGGTCATCGGCGCGCCGTCCCCGGAGAGCTTCTCGCCGACGTCCCGCGCGCCGGTGGTGATGGCGTCGCGGTACGACCCGAAGAGCGCCGACGCGGCCAGCACGGCCGTGGCGATGGCGATGCCCTTGGTGATGGCCTTGGTGGTGTTGCCGACGGCGTCGAGGTTGGTGAGCACCTGCGCTCCCGCCCCCTCCACGTCGCCGGACATCTCGGCGATGCCCTGCGCGTTGTCGGAGACCGGTCCGAAGGTGTCCATCGCGACGATCACACCGACCGTGGTGAGCAGGCCGGTGCCGGCCAGCGCCACCGCGAACAGCGCCAGCATGATCGACGTGCCGCCGAGCAGGAACGCCCCGTACACGCCCAGGCCGATCAGCAGGGCGGTGTACACGGCCGATTCGAGGCCCACGGAGATCCCGGCGAGGACGACGGTGGCCGGACCGGTCAGCGAGCTCTTGCCGATGTCGCGCACCGGGCGGCGCGTGGTCTCGGTGAAGTAACCGGTCAGCTGCTGGATGACGGCGGCCAGGAGGATGCCGATCGCCACGGCGACGACGGCCAGGACGCGCGGGTCGCCGTCCTTGCCCAGGATCGCCGCGTCGGTGACGCCGTCCAGGTCGGCGTACGTGCCGGGGAGGTAGACGAACACGGCCACGGCGACCAGCACGAGCGAGATCACCGCGGAGACGAAGAAGCCCCGGTTGATCGCGGACATGCCACTGCGGTCGGAGCGGCGCGGCGCGACCGCGAAGATGCCGATCATGGCCGTGATCACCCCGATCGCGGGCACGAGCAGCGGAAAGGCGAGGCCGGCGTCGCCGAAGGCCACCTTGCCGAGGATCAGCGCGGCGACCAGCGTCACGGCGTACGACTCGAACAGGTCGGCCGCCATGCCCGCGCAGTCGCCGACGTTGTCGCCCACGTTGTCGGCGATGGTCGCGGCGTTGCGCGGATCGTCCTCCGGGATGCCCTTCTCGACCTTGCCGACCAGGTCGGCACCGACGTCGGCGGCCTTGGTGAAGATGCCGCCGCCGACCCTCATGAACATCGCGATGAGCGCCGCGCCGAGACCGAAGCCCTCCAGTACCTTCGGCGCGTCGGCCGCGTACACCAGCACCACGCACGAGGCGCCGAGCAGACCGAGCCCGACCGTGAACATGCCGACCACGCCGCCCGTGCGAAATGCGATCTTCATCGCTTTGTGCGAAACGGCGGTGAGATCCTTTTCCGGTTCCCCTTCCGCCGGAGTCGCTTCCCGGGCCGCGGCGGCTACACGCACGTTGCTGCGCACGGCGAGCCACATGCCGATATAGCCGGTGCCCGCCGAGAACACCGCGCCGACCAGGAAGAAGATCGATCGTCCGGCGCGTTGATTCCAGTCGTCCGCGGGCAGCAGCATGAGCAGGAAGAACACCACGACGGCGAATACGCCGAGTGTGCGCAGTTGCCGGGTCAGGTAGGCGTTGGCGCCCTCCTGGATCGCCGCCGCGATCTTCTTCATGCTCTCGGTGCCCTCGCCCGCCGCGAGCACCTGGCGCAGCAGCACGCCCGCGACCACGAGCGCGGCCAGCGCGACGACCGCGATGACCACCACGAGGAGTCGGTTGCCGTCGGTCAGCACGGCGGCCGCGAAGGTTGTGGAGTGGTCCAACCGATGAGGGAGAGAAAGCCCCGCCATTCGTCCTCCTTGACGCTTGGGCTGAGCTCAAGATGTGGACGGATTCTAGGTACCGGAACCAGATCAAAACAGTGTGCGGCAAACGGAATTCACCTTCGCTCGAAAATCCGTCACGGTAATGCCCTCAAGGCATTGTCCTTCGTGAATGGATTCACGAAACTCCGGCAAGATTCACTTGTCCGTCCGGCAAGATTCACTTTTTCAAGATTCACTTGCTGGCACCACTGTAAGCGCGCCGTCGCACCTGCGCACATGCCGAAGGGCCCCACCTCGTGGGGCCCTTCGGGTACGTGTGCGTCCGGCTGGGCCGAACGGGAAGCGCCGGGGTCAGCCGAGCGTCGCGGCCGACGGTGTGGTCGGCCACGTCATACGGATCAGCCCGCCGTGTTCGCCGGCGGTGACCTCCACGTCGTCGACGAGGCCGCTGATGACCGCGAGGCCCATCTCGTCCTCCTCGGCGTCCGCGTCGATGTCACCGGAACCCGGCGCCCGGTCGCCGGGCGCGACCCGCGGAGCCTCGTCGCCCACCTCGATGGAGAACTGCTTCTCCTCCTCGATGAGCGACACCTTCACCGGGGCGGTGATGCCACCGCTCTGATGGAGTCCGACGGCACGGGAGCAGGCTTCGCCGACGGCGAGCCTGACCTCGTCGAGAACGGCCTCGTCCACTCCGGACCTGCGCGCCACCGCTGCCGCCACCAGTCGGGCGGTCCTGACGTGCTCGGGCAGCGCGCTGAAGCGGAGTTCAACGGTGGCCATGCATCCCCCTCGGAACTACGGGCGTGCTGTCGGGGGGCCGGGCTGCCGAAAGCCCGGTACCCCGGTGTGTTCAACTGGGCCGTCCGGGCCACACGGACCCGGACGGGGTGGTCAGTCGGTGGCCGCGACCGCTTCGTCGACCGAGGTGTGAATCGGGAACACCTTGGTCAGACCGGTGATGCGGAAGATCTTCAGAATGCGCTCCTGGTTGCAGACCAGGCGCAGCGAGCCCTCATGGGCACGCACGCGCTTCAAGCCACCGACCAGCACGCCGAGCCCGGTGGAGTCGAGGAAGTCCACGCCCTCCATGTCGACGACAAGGTGGAAATTGCCGTCGTTCACCAGCTCGACCAGCTGCTCGCGCAACTTGGGCGCGGTATATACGTCGATTTCGCCACCGACCTCGACGACCGTACGATCGCCGACGGTACGGGTCGACAGGGACAGGTCCACGGATCCTCCAGCACCTTGCTATCGAGCGGTCGTCCCTCGGAACACCTGAGCAGGAGCCCCCGGGACGGTACGCCAGCCGCGATGGCATTCAATCACTTACCGGCAGGCGTGCACGACGCCTTGGCTCCATTGTCCGTCACGCCAGTGACACACTCGGTGCCGATGGCCAAGAATCACCGATCCGATCGACCCCCGGCACAGCCCGCGCCCCGCCTGTCGCCGGGCCGGATCCTGGACCGGCTCGCCCCGGGACCGAACCGGGCGTCGCGCATCACTCATACGGAGCATGTGCCCCCGCGCGCGGGCCGCCATGCCGTCTGGCCTGACCGGATTCGTCCGGAGGTCATCGCGGCCCTGCAGGCCTGCGGCATCGAGCACCCCTGGGCACACCAGGCCGCCGCCGCGGAGCACGCCCTGGACGGCGAGTCGGTGGTCGTCGCGACCGGAACCGCCTCCGGCAAGTCTTTGGCGTATCTCGTACCGGTCCTGTCCAGCCTCCTGGACGGCTCGCAGGCGCCGAACGGACGTGGCGCCACGGCGCTGTACCTGGCACCGACCAAGGCGCTGGCGGCCGACCAGTGCCGATCCGTGAAGGAACTTTCACAACCGCTGGGCACCGCGGTACGCCCTGCGGTGTACGACGGCGACACGCCGGTCGAGGAACGCGAGTGGATCCGCCAGTACGCCAACTACGTCCTCACCAACCCGGACATGCTGCACCGCGGCATCCTGCCGTCCCACCCCCGCTGGTCCTCCTTCCTGAAATCGCTGAAGTACGTCGTCATCGACGAGTGCCACACCTACCGCGGCGTGTTCGGCTCCCACGTGGCCCAGGTGCTGCGCCGCCTGCGCCGTCTGTGCGCCCGCTACGGCGCCTCCCCCGTCTTCCTGCTGGCCTCCGCCACGGCAGCCGAGCCCTCGGTGGCCGCCGGCCGCCTGACCGGCCTCCCGGTGGTCGAGGTGGCCGACGACGCCTCACCACGCGGCGAACTGGTGTTCGCGCTCTGGGAGCCGCCGCTCACCGAGATGCAGGGCGAGAAGGGCGCCCCCGTCCGTCGCACCGCCATCGCCGAGACCGCCGACCTCCTCACCGACCTGGCCGTCCAGGGCATCCGCACCGTGGCTTTCGTCCGCTCCCGGCGCGGCGCCGAGCTGATCTCCCTCATCGCCCAGGAACGCCTCGCCGAGGTGGACCGTTCGCTGTCCGGGCGTGTCGCGGCCTACCGCGGCGGCTACCTCCCCGAGGAACGCCGCGCCCTGGAGCAGGCCCTGCACTCGGGTGAACTCCTCGGCCTGGCCGCCACGACCGCCCTCGAACTCGGGATCGACGTCTCGGGTCTGGACGCCGTCCTCATCGCCGGGTATCCCGGTACCCGGGCCTCGCTGTGGCAGCAGGCAGGACGGGCGGGGCGATCGGGTCAGGGGGCGCTGGCCGTGCTGGTCGCCCGGGACGACCCGCTGGACACCTTCCTCGTCCACCACCCGGAAGCCCTGTTCGACCGACCGGTGGAATCGACCGTCCTGGACCCCGACAACCCCTACGTCCTCGCCCCGCACCTGTGCGCGGCCGCCGCCGAACTCCCCCTCACCGAGGAGGATCTGGCGCTGTTCGGTCCCGAGACCGAGGCTCTGCTGCCCCAGTTGGAGGCCGCGAGGCTGCTGCGCCGCCGGACGAAGGCCTGGCACTGGACCCGCCGCGAGCGGGCCGCCGACCTCACGGACATCCGGGGCGGAGGCGGCCGGCCGGTCCAGATCGTCGAGTCCGGCACGGGCCGTCTGCTCGGCACGGTCGACGAGGGCGCCGCCCACTCTGCCGTCCACGAGGGAGCGGTCCATCTGCACCAGGGCCGCACCTACCTGGTGCGCTCCCTGGATCTGGAGGACTCGGTGGCCCTGGTCGAAGAGGCGAATCCGCCGTACACGACGGTCGCCCGCGACACGACGGCGATCTCCGTGCTGGAGACGGACGTCGAGATCCCCTGGGGTGAGGGCCGGTTGTGCTACGGCTCCGTCGAAGTCACCAACCAGGTGGTCTCCTTCCTGCGCCGGCGCGTCATCACCGGTGAAGTGCTGGGCGAGTCGAAGCTCGACCTCCCTCCTCGTACGCTGCGCACGAGAGCCGTGTGGTGGACGGTCACCGAGGACCAACTGGACGCCGCCCGCATCGACCCCGAGATCCTCGGTGGAGCCCTGCACGCCGCCGAGCACGCGTCCATCGGCATGCTGCCCCTCTTCGCGACCTGCGACCGCTGGGACATCGGCGGCGTCTCGATCCCCCTGCACCCCGACACCCTCCTCCCCACGGTCTTCGTCTACGACGGCCATCCCGGCGGCGCGGGCTTCGCCGAGCGTGCCTTCCACACGGCCCGCTCCTGGCTCACAGCCACCCGCCAGGCCATCGCCTCCTGCGAGTGCGAGGCAGGCTGCCCGTCCTGCATCCAGTCCCCCAAGTGCGGCAACGGCAACGACCCCCTGCACAAGAGAGGCGCGGTCAGGCTCCTGACGGAACTGCTGCGGGGCGCGCCGGCGGAGGACGGCGGGCCGGCCGACGACGGCAGGACGGCGGAGGGCTCCAAAACGGTGCAGGACGACAGGACGATGGAGAACGGCGGGACGCTGGAGGAGAGGGGGCCGGGAGAGCGGATGGAGTAGGAGGTGCGGCGCGGGGCCGCTCAGGGGCGGGACAGGGAGGCCACCGTCGCCTCCTCCGGCAGCGGCGGCCCCGCGGGCCCCGCCCGGGCCCGCACCTCCACCGTGAACGGCCCCCGTCCCGCCGCCGCTGTCACGTCCGACACCTCCCCCACCACCACGCATCGCACCAACCGTGCGCCCTGGGTCCGAGCCAACCGGTCCGCGCGGGCGCAGGCCGCCCCGGTGCCGTCCGTCCAGCGCTCCGCGGCCGCGAGTGCCGCGAGGTCGGCACCCCCGGCGGCGCGGTGCCGGGCCAGGACAGCCTGCCCGAGCGCGAGTACGACGCCGAAGACCACACACAGCACGGCGAGCACAGCGAGAGTCCATACGGTCGCGGACCCACGATCGGTCCGGCCTCGACTCCGTGCCACGAGAGCGTCCCTCCAGCCGCGGGGCCCTTCCACTCCCCAGGGCGTCCCACGGGCAGGAGCGCCGACACCGCCTCCCCTCCGGCGCCGATGTCCGGCAGCACTCCAGCCCGCCCGGAAACGCGCCCCGCCTCTCCCCCGCTCCCTCACGGTCCCGCCTCCGATCCGGCCCCGGCCCCGCCGCCGTCCACTGTGATCCCCCCGTCCTCCGCCGCCGCCACGGCTTCCTCCCGTACCTCGAACGGCAACCCGCGCAGCACCGGCGGCTTCGCCACGACCACCACCCGGACCTGGTCGCCCTCCCGGGTGACCGACACCCGCGCCCCACGCGGTGCCGTCGCCCGCGTCACTTCCACGACCGCGTCGGCCGGGTCCTGCCGGGCGGCGGCCCGGGCGCCGGTCCTGGCCGCGTCCACGCACTGGATCTGGGCGGCCATGACCAGCAACCCCCAGACCAGCGCCATGGCGAACGCCACCAGCACCGGCAGCACCACGGCCGCCTCCGCCGTCACGAACCCCCGGTCCCCGCCTCGCGGCCGGTTCCGCTCACGTGCCCGCACTGAGTGCCCGCTTCACGATGTCCTGCAACTCCGCCGCGACCGCCCCGCTCGTCACGACCTGGTAGAGGGCCACGGCGAACGCCACCGCCGCAACGATTCCCATCGCGTACTCGGACGTCACCATCCCCGCGTCCCTCCGCGCCGCACGCGCCCGGCACACCATGCGCACCAGGAAACGCAGCCTCGCTCGTACCGTCTTGCTCATTTCGACCCCCGTGAGTCTCGATCCCACTCATCGATGACCGGTCCTCGTGGACCAGCCGACCTGCTCGACCTGCTCGACCTGCTTCAGCCGCCTCCCTTGCCGTGCTTCTCCAACCGCTCGAACTCACAGGACGGACCCGCCGACCGCCTTGCCCGGCCCGGACCGACCGGCACGGCCGCCCCTCAGATCCCCCTCACGGCCCACCCCCTCCCAGCACCCCGCCCGCCAGGCCGATCACCACGGGCACGATGCCCACGACGATGAAGGCGGGCAGGAAGCACAGCCCTACCGGTGCGGTGACCATGACGGCGGCTCGTCGGGCCCGGGCTGTGCCGGCGCGGGCCCAGTCGGCTCGGGCGTCGGCCGCGATCCGGGCAACCGGCATCGCCGCCGGGAGACCGGACACGGCGGCCCGCTCCAACAGCCGGGCCAACGCCTCCGCTCCGGGCGCCGCCGCCAACCTCTTCCAGGCGCCGGCGGGTTCGCCTCCCAGACGCACCTCGGCGGCACCACGTGCCAACGCCCCTCCGACAGGTCCGTCGAGTGCTTCCCCCACGGCTTGCGCCGCGATCACCGGCCCCGCCCCCGCCGCGATGCACGCGGCCAGCAGGTCGGCCGCGAGCGGCAGCTGCCGGGCCGCGGCCCGCGCGTCGGCCTCACTCATCGACTCCGTCGCCTGCCGCCTGCGGCGCCACCACCACAGCACCGCCGCCCCGGTCAGCCCCAGGCCGAGACCGATGCCCCCGCCGCCCACCATCCACCCGGCGCCCACCACCGCCGCCTCCGGCAGCCACCGGCGTACGGCCTCCCGCATCCCGGGCCGCGGGATCTCCGGCTTCGCCGAGCGGGCCAGCACCTCGGCGAGCCGCTGCCTCGCCCGCCGCCGACGCCGCAGGGTGTCCGCGCACCGCACGGCCCATCCGAGGGCCATGAGGATCCCCACGGCCACCCCCAGCCTGTGGACGACTTCCGCACTCATCCCGCCTCCCTCCCACTCGCTCGTTCTCCGGTCGCCTCACCCGGCCGACCTGCGCAAACCCGCCTCGCACTACCTCTTCCGCCCGCCTCACGCCCCCTCCGCACCCCGCATGATCCGCAGCGCCCACCACATCCCCAGCCCCTCCAGCACCCCGCCGACGAACAGGCACCCGAGGCCGGCCCCGGTGTGCAGCAGGACCTGCAACGGGTCCGCGCCGAGTGCCGTGCCCAGGAGGAGGCCCAGGACCGGCAGGCCGGCGAGCATCACCGCGGTGGAGCGAGCCCCCGCCAACTGAGCTTTCAGGTCGGCGCGTTGGTCGCGTTCGGCGCGCAACGCCCCTTCGAGGCGGTCGAGTCCGGCTGCGAGCCCCGCTCCCTGGTCCACGGCGACCCGCCAGCACGCAGCGAGCCCCAACAGACCGTCGGCTCCGGGCTGCCGTGCCGCACCGGTCAGTGCGCCGGGCACATCCCCGCCGAACCGGGCGGCCGCCAGCACGGCCGCCTGGGCCTCGCCGAGCCCTCCCGAGTCGCGGGCGGCGCGCTGCAAGGCCTCACCGGGTTGCCTCCCGGAGCGCACCTCCCCGGCGAGCGCCGCGCACAGCGCGATCACCGCGTCAGCCCGGCGTTCGCCCGCCCGCCGCGCCGACCGGGCCCGCCGCGCACGGCGCAGCAGGGGCACTCCTGCCGCCCCCGCGGCGACCGGCAGTACCGAGCCGCCGAGCACGGCCACGAGCAGTCCGACGACCGGTGACCACCACTCGGGCCGCCAGCGTCCGCGCACACGCCGCAGGCGGTGCGCCAGGTCCTGCCATGACGGTGGCCCGCTGCCGGCCGCCTCGTCCCCGGCCAGCAGCAACTGTGCCCGCCGAAGCGCCGAGTACGGTCCGCCCCACAGCAGAACCGCCACCCCGGCACAGGCAACGGCCGCGCTCATCGGCACCTCACCCATCCCGCCTGTCACGCTCATGGCTCCCCTCGCTCCTCTCGCTTCGCAGCAGTTCCCTCAGCCGCTCCCAGCCGCGCTCGTACGCGAACGCATCCGACTGCCACCGCAGCGCCGGCACGGTCCGCACCAGCCCCGAGGGGTCCCGCTCCAGCACATGCACCTCGGCGATCCGTCGTCGCCCGGCCGGGTCGCGCACAAGGTGCAGCACCACGGACAGCGCGGCCGCCAACTGACTGTGCAGAGCCGCCCGGTCGAGCCCGGCCGCCGTGCCCAGCGCCTCGAGCCGGGCGGGGACATCGGCGGCGGCATTGGCGTGGACCGTCCCGCACCCGCCCTCGTGGCCGGTGTTGAGCGCGGCCAGCAGGTGGACGACCTCCGCTCCGCGCACCTCGCCCACGACCAGCCGATCCGGCCGCATCCGCAGCGCCTGCCGCACCAGGTCCTCGAGCGTGACCAGCCCGGCGCCCTCCTGGTTGGCCGGCCTGGTCTCCAGCCGGACGACGTGCGGGTGGTCCGGTCGCAGCTCCGCCGAGTCCTCCGCCAGCACGATCCGCTCTCCCGGCCCGACCAGCCCCAACAACGCGCTGAGCAGAGTCGTCTTCCCGGTGCCGGTGCCTCCGCTGACCAGAAAGGACAGCCGGGCCCGCAGCAGTGCCCGCAGCACCTCGTCCCCACCCGGCGGCACCGTGCCCGCGGCCACGAGTTCGTCCAGGGTGAACGCCCGCGGCCGTACCACTCGCAGCGCCAGGCAGGTACAGCCGACGGCCACCGGGGGCAGTACGGCGTGCAGCCTGGTTCCGTCGGGCAGCCGCGCGTCGGCCCAGGGCCGGGCGTCGTCCAGGCGGCGTCCGGCCACCGCGGCCAGACGCTGCGCGAGGCGCCGTACGGCGGCCGCATCCGGGAAGGAGACGGTGGTCAGCTCCAGGCCGCCGCCCCGGTCGACCCAGACCCGGTCGGGGGCCGACACCAGGACGTCGGTCACCGACGGGTCGGCGAGCAGTGGCTCCAGCGGGCCGCTGCCGACCAGCTCGGACCGCAGTTGTTCGGCCGCCCCGAGCACTTCCGCGTCCCCGAGGACACGCCCCTGTTCACGCAGCGCCTGCGCGACGCGTGCGGGGGTCGGTTCGGCTCCGCTCTCGGCGAGCCATTGCCGTACGCCGTCGAGGAGGGCGCCGGATCCTCGCGGGCGGTCGAGCCGGGGCGCAGTGCTCATACGGCGCCCGCCTCGGTCAGTGCCCGCTCCCAGAACTCCTTGCAGAAACGGGCGAGCGGTCCGCGCGCGGACCCGCCGGGCGGTGCCTTGCCGCCGTCCGGGCGCAGCAGGCCGGATTCGACGGGCACCTCGCCGGCCAACGGCAGTCCGAGGAGGCGGGACACTTCACGGTCGTCGAGTCCGGGGGCGTACGGACCGCGTACCGCCACCCTCAGGTCGCGCAGGACCATGCCGACGGCGGACGCGACTCGTCCGGCCGCCGCGACGGCGCGCAGTTCGGCGGGGACCACGAGGAGGCCGACGTCGAGCTGGGCGAGGACCTCGGCGACCCCGTCATCGATGCGCCGCGGCAGGTCGACGACGACCGTGCCGCCGCGGCGGCGGGCGGCGGCGAGCACTGCCCGCACGGCCTGTGGCGGGATGGCGACACAGTCGCCGCGGTCCCAGCTGAGCACGCGCAGCTGATGCAGCGCGGGCAGCGACTCCTCCAGGGCTCCGCCGCCGACGCGCCCGCGCGAGGCGGCGAATGCCGGCCAGCGCAGGCCTTCGACGGTCTCGCCGCCGAGCAGTACGTCGAGTCCGCCGCCCAGTGGATCCGCGTCCACCAGGAGGGTGCGCAGTCCCTCACGCGCGGAGGTGACGGCGAGAGCGCAGGCGAGCGTGGACGCACCGGCCCCGCCGCGCCCGCCGACGACTCCCACGGTGAGGGCGGGCCGCCCGACGCCCTCGGCGACGTCGGCGATCCGGTCGACGAGCCACTGCTCGCCGTCGGGCAGCACCAGGACGTGGTCGGCGCCGATCTCGACGGCCCTGCGCCACACCCCTGAGTCGTCCTGATCGTGCCCCACGAGGACCACTCCGCGGCGGCGGGCGGCGCCGCGCACGCGGCGCACTGCGTCGTCGCCGACCAGGACGAGCGGTGCGGACTCCCAGCCGCCCCGCTGTGCGGGCACCGAATGGTGCACCTCAGGGGTGGCGCCGGCCGCGGCGCACAGCCGCAGCAGGTCGTCGAGGAGTGCCGCGTCCTCGGTGACGATCAGTGGCCTGCCCTGCCGCCCTCCGGCGGCGGGCGGCGGGTCGTGTGTGACGGCTCCGGTCACGGTTTTCCTCCCCCTTCGCCGCGTGGCGCGCAGTCCTCTGCGGCCCCGCGAATCCCGTACGTGTGGAGAACCGGCACCCGGTCTCCCTATGAAGGTCCGCCGGAAACCGGCTCGGGCGACCGGCAAACGGAACCGGCCCGGAACTCGGTGCGAGCGAACGTGTGGGATTCACGGTGCAACGAAGCCGGAAATCGTGTGGATCTTGGTGGATAACTGTGGACCGGTGGGGAGTTGTGAATATCACCGTCACCCGTACCGGTGAGCGCCGTCCGCCCTGTGCACGACGCCCGCAGAGCAGCCCGTACGCTACGGAGAGTGACAGGTCGCGGGCGCGCCGAAGAGGCGACCTCTGTCGCGTCGGTACGGGAGCAGGTCCGCGCAAGGAGGGGAAAACCCGTCCGGACATGCGACGACCCCCGCCGGGGGGGAGAGCGGGGGTCGTCTCCACGGCCGACTCGGGGGGGGGAGGAGTCGGACCGGGTTAGCACGGTCGCGAACGATCCGTGACTTCCATGGTGTACCCGAGAGCCTTCTCAGGCAAACCCACACGCCGACCTTACGCCGAATGAGCTGCCCCTATGCTCAAGGGTGTGGAAAACCACTCCTTGCCCCGCACAGCGGCCTTCTTTGACCTGGACAAGACGGTCATTGCGAAGTCGAGCACACTCACCTTCAGCAAGTCCTTCTACCAAGGCGGGCTGATCAACCGCAGGGCGGCCTTGCGTACCGCATATGCGCAGTTCGTCTTCCTCGTCGGCGGTATGGACCACGACCAGATGGAGCGGACTCGCGAGTACCTCTCCGCGATGGTCCGCGGCTGGAACGTCCGACAGGTGAAGGAGATCGTCGCCGAGACCCTTCACGATCTGATCGACCCACTCATCTATGACGAGGCGGCCTCCCTGATCGAGCAGCACCACACCGCCGGCCGCGACGTCGTGATCGTGTCCACATCGGGCGCCGAAGTGGTCGAGCCGATCGGCGAGCTGCTCGGCGCGGACCGCGTGGTGGCCACCCGGATGGTCGTGGGCGAGGACGGCTGCTTCACCGGGGAGGTGGAGTACTACGCGTACGGTCCGACCAAGGCCGAGGCCGTCAGGGAACTGGCGGAGTCCGAGGGCTACGACCTCGCGCGTTGTTATGCCTACAGCGACTCGGCGACCGACCTGCCGATGCTGGAGGCGGTCGGCCACCCGCACGCCGTGAATCCGGACCGCGCGCTGCGCCGTGAGGCCGTCGCGCGCGAGTGGCCGATCCTGGACTTCCACCGGCCGGTGCGGCTCAAGCAGCGGATTCCGGGGTTCTCCGTCCCGCCCCGTCCGGCGCTCGTCGCGGTGGCGGCGATAGGAGCCGCGGCGGCCACGGCGGGGCTGGTCTGGTACGTCAGCCGGCGGCGGGCGGCGGCGACCGCCTGAGCTGCGCTCACGCCCCCCGCCCGATTACTACCTATTTGAGAGTAAAAGTAAAGAACGGACGCCAGCACTTCCGCTTGCCGGGGTCCTGGAGTACAAAGGAGTCAACGGCCCGCGAGACCAAGGACATCCGAGAGGATCACCTTAATACCGCATTTGGCCCCACGGACCGAAGCATGAACACCGAGCACCCACGCGACGTCGACCCGTCGATTACGGGCCAGCCGCACCAGGTGACGGGCGAAGTTCCCGACCTGATGGGCATATATCGAGGACGCTTGGTAACCCGGTGAACATGCCAGCGGCGGTACGAGACCTCGTACCGCCGCAACTCTTTTCCGGCTTCTTCCGGGTTTCCCGGCCCCCTCGGGGACGCCTTTTCCGTCACGCCGCCCCGCGCTGAAGCGCCTCGCACACCGCTGTCGACTCGCGGGCCCCCAGTTCCACCGCCCTGCCGCAGTGGGTGATCCAGGCCGCCATGCCTTCCGGGGTGCCGGAGACATAGCCGTCGAGGGCCGCGAGGTAGGCCGCCCGGCCCAGTTCCGCATGGCCCACCTCGGCGGGGCAGACCGACTTGGGGTCGAGGCCGCTGCCGATCAGCACGATGCGCTCGGCGGCGCGCGCCACCAGGCCGTTGTGCGAGGCGAAGGGCCGGAGGGCGAGGAGCTCGCCGTGGACGACGGCGGCGGTGACCAGAGCAGGCGCGGAACTCCCCGCGAGGATCAGCTCGGACAGCCCCTCCAGCCGGCCGGAGACCTCGTCCGCACCCGGCAGGGGCAGCTCGATCAGCGGCTCGTCGATCGCCTCGCCCGACCGCCTCGGCCGTCCCACCTCGTCAGCGCCGGTCGCCGCGGCGACCAGGTGCAGCCGCGCCAGCACCCGCAAGGGGGATTGCCGCCAGATGGACAGCAACTGGCCCGCCTCGGCGGTCAGCCGCAGCGCCGCGCCGACGACCCGTGCCTCGTCGTCGGCTCCGAAGTCGCTGCGCCGACGCACCTCCTCCAGGGCCCAGTCCGCCCCGGACAGCGCCGCCGAGCCGCGGGAGCCGCGCAGGGCGGCCTCGGAGGTGATCGCCGTGCTGCGTCGTCGCATGACGCGGTGCCCGTAGACGCGGTCCACGGCTTTGCGCACGGTCTCGACGGAGTCGGCCACCCCGGGCAGCGACCCCAGGGCTGCGAGCGGATCGGCGGTAGCGCCTGTCGTACTCATGAGTACGACACTACGCAACGGAGGCGCGGACCCCACGAAGGAGTGGTCTTCTTCACGTGGAAGCGCGACGCAGTGCATACACGGCACTACTCTTGGTGAACATGAAAATTGCTTTCGTCGGGAAGGGCGGTAGCGGCAAGACCACGCTGTCCTCCCTCTTCGTCCGCCATCTCGCGGCCGGTGGCGCGCCGGTGATCGCGGTCGACGCGGACATCAACCAGCACCTGGGCACCGCACTCGGGCTCGACGAGGCAGCGGCCGCGGCGCTGCCCGCGATGGGGGACCTGCTGCCGCTGATCAAGGACTATCTGCGCGGCTCCAACCCCCGCATCGCCTCCAGCGAGACGATGATCAAGACGACCCCGCCGGGCGAGGGTTCGCGGCTGCTGCGGGTGTCGGAGGACAACCCGGTGTACGACGCGTGCGCCCGGCCGGTGGAACTCGACGGCGGTGCCGTCCGTCTGATGGTCACGGGCCCCTTCACGGACGCCGACCTGGGGGTCGCCTGCTACCACTCCAAGACGGGAGCGGTGGAGCTGTGCCTGAACCACCTGGTGGACGGCCGCGACGAGTACGTGGTCGTCGACATGACGGCGGGTTCGGACTCCTTCGCCTCCGGCATGTTCACCCGTTTCGACATCACGTTCCTCGTCGCCGAGCCGACCCGGAAGGGGGTCTCCGTCTATCGCCAGTACAAGGAGTACGCCCGTGACTTCGGCGTCGAACTGAGAGTGGTGGGCAACAAGGTCCAGGGCCAGGACGACCTCGACTTCCTCCGCGCCGAGGTCGGGGACGACCTGCTCGTGACGGTCGGCCACTCGGACTGGGTGCGCGCCATGGAGAAGGGCCGCCCGCCTCGGTTCGACACCCTGGAGGACGCCAACCGCCGCGCGCTGGATCTGCTGCGGACGACCGCCGACTCGGCGTACGAGCGGCGCGACTGGGGGCGCTACACGCGGCAGATGGTGCACTTCCACCTGAAGAACGCCCAGTCGTGGGGGAACGAACGGACGGGGGCCGACCTGGCTGCGCAGATCGACCCCGGTTTCGTCCTCGGCGAGAGCCTGACCGCCTCGGTGTGACGGTCGCGCGCGACCCCCGCCGCCCACGGCCGACCGCTACCGCTTGACCGTCGGCGCCCCGGGCACGCCCTTCGGGGCCGGGGCGGAACTGCCGGAGAGGAAAGACGCCCAGCCCTGCTTCGGGGCCTCGCCGACCCCGAGGCCGCGCAGCTTGGCCAGGGTCTGCGGGTCCTGGGCGTCCAGCCAGTCCGCGAGCTGCCGGAAGGAGACGCAGCGCACCTCCTCCTTGGTGCACACGTTCTCCACGACCTCCTCGACGGCGCGCATGTACGTGCCGCCGTTCCAGGACTCGAAGTGGTTGCCGATGATCAGCGGCGCACGGTTGCCGTCGTAGGCCCTCTGGAAACCCCTGAGCAGACCGTCACGCATCTGGTCGCCCCAGTACTCGTGCTGGGCGGGGTCGCCCTGGGTGACGGTGCCGGACTGGTTGACCATGAAGTTGTAGTCCATGGTGAGCTGCTCGAAGGAGTGACCGGGGAAGGGCACGAGCTGCATGGACAGATCCCACAGACCCTCCTTCTTACCGGGCCAGACCTGGTTGTTGACGCCGCTGGTGTCGTAGCGGAAGCCCAGTTCCCGGCCGGCCCTGCGGAAGTTCTCCTGCCCTTCGAGGCAGGGGGTGCGGGCGCCGATGAGTTCCTTGTCGTAGTCGAAGGGCAGCGGGGCCTCCTTCGCCATGCCGGTGTTGGTCTTCCAGGTCTTCACGAACTGCTTGGCCTGGGCGATCTCCTCCTTCCACTCCTCGACCGACCATTCGCCGACGCCGCCGCCCTTGCCGCAGAAGTGGCCGTTGAAGTGGGTGCCGATCTCGTTGCCCTCCAGCCACGCCAGGCGGAGCTGCTTCACGGTGTCGGCGATGCCCTGCTCGTCGTTGAAGCCGATGTCGGAGCGGCCCGGCGAGTGCTGGGGCGGCCTGTAGAGGTCGCGCTTGTGCTCCGGCAGCAGGTACACGCCACTGAGGAAATAGGTCATGGTGGCGTTGTTCTCCTTGGCCACCTTGCGGAAGTGGGAGAACAGCCGCTGACTGTCCTCGCCCGCGCCGTCCCACGAGAAGACGACGAACTGCGGTGGCTTCTGCCCCGGCTTGAGGCGCTCCGGTCTGGGCAGATGGGGCTGGGCCCCGGTGAACGCGGTGGAGCCGTCGCCGATGAGGCGAACGGCGTTCCCGGGTGCGGGGGCCGCCGGCTTCGCCTTCTGGGGCCCCGACATCCCTCCTTCAGAACCGTGGGAACCGCTGGTTCCCGTAGCGCAGCCAGCGAGCGACGCGACCGCCGCGGCGATCACGGCGCCCGCGGCGATCCTCTGGGTGGCGGCCATCTTCCGCCCACCTTCTTCCTTCTCCAGGGCCAACAACGGCGCCGTCAACGTCGCACGAGGCCCGAAAAGGAATTAATACGACAAGCCGACCAAATGCTTAGTTCGCTCACCCGAGTGATTGATTGACCCATTTGCACGAAAAATCCATGCTTGGCCTTTACTCTGCATTACGATTCGTTTACCGATAGTTGATCCATCCCGCCGCTGTATGCCGTGACCCACGGCCGCAAATGCGACCGCGCAGCCCCGGAGGAGACGGGAAACATGTCAGCCTGCGTCCCCACTCGTACGCCGGACTCGCCACAGACCGAGCGCGTCCACCCACCCCACAGCCCCCCGCCCGCACCGCACCGCCGCTTCCACGTGGCGGGCGCCGACGTGTCCGCCGCGATCGCGGTCTTCCTCATCGCCCTGCCCCTGTCCCTGGGCATCGCCCTGGCCACCGGCGCCCCCCTCCAGGCGGGCCTGGTCGCCGCAGCCGTCGGCGGGCTCGTCGCCGGACGGTTCGGCGGCTCGCCTCTCCAGGTCAGCGGGCCCGCCGCCGGCCTGACCGTCGTCACCGCCGACCTCATCCACCGCTACGGCTGGCGGACCACCTGCGCCATCACCGTCCTGGCCGGACTCGCCCAACTCGGCCTCGGCTGCCTGCGCGTGGCCCGCAGCGCGCTCGCCGTCAGCCCCGCCATCGTGCACGGCATGCTCGCGGGCATCGGTGTCACCATCGCCGTCGCCCAGCTGCACATCGTCCTCGGCGGCAGGCCGCAGAGCTCCGTACTCGACAATCTGCGTTCTCTGCCCGCCCAGTTGCTCGACCTGCACCCGGCCGCGGTGGCGGTCAGCGTTCTCACGCTGACCCTGCTGCTGCTCTGGCCGCGCCTGCCCGGCCGCCTGGGCGGTCTGCTGCGCAAGGTGCCCGCCGCGCTGGTCGCCGTCACCGGGGCCACCGCGACCGCCGTGTCCGCCGGGCTCACCCAGCCCCGGGTCGAGCTGCCGTCCTGGAGCAGCCATGCCCTGGCGGGGCTGCCGGAAGGGCCGGTGCTCGGACTCGTCGCCGCCGTCCTCACCATCACGCTGGTGTGCAGCGTGCAGTCGCTGCTCGGCGCGGTCGCCGTGGACAAGCTGATCGCCGCCCGCCCCGGTCTGCCCGCCCGGGTCGGCCGCTCCGATCTCGACCGCGAACTGCTCGGCCAGGGTGCCGCCAACCTGGTCTCCGGCGCACTGGGCGGGCTGCCCGTCGCGGGCGTGGCGGTACGCAGTTCCGCGAATGTGCACGCCGGTGCCGTCAGCCGGAACTCCACCATGCTGCACGGCGTTCTCGTAGTAGTCGCCGCGCTGCTGATGGTCCCGGTCCTGGAGCTGATCCCGCTCGCCTCGCTCGCAGCCCTGGTCATGGCCGTCGGCATCCAGATGGTGTCCCTGCACCACATCCGCACGGTGACCCGCCACCGAGAGGTGCCGGTGTACGCCATCACCACCCTGAGCGTGGTGTTCCTCGGCGTCCTGCAGGGCGTCACTCTGGGGATCGCCGTAGCCGTCGCCGTCTCCATGCACCGCCTCGCCCGCACCCGCATCACCCACGACGAGGAGGAAGGAACCCATCACGTACACGTAAGAGGACAGCTGACGTTCCTGGCAGTGCCACGCCTCAGCCGCGCTCTGCACCACGTGCCCCAAAGCGCCCGTGTGATCGTCGAGTTGGACGGTTCCTTCATGGATCACGCGGCGTACGAGACACTGCAGGACTGGCAGAGAACGCACACCGCGCAGGGCGGCTTCGTCGAACTGACCGGCCGCCGCTCCGGCGGGGGGACCGTCCACTCCGGTTCCGGCAGCGAGGACGACGAACCTGCCGTCCCGCCCGTCGGAGTCGCCGTCTCCGCCGGCACGGCGGACAGTCCGCTCACCGGCTGTCGCTGCCGTCCCTGGACACCCTGGCGCAACCACCAGTGCGACGGGCCGATGTCGGCTCCGCCGCCCGGTGCCCGCGCCACGGAGCACCAGGAGGGCCTGCCGGAGGAGCCGTCCGGCGAAGAACCGGACGGACGGACCGGCGCACTCCCCGCGGAGTTCGCGGAGTCCGGCCGGTCGGCCGCCGCGAACGGGTCCGCCACGCCACCGGCACTCACCGAGCCGACCGGACAGGCCGAACAGAACCCCCACACCCAGCGGGTCGAACAGGCCGGCCCCACCGAGCAGACCGAGCGTGCCGAAGCCCCCGGTGCCGCCGGCTCCCGGCCCAGTGCGCGTCAGCTGCTCCGCGGGATCAGCGCGTTCCAGCGGAACACCGCACCGCTGGTGCGGGGTGAGCTGGCGCGGCTGGCTCGGGAAGGGCAGCAGCCGTCCCAGCTGTTCCTCACCTGCGCCGATTCACGGCTGGTCACGTCGATGATCACCTCCAGTGGTCCCGGCGACCTGTTCGTGGTGCGCAATGTGGGCAACCTCGTGCCACCACCCGGCCAGGAGAGCGGCGACGACTCGGTGGCGGCCGCGATCGAGTACGCGGTGGACGTGCTGAAGGTGCGGTCCATCACGGTCTGCGGGCACTCCGGTTGCGGGGCCATGCAAGCGCTGCTCAACGCCGAACCGGGTGATGCGCAGACGCCGTTGCAGCGGTGGCTGCGGCACGGGCTGCCCAGCCTGGAGCGGATGGCCGACGCCGGCCGGCCCCGGGCACGGCTGGCCGGGCGGGCGGCCGCCGACGCGGTCGAGCAGCTGTGCCTGACCAACGTGGTCGAGCAGCTGGACCATCTGCGGGGTCACGAGTCGGTGGCGCGGTCGCTGCGGGCCGGTGAGCTCGAGCTGCACGGCATGTACTTCCACGTGGGCGAAGCACAGGCGTACCTGCTCGGTGAGGACAGCACGGGCGAGGGCGAGCCCGAGGTGTTCGACCATGTGGGGGTGGTGGACCTGAGCGCGTGAACGACCGGGGCGGGGCGACTGCGCCGCACGCCGGCCGGCCCGCCCCGCCCGCTCCTCGCAAGCCCGCCCCGCACCGCCCGGCTCACGCTCCCCCGGCTCACGCTCCCCCGGTGCCCGCGCATCGGCGGGCACCGCCTTGTCGCCTCACCCCGCCGCCCGTCTCCCTTCTCGGCCCGCCCCCGCCCCCGCCTCCCGCCTCCCGCCTCCCGCGAGTGTGAAAGCAGTTACACCCCATGAACTCCGTCCGGCCGGGGTCCGTGGGTAGGGATGACGCGGAGCGACGGAAGAGGCGCCGCACCACACGGCCCCGACAGGTCTAAACCAATTTTCTGTCGACCCTTGTCACCGGCCCCCGGGTCTGATGAGCTGTGGCCTGGGACACAACGGACACCCTTGGAAAGGGAGATGTCGTGAGCAACGAAAGCCTGGCCAACCTGCTCAAGGAAGAGCGCAGGTTCGAGCCGCCCGCCGACCTGGCCGCCGGCGCCAATGTCACGGCGGAGGCGTACGAGCAGGCCAGGGCTGACCGGCTCGGTTTCTGGGCCGAGCAGGCGCGTCGGCTGGCCTGGGCCAAGGAGCCGACCGAGACGCTGGACTGGTCGAACCCGCCGTTCGCCAAGTGGTTCAAGGACGGCGAGCTGAACGTGGCGTACAACTGCGTCGACCGGCACGTGGAGGCCGGGCACGGCGACCGGGTGGCGATCCACTTCGAGGGCGAGCCGGGCGACAGCCGCGCCCTCACCTACGCCCAGCTCAAGGACGAGGTCTCCAAGGCCGCCAACGCCCTGCTGGAACTCGGGGTGCGTACGGGCGATCGGGTCGCGGTCTACATGCCGATGATCCCCGAGACCGCGATCGCGATGCTGGCGTGCGCCCGGATCGGTGCCGCGCACTCGGTGGTCTTCGGCGGCTTCTCCGCCGACGCGCTCGCCACCCGCATCCAGGACGCCGACGCCCGGGTCGTCATCACCGCCGACGGCGGCTACCGGCGCGGCAAGCCCTCCGCGCTGAAGCCGGCCGTCGACGAGGCCGTCGCCAAGGCCGGCACCGTCGAGCACGTCCTGGTGGTGCGGCGCACCGGCCAGGAGGTCGCCTTCGACGAGGGCCGCGACGTGTGGTGGCACGACCTGGTGGAGCGGCAGTCGGCCGAGCACACCCCGCAGGCGTTCGGGGCCGAGCATCCGCTGTTCATCCTGTACACCTCCGGCACGACGGGGAAGCCGAAGGGCATCCTGCACACCTCCGGCGGCTACCTCACCCAGACCGCCTACACCCACCACGCCGTCTTCGACCTCAAGCCGGAGACGGACGTGTACTGGTGCACCGCCGACGTCGGCTGGGTCACCGGCCACTCCTACATCGTGTACGGGCCGCTCGCCAACGGCGCCACCCAGGTGATGTACGAGGGCACCCCGGACACCCCGCACCAGGGCCGGTTCTGGGAGATCGTGCAGAAGTACGGCGTGACCATCCTCTACACCGCGCCGACCGCGATCCGCACGTTCATGAAGTGGGGCGACGACATCCCCGCGAAGTTCGACCTCTCCTCCCTGCGGGTCCTGGGGTCGGTGGGCGAGCCGATCAACCCCGAGGCCTGGATCTGGTACCGCAAGCACATCGGCGCCGACCGCACCCCGATCGTGGACACCTGGTGGCAGACCGAGACCGGCGCCATGATGATCTCCCCGCTGCCCGGCGTCACCGCCACCAAGCCCGGCTCCGCCCAGACGCCGCTGCCCGGCATCTCGGCGACCGTCGTCGACGACGAGGCCAACGAGGTGCCCGACGGCGGCGGCGGCTACCTCGTCCTCACCGAGCCCTGGCCGTCGATGCTGCGCACCATCTGGGGCGACGACCAGCGCTTCCTCGACACCTACTGGTCGCGCTTCGAAGGCAAGTACTTCGCGGGCGACGGCGCCAAGAAGGACGACGACGGCGACATCTGGCTGCTCGGCCGGGTCGACGACGTCATGCTCGTCTCCGGCCACAACATCTCCACCACCGAGGTCGAGTCCGCCCTCGTCTCCCACCCCGCCGTCGCCGAGGCCGCCGTGGTCGGCGCCGCCGACGAGACCACCGGCCAGGCCATCGTCGCCTTCGTCATCCTGCGCGGCACCGCGAACGCCGAGGACGAGAACCTCGTCGCCGAACTGCGAGGCCACGTCGGCGCCGCCCTCGGCCCGATCGCCAAACCGAAGCGCATCCTGCCGGTCGCCGAACTGCCCAAGACCCGCTCCGGCAAGATCATGCGCCGCCTGCTGCGCGACGTGGCGGAGAACCGGCAGCTCGGCGATGTCACCACCCTCACCGACTCCACCGTCATGGACCTCATCCAGACCAACCTGCCGACCGCGAGCAGCGAGGACTGAGCACGGCTGTCCAGGGCACCCGACGCCGGGTGCCCTGAACGCGCCTACCGTGGGAGACACCGGAACACTCCGGACTCACCTTAGGTAAACTAAACAAAGGTGAGCCGGGAAGTCTGGTCGGCACGAGTTCCGTGCTGTCCACCCACCGGAGGCCCACCGTGACCGCGCCCCGCGCCGACACCCCCCGCACCACACCTCCCCGCAAGGTCTTCGGACGCCTGTCCCTGCCCGAGCGGAACTACGTCGCGGACGCGCTGCGCACCGAGACCGTCGGCGGCGTGCTGTTGCTGGTGGCCGCCGTCGCGGCGCTGGTCTGGGCGAACATACCCGCGCTGCACGACAGCTACGAGAGCGTCAGTCACTTCCACCTCGGCCCCGGGGCGCTCGGGCTGAACCTGTCGATCGAGCACTGGGCGGCCGACGGGCTGCTCGCCGTCTTCTTCTTCGTCGCCGGCATCGAGCTCAAGCGCGAACTCGTCGCCGGTGACCTCAAGGACCCGAAGGCCGCGGCGCTGCCCGTCGTCGCCGCCCTGTGCGGGATGGCCGTACCGGCGCTGGTCTACGTACTGACCAACCTCACCGGCGGTGGTGGCCTGAACGGCTGGGCCGTACCCACCGCCACCGACATCGCCTTCGCGCTCGCCGTGCTGGCCGTCATCGGCACCTCCCTGCCCAGTGCCCTGCGGGCCTTCCTGCTCACGCTCGCCGTCGTCGACGACCTGTTCGCGATCCTGATCATCGCCGTCTTCTTCACCGACGGCATCGACTTCGCCGCGCTCGGCGGCGCGGTCGTCGGCCTGGGCCTGTTCTGGCTGCTGCTGCGCAAGGGCGTACGCGGCTGGTACGTGTACGTGCCGCTCGCGCTGGTGATCTGGGCGCTGATGTACAACAGCGGCGTCCACGCCACCATCGCGGGCGTCGCGATGGGCCTGATGCTGCGCTGCACCACCCGTGAGGGCGAGGAGCACTCCCCCGGCGAGCACATCGAACACCTCGTACGCCCGCTGTCGGCCGGCCTGGCGGTCCCGCTGTTCGCCCTGTTCAGCGCGGGGGTGTCGATCTCGGGCGGCGCGCTCGGAGACGTGTTCACCAAGCCGGAGACGCTGGGCGTCGTCCTGGGGCTCGTCGTGGGCAAGACGGTCGGCATCTTCGGCGGTACCTGGCTGACCGTCCGCTTCACGCGGGCCTCGCTCAGCGAGGACCTCGCCTGGGCGGACGTCTTCGCCGTGGCCTCGCTCGCCGGCATCGGCTTCACCGTCTCGCTGCTGATCGGGGAGCTGGCCTTCGAGGGCGACGCCGTCCTGACGGACGAGGTCAAGGCGGCCGTCCTGACGGGTTCGCTGATCGCGGCGGTCCTGGCGACCGTGCTGCTGAAGGTGCGCAACGCCAAGTACCGCCGGATGTGCCAGGACGAGGAGCGCGACGACGACCTCGACGGCATCCCGGACATCTACGAGGAGGACGAACCGGCGTACCACGCGCGCATGGCGGAGATCTACGACCGCAAGGCCGCCGAGCACCGCCGGCTCGCCGCGGAGAAGGCCGCGGAGAAGGCCGCCGCGCGCCACGGGCTTGCCGAAGTGGCGGGCGGGGCGGGCGAGGAGGACGACCGTCCGGCATGATCTGACGGGACGGTACAAAAGACGGGGCCGCACGCAGTCAGGCAGAAGACGGCGGAACCGTACAAGACGAGGGAGACCGCGATGAGCGCACCCGACGGCAGCCCGGTCGGCGCCGAACGCAGCATCGGTCAGCTGTTCGCCTCCGCGACGACCGAGATGTCGGCGCTGGTGCACGACGAGATCGCGCTGGCGAAAGCCCAGCTCAAGCAGGACGTGAAGCGGGGCGCGACGAGCGGCGGCGCGTTCACGGTGGCAGGCGCGATCCTGCTGTTCTCGCTGCCCATGCTGAACTTCGCCCTCGCGTACGGCATCCGTACCTGGAGCGACTGGAATCTCGCGATCTGCTTCCTGCTGTCCTTCGCGGCGAACGTCCTCGTCGCCGTGGTCCTGGCGCTGATCGGCGTCGCCTTCGCCAAGAAGGCCAAGAAGGGCAAGGGCGCGCAGAAGGTCGCCGCCTCGGTGAAGGAGTCGGCGGGCGTCCTGCAGAACGCCAAGCCGCACCCGCGGCCCGAGCTGGCGCAGGACGCCGGCCGGAAAGCCCTCGAGCCTGTGGCACGCTCGTCGTCATGACGGACCCCGCCACCCCTTCGGCTCAGCCCGCCTCGGTCGTACGGCCCGAGTTCGTCGGCGAGACCAAGGTGACCCACCGGGAGGTCGCCGCCAACGGCGCGCGCTTCCACATCGCCGAGCTGGGCGACGGCCCGCTCGTGATGCTCGTGCACGGCTTCCCCCAGTTCTGGTGGACGTGGCGGCACCAGTTGACCGCGCTGGCCGACGCCGGCTTCCGGGCCGTCGCCATGGACCTGCGGGGCGTGGGCGGCAGCGACCGTACGCCCCGCGGCTACGACCCGGCCAACCTCGCCCTCGACATCACCGGCGTGATCCGCTCCCTCGGCGAGCCGGACGCCGCGCTGGTCGGCCACGACCTGGGCGGCTATCTGGCGTGGACCGCGGCGGTCATGCGCCCCAAGCTCGTACGACGGCTCGCGGTCGCCTCGATGCCGCACCCGAGGCGCTGGCGCTCCGCGATGCTCGCCGACGTCCGGCAGACCACGGCCGGCTCCCACATCTGGGGGTTCCAGCGGCCCTGGATCCCGGAGCGGCAGCTCACCGCCGACGACGGCGAGCTGGTCGGCCGGCTGATCCGGGAGTGGTCCGGGCCCCGGCAGCCGGAGGACGAGGCGATCGAGACGTACCGGCGGGCGATGTGCATCCCCTCCACCGCGCACTGCTCGGTGGAGCCCTACCGGTGGCTGGTGCGGTCGCTGGCCCGGCCGGACGGGATCCAGTTCTACCGGCGCATGAAGCGGCCGGTGCGCGTACCGACGCTGCATCTGCACGGTTCCCTGGACCCGGTGATGCGTACCCGCAGCGCGGCCGGTTCGGGCGAGTACGTCGAAGCGCCGTACCGCTGGCGGCTGTTCGACGGGCTCGGGCACTTCCCGCACGAAGAGGATCCGGTCGCCTTCTCCACCGAACTGGTCAACTGGCTGAAGGATCCCGAACCCGATCGGTGACCGGATTGCCGCGCCCGGTATCCGGAACTGAACGCATGTCCTACGAACGGCCAATTGCCCGGCGCATAGGCCAATTGGCGGGCCACCGGGCGGTTATCGACCTTGGGGTCCGGGCAGACGTCGGTGTATGGGCTGGACGCACGACTACAGTGACGCAGTACGCGACCGCCGCTCGGCCGGTGGTCTTGACTCCCACCGACGAGGCAGCGGTCCGCAGTCGCAGAGCAACGATCTCCGGGTGGGCATTCCCCGTATCCTCCGCCGCCGGGCCCGCTGGGTCTCGGTACGCCTGCGTCATCCGCGCGACTGACACTCTCGCGCGGTCCTCCCCGGGGGCTGGTCCCCCGGGGACGAATCCCTTTCCCGCAGTTCCGAACCACGGTTTCCGACAGGGCGTGGTGCCGGTCGCCCGCCAACCGGCACCGCGTCAGAGGGCGCAGTTGTCGCTGTCCACCTGCTGGTTGGCGGCGCGTCCACGGGTGATGTCCTGCCGGATCTCGTCCGCGGTGAGCGCGTAGCCGGTGTCGGCGTCGTCGAGGGACTTGGCGAAGACCACGCCGTAGACCTTGCCTTCGGGCGTGAGCAGCGGGCCGCCGGAGTTTCCCTGACGGACCGTCGCGTACAGCGAGTAGACGTCGCGGCGGACGGTGCCGCGGTGGTAGATGTCCGGGCCGTTGGCCGTGATACGGCCCCGCACGCGCGCCGCGCGGACGTCGTACGAGCCGTTCTCCGGGAAGCCGGCGACGATCGCGCCGTCCCCGCTCGCCGCGTCCCCGGTGGTGAACTGCAGTACGGGCGCGTCGAGATCGGGTACGTCGAGGACGGCGATGTCGCGCTTCCAGTCGTACAGCACGACCGTGGCGTCGTGCTTGCGGCCCTCGCCGCCTATCTGGACGGTCGGCTCGTCGACGCCGCCCACGACGTGCGCGTTGGTCATGACGCGACGCTCACCGAAGACGAAGCCGGTGCCCTCCAGGACCTTGCCGCAGCTCTCCGCGGTGCCCATGACCTTGACGATGGAGCGCTGCGCGCGGACCGCCACGGCACTGTTCGCCAGGGCGGGGTCGGGCGGCTGGACGTCGGTGATCGGCTCGTTGGCGAACGGGCTGAAGACCTGCGGGAAGCCGTTCTGGGCGAGGACGGAGGAGAAGTCGGCGAACCAGGTGTCGGCCTGGGCGGGCAGCGCCTCGGACACGCCGTGCAGCACCGTGGAGCTGCGGACCTCCTTGCCCAGCGTGGGCAGCGTCGTACCGGCGAGGGCGGACCCGATCAGCCAGGCCACCAGCAGCATTGCGACGACGTTGACCAGGGCGCCGCCGGTCGCGTCCAGCGCGCGGGCCGGGGACCAGGTGATGTAACGGCGCAGCTTGTTGCCCAGGTGGGTGGTCAGGGCCTGCCCCACGGAGGCGCAGACGATGACGACGATCACGGCGACGACGGCGGCCGTCGTGCTCACCTCGGAGTTGTCGGTCAGCCAGTCCCAGATGACCGGCAGCAGGTAGACGGCGACGAGACCGCCGCCCAGGAAACCGATCACCGACAGGATTCCGACGACGAAGCCCTGGCGGTAGCCGACGACCGCGAACCAGACGGCAGCGACCAGCAACAGGATGTCCAGCACGTTCACCGTTCAGGCCTCGCCTCTTTCTGCCCGGCCGCGGCAGGCCGGCGGGGGTCCGGAGGGTCCTCCCCCGGGTACACACAGCACGGACGACACCCTGTCATGACCGCCAGTCGAGTGGCACCAGCTTCTCGCGGTCCCAGGGGCGCTCCCAGCCCGCGTAGTGCAGGAGGCGGTCGATCACGCCGGCGGTGAAGCCCCACACAAGGGCGGATTCGACCAGGAATGCCGGGCCTCGGTGGCCGCTGGGGTGGTACGTCGTGGCGCGGTTGGCGGGATCCGTGAGATCCGCCACGGGGACCGTGAACACGCGGGCGGTCTCGTTCGGATCGACCGCTCCGACCGGGCTCGGCTCGCGCCACCAGCCCAGCACGGGAGTCACGACGAACTCGCTGACCGGGATGTACAGCTTGGGCAGCACACCGAACAGCTGGACGCCCGCCGGGTCGAGGCCGGTCTCCTCCTCGGCCTCGCGCAGGGCGGCCCGCAGCGGGCCGTCGCCGTGCGGATCGCCGTCCTGCGGGTCGAGGGCGCCGCCGGGGAAGGACGGCTGCCCGGCGTGCGCGCGCAGCGAGCTGGCCCGCTCCATGAGCAGCAGTTCGGGGCCGCGTTCGCCGTCACCGAAGAGGATGAGGACCGCCGACTGCCGCCCGCCTCCGTCCTCCGGGGGCAGGAAGCGGCTCAGCTGGAGCGGCTGCACCGTCTCCATGGCCTCCGCCACCGGCCCCAGCCAGGTCGGCAGTCCCTTCTTGCTGAGGGTCACCGACCCGCCCTGCGTGTCACTCGCGCGCGCCATCACCGCACCACCCCCCGGTTCTGCCCGGTCCAACGCCCGGGGGGACGCGGATCGTTCCGGTTCGGCGGGGTCGTACCCAGCCTCATCCGGCCCCCAGCGGGGGAGCGGGGCGGCCGCCCGCGTCCAGGTAGGCCTGGGGCGGGTTCAGCCGTTGGCCGGGGAAGCCGCCCTTCTCGTACTTCAGGAGCTTCTTCGCCCGCTCCGGGTCCGTCTCCCCCTCGCCGTACGCCGGGCAGAGCGGCGCGATGGGGCAGGCACCGCAGGCGGGCTTGCGGGCGTGGCAGATGCGGCGGCCGTGGAAGATCACGTGGTGCGAGAGCATCGTCCACTCGCTCTTGGGGAAGAGCGAGCCGACGGCGATCTCGATCTTGTCCGGCTCGGTCTCCTCGGTCCACCGCCAGCGCCGTACCAGCCGCTGGAAGTGTGTGTCCACGGTGATTCCCGGCCGGCCGAACGCGTTGCCCAACACCACGAAGGCGGTCTTGCGGCCGACGCCGGGCAGCTTCACCAGGTCCTCCAGACGGCCGGGGACCTCTCCGTCGAACTGCTCGACCAGGGCCTTGGAGAGCCCCATCACCGACCTGGTCTTGGCGCGGAAGAAGCCGGTCGGACGCAGGATCTCCTCGACGTCCTCCGGGTCGGCGGCGGCCAGGTCCTCGGGGGTGGGGTACTTCGCGAAGAGGCCGGGGGTGGTCTGGTTGACCCGGAGGTCGGTGGTCTGGGCCGACAGGACGGTGGCGACCACGAGTTGGAAGGGGTTCTCGAAGTCCAGCTCGGGGTGGGCGTAGGGGTAGACCTCGGCGAGCTCGCGGTTGATGCGGCGGGCGCGGCGGACCAGGGCGGTGCGGGACTCGCTCCGGGAAGGCTTCGACGACTTCGACGACTTGGGCGACTTCGACGATGCCGGGGCGGTCGCGGCGGTCCCCGCGGCCCCTGCCGTTCTGGCGGCGGTCGTCTTCTTCGCGATCGTCTTCTCCGCAGTCGTCTTCTTCTTCGCGGCTGTCTCCTTCGCCGCTGCGGACGTCGAGGCGGCAGTCCTCTTCGCAGCCGCCTTCTTCACGGTTTCCGCCCTCTTCTCGTCACCACCGGAGCCCTGTTCGCCCACAGCGGAATCGCGTCGGTCAACCACCCGCCCAGCCCCCTTGGCCTGTGTTCTCACCGGCTGTTCGGACACCCGGCCAGCCTAAAGCCCGACACCGACATCTGCCCCGGACCCTGAAGATCAGCCCCCAATTGGACCCCTGACGCTTACCCCAGGACACCTGTGCGGCATCCTTGTGACAGATCACACTGTTTGGACCGCCCGGCAAAATGGGGAACACGGACCCCTGGCACACGGGGGAGCAAGATCCCCTGAGCAGGTCGACAAGGAGAGAACTCGTGGACGACGTCCTCCGGCGCAACCCGCTCTTCGCGGCACTCGACGACGAGCAGGCCGCGGAGCTCCGCGCCTCCATGAGCGAGGTGACGCTCGCCCGTGGCGACTCCCTGTTCCACGAGGGAGACCCCGGCGACCGGCTCTACGTCGTCACCGAGGGCAAGGTCAAGCTCCACCGCACGTCGCCGGACGGCCGCGAGAACATGCTGGCCGTGGTCGGCCCCAGCGAGCTGATCGGCGAGCTGTCGCTCTTCGACCCGGGCCCGCGGACGGCGACCGCCACCGCACTGACCGAGGTCAAGCTGCTCGGCCTCGGCCACGGCGACCTCCAGCCCTGGCTGAACGCCCGCCCCGAGGTGGCCACCGCGCTTCTGCGCGCCGTCGCCCGGCGCCTGCGCAAGACCAACGACGCCATGTCCGACCTGGTCTTCTCCGATGTTCCCGGCCGCGTCGCGCGCGCCCTGCTGGACCTGTCCCGCCGCTTCGGCGTGCAGTCCGAGGAGGGCATCCACGTCGTCCACGACCTCACGCAGGAGGAGCTGGCCCAGCTGGTCGGCGCGTCCCGCGAGACCGTGAACAAGGCGCTGGCCGACTTCGCGCAGCGCGGGTGGCTCCGCCTGGAGGCGCGGGCGGTCATCCTGCTGGACGTGGAGCGACTGGCCAAGCGGTCCCGCTGACCGCCGGGTCCGGCCGGCGGCGGGTTCGCGCGGGCGACCGTCGGCGGGCCCGGGCTGTCGCTGGGGGCGTTGCCGGGAGGGCCGTCCCCCGGCCCCCTGCGCCTGACGGCCCCGGTTCCGTGCGCCGGGCGGGCCCGCCCTCGGCACGGGTGAAAAAGGTGAGGCCTGTCGTCGCCTCCCGCAGCACAGTGGCCCCATGAGCGACATCCGTCCAGGCCTGGACGCCCAGGGGTTCATCGCACGCGAAGGATCCCTCGCGCGCGTGCCGCACGTCTTCCGTCCCGTCGTCGCCGCGGCACGGGACCGGTTGCCGCACCTGTTCGGGGAGCGGCTGCACAGCGCGTATCTGTACGGGTCGGTTCCCCGTGGCACCGCGCGCGTGGGGCGCAGCGACCTCGACCTCCTGGTCGCGCTGCACGAGGAGCCCACCGCGGCGGACCGGGCGGGCGTCCGCTCCCTCGGCGAGGCCCTCGACCGGGAGTACCCACAGATCGACGGGGTCGGCACGCTGCTCCATGGCCGCGCCCGGCTGCTGGGCGACGCCGAGCGGTACGACCTGGGCTGGTTCGTGGCGTGCCTGTGCACGCCGCTGCTGGGCGAGGACCTGGCCGGGCACCTGCCCCGCTACCGGCCCACGTCCCTGCTCGCGCGGGAGACCAACGGCGACCTCGCGCTGCTCCTCCCGCGCTGGCGCGCGCGCATCGCCGAGGCGGACGACACCGACACGGCCCGGCTGCCGCTGGTCCGGTTCATGTCCCGGCACCTCGTGCGCACCGCCTTCACCCTGGTCATGCCCCGCTGGAACGGCTGGACCAGCGACCTGCACGAGATGGCGGAGGCCTTCGCCGCGTACCACCCCGCGCGCGCGGAACAGCTCCGCGCGGCGGCCGTACGCGGATACGAGCCGACCGGGGACGCCGACGTGCTGCAGGGGTACGTCGAGGATCTCGGGCCCTGGCTGGCGGACACGTACGCGCGCGTGCACGGCGTGAAGACACCGAGGCCGGACTGATCCAGAGGACGAAAGGCCCTAGATGAGGCCGTGCTCCCGGAGGTACTCCAGCTGGGCCCGTACCGACAGCTCCGCCGCCGGCCACAGGGAGCGGTCCACGTCCGCGTAGACGTGGCCCACGACCTCGGCGGGGCCGCGGAGGCCGTCCTCCACGGCCGTCTCCACCTGGGCGAGGCGGTGGGCACGGTGGGCGAGGTAGAACTCGACGGCGCCCTGGGCGTCCTCCAGGACGGGTCCGTGGCCCGGCAGGACGGTGCGGACGCCGTCGTCGACCGTGAGGGACCTGAGCCGGCGCAGGGAGTCCAGGTAGTCGCCCAGACGGCCGTCGGGGTGCGCCACGACCGTCGTGCCGCGGCCGAGGACCGTGTCGCCGGTCAGGACGGCGCGGTCGGCGGGCAGGTGGAAGCAGAGGGAGTCGGCGGTGTGACCCGGCGTCGGGACGACCCGCAGCTCCAGGCCGCCGGTCGTGACCACGTCACCGGCGGCCAGGCCCTCGTCGCCCAGCCGCAGCGCCGGGTCCAGGGCGCGCACCTTCGTGCCGGTCAGCTCGGCGAAGCGGCCGGCGCCCTCGGCGTGGTCGGGGTGGCCGTGGGTGAGCAGGGTCAGGGCGACGCGCTTGCCGGCCTTCCGGGCGGTGTCGACGACCGCGCGCAGGTGCCCCTCGTCCAGCGGGCCCGGGTCGATCACGACGGCCAGGTCCGAGTCGGGCTCGGAGACGAGCCAGGTGTTCGTGCCGTCCAGGGTCATCGCGGAGGCGTTCGGGGCGAGGACGTTGACCGCGCGCGGGGTGGCGGGGCCCGAGAGGACCTGGCCGCGGGGCCGGCCGGGCAGGGCGGCTGCGTCGGTCATGCGGGGCCTCCACCGGCCGGGACGTGCTGGGTGAACTCGTCGTGGCCCGGCCAGGACAGCACGACCTCGCCGTCCTCGAGGCGGGCCCGTGCCAGAACGGGGGTGAGGTCGCGTGCGGGCGCGGCGGCCAGCGCCTCGGCGGCCGTGCCGTACGGCAGCAGCTGGCGCAGGGTCGCGATCGTGGGCGGCATCATCAGCAGCTCGCCCTCGTCGTACGAGGCGGCGGCGTCGGCGGGGCGGATCCAGACCGTGCGGTCGGCCTCCGTGGAGGCGTTGCGGGTGCGCTGGCCCTCGGGGAGCGCGGCGACGAAGAACCAGGTGTCGTAGCGGCGGGGCTCGAACTCCGGGGTGATCCAGCGCGTCCAGGCGCCCAGCAGGTCGGAGCGCAGCACCAGCCCGCGCCGGTCGAGGAACTCCGCGAAGGACGTCTCGCGGGCGACGAGGGCGGCCCGGTCGGCCTCCCAGTCGTCGCCGGTGGTGTCGCCGACGACGGAGTCGGGGTCCGGGCCGGCGAGCAGTACACCGGCCTCCTCGTACGTCTCCCGTACGGCCGCGCACACGATGGCCTGGGCCGCCGTCCCGTCGACGCCGAGCCGCTCGGCCCACCACGCGCGCGGGGGGCCCGCCCAGCGCACGTGCCGGTCGTCGTCGCGCGGGTCGACTCCGCCGCCCGGATACGCGTACGCGCCTCCGGCGAAGGCCATGGAGGCGCGTCTGCGCAGCATGTGGACGACGGGGCCGCTGCCGGCGTCCTTCAGGAGCATCACCGTGGCCGCGCGTTTCGGGGCGACCGGGGTGAGTGTGCCGTCCGCGAGCGCACGGATGCGCTGCGGCCAGTCCGGGGGGAACCACTGCCCATTCGCCATGGCCGGAGGCTATCCCGTGCCACGCGAATGTTCGAGAGGTGCCCGAGGTCAGGCGGTACGCCGGTGGCACGGCCCCGGCCGGCCGGCGTCCACCGGACGGGCCGGCCGGCTACTGCGCCAGCTCGACCTGGATCTCCACCTCGACGGGCGCGTCCAGGGGCAGGACCGCGACGCCGACCGCGCTGCGCGCGTGCACGCCCTTGTCGCCGAGGACCTCGCCCAGCAGCTCGCTCGCGCCGTTGAGGACGGCGGGCTGGCCGGTGAAGTCGGCGGCCGACGCCACGAAGCCCACGACCTTCACCACGCGCGCGACGCGGTCCAGGTCACCGGCGACCGACTTGACGGCGGCCAGGGCGTTCAGGGCGCAGGTGCGGGCCAGGTCCTTGGCCTCCTCGGGGGTGACCTCCGCGCCGACCTTGCCGGTGACCGGGAGCTTGCCGTCCACCATCGGCAGCTGGCCCGACGTGTACACGTACGGGCCGGACTGCACGGCCGGCTGGTAGGCCGCGAGGGGCGGCACGACCGCGGGCAGGGTCAGGCCCAGCTCGGCGAGCCTCGCCTCGACGGCGCTCACGCCTTCTCCCGCTTCAGGTAGGCCACGAGCTGCTCGGGGTTGTTCGGGCCGGGCACGACCTGGACGAGCTCCCAGCCGTCCTCGCCCCAGGTGTCCAGAATCTGCTTCGTGGCATGGACGAGCAGCGGCACGGTTGCGTATTCCCACTTGGTCATGGGCCGACTTTATCCGCTGCGGCGGCGGGGCCCGCTCCCCGGCCATGTGGCCGATCGGACACCGGTTGTCCACAGCCTCCCGATTGACTCGCGCGCCGACTGGTTACGCTCGAAGACGTGAGCAGGCTCCAGGTCGTCAGCGGCAAGGGCGGGACCGGAAAGACCACGGTCGCCGCCGCTCTCGCGTTGGCTCTCGCGACCGAGGGGAAGCGGACGCTTCTCGTCGAGGTCGAGGGCCGCCAGGGCATCGCGCAGCTCTTCGAAACGGAGGCGCTGCCTTATGAGGAGCGGAAGATCGCCGTCGCTCCCGGGGGCGGGGAGGTGTACGCCCTGGCCATAGACCCCGAACTGGCCCTTCTGGACTACCTCCAGATGTTCTACAAACTGGGCGGCGCGGGCCGCGCCCTGAAGAAGCTGGGCGCGATCGACTTCGCCACCACCATCGCGCCGGGCCTGAGGGACGTGCTCCTGACCGGCAAGGCGTGCGAGGCCGTGCGCAGGAAGGACAGGAGCGGGCGGTTCGTGTACGACCACATCGTCATGGACGCCCCTCCCACGGGCCGCGTCACCCGCTTCCTGAACGTGAACGACGAGGTCGCGGGCCTCGCCAGGATCGGCCCGATACACAACCAGGCGCAGGCCGTGATGCGGGTGCTGAAGTCCCCGGAGACGGCCGTGCACCTGGTGACGCTGCTGGAGGAGATGCCGGTCCAGGAGACCGCCGACGGCATCGCCGAACTGCGGGCCGCGAAGCTTCCGGTGGGGCGGGTCATCGTCAACATGGTCCGGCCGGAGGTGTTGGACGCGGACGGGCTGGAACTCGTCAGGACGGTGGCGCGTTCCTCTGTCGCGCGGTCGCTGTCCGCCGCGGGACTGGGCGGAGCGCGCCGGGGCGGGCACGCCGAGCGGCTGGTGGACCCGCTCCTGACCCAGGCCGACGAGTACGCCGAGCGGTATGCGCTGGAGCACGAGCAGCGTGCCGTACTGGGCGAGCTGGGTCTGCCGATGCACGAACTGCCGATGCTCGCCGAGGGCGTGGACCTGGCGGGCCTGTACGAACTCGCCGGCGAGCTGCGGAAGCAGGGGATGTCATGAGTGCGGACCAGCCTCGGGCCCAGGAGGGCTCTCGCCGTCTCTCCCCCTCGCGCACCCTGGACGTCGACCCCCTGATCGACGATCCGGGGACCCGCATCGTGGTGTGCTGCGGTGCGGGCGGGGTCGGCAAGACGACGACCGCGGCGGCGCTGGGCCTGAGGGCGGCCGAGCGGGGCCGCAAGGTGGTCGTCCTCACCATCGACCCGGCGCGCCGGCTCGCGCAGTCCATGGGCATCGACTCGCTCGACAACACGCCCCGCCGTGTGAAGGGCGTCGAGGGGGACGGCGAGCTGCACGCGATGATGCTCGACATGAAGCGCACCTTCGACGAGGTCGTCGAGGCGCACGCGGACGCCGAGCGGGCGGCCTCGATCCTGTCGAACCCCTTCTACCAGTCGCTCTCCGCGGGCTTCGCCGGCACGCAGGAGTACATGGCGATGGAGAAGCTGGGGCAGCTGCGGGCGCGGGACGAGTGGGACCTGATCGTCGTCGACACGCCGCCGTCCCGCTCCGCGCTGGACTTCCTGGACGCGCCCAAGCGGCTCGGGTCGTTCCTGGACGGGCGGCTGATCCGGCTGCTGACGGCCCCGGCCAAGCTGGGCGGCCGCGCGGGGATGAAGTTCCTCAACGTCGGGATGTCGATGATGACCGGCACCCTCGGCAAGCTCCTCGGCGGCCAACTGCTCAAGGACGTCCAGACGTTCGTGTCCGCGATGGACACGACCTTCGGCGGTTTCCGTACGCGTGCCGACGCCACGTACAAGCTTCTCCAGGCGCCCGGGACGGCGTTCCTGGTGGTGGCGGCGCCCGAGCGGGACGCGCTGCGGGAGGCGGCGTACTTCGTGGAGCGGCTGGCCACCGAGGAGATGCCGCTGGCCGGACTGGTGCTCAACCGGGTCCATGGCAGCGGCGCCGCCCAGCTGTCCGCCGAGCGGGCGCTCGCCGCTGCGGAAAATCTTGAGGAACCCCGCATTGTGGATCAGGACGGCGGGAAAGCTGGACTTCGTAACTCTCCCGACACGTACGGCAGTTCAGAAGCAACCGCTCCAGGGACACCGGCCGCCGACAGTGACACCGCCGGCGGCTCCCCCACCGGCCCCGACCCGGAGCGGTCCACCGACCAGCTCACCGCGGGCCTGCTGAGGCTGCACGCCGATCGTATGCACCTGCTCTCCCGGGAGCAGCACACGTGGGACCGCTTCGCCTCGCTGCACCCCGAGGTCGCGGTCGCCGAGGTGGCCGCGCTGGCCGGTGACGTACACGACCTGGCGGGGTTGCGGGACATCGGGGACCGGCTCGCGGCCAATCGGCCGGAGCTGCCCGAGACGGAGGTCTGAGGGGACCCACTGGGGGACGGACCCCCTCAGCGGGGACCTACCGGGGGACGGAACCCTCAGCCCACCGCCGCGTAGTTCTCGTACACCTGGTCGTCGTCGAGCGGCACGATGCCCGCTCCGCGCTCGTACTCCGAGCGCGCGGTCTCCAGGAGCCGGCGCCAGGAGGTCACGGTCGGCCGCCTGCGCAGCAGTGCGCGGCGCTCGCGCTCCGTCATGCCTCCCCACACGCCGAACTCGACGCGATTGTCGAGCGCGTCCGCCAGGCACTCGGTGCGCACCGGGCATCCGGTGCACACCGCCTTGGCCCTGTTCTGCGCTGCTCCCTGAACGAACAATTCATCCGGATCAGTAGTGCGGCAGGCGGCCTGCGCACTCCAGTCGGTTACCCAGCCCATACCGGCGCCGTCCTCTCCCGAATCGAGGCTCCCCCACGGCGGCAGCGGCATATTCACCGCCGCCAGTTGAGGACGTTACGGAAGGTGGGCACAGCGCAACACCCCCTTCGGGCCCAATCTTGAATGGTCCGAACGGACTATGCGTAAGCGGCAGATCACCCGGGGGAGTGAGCCTGCGACATATGCGGCCATCCCGGCGAATCGGGACGGTTTGCTTGAGTCACAACGGACGGCGATCGACACACAAGGCGGATTCGGACACGCCCCCATCAGAAACCGAGGAACCTCCGGAACGATTCGGGGTCGCCGGACGTATTGATACGTAGGCCCTGCTGCTGTGACAGTTGAGAGCAGCTTAGGCCAAGGCATTGACGCGTGTCCGGCGAATGAGAACGTAGGCTGCCCTCATGCCAAAGAAGAGCTCGGGCGGTGGTCTGACGGCGACCCAGCAGGCCGCCAAGTTCCTCGGTGTCAGTGTGCTCGCGGGAGCCGTGCTGGCCGGCATCGCGCTGCCCGCGGTCGGGGCGCTGGGACTGGCCGCGAAGGGGTCGGTGGAGTCCTTCGACGAACTCCCCGCGAACCTCAAGACGCCGCCGCTGAGCCAGCGCACCACGATCCTCGACGCCGAGGGCGACCAGATCGCCACGGTCTACTCCCGGGACCGCACGGTCGTCGACCTGAAGAACATCTCGCCGTATCTGCAGAAGGCGATCGTCGCGATCGAGGACTCCCGCTTCTACCAGCACGGCGCGGTGGACCTGAAGGGCGTCCTGCGCGCCCTCAACAAGAACGCGCAGAGCGGCGGTGTCTCCGAGGGAGCCTCGACGCTCACGCAGCAGTACGTGAAGAACGTCTTCGTCGAGGAGGCCGGCGACGACCCGACGAAGGTCGCGCAGGCCACCCAGCAGACCATCGGCCGGAAGATCCGCGAGCTGAAGTACGCGATCCAGGTCGAGGAGGAGCTGGGCAAGAAGAAGATCCTCGAGAACTACCTGAACATCACCTTCTTCGGCCAGCAGGCCTACGGCGTCGAGGCCGCCTCCCAGCGGTACTTCTCCAAGCACGCCAAGGACCTGACCCTCGCCGAGTCGGCCATGCTGGCCGGCATCGTCCAGTCGCCCAGCCGCTACGACCCCGTCAACGACGAGGCCGAGGCCGTCAAGCGACGCAACGTCGTGCTGGAGCGCATGGCCGAGGTCGGGGACGTCTCGCGGACCGAGGCCGACAAGGCGAAGCAGGCACCTCTGGGCCTGAAGGTCACCCAGCCGAAGAACGGCTGCATCACGGCGGTGCAGGGCGCCAGCTTCTTCTGCAAGTACGTCGAGCGGGTCTTCCTCAGCGACCCGGTCTTCGGCAAGACGAAGGAGGAGCGCGCCAAGGTCTGGAACCAGGGCGGCCTCACCATCCGGACGACGCTCGAACCACAGGCCCAGGCGTCCGTGCAGGACTCGCTGAAGGACCACGTCTACAAGTCGGACAAGGTGGCCGCGGCCGCCACGCTCGTCGAGCCCGGTACCGGCAAGATCCTCGCGATGGGCCAGTCGAAGCCGTACGGCTACGGCAAGAACGAGACCGAGTACAACTTCTCGGTCAACGCCGCGATGGGCGGGTCGAACTTCGGCTTCCCGACCGGCTCGACGTTCAAGCCGTTCGTGGCCGCGGCCGCCCTGGAGCAGGGCAAGCCGCCGACGCAGTCGTACCCGGCGCCGTACCAGATGCCGTACCCCCAGCAGGTCCAGACGTGCAGCGGGAAGCCCTGGGTCAACACCAACAACGAGACCCTGGAGAACGAGTCGGAGTCCGAGACCGGACCGTACGCGCTGAAGGAGGCCATGGAGCTGTCGGTCAACACCTACTTCGTGGAGATGCTCGGCGACATCGGCATGTGCCCCGTGGTGAAGATGACCGACGCCCTCGGCGTCGTCCAGGGCAACGGCGACAAGGTGCCCGAGGTGCCGTCCTCGATGACCCTCGGTTCGACCGGCCTCTCGCCGCTGACCATGGCGAGCGCGTACGCCGCCTTCGCCAGCCGCGGGATGTACTGCACGCCGGTCGCCATCGAGTCGATCACCCAGACCGTGGGCGGCGTGAAGAAGTCGCTGGAGGTCCCGAAGTCGACCTGCTCACGCGCGATGAGCGAGAAGACCGCGGACAGCGTCAACACGCTGCTGAGCGGTGTGACCGACTCCGGCACGGGCAAGCAGGCCGGTCTGTCCGGCCGCGCGAACGCCGGCAAGACGGGTACGACGGACGAGCGCAAGAACGCCTGGTTCGTCGGCTACACGCCGAACCTCTCGGGCGCCGTCTGGGTCGGCAGCGCCTCCCAGAAGGTCAAGATGACCAACATCTCCATCGGCGGCACCTACCACGCCCAGGTCTACGGCGGTGACACCCCCGGCCCGATCTGGCGGGACGCCATGACCGGCGCGCTGGAGGGCAAGGAGGCCCCCTCCTTCAACCTCATCAGCATCCCGAGCGGCGAGAAGGACCCCAAGGAGAACGACCGCGGCGACAACGGCCGCGGCAACGACGACGGGAACAACGGCGACTCGGGCTTCATCGGCGGTCTCATCGACGGCGGCACGACGGACGGCACCTCCGGCGGCATCAGCCTCCCGGACAACCTGTTCCAGGGACAGGGCAACGGGAGCGGCGGAGGCAGGGGGCGGGGCTGAGGCCCCGGGCACCTCTTCCACGGCTACGGCCCCTGCCCCCCTTCCGAGGGGGCAGGGGCCGTAGCCGTCACTGCTGGGCGCAGGGTCCAGGTGTCCTGCGACGGGTCAGGTCAGCCCGCGAGGGCCTTCTTGACCACGGCGGCGACGCGGCCGCCCTCCGCCAGACCGGCCACCTTGGGGTTCACGATCTTCATGACGGCGCCCATCGCCCGCGGCCCCTCGGCACCGGCCGCCCTGGCCTCCGCGACGGCCTGGGTGACGATGACCTCCAGCTCGTCGTCGCTGAGCTGCTTGGGCAGGTACGCGGCGAGGATCTCGCCCTCCGCCCGCTCCCGCTCGGCCGACTCCGCGCGACCACCCTGCGCGAAGGCGTCCGCGGCCTCGCGGCGCTTCTTCGCCTCGCGGCCGATCACCTTCTGCACCTCGTCGTCGGAGAGCTCGCGCTTGGTGGTGCCCGCGACCTCTTCCTTCGTGATGGCGGTGAGGGTCAGCCGGAGCGTCGAGGAGCGGAGCTCGTCGCGCTCCTTGATCGCAGCGTTGAGGTCTTCCTTGAGCTTCGACTTGAGCGTGGTCATGAGGGTGATTGTCGCAGGTGCGGACGGAACGCCGCCCCTTCATTTACACCCGCACGGGCGGCGTTCCCTCCAGGAGCGGCACGTGCGGGACATCAGGGACAACTGAGGGTCGTCTCAGGGAGGTTCCGGGGACGGTGGCGTCCTGGCCGCAGAACGGGTCTGACACGATGGTCGTATGCGCGCGCGATACGGAGTACCTCTGTCCATCGCGGCGGCTGGCGCCGCCGGTCTGGTGTACGCGGCGGGTTTCGAGGCCCGCTCCTTCCGCCTCCGGAGGGTGACGGTCCCCGTCCTGCCCGCCGGGATGCGCCCCCTGCGCGTGTTGCAGGTCTCCGACATCCACATGGTGAGCGGCCAGCGCAAGAAGCAGCGCTGGCTGCGCTCGCTGGCCGGCCTGCGCCCCGACTTCGTGATCAACACCGGCGACAACCTGTCCGACCCGGAGGGCGTCCCCGAGGTCCTCGACGCGCTCGGCCCGCTGATGGAGTTCCCGGGGGCGTACGTCTTCGGCTCCAACGACTACTACGGCCCCAAGCTGCGCAATCCCGCCCGCTACCTGTTCGAGAAGGCCCAGGGCCGGCACGGACTGAACGGCAACGCTCCCGCGGTCGACGTCGTCCACAATCCGTGGGAGGACCTGCGCGACGGATTCGACGGCGCGGGCTGGCTCAACCTCACCAACACCCGCGGCACCCTGAAGGTCGAGGGCGTGTCGGTCGAGCTGACGGGACTGGACGACCCGCACATCAAGCGGGACCGGTACGCGCAGGTGGCCGGCGGCCCCTCGGAGACGGCGGACTTCTCGATGGGCGTCGTGCACGCGCCGTACCTCCGCGTCCTGGACTCGTACACGGCGGACGGCTACCCCCTGGTCCTGGCCGGCCACACGCACGGCGGCCAGCTCTGCATCCCCTTCTACGGCGCCCTCGTCACCAACTGCGACCTGGACACGGACCGGGTGAAGGGCCTGTCCACCCACACGGCGGAGAGCCGGACGGCCTACCTGCACGTGTCGGCCGGCTGCGGCACCAACCGCTACACACCCGTGCGGTTCGCGTGCCCGCCGGAGGTGACGTTGTTGACGCTGGTGGGGAGGGAGTAGCGGGAGGGGTTCGAAGGCCTGGGGCGCCAGGGGCCGACGGGTGGGCAGGGAGAAGCGCTCTCCCCCGAACGGACCACCCGCATCGCCCCCTTTGCCCCTTCTTCCTAGCGTGAGGGCATGACCGCCCCGATACCCAGGGACATGCCGGACCTGCCGGCGATCCCGCGGACGCACGCGCTCCTGCCCTCCTTCGTCCCCGCCTCCGCGGTGGTGGCCCCGGCACGCCGCCCGTCGGCGGGCGTCCTCCGGCTGCTCATCGCGGGGACGGCGACCGGCGCCGTGACCCTCGCACTGCTGCTCGGCAGCCCACTGCGGGTGCTGAGCCACTTCTCGGTCCAGAGCACGATCCTGCTGGCCCTGGTCACCCTGGTGTCGGCCCGCCGCGCCTGGACGGCACGCCGCCCCCTCCCCTCCACCCTGACGGGTGCGGCACTGCTCTACGCCGTGGCCAACGGGCTGGTGTACCACCTGCTGCTGGCGGACGCGGCGAGTCCGTACTCGGTGACGGGCGCGACCGGCGCCCCGACGGGCTGGCACGCGGTCGCCCACCACCTCCTGCACACGGTGGTCCCGGCGGCGGCCGTCCTGGACTGGCTGCTGCTGACGGCCCCGGCCCACCTGCACCTGCGCCAGGCGGCGACCTGGCTGGTCTACCCGCTGGTCTACCTGGGCTTCTCCCTGGCCCGCGCCGCGCTGATCACCGTCGGCGCCCCTGACCGCTACCTCTACCCCTTCCTGGACGTCGCGGCCCACGGCTACAGGCACACCCTGGCCAACGCGCTCCTCCTCGGCCTCTCCCTCTACGCCCTGGCCGTCCTCCTGGTCGCCCTCGACCACGCCCGCCCTAACCCCGTCCGCCACCGCGGCAAAACCGGATTTCGTCTCCGGCCACCGGTGGGCTAAAGTAAACGACGTCGCCGCGACAAGCAGTAGAGCAGCGACATCGGGGTGTAGCGCAGCTTGGTAGCGCGCTTCGTTCGGGACGAAGAGGTCGTGGGTTCAAATCCCGCCACCCCGACAGTGAAGTACCAGGTCAGGGGCCTGATCCGCAACGCGGGTCGGGCCCCTGAGTGGTTCCGGGGCCCTTTGGGGAGTCAGGCGATGACGTCAGCCGGGACGCGTCGAGGTGAACTGCTCACCAGAGAGGGCGCCTCCCTCTTGCAGGGGTTCATCGAGGGGATGGAGCGTCGGTCTCGTCGCTTCTGCCGTGTCGCGCGGACGAAGGCGAAATCATCGGCTCCCCGGACCCGCCGACGAGCCGCTAATGGGAGGCTCCCGTCACGATGCCCAGAAGCGTGAGCACGAAGAAGGCCGTGCCCCAGGCCAGTGCGTGGCGTATGCAGCGGTATTTGGTCCAGACGATCTGGGACAGGATCACCAGCTGACTCAGGTCCCGGGACACGGGATCGGTACGACGCACCGTCCGCTCCAGGTGTGCGACGGACACCGCCAGCCGCGCGTCGCCGAAGTAGTGGGTACGGTAGTGGTGCGGGTTTCCGAGTCGTGGGGTCATGGCCAGGCCCAGCAGGACGAGTGCCGGCACACAGGCGGCGCAGCCGACCCAGAGAAGGAGTTGTGGGACGAGCGGGTAGTGCCGCGGGGCGACGACACCGCTGCCGATCGCACCGAGCAGGGCGGTCAGGGTCGCTCCCAAGGATGCCAGGACGAGACCGGCCTTGTTGTCGGCCCTCGCGAGCTCCTCACGTGCCTCGGACAGCAGGACCCTGGCGAGTGCTGCGCCCCGGTCGGGTGTGGTGCCGGTGTCGTTGTCGGGATCTGTGCCGGCGCCGCCTCCGGGTGTGGTCATGCCTCTCCCTCCTTTCCATCCGTGTCAGACGGCCGCCCCGGCGTGTGGGGCGGCCGTGGTGCCGTGTTCTCGGTGCGGGCAGGTGTCAGACCGTCGAGGAGCGGCGGATCTCGTCCTCCAGCGTGTTCACCGCTTGACGAACCCGGATGTTCATCGTTGCCGTGTGCTCCCGGAGCGCCGCCTCCGACTCGACGCGATGGCGTCGGACCTTCTGTTCGAGGGCGTCCTGAGCGATCTCGAGGTTCGCCATGGCTCGGCGCTCGGCAAGCCGGACTTCCTCGCCGTGGATCTTCACCGCGCTGTTGCTCTCGCCGGTGAGCATCCGGTCGTACGCGGTTTCACCGCTCAGGTACTTCACCAGCACGGGGAGCACGTCGAGCAGGACGAACAGCAGCCGGACCAGCCAGATACCCACGAACAGCACCGGGTTCCCGCTCGCAAGTTCGTCGAGTGCCCGGATCCGTTCCAGGACGCCGATCTCCTTCTGCTTGGCGCGCTCACCGTCCAGCCGCCGCTCGATGCCTTCGGCCCGAGCCTTGAGGAACGCGCCGCGTGACGAGGTCAGCTCGGCCTCGATCTCCGAGATGCGGCTGTTCATGCCGACGAGTCGCTTCTCGTTCGCACGGGTGTGATGGGTGGTCCGGTAGTCGCGTGCCTTGCCGCGCAGACGCAGGCATTCGGACGTCCGCTGATACAGACCGGTGGCGGCTGTGCGGATCAGCCTGCGGCACTCGTCACGCACCTCGGAGTCAATGGCCTCCAGTCTGGTGGTGTCCTGGTCCACGCGCTTCTGCAGGGCGGCAGCGTCCGAGCGCAGGGCGACCAGTTCCTCGGCACGCTCGCCGGGCGTCGCGCCGAAGGAGAGGACGTACGACCTGTCGCACCCATTCGGAATGGCGGTCTGCGTCGTGGACGGTACGGGGTTGCAGCGAACCAGGTTCGTGCGCAACCGGTCGACGACGTCCGTACGTTCGTCTGCGACATGCTGTTCAATGGCTGTCTGGAAGATGCGCAGCACCAACGGCTCCGCAATCACCGTGCCGAGCATCAGAGCGATCAGCAGCCGCGTGAGAAGAGGCCCGATCCGCCGTCGCGTGTTCGGCTGAGGAGTGACCAGCCAGCGGTCGAGGTTGAGCACGAACAGCATCCAGATGACCGTGGGGATCAGAGCCGTGAGGGAGACCCTGCCGAGCGCCTCGGTCGCGAAGTTCCACATGGAGAAAGCTGCGATGACGGAGGTACCGAGCACCACCCCGCCGAGGGCTGTGTACTTGCTCCGCTCGTACCTGACCCTGGCCAGCAACTCCTCGTCGACGCCGGTCAGGGTACGCAGACGTCGTGCGGCGTCGAAGCCGAGGCGGTCGGTGGTGTGGTCAAGGGTCTCTTCACCGATGGTGCGGGCAGAGGGTTCCATGTCCCTGGTGGGTGCAGAGGTCCCACTGCCCATGGTGCGGGCAGTGGCCCGGCCGTTCGTGGTACGGAAGGCAGCCTCATCGCCGGTGCTCCGGCCGTCCACCGTGCCGGAGGGCGTCACATGGCTCGTCAGGAAGTCAGTCAACGAGATCGTCCTCGTCCTTGACGAAACCGCCCTCAGGGTCGCGCGAACCACCCCGACCAGCCGCTGTGCGGCCGGGGTGCGCCCGGCCCGACTCGACCATGCGGGCGGTGTCCGTGGCGGCTCCGATGCCGTGCGCGGTCCGGCCGCCCATCTCCCGCAGGACCTGGTCCAGCATCTGGTGGTAGTCGACGTATTCGCTGCCGGCGGCCTGCCGCAGCAGTGTCAGCAGCATCTCGCGGCGTATCTGCGCCTCCGCCGTCTCCATCGACTGTGCGTGGGCCCGGTCCGTCGTTTCGGCCTTGTGACGGCGGGCCGACTCCTCCTCGGTGATCCGGTGGATGCGGGCCGCCGCCTCGGTGACGTCGATCTCCTTCCGCGCGATGCCGAAGGCGTCCACGTGATCGGATCCCTGGGAGAGCAGTTCCGCGATCCGGAGCGCGTCCTGAGTCTCGAAATCGCGCTGTCCACGCTGGAGTTCCCAGGAGCGCCGCTCATCGCGCAGCTTCTGCTCCCAGTCCCGCAGCGCCTCCGACGCGTGGACCTCGGCGCTGACGAACTCGACGCTCATACCCGCGACACGGGGCGGCACGATCGCGCTGTAGGCGGTCATACGGTGGCCGGCCTCGGTACGGACCGCGTTGATCTCTTCCACGCGGTGTCCGGCGCTCACCCTCGGCAGGTCGCTGTCGCCCATCAGGTAGGCCCGCAGAGGAACGGTGACGTCGATGATGCCCTGCCGTGCGACGACGGCCGGGTCTGTCACCTGACAGGTGAAGGAGGCCCTCACGGTGAAATTGTCCGCCTCGCTCATCGACGGCAGCGGGCGCTCCACATCGACCAGACGCGCCCGGGTGTCGACCAGGCTGACCGAGGAGGCGTCGAGCACGTCGGGGTGGGACGGGTCGAACACCATGCCCTCGGGGAAAGTGCGGTAGTTCCCGCCGACTCTGAAGACATGGACCGCGCCGGCGGGCAGCGGCGGCACGTCCTCGCGGCGGCGGCGCCGAGACCACCAAGTGCCCTGGACCGTGGCCAGGATGTGCTCGGCTATGACCGGGTAGTTCACTTGCTTCGGCCTCCTTGAGCGGAAGGGAAGGGAACGGTGGAAAGAAGGGAGGCGGTGGAGCGCCGGGAGTCCGCCGAGGTCTGGACGCGCAGTGATCCGAGGAGCACCTGTGCCAGTTGGACGGCACCGGGGATCGCGTGATCGGGGTGCCTGAGCGCGATGGACAGGTGGTGACGCAGCGCGGTCCACTGCCTCGGGCTCATGGCGTTCCGCATGCCTTCGCCGAGTTCGCGCACGGCACCGGTGACGGACGGATCGTCGCGCAACTGCACCAGCGTCCGGCACAGCGCGCTCACCGCCCGGCTCCGGTTGCTGCTGTGCAGGACGTCCACCCACAGCGACGCGAGATGGCGGGCGCTGTCCGGGACACCGCGCAGGAGGGCGGCGGTCATGGGCTCGGCGGTCTCCAGCCGGTTGGCTTCCAGGAGTTGGACGGCGATCCTCAGCGCGATCGACCGTTCGCGGGAGCCCGGCGCCACCTTGGCGATCACGGTCCGTACGTACCGGAGAATCAACAGGACGCGTTCGGGTTCCCGTTCCGCGGTCTGCAACAGCAGCACCAGGGAGCGACGGGCCGAGAACGCGACCCGCTCGCCCCGGCACGCCAGGAACCACAGCCATGTGAGCGCATCCATTCGGTAGAGCGAGCCCAGGCGGCCCGTCAGCGCCATGGCCGCCGTCATCGCACGCTCCGCGCCGCGGTTGTCGACCCAGCTCACGACGGTGCTCAGAGCCTGCGGGGCGAGGTGTTCGACGTCGCACATGAACTGGAGCGTCAGCGCGGCGGTCACCCGCTGGTTGGTGACACCGTCGGACCAGACCGTCAGCAGGCTCTCGTCGACCTCGACCAGGGCGTACCGGGCGAGCAGCGCGACACCTCGGGCCACCTCCGTCCGGGTGTCCAGGTCGCCCAGCAGTGCCAGCTCGCCCAGCCACCGGCGCAGCGGGTACCAGAGTTCGTAGCCGTACAGGTCGTACAGCTCCGCGATGACGAGTTCGCGGATGCGTGGCGAGGTGAAGACCAGGCACCTCTCGGTGCGCCCGGCCTTCCGGCTCGGGCCGAGCCGGTGCTCGGTCGTCACGAGCCCCACCGCTCGTTCACGCCACCGGGCCCGGGACTGGCCGGCCACCGCACCGCTCGAGGGCACCGCGGTCGGTCCGTTCGGCTCCGCGACCGGCGTCTCGCCGCTCTGCTCCCAGTTGCGCACATGTGTGGCGAGCGCGGCGCACTCCTTCTCGAACGTCCGCTCCGGGATGCCCTCAAGGAAGGCCAGGGCCGCAAGCGGAAGGAGATCGTCCGCGGCCGGCCGCTCGCCGAACCATCCCTGCACCCGCTCCCGGTGGCGGTCCCGGAGGGTGTCCAGCGCTTTCTCCGCACCCTCCCGGGACAGGGCCAAGGCCGCTGCGACGACGTCCGCAGGCCGCCGCTGTTCGCTGACGCGCTCCAGCAGCTCCTTCTCGATGCCCGGCTCGAGGCCGGTTTCCGGCAGCTGCCTCCTGCAGTGCTCGAACAGTTCCTCGGGATCCGGCGCCTGCCACGGTACGCAGTGGTCCCGCAGCGCCAGCCGCCGACGGGCCGTGTCGCCCGCCGTGATCACCAGGTACGACCCCTTGCGGCCCAGTTCCTCACTCAGCCGCCCGATGTCGTACGCCTGTACGGCCTCGGGTCGCAGTTCACCGACGTAGTCGAGGATGACGTACCCCTGCCCCGGCTTGAGGTCCTGCGAAGCCGCCAGGTCGGCGAGGGCGTTGGCGGGTGACAGGCTGCGCAGCCTGGCCTCCTTGCCCAGGATCCTCCTGAGCAGGGCAAGGGAGCCAGCGCCCCGGCCGCAGTTGTCCTGGCCGGTCAGTACGACGAGAGCGTCCTCGCGCAGTTTGCCGAACGCCTCGTCGAAGCGGGGTTGCGGGGGAAGGTAGAACCGCAGGGCACGGTCCACCTCCACGGGCTCGACGGTGCCGGGGGCAAGTCCGGGAGACGAGGCCGCGCCGAAGCCGAATGCGGCGCCGGAGGCGTCGACGACACCGTAGAAGTTGTTGTTGACGAGCTGGTGGACGCGGCGCAGATCGTCGAAGCCCCGGTCGTCCTCCTTCCGCTCGTCCGGTTCCTCGCGCCGCTCGGCGGTCACGTCTCCGCCGGTGACCGGGCCCGGACCATCCCCTGTGGCCTCCGGCGCGTCGCCTTCCTCGCCAAAAAACGGTACGGCCGGCCCCTCGTCCGGGCCCGAAGCGTCAGCCACCGGCGCTCCCGAAGCCGAAGACGGCACCCCGGGCATCCACGGATCCGGCCACGTTGGTGACGTTGATGCTTTCGGCGCGGTACTCGTTGCTGATCCCCGTTCCGCCCTCGGTCACGGCCGCGGCCGCCGGTCCGAGCCGGTCCGCCGCGGGCATCCCCGACGCCGGAGCCACAAACCTCCCCGCCTCCGCGGTTCCGGGCTCACGTGAGGTACCGGCCGGCACGCCGAGCGCGGGCACGCTCAGCCAGGCAACTGCTTCGTACTCCTTCACCTGAACGGTGACGTGGGTGAAGTCATCGGTGGACAGAGTCGTGTGACCACCCGCCACCGTGGACCGGAAGACGTCGTCGGACAGCAGCAGCACCAAGTCGGCGTCGGGGTGCGCTGCCAGGGCGTCGTAGAGCTGACGCGCGCCCAGCAGTCGTGCCGTAGCCACCACGGCCGAACCGGCGAAGCCGTTCTCAGCCAGCTCCACCAGCCCTTGGTGCACCACCGCCCGCAGGCGCATCCGGGCCTCGGGCACTCGCTGGGCGTTGTACCGGCGCAGTTCGGCGACGAGGTGGCGGACGTAGTCGTCGACCAGCCGTGGCTCGGTGCCGTCCAGGGGACGCACCGCGAGCTGTTCGTCGCCCTTGCGCTGGATCTGCCACCGCGCGCGGTCCAGGCCAGCGCCCCTGGCAGCGCGGTCGAGCAGCCGCGGCAGGTCGTGCTGGATTTCGGACTGGCTACGGTCGTTCTTGCTGCCGTAGGCCTGCGCGTCCACGGCTATACAGGCGCAGTGACAGAACCCGGACCACTCAAGCACCGGATCATTCCTCTCTGGGCAGGGTGTGGGCGAACACGGCCCACGAAGTGCTGCCCGAGAGGCTAGGAGAGTCCGGGTGAGGTGATCCCGTATCAATACGGGTTGTCAGCCAGAACTTTGGCGAATTCAAGCAGTTTCGGAACGTCACAGATGGTTATGTTTCGGTAACTGCGTTCCACCAGCCCTTTGGCGGCGAGAGTGGCAAGGCTCTTTTCGGCCGTGTTGAGAGCGAGGCCGGCCAGCGACGCGAGTTCTTTCTGGGTGAGCGTCACGCCGAGGTCGCACCGCTTGCCGTCGCCGTCCGGCACGGGCTGGGCGTAAGCCTGACTCAACTCGGCCAGGACCCGGGCCAACCGGGTCAGCGAGTCGTACGCCTGGAAGTCGATCCGTCGCCGGTTGGCCCAGCGCAGCCGGGCGCACAGCATGTGGAGGATGGCCCGCACGGCGTCCGGGTGACGGGTGAGGAAGTCTTCCAGCGCCCGCACCTGGATGATCCGGGCGGTCACGTCACTGCACGCGACCACCGTGCCGGACCTGGGGCGCTCCTCGAAGGCCGCCATTTCTCCTACCAGGTCCCCCGCTATGCGTACGGCGAGCAGCATGTCGTAACCGCTCTCCGCGCTGGCGACCACCTTCACGACACCACTCGTGATCAACAGGACGTGCCGGCTCTCGTCGCCCTGCTGCAGCAGCGTCCGATGCGGCGGATAGGCGATCGGAGTTCCTTGCCTCAGCAGTTCGTCGCGTGTGGCATTTCGTAACCGGCCGAGAAAGGTGGACGGCGGCCACGCGTGATTCACCAGTACCCCCGACGATCTCGCTCTGCGGCGCAACGCGCAGTTCAGATGCCTGCCCATGCTGCCGTCGAATCGCGTTCCGGAAAACAGTCAGGGCAAGAGGTGGCCTGTTTTCCCTCCCGGCAGCCGGAATCGACCGAATGAATGTTCCCTGAAAGAACAAACGGTCCGGCCTTGGAGTGCCGTGATCTGTCCCTCACCGTGCAGTGGGCCTCGGGGCAGGTCCGCTGCCTGAGCGGCCCTGCGGACCGGCTGTCCGGCGAGGTGGCCGCGTCGACTCACCGAATGTTCTGTGAGGCGGAAGAGGCGGAGTGCCCACGCATGGAGAGGGTCTGCCGGCCGTGGCCGAGGCACGGGGGCGAGGTACGAGGGGGCGAGGTACGGGGGGCGCCAGTGTGCCGTGGAGCCGCCGCCGGGGCGGTCCGTGGGGGGGATCATGGGGGTGGGTGGATGGCATCGTGTGTGGTGTCAGGCGCTGCTTCCTCGCATGGTGGGAGGGGGGCGACGAACCGGGAAAGGACCGGCGACATGATCATCTTCGGGACCAAGGGATATCTGTACCAGCTCGCGATACTGACGCTGGTGTGCGGGCGTTGCGGCAATCCGTCCGCGCACACGCTGCGGAAGCGCGTCACGAAGTTCACGCTGTTCTTCGTGCCGCTGTTCCCGATCTCGACGAAGTACGCCACGCAGTGCACGTTCTGCGGGGCGGAGCAGAAGCTGGTGAAGGAGCAGGCCGAGCACCTGCAGGCCCAGGCCGCCGGCGGTCAGGGCGGGCAGGCGTACGGGCAGCCGCAGCAGCAGCCGTACCAGTCCTGACACCACCACTGGCGTCCGCTGCCGTCTCGGCTCAGGTGTTCCACGTCTCGTCGTAGGGATCCTTCGGCGCGGGTGTCGGCCTGGCCGCGGTGACCTCGATGAAGGGGATCGGGCCGTCGTTGACGGGATCCTTGACGCGGTGCGGGGTGTAGGTGCCGGTGATCTCCAGCCAGGTGTCCGGCTGCAGTACCGGGGGGATCCGGCCGGTCAGACCCACTTTGACCGGCTGGGCGTCCGCCGCGCAGCAGTTGAGGGCCATGCGGACCAGGTACGGGGTGCCGTCGCGGTCCAGTGCCAGGAAGCCGGTGAGCCGGATGCGGCGGCCGGTGAGCGTGCGGCCGTCGTCGTAGGCCGCGCGGCCCGCGTAGTCGACCAGGCTGAGGCGGAGGGGGTCCGCGGCGGGCAGCGCCGGGTAGGCCAGCGGCTCCTGGAGCGCCGTACCGGCGCGGGTGGCGCTGTACGAGCCGAGGGCCGGCGGGGCGACCAGGATCAGGGCGAGGAGGGGCAGGACGAGCAGCCAGGAGACGCGGGGTTCGGGGTGGGAGTGGCGGGCCCGGGGGGTGGTGGCGCTCTCCTTCGGCCGCGTCGCGCGCCACTCGTACCAGGCCGTCGCCAGTGCCGTCGCGATCAGGACCGCGCCCGCCGCCAGGAGCAGGGGGCGCAGGCCCGCCTTCACGTAGCGCAGGTAGAGGTCGGTGGTGCCCGCGTGCAGCAGGCTCGCGCCGAGGAGGAACAGGACGGCCGACTGGGCCTGGCGGTTCACAGCAGCACCGCCCCGGTCAGGACCGCTCCGGTGATCGCCAGCACGAAGGTGAGGGGCGCGAAGCGGAGGGCGAAGCCGCGGCCGAACGTACCGGCCTGCATCGCGAACAGTTTCAGGTCGATCATCGGGCCGACGACGAGGAAGGCCAGCCGGGCCGTCAGCGAGAACTGCGTCAGCGACGCCGCCACGAACGCGTCCGCCTCCGAGCAGATCGACAGGACCACCGCCAGCACCGCGAGCGACAGCACCGCCACCGCCGGGTTGCCGGCCGCCGTGCGCAGCCAGTGCTCCGGGGCCACCGCCTTCAGCGTCGCCGCCGCCATCGCGCCCACCACCAGGAAACCGCCCGCATGCATCACGTCGTGGCGTGTCGAGTCCCAGAACGCCTCGCCCCTGCTCCGGCCCTCGTGCCGGGCGTGCGCCGACGGCCGCATCCAGTCCGTGCGGCCCAGGCGGTGCCACAGCCAGCCCATGGCGCAGGCCACCAGCAGGCTCGCCACGAAGCGGGCCAGGACCATCTCCGGGTTCCGGGGGAACGCCACCGCCGTCGCCGTCAGCACGATCGGGTTGATCGCCGGGGCGGAGAGGAGGAAGGCGAGCGCCGCGGCGGGGGTCACCCCGCGGCGCACCAGCGCACCCGCGACCGGTACGGACGCGCACTCGCAGCCCGGCAGGACCGCGCCCGCCAGGCCGGCCACCGGGACCGCCAGCGCGGGCCGGTGGGGCAGGGCCCGGGCGAAGAAGGACGGCGGGACGTAGACCGCGATCGCCGCCGACAGCAGGACGCCCAGGACGAGGAACGGCAGCGCCTGGATCATCACCGCCACGAACACCGTCGTCCAGGTCTGCATCACCGGGGCGGAGAGCGCGCGGCGCAGGGGGGCCTGGAGCAGCACCATGAGGAGCAGGAGGAGGGTGAGGGCCAGGGGGGAGGTCGGACGGCGGGGGGCAGGGGGCGCGTTGCCGTCCTCGCTCGGGGTGCCCGGCGGGTTCGAGGTGCCCGCCGTGTCGAGGGTGCCCGGCTGCTTCGGGGCCTGTTCGGTCGTGGCCACGGGTGGGGCACCTCCGGGTCGCTTCGTTCTCCCTCCCCTCCCTTACGGGCTCGCGGCTCCGCCCGTTCAGGGCGGATCTGGAACCACCCGTCGCGGTGCGGCAGTCTTTCCCCTCGTGGCTGGTCTACCGAATCAGGGTCCGGCGCCGGGCGAGTCCGGCGCACACATGGTGGTGTGCGGCGATGACGGGCTCGCGCACCGGTTGGCCGCGGAGTTGCGCGGGGTGTACGAGGAGCAGGTCACGCTCGTCGTCCCGCCTTCCGAGCGGGCGGTACGGCCGCCTGTCGTGGGGCGCGCCCGCGCGGTGTCCGTGGCGCTGCTCGACCGGGTGGTGAGCGCTGCCGTCAATCGGGCTGCCGGGAACGGCGGGGGGACGGGAGCGGGAACGGGGACCGCGGCGGGGACGGGAGCCGGTTCGGGCGCGGTCGCCGGTACGGCGGGAAGCGGTGAAACCGGTTTCGCGGGGCGGGTGTTGGAGGCCGTCGAGCCGACCGAGGCCGTGCTCGCCGAGGCAGGGGTGGAACGGGCGGCCGCGCTCGCGCTCGTCTACGACGACGACGAGACGAACATCCGCGCCGCCCTCACCGCCCGTCGGCTCAACCCCCGGCTGCGGCTCGTCCTGCGGCTGTACAACCGGCGGTTGGGACAGCACATCGAGGAACTCCTCGACCAGGCCGCCGCCCTGGCGACGGTCGGCGGGGGCGGCGGGTCCGCGGTGGGGGACGCCTCCACCACCGTACTGTCCGATGCCGACACCGCCGCGCCCGCGCTGGCCGCGACCGCCGTCGCCGGCACCAGCAAGGTCGTCCAGACGGACGGGCTGTTGCTGCGGGCCGTCGAACGGCCCGCCCGGGGAGCCGGACGGGCCGCCGATCCCGGGCTGGCCACGCTCGCCCTGCTGTCCGCGACGAGCAACGACCCCGCCTTCGCGGACGGTTCCGAGACCAGCGGGGAGCAGGGGCCGCTGCTGTTGCCGGACGCGGCCACGGTCGCCGCCGCGAGCGGGCGGGGCAGCGTCGTGCTGGAACAGGTGTCGTACTCGGCCGGGCCCGCGTTGCCCTCCGGGCGGGGGGTCGGGGTCGTGGCGCCGTTCGCCTCCCTGTTCTCGCGGCGGCTGCGGTGGTCGCTGGCGGGGCTCGTGGGGTGTGTCGTCGCGCTCGCGGTGGCGTTGTGGCTGGTGACCGGGGTCCATCTGCTGGGGGCGGTGTATCTGACGCTGCTGGATCTGTTCTCGATCAACGATCCGGCGGTGGGGAAGTCGACCGAGCGGCAGGTTCTCCAACTGCTCTCCGGACTCGTGGGGTTGCTGCTGCTGCCGGTGTTGTTGGCGGCCGTGCTGGAGGGGCTGGGGACGTTCCGGGCGGCCGGGGCGCTGCGGCGGCCGCCGCGGGGGCTGGGCGGTCACGTGGTGCTGCTGGGGCTGGGGAAGATCGGGACGCGGGTGCTGACGCGGCTGCGGGAGCTGGACATTCCCGTGGTGTGCGTGGAGGCCGCCCCGGAGGCGCGGGGGGTCGCGGTGGCGCGGCGGCTGCGGGTGCCCGTGGTGCTGGGGGACGTCACGCAGGAGGGGGTGCTGGAGGCGGCGAAGATCCATCGGGCGCACGCGTTGCTGGCGGTGACCAGCTCCGACACGACGAATCTCGAGGCCGCTCTGTACGCGCGGTCCTTACGGCACGACCTGCGGGTGGTGCTGCGGTTGTACGACGACGGCTTCGCGACCGCGGTGTACCGCACGTTGCGGGCGGCGCATCCGCAGGCGTTGACGCGGAGCCGGAGCGTGACGCATCTGGCCGCGCCGTCGTTCGCGGGGGCGATGATGGGGCGGCAGATCCTGGGGGCGATCCCGGTGGAGCGGCGGGTGTTGCTGTTCGCTTCGCTGGAGGTCGGGGGGTACGGGCAGTTGACGGGGAAGACGGTGGGGGAGGCGTTTCGGGCCGGGTACTGGCGGGTGTTGGCGTTGGAGGGGGCCGGTCGGGAGTCGTCCGGGGCGGGGGACGAGGGGCGGGGGGCCGGAGTCGGGGTGGGCGCCGGGGTGGGGCTGGTGTGGGATCTGCCCGACTCGTATGTGCTGCGGGGGGAGGATCGGGTGGTGCTGGCCGCCACGCGGCGGGGGCTGGCGGAGCTGTTGGGGCGGCGGCGGAGGGGAGCGGCGGGGGTGTAGCCGCCTTCTTTTCCCGCCCCCGCCGCCCCTGCCCGTCCCGTCCCCAGGGGCTCCGCCCCTTCAACCCCGCCCAGGGGCTCCGCCCCCGACCCCGGCGGGGACTCCGTCCCCTGCGCCCCTGGCCGCGGGAACCCGCTCCGAAGGGGTGCGGGAGCCCGGGCGCCGGCGGGGACTCCGTCCCCCGTGCCCCTGGTCACCGGAGCCCGTTCCGGAGGGGACTGCGTCCCCTCACCCCGGCCGCGGAAACCCGCCGCGTAGGGCGTAGGGGCCGGGAGCCATGGACACCGGCCAGAGAACCACGCCTCCTGCTCCCCCCGACCACAGAAAACCGCCCCGAAGAAGCCGAGAACCCTGGACACCGGCCAGAGCCACGCCCCTGCACCCCCCGGCCGCAGAAACCCGTTCCGGAGGGGCGGGGCCCCCGGGACCGCGGCGACCGGGTGCGCACCTTGTGCGTCCCCGGCACCCCTGCGGCCCGGTGCGGCGACCCGGCGCGGGAGGACCGGTGGTTCCCGGACACCGGCGAGGATCGCGCGCCCGCCCCCGGTCGCCGCAGCCCTGTGTCAGGGGACCGGGAGCCGGGGACCGGGGACCGGGAGCCGGGGACCAGGGACCGGGAGCCGGGGACCAGGGACCGGGAGCCGGGGACCAGGGACCGGGAGCCGGGAGCCAAGGGCCGGGCGCCGGGCGCCGGGAGCCAAGGGCCGGGCACCGGGCGCCGGGGCGAGGTTTCCTCAGCGGCCCAGGTGTTTCTCCGCGAACTGCAGTTCCAGGCGGACCTGCTTGATGCGTTCGTCCACCACCAGGGAGCCGTGGCCCGCGTCGTAGCGGTAGACCTCGTGGAGGGCCTCCCGGGTCTCCAGGCGGGTCACGTAGTTGTCGATCTGACGGATGGGGCAGCGGGGGTCGTTGACGCCGGCCGAGATGTAGACGGGGGCCTCGACCTGGTCCACGTAGGTCAGGGGGGAGGAGGCCGCGAAGCGGTCGGGGACCTCCTCGGGGGTGCCGCCCAGGAGCGTGCGGTCCATCGCCTTGAGGGCTTCCATCTCGTCGTGGTAGGCCGTGACGTAGTCGGCCACCGGGACCGCCGCGATGCCCAGCGCCCACGCCTCGGGCTGGGTGCCCAGGCCCAGGAGGGTCAGGTAGCCGCCCCAGGAGCCGCCGGTGAGGATCAGGCGGTCGGGGTCGGCCAGACCCGAGGCCACCGCCCACTCGCGGACCGCTGCGATGTCCTCCAGCTCGATCAGCCCGACCCGGTGCTTCAGGGCGTCCGTCCAGGCGCGGCCGTAGCCGGTGGAGCCGCGGTAGTTGACGCGGACGACCGCGTAGCCGTGGTCGACCCAGGCGGCGGGGCCGGCCGCGAAGGAGTCGCTGTCGTGCCAGGTGGGGCCGCCGTGGATGTCGAACACGGTGGGCAGGGGGCCGCTCGTGCCGGCCGGCTTCTGGACCAGGGCGTGGATGCGTCCGCCGGGCCCCTCCACCCACACGTCCTCCACCGGCACCGAACCCGGGGACTTCATGCCGGGCGGGTCCAGGACCGGCTCGCCCGTCGTCGAGCGGACGGTGGGCGGCTCGGCCGCCGACGACCACAGGTACTCCACGCTGCCGTCGGGGCGGGCTGTCGCGCTCGAGACCGTGCCCGGCGGGGTCGGCACCCGCACGAGTTCCCGGCTCGTCAGGTCGTAGCGGAACAGTTCGCTGCGGGCCTCGAAACTGTGCGAGACCAGGAGTCCGGAACCGTCCGGATACCACTCCGCGCCCACGTCGCCCGGCAGATCGAGGGCCAGGTCGGTCTGCTCGCCGGTCGCCACGTCCCAGACGAGCGGTTCCCAGCGGCCCCGGCGCTGGTGGCCGATCAGCAGGCGGGGGTCGGCGTCGACGGGCGCGAAGCCCAGCACCTCGAGGCCCAGTTCCCGGGTGCCGCCCTCGGTGTCGTCCAGTTCGGCGACCGTGGAGCCGTCGGGGCGCAGGACGCGCAGCGCGGAGTGCATCGCGTCGCCGTGTTCGGTGTGCTCGATCGCGATCAGGGTGCCGTCGTGGGACAGGTCTCCGACGCCCGCCGACTCGCGGTGGCGGTACAGCTCGACCGGCGCCTCGCCGAGCCGCGCCACGTGGATCGTCGTGCCGTCCTCGTCCGTGGAGCGGCCCACCACCGCCGTACGGCCGTCCCTGCCCAGGGCCAGGCCCGCCGGGTACGACGGGTCGAGGCCCGGTGTCGCCAGTTCGTCCTCGCCGCCCTCGAAGGGCTGGCGGCGCCAGACCCCGAACTCGTCGCCGTCCTTGTCGTCGAACCACCAGATCCAGGTGCCGTCCGGGGAGAGCACACCGTCCGTCGTGCCGTTGGCCCGGTTCGTCACCTGGCGCTGTTCGCCGGTGGACCGGTTCCAGGCGTACAGCTCGTACGTCCCTGTCGCGTTCGACACGAACAGGGAGCGGTCCGGCGCGTCCTCCGCCCAGTCGGGCAGCGACACCCGGGGCGCCCGGAAACGCTTCTCCCAGTCCGGCATCTCCTCGTACCGCTGCGGCGCGGCGGACCCGTTGCTCTCAGTCATGGCCCCATACTGCCCGCCTCCGCGGACAAAGGAGCACCACGGCCCCCAGCCTGTGGACAAACACGAGGCCGCCCATGACCGCACCTGTGGAAAAACCCGGGCCGTCGCAGCCGCGCATGTGGACAAACCCGGACCGCTCCGGCATCCCCTGTGGACAGACCGAGCCGCCCCAGGTCGCGCGCTCGCCCCGTCGGCCCCTCCCGCCGGCCCACCCCGCGGCCACCCGCGCGCCCGCCCCGCCGATCCACCCGCCCCCCGGCCGGATCACTCCCGCGCTCCCCCGCATCCACCCCGCGGACCGCTCCCCCGCCGCCGCCCCGTACCGTTGTCGGTGTGTACCGGTTTCTGCTGACGCCCCGTTGGTGGGGGATCAACGTCTTCGTGCTGCTGGCCATCCCCTTCTGCGTGTTCATGGGGTCCTGGCAGCTGAGCCGGTTCGAGGCGCGCGTGGACGACCACCGCAGCGCCGAGGCGCAGGCCGACTCGGCCCGCACACAGGCACCGCGCCCGCTGGCCGAGATGCTGCCCGTGGACAAGGCCACGTCCGGCAAGCGGGTCACCGCGAGCGGGCGGTACGGCGATCAGCTGCTGGTTCCCGACCGCGAGCTGGACGGCCGGGCGGGCTTCTACGTGCTGACGCTGCTGCGCACCGACGGCGGCAGGACCCTGCCCGTCGTGCGCGGCTGGCTGCCCGGTACGGCCGACGCCGCCAGGGCGCCCGCCCCGCCGGCCGGCGAGGTCAGCGTCACCGGCGCGCTCCAGGCGCCCGAGACGCCCGGCGACAACGGCGTGAGCGCGCGGGGCGGGCTGCCGCCCGGCCAGACCGGCGCGATCAGCACGGCCTCGCTGGTCAACCTCGTCTCCGACGACCTCTACGACGCCTGGGTCACCCTCGACACCGCCGACTCGGGGATGACGGCGGTGCCCGCGCGCGCGCCGAGCGGCACGGGGCTGGACCTGAAGGCGTTCCAGAACCTCGGTTACACCGGTGAGTGGTTCGTGTTCGCCGGGTTCGTGGTGTTCATGTGGTTCCGGTTGCTGCGGCGCGAGATCGAGTTCGCGAGGGACGCGGAGCTGGGGATCACCGGGCCCGACGCCTCCGCGTCGCCCGGCTCCCCCGCGCCCACCGGGTCCCCGGCCTCACCCGGTTCCCCCGCGGCTGGCTCCCCCGCGTCCTCCGGGTCGTCCTCGGCGGCTCAGGACACCGACGTCGACGCCAGCACGCCCGTCCGGTAGACGGTTCCCGCGCACGCGTCCGGCACCGTCGCACTCACCGTCGGCGAGCCGCCCTCGGCCGTGTACGTCACCAGGACGCTGCCGTCGGCCGTGCCGTCCTCGGTGAACAGCTGGGCAGCCGTGCCGGACGTGCCGCCGGTCGTGCCGTCCGCGGTGCCGCTCTGCCCGCTCGGGGAGGGGTCCGGGGAGGACGAGGGACCGCCGGTGGTGCTGCCGCCGGTGGTACCGCCGGTGGTGGGGCAGGTCTCGGACGGCACCCAGGCGAACCGCACGTCGTACGCCGAGCCCGGGGCGAGGACCAGCTGGGAGACGTAGAGGGAGGGGTCGGGCAGGTTGGCCGCCGCGTCACCCGAGGTGTGTTCGGCGAGGGTGATCTTCGCGGGGTCGGCGGCGCCCTGCGCGGTGGGCGTCACGGACACGCTCCCGCCGACGGTGCAGCCGCGGTCGGAGACGTTGACGACGCGGAAGGTGCCGTAGACGACGCCGGCCGAGTCGGGGACCTCGACGACGGCGCTGGAGTCGCCCAGCTGGGACGTGGTGCAGGCGGGGGCGTCGGCCGGGGAGGAGGCGGCGGGGCCGGTGCCGTCGGGTGAGCCGGTCGCGCTGCCGGAGGCCTTGGCGCCGGCGGTGTTCTCGGTGCTGTCCTGGCCGGGCCGGCCGGTGGTGCCGGCGGGGGCGCCGACCTTGCCGGAGGTGCCGCCGTCGGGGCCCTTGTCCTCACCGGCGCCGCCCTGGGTCTGGGAGGCCTGGCCTGCGATGGAGGGGTTGGCGTCGGAGCCGCCGGAGTGGGAGACGTGCAGCAGGGCGGGGACGGCGGTGCCGACGAAGAGGGCCGCGGCGGCCATTCCGACGGCGGCCTGGCGCTTGCGGGCCCGACGGGCGGGGACGGCCCGCCTGAGGTGCTCCAGCGTCCCGTCGCTCGGCGCCATCTCCTGGACCGCCTGGTGCAGCATGCGGCGCAGTGCCAGCTCGTCCGAGTCGAACCCGTCGGGGCTCTGGTCGTCGAGGTGGTGGTTCACGGTTCCGTTCCCAGCGTGCGATTGCTTCGGCTCTTGCTTGTGCGGCGGTGTCATCGGCTCGTGCCACGCGTACGGCTCGTGCCGCTCGCGTGCGTCCCCGCCGTCGGGTTCCTCGCCCCGCGCGCTCACGCCGCCGCCCCCATGGCGACGCGCAGGGCGGCGATGCCGCGCGAACCGTAGGCCTTGACCGAGCCGAGCGAGATGCCGAGGGTCTCGGCGACCTGGGCCTCGGTCATGTCGGCGAAGTAGCGCAGGACGAGGACCTCGCGCTGGCGGCGCTGCAGGCCCTTCATCGCCTTGATGAGGGAGTCGCGCTCCAGCTGGTCGTAGGCGCCCTCCTCCGCGCTGGCCATGTCCGGCATCGGCTTGGAGAGCAGCTTCAGGCCGAGGATGCGGCGGCGCAGGGCGGAGCGGGAGAGGTTGACGACGGTCTGGCGCAGGTAGGCGAGGGTCTTCTCCGGGTCGCGGACGCGTTTGCGCGCGGAGTGGACGCGGATGAAGGCCTCCTGGACGACGTCCTCGCAGGAGGCGGTGTCGTCGAGGAGGAGGGCGGCGAGACCGAGCAGCGAGCGGTAGTGGGCCCGGTAGGTCTCGGTGAGGTGGTCGACGGTGGTGCCGGCGGCGGCCACCTCGTCGGTGTCACGCTGGCTGGGTACGCGGGCGGGCCGCGCTGCGGGCATGGGGGCGATCACCGGCATGCCGCCGGGCGCGCCGGGCATGCGGGGTCGGAGGGCGCCGCGGGGCGGCCGTAGGGCCGTACCGCGGGTCGCCGGGAAGTCGAGAACCTCTGCCACGCCTGTTGGACACGTTTCCCCCCGCCGGGGTTGTACGGGCCGGCCGCGAGTTTTGCGCCGGACGTCGGCCCGTCCGCTCGCGCCCCCGCCCCGGATGCCCCGCTCGCACCCGCCGGCAGCCGCACGGACGGCGCCTCCCATGCCCTCATCTGTCCCGCTCTTCTCCTGTATGCCATGTGAACGGGCGCCCCCACGCCCCGATCGCGGCGTCCCCATACGCCGCGATCACACCTCCGCGCACCCCGAAGGGTGACCGCAAAGACGCTCCCCGCGCTCCGCGTGGTTGCGGAGGGCGGGGAGGAAAATCTTCGAACGCCATAGGTGTCCGATACAAGTGGTGCCGGCCGTCGACCGGCTCACATCGCCGTACGACAGATCCTATAAACGCCGGAGCCTGTGGCCAGGGAATTTCCGGCCACCGGCTCCTGTCCCACCAAGCGTTGCGCGCGCCGCGAACGTCACCCGTACTCCGCCGCCACCAGTTCGGCGATCTGCGCGGTGTTCAGGGCGGCCCCCTTGCGCAGGTTGTCCCCGCACACGAAGAGTTCGAGTGCCGTGGGGTCGTCGAGCGCCCGGCGCACCCGGCCGACCCAGGTGGGGTCGGTGCCGACGACGTCGGCGGGCGTGGGGAACTCCCCGGCGGCCGGGTTGTCGAAGAGGACGACGCCGGGGGCGGTGGCGAGGATCTCGCGGGCGCCGCCGACGGTGACCTCGTCCTGGAAGCGGGCGTGGACGGTGAGGGAGTGCACGGTGATCACCGGCACCCGCACACAGGTCACGGCGACGGGCAGCTTCGGCAGTCCGAGGATCTTGCGGGACTCGTCCCGCACCTTCATCTCCTCCGACGACCAGCCGTCCTCGCGCGGCGACCCGGCCCACGGCACGACGTTCAGCGCGACCGGCTCCGGGAAGGGGCCCGTCCGGTCGCCGACGGCCCGCCGCACGTCACCGGGGCTGGTGCCCAGCTCCGTACCGGCGACCATGGACAGTTGCCGGCGCAGTGTCTCCACGCCGGCCCGCCCCGCCCCGCTGACCGCCTGGTACGACGACACCACCAGCTCGCGCAGGCCGTACTCGGCGTGCAGCGCGCCCAGCGCGACGATCATCGACAGGGTGGTGCAGTTCGGGTTGGCGACGATGCCGCGCGGCCGGTTGCGCACGGCGTGGGCGTTGACCTCGGGGACGACCAGGGGCACGTCCGGGTCCATCCGGAAGGCGCCCGAGTTGTCCACGACCACCACGCCCCTGGCGGCGGCGAGCGGCGCCCACCGCTCGGCGACCTCGTCCGGCACGTCGAACATCGCGACGTCGACGCCGTCGAAGGCCTCCTCGGTGAGCGCCACCACCTCGACCTCCTCGCCGCGCACGGCCAGCTTGCGGCCGGCCGAGCGCGGCGAGGCGATCAGTCGGATCTCGCCCCAGACGTCGGCGCGCTGGGACAGGATCTTCAGCATGACCGTGCCGACCGCTCCGGTCGCCCCCACGACCGCGAGCGTCGGTCGTCGGATCATCGCCCGGTGCCCCCGTAGACGACGGCCTCGTCGCTGTCGGAGTCGAGCCCGAAGGCGGTGTGCACGGCGCGCACGGCCTCCGGCACGTCGTCGGCGCGGGTGACCACCGAGATGCGGATCTCGGAGGTCGAGATCAGCTCGATGTTGACGCCCGCGTCGGACAGCGCCTTGAAGAAGTCGGCGGTGACGCCCGGGTTGGTCTTCATGCCGGCGCCGACGAGGGAGATCTTGCCGATCTGGTCGTCGTAGCGCAGGGAGTCGAAGCCGATGCCGCTCTTGTTCTTCTCCAGGGCGTCGATCGCCTTGCGGCCCTCGGACTTCGGCAGCGTGAAGGAGATGTCCGTGAGGCCGGTGGAGGCCGCGGACACGTTCTGCACGATCATGTCGAGGTTGATCTGGGCGTCGGCGACCGTGCGGAAGATCGTGGCCGCCTCACCCGGCTTGTCCGGCACGCCGACGACCGTGATCTTGGCCTCGGAGGTGTCGTGCGCGACACCGGAGATGATGGCCTGCTCCACCTGCTTGTCCCCTTGCTCGATCGGCTCGCTGCTGACCCAGGTGCCCGGAAGTCCGCTGAAGGACGAACGGACGTGGATCGGGATGTTGTAACGGCGGGCGTACTCCACGCAGCGGTGGAGCAGCACCTTCGACCCGGACGAGGCCAGTTCGAGCATGTCCTCGAAGGAGATCCAGTCGATCTTCCGGGCCTTCTTCACCACGCGCGGGTCGGCGGTGAACACGCCGTCGACGTCGGTGTAGATCTCGCACACCTCGGCGTCGAGGGCGGCCGCGAGGGCCACGGCGGTGGTGTCGGACCCGCCGCGCCCCAGCGTGGTGATGTCCTTGGTGTCCTGGCTGACGCCCTGGAACCCGGCGACGATGGCGATGTTGCCCTCGTCGAGCGAGTCACGGATCCGGCCCGGCGTGACATCGATGATCCGGGCTTTGTTGTGGACCGAGTCGGTGATGACACCTGCCTGGCTGCCGGTGAAGCTCTGGGCGGAGTGGCCCAGGTTCTTGATGGCCATGGCCAGCAGGGCCATGGAGATCCGCTCTCCGGCGGTCAGCAGCATGTCGAGCTCGCGCCCGGCAGGGATCGGGGAAACCTGCTCCGCGAGATCGATCAGCTCGTCCGTCGTGTCGCCCATCGCGGAAACCACCGCCACCACCTGGTGGCCGTCCTTCTTGGCTTCCACGATCCGCTTGGCGACGCGCTTGATGCCCTCGGCATCGGCTACGGAGGAACCTCCGTACTTCTGCACGACAAGGCCCACGTGCGCTCCTCGCTCAGTTTGTCTTTTTCCGCACGTACGCCCTTGTACTGCGGGTCGGCTCAGTCTAACGAGCGCCCGAGAACCGCCCCCGGGATACCGCATGGTGAGACTCCCGGGGGCCGTCCGGGCGGGTCGTCCAGGACAGTCCCTGCCCACTGACGCCGAAGTGAAAGCCGCGAGTGAGGTTTCCCGCACTGTCGGCACGCGGAGCGGCCGGACGCTACCCGAGCGACCCCGGTCCCAGGTGGCCGCCGATCTCCTCGGCCATCACCCGGCCCGCCTCGAACTCCAGGGTGTCGTCGCCGTCGCCCTGGTCGGTGTCCAGGCCGTCCAGTTCCTGCAGGGGCTGGTTGAGGCGGACGTGGGCCAGGACCGAGTGGAGGGCGCGCAGGGTCGCCGAGGCCGTGGCGCCCCAGTTGGAGAAGTACGAGAACTGCCACCACCACAGGGCCTCCGAGGTGCGGCCGGCCCGGTAGTGGACCATGCCGTGCCGGAGGTCGGCGATGACGTCGGCGAGGTCGTCGGAGATGCGGGCGGGGACGGGCGCCTTGCGGGGCTCGTAGGGGTCGAAGACCTCGGAGTAGACGTCGATCGGCTCCAGGAGGCGGGCGAGGTCCTCGCGCAGTTCGTCCGCGTCGGGCTCGAATCCGGGGTCGGGCTCGTAGCGCTCGTCGGGGACGATGTCCTCGTGGGCGCCGAGGCGGCCGCCGGCCAGCAGGAGCTGGGAGACCTCCAGCAGGAGGAAGGGGACGGCCGAGTCCGGCTCGTCGCCCTTGGCGACCTCGGAGACCGCGACCAGGAAGCTCTCGATCTGGTCGGCGACCTGGACGACGAAGTCGTCCGGGTTCTGCTCGGTCGCGTGCAGCGTGGCGTCAGACATCTAGGAGTCGTCTCCCCTCGAAGGCGCGGCCGAGTGTGACCTCGTCCGCGTACTCCAGGTCGCCACCCACCGGGAGGCCGCTGGCCAGGCGGGTGACCTTCAGGCCCATGGGCTTGATCATGCGGGCGAGGTACGTGGCCGTCGCCTCGCCCTCGAGATTCGGGTCCGTGGCGAGGATCAGCTCGGTGACGGCGCCGTCGGCGAGGCGGGCCAGCAGTTCCCTGATGCGCAGGTCGTCGGGGCCGACGCCCTCGATCGGGCTGATCGCTCCGCCCAGGACGTGGTACTTGCCCCGGAACTCGCGGGTGCGCTCGACCGCCACCACGTCCTTCGGCTCCTCGACCACACAGATGACGGAGAGGTCGCGGCGGGGGTCGCGGCAGATGTTGCACAGCTCCTCCTGCGCCACGTTGCCGCAGGTCGCGCAGAACCGGACCTTCGCCTTGACCTCCATCAGGCACTGCGCGAGACGCCGTACGTCCGTCGGTTCCGCCTGGAGGATGTGGAAGGCGATCCGCTGCGCGCTCTTGGGACCGACGCCGGGGAGCCGCCCCAGTTCGTCGATGAGGTCCTGGACCACGCCTTCGTACAACGGACTGCCGTCCTTCCTGGGTTTCCTTGCAGTACGTACGGTAGTTGGCCGCCGCCCGTCCTAGGAAGGCGGTGTGGGCGTCGCGCGGGCGACGGACGCCGAAACGGCCGGGGGCCGGGGCGGTGTCAGAACGGCAGGCCGGGGATGCCGCCGCCGCCGAGGCCCTGGGCGAGCGGGCCGAGCTTCTGCTGCTGGAGGTTCTGCGCGTTCTCGTTGGCCGCCTGGACGGCTGCGACGACGAGGTCGGCAAGGGTGTCGGTGTCCTCGGGGTCCACCGCCTTCGGGTCGATCTTCAGGGCGCGCAGCTCGCCGGCGCCCGTCACGGTGGCCCGCACCAGGCCGCCGCCGGCCTGGCCGTCGACCTCCGTGTTCGCCAGCTCCTCCTGGGCACGCGCCAGATCCTGCTGCATCTTCTGGGCCTGCTGGAGCAACTGCTGCATGTTGGGCTGGCCACCACCGGGAATCACGATCAGCTCCTCTTCCGGGCCTTGTTCGGTACGGGGTTTTCCCGCTCGCCACGAGCCTACGTGGTCTGTGCGGGTGTCGCTCCAGCACTCTTTCGAGTGACTCTCGGGTGTGGCCTATACCTGATCAAGGCCCACTTCCGGGCGGAAAAGACGCGAACCGTTCCTCTTCGCCACCCATTGGGAGGTAGGAAAGGGTCCGGCGCATCGGCACCGGGAGTCACGGTGGCATCGGATGGCATCGGGCGGCATCAGGCGTCGCGCGACGGGATCGGTCGGACAGTAGGGAGTGCCGGGTGGGTCAGCAGCCGGAGAAACAGCCCGAGGGTCCGTCCCAGGACGGGCCGGGCGGGGGCGCGGCGCGGCTGCGGCCGGGCGATCTGACCGGGCGGGCCTTTCCGCTCGGGGACTGGGGCGAGCCGGCCGAGCGGCTCGACGAGCTGTACCGGTGGGTCGAGCGGGGCGCGCTGGACACGGCCGCCTGGTACCTGGCCGACCGGGTGTGGAAGCGGCGGGTGGCACGGGTCCTGCGGGGCGGGGCCGCGGCGGGGGCGGTGACGGGGGCGGCGCTGCCGCTGCTCGATGTCGCCGGGGCGACGGGCGGGGTGGCGCCCTGGGGGTACCTGGCGCTGCTGGCGGCGGCGGCGTGCCTGGCCGTCGACCGGTTCTTCGGGATGACGGCCGGGTGGATGAGGGACATGGCCACGGCGCAGGCGGTGCAGCGGAGGCTGCAGGTGCTGCAGTTCGAGTGGGCGGCGGAGAGCGTGCGGGAGGTGCTGGGGCCCGCGGAGGGGACGGCCGGCGAGGCCGCCGAGCGGTGCCTGGGGGTGCTGCGGCGGTTCTCGGAGGACGTGACCGAGCTGGTGCGGGTGGAGACGGTGGACTGGATGGTGTCGTTCCGTACGGGGGCGGCGCCGATGGGGTTGCAGGGGGTGGGTGTCTCCGAGGGCGGGGGGCGGGGTGGCGGTGTGGTTCACGGACGGATTCCGTTGCCGCCCGGGGGCGCGGGGCGGCCCCACATGCCCCGGCAGCGGCCGCCCGAGCCGCGGTGACCTGCCGGTGCCCGGGCCGACGGTGGCCTGCCGGTGCCCGGGCCGGCGGTGGCCGGGCCGGCGGTGGCCGGGCCGGCGGTTTCCTCGTCCCCGCCGCCCCTCCCCGACCCGATCCCGGGGGCCGCGCCCCCGGACCCCGCGTTCGGCCCGACCGGCCTCGTCCTCGATCGCCGGACGGGCCGGCGTGCCTTGAGCGTCCCGGCTGCGTCAGCTCCGGCTGTACGTCAGCTTTTCGCCGGTCGTGGGGTTGAGGCGTTCCAGCCGGCCGTTCGACAGGAGCGTCACCTCCGTGGCCGCGCCCGGGGAGCAGGAGGAGAGGGGCTCGCCCGCGGTGACCTTCGAGGGGCCCAGGGCCAGGGGCGCCCCCGCGGCCGGGGCCTGGCTCAGGGCGGCCGCGAACTCGCAGTGGTAGGCGTCGCCGTCGGCCACCAGGCGCAGGACCGTGTCGCCCGCCTCGCCCTGGGTGAGGGTCAGGCGGCGGGTGTCGGCGCCGTTGACGGTGGTGGTCCAGGTGCCCAGGTAGGCCTCGGGGATCCGGCCCTCCTCCGGCGAGGGGGACGGGGAGGAGGAGGGCGACGGGGACGGGGGCCGGGTCCCGGAGTCCGTCGGCGTCGCGGGGGCCGACGTCGTCGGGGCCGGGAGTGCGCCGGAGGTGCCGTCGTCGCCGTTCATGACCGCGTACACCGTGCCGCCGGCGGCCAGCGCGACCACCGCGGCGACCACCCCGAGCAGCACCGTGGAGCGGCCGCCGCGGCGGGGCGGGTCCTGGAGGTCGTCGGGGTGGTCGGGGTGGCCGCCGCGGGGGGTGCCGTACGCCGGCGCGTCGGCCGCGTAGGGGTTGTGCGGGACCGGCACCGGCATCGGCATCGGCGCCTGCGCTGGTGGCGGCATCGGTTGCCGGGGCGGGGCCGGGTACTGCTGGGGGTGGCCGTACGCCGGGTGGGGCGCGGCCAGGGTGGGGACGTGGTCGGGCGGGGCCGCGAGGGTGCCGCGGGGGCCGGGCTGGTGCGGGGCGGCCTCCGTGAAGGCTCCTTGGGGGTCCTCCGTCTCCAGGAGCCGTACGGCGTGCCGGCCCAGCTGGGCGACGAGGGCGCCCGGTAGCCACGGGTCGCGGGAGCGGCCGTCGGCGACGGTGTCCTCGGCGCCGGTGCGTTCCAGGATCCACTCCAGCGTGGGCCGGGTCGCCGGGTCCTTGCGCAGGCAGGCGCGGACCAGGTCGGCGATGCCCTCGGGCACGCGCGTGAGGTCGGGCTCCTCCTCGGCTATGCGGAACAGCAGCGCGTGGACGCCTTGCTGGTCGGCGGAGCCGAAGGGGAGCTCGCCGGTGGCGGCGTAGGCGAGGACGGAGCCCAGGCAGAAGACGTCGCACGCGGGCGTGATCCGGTCGCCGCGCACCTGCTCGGGGGCCATGAAGCCGGGCGAGCCGATCAGCGCGCCGGTCTGGGTGAGGCCGCCGCCGAACTGGGTCAGGGCGCCGTCGCCGGTCACGGTCTCCAGGGCCCGCGCGACACCGAAGTCGATGACGCGGGGGCCCTCGATGGTGACCATCACGTTGGACGGCTTGAGATCGCGGTGGACGATGCCGGCCGCGTGGATGTTGGTGAGGGCGTGCGCGAGGCCGGCTGCGAGGATGCGCACCGACCGCTCGGGCAGCGGGCCGTGGTCGTGGTCCACCACCTGCTGGAGGCTGGGCCCGGCGACGTAGCCGGTGGCGACCCAGGGCACGGCGGCCTCGGTGTCGGCGTCGAGGACGGGTGCGGTCCAGAACCCGCCGACGCGCTGGGCGTTGCGCACCTCCTGGCGGAACCGCGCCCGGAACTCCTCGCGCTCGGCCAGTTCCGGCCGGACCAGCTTCACCGCGACGGTCCGCCCGCGGTCCGAACGGGCCAGGAAGACCTGCCCCATACCGCCCGACCCCAGCCGCCCGAGCAGCCGGTAGCCGCCGATCCGCTGCGGATCCCCCGGTCCCAGCTTCTCCATGACAGCTCCGCCCTTCCCCCACAGATGTGATCCCGCCGAGAGTAGACCGGCCGTTCGGGGAGTCGAGCGGTGCGGTGTCTACGGTTCCATAACAGGCGCTTCGGACCGGGACTTCTCGGCAGGGGCCGCGGCCGGGCTCACGGCGGGCCCGTGGCCGGGCCGGCGGCCGGGCCCGTGGCCGGGCTCATGACGGGCCGGCGGCCGGCCTCATGACGTGGCTTCACCGCGGGCCCCCGACGGGGCTCACGACGAGGCTCACGACGGGCCGCCGGACGGGCTTGCGGGTGAGCCTCAGGACAGGGCCTCCGGGCCGGGCGGCTCCAGTTCCTCCAGCACCCGGGCCAGCCGTTCCAGCACACGGACGGCCTCGGCCAGCTCCGCCTCGCCGTACGCCTCGGCCAGCCGGTCGGCGAAGGCCGCGTGGCCGGGGTCGACGCGGGCGACCGCGGCGCGACCGCGCGCGGTGGGCGCCAGCAGTTTCGCGCGCCGGTGCGCCGGGTTGGGCCGGTACTCCGCGAGCCCCCGGCCGACCAGCAGGTCGGACACGCGCTGCACGCTCTGCCGCGTGATGCCCATGGCACGGGCGACGCCGGACACCGGGAGGGGTTCGGCGAGGACCGCGCCGAGCACCTGCCACCAGGCGGCGGTGAGGCCGGCGGGCCGGGCCAGCTCCTCCGCGACACCGAGGAACCGGCCGTTGAGCCTGAAGACGCCGAGCGCGCTCCGGCTGAGCAGGTCCTGCCGCTCCCGGCTCACCGCGCCCCGGCCTTCTGCAGGACGGCGTAGGCCTCCGGGTCGGAGTCGTGGAACAGCCGGTACCAGGCGTCCAGCACCTCGCCGTCGTACACGCCGAGGAGGCGGAGGACTTCGCGGGCGAAGGCGACGGGCTCGGTGGGCCCGGCGGTGACCAGGTTTCCGTCGGTGACGGCGTCGGCGTCGACGTAGTGGCCGCCGCCCGCGTACCCGGTGGCGGCGAGGTAGAAGGAGACGGCGCTGGTGTGGGCGCGGTCGTCGAGCAGGCCGGCGCGGGCGAGTCCGGCGGTGGCGCCGCAGATCGCGGCGACGGGGGTGCCCGCGGCCAGGAACTCCCCCGCCGCACGGGCGAAGGGCGCGAGGTCGTCGGAGGTGTCCCACAGGTCGGCGCCCGGCAGGATCAGCAGCGCGCCGTCCTCGGGGCGTACGTCCGCCAGCGCGAGGTCGGGCCCGATCCGGAGTCCGCCGAGGCTGGTCACGGGGCGCGTCGAGGGGCCGACCGTGCGGATCTCGTACCCGCCCCGGGCGAGGTGGGCGGTCGCGTGGCCGGTCTCCCAGTCGGCGAGGGTGTCGTAGACGGCGAGGTACACGGGCTTGCGGGTGGCGGGGCTGGCGCTCATGGCTTCTCCTCGGCCGGTGGAGCTCTGTGACAGCACACTGTCTCTCTGACAGCATGCTGTCAATACCGGTGCGTCGTGGTGGTCCGGTCCGGCCGTCCATGCCCGACAACCTGTCGCGGAATCCCCTCGTCCACGGAACAGGACGCCGATACCGCTTCCGCATCGCGGACATTTACGCTCACCCGCATGACCCCTCAGACCGACCCCCAGGCCGGCGCCGCCGTGAAGGCCGCGGACCGTGCGCACGTCTTCCACTCCTGGTCCGCGCAGGAACTCATCGACCCGCTCGCCGTGGCCGGCGCCGAGGGGTCGTACTTCTGGGACTACGACGGCAAGCGCTACCTCGACCTCACCAGCGGGCTCGTCTACACGAACATCGGCTACCAGCACCCCAAGGTCGTCGCCGCGATCCAGGAGCAGGCCGCGCACCTGACCACGTTCGCGCCCGCCTTCGCCGTCGAGGCCCGCTCGGAGGCGGCCCGGCTGATCGCCGAGCGCACCCCCGGCGACCTCGACAAGATCTTCTTCACCAACGGCGGCGCCGACGCCGTGGAGCACGCGGTGCGCATGGCGCGCCTGCACACCGGGCGGCCCAAGGTGCTGTCGGCGTACCGCTCCTACCACGGCGGCACCCAGCAGGCCGTGAACCTCACCGGCGACCCGCGCCGCTGGGCCTCCGACTCGGCCGCGGCCGGGGTCGTGCACTTCTGGGCGCCGTTCCTGTACCGCTCCCGCTTCTACGCGGAGACGGAGGAGCAGGAGTGCGCGCGGGCGCTGGAGCACCTGGAGACGACGATCGCCTTCGAGGGGCCCGCGACGATCGCCGCGATCGTCCTGGAAACCATCCCCGGCACCGCCGGGATCATGGTGCCGCCGCCCGGCTACCTGGCCGGTGTCCGCGAGCTGTGCGACACGTACGGGATCGTCTTCGTCCTGGACGAGGTCATGGCCGGGTTCGGGCGCACCGGTGAGTGGTTCGCGGCCGACCTGTCGGGGGTCGTGCCCGACCTGATGACCTTCGCCAAGGGCGTGAACAGCGGCTACGTGCCGCTGGGCGGGGTCGCCGTCTCGGGCGCGATCGCGGAGACCTTCGGGAAGCGGCCGTACCCCGGTGGCCTCACCTACTCCGGGCACCCGCTGGCCTGCGCCGCCGCCGTCGCCACGATCAACGTGATGGCGGAGGAGGGCGTCGTGGAGAACGCGAGGGACCTCGGCGCCTCCGTCGTCGGGCCGGGGCTGCGGGAGCTGGCCGAACGCCACCCGAGCGTCGGCGAGGTGCGCGGTGTCGGCATGTTCTGGGCGCTGGAGCTGGTGAAGGACCGCGAGACGCGCGAGCCGCTGGTGCCGTACAACGCCACCGGTGAGGCGAACGCGCCGATGGCCGCGTTCGGGGCCGCCGCGAAGAAGGCCGGGGTGTGGCCCTTCGTCAACATGAACCGCACCCACTTCGTGCCGCCGTGCAACGCCGGCGAGGCGGAGCTGAAGGAGGGGCTCGCGGCGCTGGACACGGCGCTGTCGGTGGCCGACGAGTACACCGCGTAGCCCTCGGGCGGAGCGGCCGGCCCCCGGTCGCACCGGGCGCCGGCCGGGCGCACGGACGGCTGCCGACTGCCGAATGCCGGGGCACCGGACGGCGGTCGAGCGCGTCGGACGGCCGTCGGACGCACCCGGCCGGGCGCGGGTGTGCGGGCAGGCCGCGGACAAGCTCCTGAATTCGTCGAACGCGTAAGGTGGCGTGCTCGTACATACCGACGAGCACGCCGTCGGCCGATGGCGCTCACGCCGTCGACCGGCGTACGCGACGAGGACGAGGGAGACGCCCCGACCATGCCCGGCAGCAGCGGCAAGGGCGCCGTGACCCGCAGCACCCTGCGGCAGCAGATCGCCGACGCCCTGCGCGACGAGGTGCTGGCGGGACGGCTCCAGCCGGGCCAGGAGTTCACGGTGAAGGAGATCGCCGACCAGTACGGCGTCTCCGCGACGCCCGTCCGCGAGGCACTGGTCGATCTCTCGGCGCAGGGGCTGCTGGACGCCGACCAGCACCGGGGCTTCCGGGTGCACGAGTACACCGTGGCCGACTTCCGGAGCATGATCGAGGCGCGCAGCCTGGTCGTCGAGGGCATGTTCCTCGCCCTGGACGAGGGCAGGCAGCCCTTCGAGGGCCCGGACGACCCGCGGATCGCGGCGGCCGTCGCGGGGGTGCGCCGGCGCGGCGAGGAGGCGCAGCGGGCCGCGGCGGCCGGCGACCTCACCGTGCTCATCGGCTACGACCTGCGGTTCTGGCGCGAGCTGAGCGCCCTGTTCGGCAACCCCTACCTCGCCGACTTCCTGAACCGGCTGCGCCTGCAGACCTGGGTGTGCCTGGTGCAGCACCTGCGCCGGCTGACCGAACTGCGGGGCAACCTGTGGTCCGGCCACACCGAACTGGTCGACGCCCTCCACCGCCGCGACACCGCCACGGCCCGCACGATCATCGACGCGTACCACACGCACTCCCTCGCGCTGATCGAGCGGCTGGCGGCCGGATGAGCGGGACGGACACCGCCGAGGAGTCCCACGGCGTCCCCGAGTCCCGAGAAGCACCCGAGTCCCGCGGTGTCCCCGAGCCCGGCCGGGCCCCCGAGCCCCACGAGGTCCCCGAGCCCCACGAGCCCCACGAGGTCCCCGCGTCCCGCCGGCCGCCCGCCCTCTCCGTCGTGATCCCCGCCTACAACGAGGAACACCGGCTGGGCCCCACCCTCGACGCGCTCACCCGGCAGCTCACCGCCGCCGGGGACCGGTGGGGCGGCTGGGAGATCGTGGTCGTCGACGACGGCTCCACCGACGCCACCCGCGAGATCGTCACCCGGCGCCGCGACCCCCGGCTGCGGCTGGTCAGCAGCCCCCGCAACCGCGGCAAGGGCCACGCCCTGCGGCTCGGCGTGGGCGCCAGCCGGGGGCGCCGGGTGCTGATCACCGACGCCGATCTCGCCGTTCCCGTGGGCGAGCTGGAGCGGCTCGACGAGGCGCTCGCCGAGGGCGGCGCGGCGGCGGTCGGCTCCCGTGCCGTGCCCGGGGCGACGCTCGGCGAGCGCCGGCACCCGGTGCGCGAACTGCTCGGCGGCGCGGGCAACCTGATCGTCCGCGGGACGGCCGTGCGCGGGATACGCGACACCCAGTGCGGGTTCAAGCTGTTCGACGGCGAGAAGGTCCGCGCCGCGTTCGCGGCGTCCCGGCTGGACGGCTGGGCCATCGACGTGGAGGTGCTGCGCCACTTCCAGCGGGCGGGCTGGCCGGTCGCCGAGGTCCCCGTGCACTGGTCGCACCGGCCCGGCTCCAAGATCCGCCCGCTGGACTACCCGCGCTTCCTGCGCGACCTGGCCCGCCTGCGCCTGCCGGCCGCGCGGGCCGCCGACGCCGTCGCCGCCGCCCTGTTCCTCGCCCTGGCCGTCGCGCTCTACGCCGGCCGCTTCTTCGACCCGGCGCACCGCTACCTCACCGACTCCCTCCAGGACCAGAACCAGTGGGAGTGGTTCTTCGCGGTGACCGCCGACAACGTCGCGCACCTGCGGAACCCGCTGTTCAGCGACCTCCAGGGGGTCCCCGACGGCGTGAACCTGATGGCGAACACCGCCATGCCCGGCCTGTCGGTCCCGCTCACCCCGGTCACGCTGCTGTGGGGTCCGGCCGTCGCCCTCAGCCTGGCCATGACGCTGGGTCTCGCGGCCACCGCGGCGGCCTGGTACCGGCTGATCCTGCGCCGGCTCGTGGCGCGGCGCGGGGCGGCCTTCACCGGGGCCGCGCTGGCCGCCTTCGCGCCGCCGATGGTCAGCCACGCCAACGCCCACCCCAACTTCGTCGTCCTGTTCATGATCCCGGCGATCATCGAGCGGACCCTGCGGCTGTGCGCGGGCACCCGGGTCACCCGCGACGCGGTGATCCTCGGCCTGATGGCGGCCTACCAGGTGTTCCTCGGCGAGGAGGCCCTGCTGCTGGCCGCGCTCGGCATGCTCCTGTTCGCCGCCGCCCACGCGGCCGTGCGCCCCCGCGCGGCCCGCGCCGCCGTACGTCCCCTGCTGCGCGGCCTGGCGATCGGCGCGGCGGTCTGCCTGACCCTGGTCGTCTACCCGCTGGCCTGGCAGTTCTCCGGACCGCAGAGCTACACCCACCTCGACCACGGGCCCGGCGCCGCCAACCCGGTGCGCGCCCTGTTCGCCTTCGCCGAGCGGTCCCTCCTCGCCGGCGACGCCGAACGGGCGGACGCCCTCTCCCTCAACCGGACCGAACAGAACGCCTTCTACGGCTGGCCCCTGCTCCTCCTCGCCCTCGCGGTCACCGTCGGCCTGTGGCGGCGGCCCGCCGTCAGGGCGCTGGCGTTCACCGCGGCCGCCGCGGCCCTCCTCTCCCTGGGCCCGCGCGTCCGCGTCCCGGCGACCGGTGTCGAGATCCCCGGCCCCTGGGCGCCGCTGGCGCACCTGCCGCTGCTGGAGTCGGTCATCGTCGGCCGCGTCGCGCTGATCTGCGCGCCCGTCCTCGGCATGCTGCTCGCCCTCGCCGTCGACCGGTCGGCGAGCGTCCGCTCCCCGGTCCCGCGGTACGCCGTCCCGCTGGTCGTCTGTCTGGCCCTGCTCCCCCTGGTCCCGGCGCCGCTGCGGTCCGAGCCGCGCGCCGGGGCGCCCGCCTTCTTCACCGACGGCGTCTGGAAGGGGTACGTCGGCCCCGGCGAGTCCCTCGTGCCGGTACCGCTGCCCGACCCCACCGCCGCCGAGGCCCTGCACTGGCAGACCGCCGCCGGCCTCGGCTTCCGGATGCCGGGCGGCTACTTCAACCGGCCCTACGGCGACGGCGACCGCAGCGGTGTCTACGGCGTGCCGCTGAACTGGACGGCGGGCCTGCTGAAGGACGTGCGGGAGACGGGCGTCGCCCAGGTGATCGACGACCGGGCGCGGGAGCAGGCCCGGCGGGACCTCGCGTACTGGCGGGCGGGCGCGCTGGTGCTCGCGCCGCAGCCGCACGACGGGCCGCTGCGGGCCACCGTGGACAAGCTCGTGGGCCGGCCCGGTAGGTGGGTGGCCGGAGTGTGGGTATGGGACCTGCACGGAGGGGGCTGACGCAGGACGCACCGACTACCCTTCCCAGTCCGGGCAGCAATGACCGCGCGACACCCTGAGTGAGGAGCTCTCTTTGGCCTGTGACCTGTGGCTGGTGCCGCTCGTCGACGTGTTGTGCCACACCCCCGACAACCCCTTCGCCGAGGAACTCGCGCAGTACAACAAGGTGCTCGCCGAGTCGGGACTCCCCCCGGTGCCGGTGTACCAGTACATGCCGGGCCTGTCCGGCGACGTCGCGCCCGTGGCCGGCTTCGACTACGACGCCCTGCACTTCCTGCGGCGCGCCTACCTGCTCCAGGTGTGCGGACTGCCGGTGACCCCGGTCGACGCCCTGGGCGGCGACTACGAGCAGCTCCTGGAGATGTTCGAGTCGACGGCCCAGCAGTCCCACCTGGTGTGGCACTACGACCACGCCGGCGCCTACGTCCCGGTGGACTTCCCGCAGCCCCTGTCCAACGAGGAGCTGCTCGCCGGCGGGGGCCCGCTCGGCTCCTCGCAGTCACTGCTGCGGGAACTCGAGTACGTCGCCCCCTCGATCGGCATCGACCCCGCCAACCCGCCGGCCGCGCCGCAGCCCCCGGCCTCCCCGACGGAGCTGGAGGAACCGGCCGTCGCGCCGCCGTACGACCCGAGCCCGTTCGCCCGCGAACGGCACGTGTGGCTCGGGCTGCACGCGGCGGCCACCAGGAGCCTGGCGCAGGGGTCGATGATCGTGTTCAGCTGAACCGGACCCGGCGTGTTCGGCCGGGCCGGCCGCGGCGCGCCGTCAGCGCCCGCACCCCCGTCCGCCCCGTCTCCCCCCCCCCGGCGGGATCGACACCGCCGGGGGCGCACAAGCGTCGGCGGGCGCGGCACCGCCGGACGCGCCGACGGCCGCCCCCGCGCGAGCGGAAGGCGGCCGTCGGTGCGGTCCCCGGCGGTTCCCGGGTGCCTCAGGCGGTTTCCCGGGTGCCTCAGATGAACGAGTTGATCTCGATCGTCTCGTCCCGGCCCGGGCCCACGCCGATCGCGGAGATCGGGGCGCCGGACATCTCCTCCAGCGCCTTGACGTAGTTCTGGGCGTTCTTCGGCAGGTCCTCGAAGGTCTTGGCCTTCGTGATGTCCTCGGACCAGCCCGGCAGGGTCTCGTAGATCGGCTTCGCGTGGTGGAAGTCGCTCTGCGAGTACGGGAGTTCCTCGACGCGCTTGCCGTCGATCTCGTACGCCACGCAGACCGGGATCTGCTCCCAGCCGGTCAGGACGTCGAGCTTGGTGAGGAAGAAGTCGGTCAGGCCGTTCACGCGGGTCGCGTAGCGGGCGATGACCGCGTCGAACCAGCCGCAGCGACGGTCGCGGCCGGTGGTGACGCCCCGCTCGCCGCCGATGCGGCGCAGCGCCGCGCCGTCCTCGTCGAACAGCTCCGTCGGGAACGGACCGGCGCCGACCCGGGTCGTGTACGCCTTGAGGATGCCGATGACCCGGCTGATCTTCGTCGGGCCCACGCCGGCACCGGTGCAGGCGCCGCCCGCGGTCGGGTTCGACGAGGTGACGAAGGGGTACGTGCCGTGGTCGATGTCCAGGAGCGTGCCCTGGCCGCCCTCGAACAGGACCACCTTGTCGTCCTCGAGGGCCTGGTTGAGCACCAGGACCGTGTCGGCGACGTACGGGCGCAGCTTCTCCGCGTAGCCCAGCAGCTCCTCGACGACCTGCTCGACCGCGATGGCGCGGCGGTTGTAGAGCTTGGTCAGCAGCTGGTTCTTGACGTCGAGCGCCGCCTCGACCTTCTGCTCCAGGATCGACTCGTCGTACAGGTCCTGTACGCGGATGCCGACCCGGTTGATCTTGTCGGCGTAGGTCGGGCCGATGCCCCGTCCCGTGGTGCCGATCTTCCGCTTTCCGAGGAAGCGTTCCGTCACCTTGTCGACAGTCACGTTGTAGGGCGTGATGATGTGCGCGTTGCCGCTGATGAGCAGCTTCGACGTGTCGACGCCTCGCTCGTTCAGACCGCTCAGCTCGGAGAGCAGGACCGACGGATCGACGACGACTCCGTTTCCGATGACGGGCGTACATCCGGGCGACAGGATTCCGGAAGGGAGGAGGTGCAATGCGTACTTCTGGTCGCCCACGACGACCGTGTGGCCGGCGTTGTTGCCGCCCTGGTAACGCACTACATAGTCCACCGAGCCGCCGAGCAGGTCGGTGGCCTTTCCCTTGCCCTCGTCACCCCACTGAGCACCGAGCAGCACAAGTGCGGGCACGCGCGTACACCCCTTCCGGGTGGGGCATGTCCAGGGTCAGGGGCGTACGCGGAGGCTCTCACCACCGCGTGCACCACGACCGTCGTCGGTCGCGGCACCGCGACCGTCATCGGCCGCCACGCGACCGTCTTCGGTCGCACACCGTCGGACCCGGATGCCCCGGAATAGACGAAGCCCCTGGCGCAATAGCGCAAGGGGCTCTTGCACAAAGATGCTACCCGAGGAAGCGAGGCAGGACCGAGGTGGCGACTTTCGCGACGCCGGAGCAGCTGCTGGTGATCATCGATCCGGTCGCCCGGAGGACGGACGGAGAGTCCGTGCGGATCGCGAAAGACGTGCTCAGCGCGGGTGCGGCGACGAAAGTGTGCCTCCCGGAGGACGCGGAGGAATTTGCCCGCGTCCTCGCGCGCCGCGGCTCGCGGCGGCCGGTGGTGATCGGGGACGACCGCGCGCTGATGCGGGTGGTGGCCCTGCTGCACCGGCGGCGGGAACTGGCCGGATGCGCGTTGTCGATGGTGCCCGTGGGCGGCTCCCTGAGCGTCGCGCACGCCCTGGGGGTGCCCCTGGGCACGGTCGCGGCGGCGCGGGCCGTCCTGGACGGGGCCGAGCGGCGTCTGGACCTGCTCGTCGACGACAGCGACGGGGTCGTCCTGGGCACGCTGCGGATACCGCCGCTGTCCGGCCGGGACGCGCAGCCGGACGCGGCCGGCGTACGGCCGTGGCTGCGGACGACCTGCCGGTCCCTGGTGCGCACGCTGGTGCCGTCCCGGCCGGACCCGGCCCCGCCGGTGCCCGGACCCGCCCGGCTGCGGGTCGAGGTCGACGGGGTGACGCTGGTCGACCTGGACCAGCCGGTCGAGGCGGTGTCGGTGACCCCGGACGCCTCCGGCACGGCGGCGGTGGAGGTCCGGCCGGTGTCGGTGGGCGCGGAGGCGTCCCCGCTGGAGGCCCGCGGCCGCACCGTCACGGTGTCCGGGGCCGACTTCCGCTACCGGGCCGACGCGACGGTGGCGGGACCCGTACGGCGGCGGACGTGGGTGGTCCGCGAGGGCGCGCTGGGGCTGGTGCTGCCGGGGCGGTGAGCGGGACCGGGCGGGGATGGTCCCGGGCGGGGCGCCGGACGAGGGAGTGCCGAACTAGGGAGTGCCGGACAAGGGAGTGCCGGACAAGGGAGTGCCGGACAAGGGAGTGCCGGGCGGGGGCGCCGGGCGGGGGCGCCGGAGGAGGGCTTCGGCTAGTGCTTGCCGAAGACCTGTTCGCGGTGGGTCCGCCAGCGCTCCATCATGGCCGCGATCTCGCCCTCGACGAACTCGAAGAAGGCGAGCGTCTCGGCCATCCGGCGGCCTGCGGGGGTGTCGGCGCCGAGGCCGGCGACGCCGTCGCGCAGGGCGCCCTCCCAGCGTTTGAGGACGGCCTCGCGGTTGGTGAGGGCCTCGTACCACTGGTCGCTGTGCACCCGGTAGCGCTCCCGGCGCGAACCGGGCTCGCGCTCGCGCGCCACCATGTGCTGCTGCGACAGGTACCGGACGGCGCCGGACACCGCCGCGGGGCTGACCCGCAACTGTTCGCCCAGTTCGGCCGAGGTGAGGGCGCCGGAGTCGGAGGCCAGGAGGGCGGCGAAGACCCGCGCGGCCATGCGCTGCATGCCCGCCTCGACGAGCTGCGCGGCGAAGGACTCGACGAACCTCGACACGGCCTCCGCGTCCCGCCCGCCCTCGGCGCCGGCCCCCGCACCCGCTGCTTCGCTCATGGCCATATCCTATCGACCGTTTTCACACTTCCTTATCTTCAAAAATTTATGAAGCAAGCGTACGTTCTGACGCATGACGAAGGCCATCACGGTGTCCGGACTGCACAAGTCCTTCGGCCGCACCCACGCGCTCGACGGTCTCGACCTGGAGGTCGGGACGGGCGAGGTGCACGGCTTCCTCGGCCCCAACGGCTCCGGCAAGTCCACCGCCATCCGCGTCCTGCTCGGTCTGCTGCGCGCCGACTCCGGCACCGCGCGGGTCCTCGGCCGCGACCCCTGGCGGGACGCGGTGGAGGTGCACCGTCGCATCGCGTACGTCCCCGGCGACGTGGCCCTGTGGCGGAACCTGTCCGGCGGCGAGGTCATCGACCTCCTCGGCCGGCTGCGTGACGGGGGCCGCGCGAAGCGCGTCGGGCAGGGTGGCGGTGGGCGACGGGCGGGCGGCCTGGACGCGCGGCGCCGCGCGGAACTGGTGGAACGCTTCGAGCTGGACCCCACCAAGAAGGGCCGCACCTACTCCAAGGGCAACCGGCAGAAGGTCGCCCTGGTCGCCGCGTTCGCCTCGGACGTCGACCTGCTCGTCCTCGACGAGCCGACCTCGGGCCTCGACCCGCTGATGGAGGAGGTCTTCCGGCGGTGCGTGGCCGAGGAGCGCGAGCGGGGCCGTACGGTCCTGCTGTCCTCGCACCTCCTCGGCGAGGTCGAGGAACTCTGCGACCGGGTCAGCATCATCCGTCAGGGCCGCACGGTCGAGACCGGCTCGCTGGCCGACCTGCGCCACCTCACCCGCACCAGCGTCACCGCCGAACTCGCCGGTGAGCCCGACGGGCTGGCACGGCTGCCCGGCGTCCACGACCTCGACGTCCGGGGCCGCCGGGTGCGGCTCCAGGTCGACGCCGACGGGCTGGACGCCGTACTGCGGTCGCTGAGCGCGACGGGCGTGCGGTCGCTGACGTCGACGCCGCCGACGCTGGAGGAGCTGTTCCTGCGCCACTACCAGGCCGGCACCGCCGAGACGGCGAACCGATGAGAGCCCTCGCGCACCGGCTGTCGGGCACCGGAACGCTGCTGCGGTTCGCGCTGCGCCGCGACCGGGTGATGATCCCCCTCTGGGTGGGCGTCAACGCCCTGATGGTCCTCTCCATGCCGAACACCCTGGGGAGCCTGTACGGCACCGCCGCCGAACGCGCCTCCCTCAGGGACCAGATGGCGGCCAACGCCTCGCTGCGCGCCCTCGTCGGCCCGGTCTTCGGCGACTCGCTGGGCGCCCTCACCGCCTGGCGGGTCGGCGTCTACGCCGGTGCCCTCGCGGCCGTGACCAGCATCCTGATCGTCGTACGGCACACCCGGGACGAGGAGGAGAGCGGCCGCCAGGAGCTGATCGCCTCCGGCGCGGTGGGGCGGCGCGCCTCGCTGACGTCGGCGCTGCTGGCGGCGGGGGTCGCCGACGCGGTCCTGGCCCTGCTGGTGACCGTCGGGCTGGCGGGGCACGGGGTGGCCGGGGCGGTGGCCCTCGGGCTGGGGCTCGCGGCCGTGGGGATGCTCTTCGCGACCATGGCCGCGATCGCCGCGCAGCTCACCGAGAGCGCGCGGCTGGCCCGGGGGCTGGCCTCGGGGGTGCTGGGCGCCGCGTTCGTGCTGCGCGCGGCGGGCGACTCGGCGACGGACGACGGCTCCTCCGTGCTGACCTGGCTCTCCCCGCTCGGCTGGCTGGAGAACCTGCGGCCCTTCGCCGGCGAACGCTGGTGGGTGCCGGCGCTGTTCGCGGCGGCGATCGCCGCGCAGGGCGTGACGGCGTACGTGCTGGCGGGCCGCCGGGACCTCGGCATGAGCTTCCTGCCCACCCGGCCGGGACGGGCCGACGGCCGGCTGCGCACGGCGGGGGCGCTGGCCTGGCGGCTGCAGCGCGGCAGCGTCCTCGGCTGGAGCACCGGCTTCCTCCTCGCCGGGGTCGTCTACGGCGGGCTGGCGGAGAGCGCGGCCGACCTCGTCGGCGACAACGAGCGGGCCCGCGAGATCTTCGAGCGGATGGGCGGCCGGGTGGCGCTCACGGACGCCTTCCTCGCCGCGATGACCGGCATGCTGGGCCTCGTCGCGGCCCTGTACGTCGTCGCCTCGGTCCTGCGGCTGCACGGCGAGGAGACCTCCGGCCGGGCGGAACCGGTCCTCGCGAACGCGGTCGGCCGGCTGCGCTGGGCCGCCGGCCATCTGGCGGTCGCCTTCGGCGGCGCCGCCCTGATCATGCTGCTGGCGGGCCTCGGCCTCGCCGTCGGCCACGGCAGGGACGCGGGCCCGATCCTGGCCGGCTGCCTGGTCCAGCTCCCGGCGGTGTGGACCGTCGGCGGCGTCGCCGTCCTCCTGTACGGCCTCGCCCCACGGCTGGCCCCGGCCGCGTGGGGGGTGGCCGGCGCGGTCCTGGTCGTCGGCTGGATCGGCCCCGCGCTGGACGTCCCGCAGGCGGTGCTGGACCTCTCCCCCTTCGGCCACCTGCCCAAGCTGCCGGGAGGCGGCATGGAGTGGGGCCCGGTACTGACGCTCACCGCACTGGCGGCAGCCCTGGTCGCGGCCGGCGCCGCGGGACTGCGCCGACGGGACCTGACCATGTGACGGGGGGCGGGGCGGGGGCCGGACTCGGAGCCGGGGTTCTGACTCCGGGGCTGGGCCGGACTCGGGCTCCGGGACAGGGCCGGGCTCGGACCGGTCCGGGCCGGACCTCAGAGCGGGGACCGGGCTCGGCCGGGGCTCGGGCCGGGCTCGGCTCGGGCTCCGGAGCGAGGGCCGGGACCGGCTCGGGCTCCGGGACAGGGCCGCGCTCGGACCGGGCTCGGACCGGGCTCCAGAGCGGGGACCGGGACCGGCTCGGCTCGGGCCCCAGGACGGGGACCTGGGCCGGGACCGGGGGTCCGGTGGTTCAGGCGATCTCCACGTCGAGTCCTTCCAGGCCCCTGATCACGAAGTTCGGTGTGCGGGCGGGCTCCGCCGCGAGGCGCAGGGTGGGGGCCTTCGCCAGGAGGGCCCGCATCGAGGCGGCCAGCTCCATGCGGGCGAGGGGGGCGCCGATGCAGTAGTGGATGCCCGCGCTGAAGGAGATGTGCGGGTTCTCCGCGCGGGTCAGGTCCAGGCGGTCCGGGTCGGTGAAGACCGCGGGGTCGTGGTTGGCGGAGCCGAACAGCATGGCGATCTCCGCGCCCCGCGGGATCACCGTGCCGTCGATCTCGATCTCGTCGAGGACCCAGCGCTCGAAGAGCTGGAGCGGGGTGTCGTAGCGCATCAGCTCCTCCACGGCGGAGGGGACCAGCGCGTGGTCGGCGCGCAGGGCCGCCAGCTGGCCGGGGTTGCGGAACAGCGCCCACCAGCCGTTGACGGTGGCGTTGACCGTCGCCTCGTGGCCCGCGTTCAGCAGGAGCACGGCCGTCGAGATCATCTCCTGCTCGGTGAGCCGGTCGCCCTCGTCGTGGGCGGCGACCATCCCGGAGATCAGGTCGTCGCCGGGCTCCTCGCGGCGGGCCGCGATCAGCTCCCGCAGGTAGGCGGAGAACTCCTCCGACGCCCGCACCGCCCGGCGGGCCGTCTCCGGCGACGGGCTCAGCTCGTACATCCCGCAGATGTCCGCCGACCACGGCCGGAGCGGGGCCCGCTCCGACGCCGGGATCCCCAGCATCTCGGCGATCACCGCCACCGGCAGCGGTTCCGCGACGTCCGTCAGCAGGTCGCCGCCGCCGGCCGCCACCAGCTTGTCGACCAGCTCACCGGCCAGCCGCTCGACGTACGGCTTGAGCCGCTCGACCGTGCGCGGCGTGAACGCCTTCGACACCAGCCGCCGGATCCGGGTGTGGTCCGGCGGTTCCAGATCCAGCATCCCGTGGTCGTTGAGCGTGTGGAACGGCTCGTGCTCCGCCGGGGGCGCCGTCCGCCCGAAGTCCTCGTGCGTGAAACGGTGCCGGTAGGTCCGCCCGAGCCGCCGGTCCCGCAGCAGCGCCGAGACGTCCGCGTGGTGCGGCACCAGCCACTGGTCGGTGCGCTCGTACCGGATCACCCGGCCCCGCGCCCGCAACTCGGCGTACGCCGGGTACGGGTCGGCCACGAACGCCGGGTCCCAGGGATCGAAGCGAAGGTCGTCGACTGCTGCCATGACCGGACGCTAGCCCGTCGACCCCGCCGCTGACCAGGGGTGTCTCATCCCGGTCTGACCAGCCGCGCCTCGTAGGCGAACACCGCCGCCTGGGTACGGTCCCGCAGGCCCAGCTTCACCAGGATCCTGCTGACGTGCGTCTTGATCGTGGACTCCGCCACCACCAGCCGCCCGGCCATCTCCGCGTTGGACAGGCCCTGCGCGATGAGGACCAGGACCTCCGTCTCCCGCTCGGTCAGGTCGCCGTAGGACGCCTGGGCGGCGCGGGGCAGCCGGGGGCCGTCGGACAGCCGGGAGAACTCGGTGATCAGACGCCGGGTGACGGACGGGGCGAGGAGCGCCTCCCCGGCGGCCACGATCCGCACCCCGTCGGCGAGTTGGCGGGCCGAGGCGTCCTTCAGCAGGAAGCCGGAGGCTCCGGCGCGCAACGCCTGGTAGACGTACTCGTCGAGGTCGAAGGTGGTGAGGACCAGCACCTTCGCCGTGCCGTCCGCGGCCACGATCTCCCGCGTCGCCTCGATGCCGTTCAGCTCGGGCATCCGGATGTCCATCAGGACGACGTCGGGCGCCAGTTCACGGACGCGGTCCACCGCCTCGCGGCCGTTCACCGCCTCGCCGACGACCTCGATGTCCGGCATCGCGTTCAGCAGGACGGAGAAGCCCTCGCGGACCATCATCTGGTCGTCCGCGATCAGTACCCGGATGGTCATGCCGCACCGTCGTCCGCCGTGGCCATCGGCACCGGGAGGAACACCGTCACCTCGTAACCGCCGTCCTGCGTCGGGTCCGCCGTCATCTCGCCGTTCAGCATGGTCACCCGCTCCCGCATGCCCGTGATGCCGTGCCCGGCTCCCGGCGAGGGCTTCACCAGGGCGGGGTCGGTCGGCGGGCCGTTGACGACGCGCAGACCCAGCCCGCCGAGCACGTAGCCGATCTCCACGCGGGCGCTCGCGCCGGGCGCGTGCCGCAGGGTGTTGCTCAGCGCCTCCTGCACGATCCGGTACGCCGACAGCTCCACGCCCTGCGGCAGTTCCCGCACCGCGCCGGTCACCGCCTTCTCGACCGGCAGGCCGGCCTCCCGCACGTTGGCCAGCAGCCCGTCCAGCTCCGCGAGCGTGGGCTGCGGGGCGTCCGGCGCCTCGTAGTCCTCGGCGCGCACCACGCCCAGGACCCGGCGCAGCTCGGTCAGGGCCGCGACCGCGTTCTCCCGGATCGTCGCGAACGCCTTCTCCAGCTCCGGCGGCGGGTTCTCCACCCGGTAGGGGGCGGCCTCCGCCTGGATGGCGACGACCGACATGTGGTGGGCGACCACGTCGTGCAGCTCGCGGGCGATGGTGGTGCGCTCCTCCAGCAGTGTGCGCCGCGAACGCTCGTGCGCGGTCACCGTCTGCTGGGCCGTGACCTCCTCCTCGGCCTGCCGGCGGATGTGCCAGACGGTGACGGCGAGCAGGACGAGCGCCGAGACGACCAGCATCGGCCCGACGTTGGTGTAGTAGTGGCTCCCGCCGAACACCGCCTCGGCGACGAGGCCGTAGACGACGGTCAGCAGCCACATCCAGGCCGCCGTGCGCGGCCGGGTGCGTATCGCCACGACCGTCAGCACGAGGAGGTGGGAGATGAACGTGCCCGGCAGCCACGGCCAGTCGCTCCACGCCGAGCCGAAGGCGGCGACGAGCGTGGTGGACACCAGCGACAGCCAGAACGCCCCCACCGGGCGGACCAGGGTCAGCAGCACCGGTGCCAGCGCCAGCAGCCCGCACACCAGGCCCACCAGGCCGCTGTCCTCGGCGAAGGAGGCCAGGAAGGCGAACGCGCCGCCCGCTCCGACCAGCGCGTGCCGGGACCAGGTCGCGTACACCCGCTTGCGGCCGGTCAGCCGGCGGGTGAAGCGGCCGTCCGGCTCGCGGTGGGGCAGCGGACGGTAGGCGAAGGCATCCTCGAACAGGTCCTCCCGCAACCCCCGCACGGCGCCCAGGGCCACCCGGAGCTCCGGGCTGCGCGGCCGGCGGGCCGCGTGCGGGTCGTCCGGCGGCGTCGTCCACGGCCGGGTCGTCTGGGTCGTCTGGGTCATCTCGGTCACATCAGAACCGTAGGTGCGGGCGGGGGCGGCGGTCGTCACCAGTGAGAGGGGTTCCGCGGGGTCCCCCTCAAGTACTACGGGTCGGGGACCGGGCGCCGGTCTCGCCGGTCTCGCCGCGGTGGTCAGTACCCGGAGGGCCTCACCAGCCCCGACTCGTAGGCGAACACCGCCGCCTGGGTGCGGTCCCGCAGGCCCAGCTTCACCAGGATCCGGCCCACGTGCGTCTTCACGGTCTGCTCGGCGACCACGAGCCGACGGGCGATCTCCGCGTTGGACAGGCCCTGCGCGATGAGGGTCAGCACCTCCGTCTCGCGCTCGGTGAGGTCGCCGACGCGTTCCTTCAGCGGGGGGCGGGGCGTGCCGTCGAGACGGGAGAACTCGGCGATCAGCTTGCGGGTGATGCCGGGCGCGAGCAGGGCGTCACCGGCCGCCACGATCCGCACCGCCTCCGCGAGCTGGTCGGCGGAGGCGTCCTTGAGCAGGAACCCGGACGCCCCGGCGCGCAGCGCCTCGTACACGTACTCGTCGAGGTCGAAGGTGGTGAGCACCAGCACCTTGATGCCAGGAGTGGCGACGGTGATGCGGCGGGTGGCCTCGATGCCGCCCAGCTCGGGCATCCGGATGTCCATCAGGACGACGTCCGGGGACAGCTCGGCGACCTGAGCGACGGCGTCGAGCCCGTCGACCGCCTGTCCGATCACCTCGATGTCCGGCCGGGTGTTGAGCAGCACGGTGAAGCCCTGCCGGACCATCTGCTGGTCGTCGGCGATCAGTACGCGGATGGTGCCGCTCGTCATCTGTTCTCGTCTCCTGTCGGGTGTCCGGCCGAAGGTCCTGACGGGGGGTCCGGCGGCGGACCTGCGGGCAGTCCCGGCAGCGGTCCGGCCGTGGGTCCCGCCGCCAGGCCAGCCGCCGGTCCGGGCGCCGGCGGCTCCCGGCGGGGCTCGGGGAAGGTCATTTCGAGGTCGGCGGGCGGGTCGGTGTCCTCGGTGGGAGGGAGGGGGAGGCCGTCCTTCGGGAGGAACGCGGAGACCATGAACCCGCCGTGCAGCGTCGGGTGCGCGGCGACGTGACCGCCCAGCATCACCGCCCGCTCCCGCATGCCGAGCAGCCCGTGCCCCGCACCGGGCGAGGACCGTACCGGCCCTCTCGGGCGGGAGTTGACGACCTCCAGGGACAGGCCCCGCGGATCGTGGACGACGCCGACCCGGACCTGGGAACCGGGCGCGTGCCGCAGCGCGTTGCTCAGCGCCTCCTGCACGATCCGGTACGCCGACAGCTGCACGCCCGGCGGATACGCCGGTGCCTCGCCCCGTACCTCGGTCACGACCTCCAGCCCCGCCGCACGGGTGTTGTCGATGAGGGCGCCGAGCCGGTCGAGCGTGGGCTGCGGGGCGTCCGGGGTCCCTCCGCCGCCCGCCGCGCCGAGGCCGTAGGGGTCCTCGGGGTTCTCGGAGCGCAGCACGCCGAGGACCCTGCGCAGTTCGGTGAGCGCCTCCAGGGCGTTCTGTCTGATGCCTTCGAGGTTCTGGCGCAGTTCCTCGGACGGGTTGTCCACGAGGTGCGGGGCCACCTGCGCCTGGATCGAGATCACCGACATGTGATGGGCGACCACGTCGTGCAGCTCGCGCGCGATGCGGTTGCGCTCCTCCAGCACGGTGCGGCGGGCCCGCTCCTCGGCGGTGATGCCCGCCTGCTCGACGAGCTGGTGCCGGGCCTCGCGGCGACCGCGCAGGGCGCTGCCCAAAAGGACGACGACGGCGAACAGGGTCACCGCGAGCATGCCGGACGGCCCGTAGCCGGCGCCGCCGATCACCCCCTCGACGACATAGGTGGCCAGGGCGGTCAGCGCGAGCGCCTCAACCGCCACCCGGGTCGGCACCCGCAGCGACAACAGCAACAGGACCACGCAGTGCGCGATCAGGCCGGGTGGTCCCCACGGCCAGCTGGGGTCGCCCGAGTGCGGATCGTGGAACAGACGCCCCCGGGCGACCAGGGCGACCACCACCGTGACCGCCGTCGACAGCCACCAGGCCGGCATCGGGCGCCACAGCGCCAGCACCACCGCCATGCCCTGCAGTACCGCGCACAGCACGCCGAACTGCGCGCCGAGCTGGTAACGGTCGGCCAGGAAGTCGACGTTGGTGACCATGGTGCCGAACGCGACCAGCCAGACCAGACCGTGCGGCAGCCAGCGCAGCCACACCGAGGGCGGCAGCGGCGCGGCACGGGTCGTCCACAGGTCGTCGCGCACCACCCGCAGGACGCGGATCAGCCGCTCCTCCACCCCGTTCATCCGCCCCACCTTAAGCACGACCGGCCTTCCGCAGTTCCGGTGCTTCCGGCAGCCGTCCGACCCGCACCACCCTCGAGGGGGCCGGAGCCGTCCGCGGGCGCCGCACGCCGCGGTTCTCGAAGCCGTGGAAGGCCTCCCGGCACACGGCCAGCACCGCGACGAAGACCGGCAGCCACAGGAGCCGGGCCGCGACCCAGTCCAGGCCGTCCGGCACGGTGTGCAGGCCGGGCAGGCGGCCCACCAGGAGGCCGGTGGCCGTGGTCGCCATCAGAGCCGTCTGATGCCAGAGGAACACCGTCATCGCGGAGAGGTTCACCAGGGCCACCGCCGCCCAGGCCACCGGCCCGCGCATGGCCCGCCGCAGCCGGTCACGCAGCAGCAGGGCGGCACCGCACTGGGCGAGGCCGAAGGTGACGGCCGCGAGGGTCGGCGGGTTGAGGTTGGAGAGCGCGGCGCCGGGCACGCCGACCATCGACGCCGGATAGCCCGCCCAGACCACCAGGACCGCCGTCGCCACGGCCCCGCCGGCGCACAGGAGCCCGCCCGCGCGCCGGCGCTCCAACTCCCCACGCGTCCAGGCCGCGCCCAGGGTGTAGGGCACGAGCCAGCCCGCCGCCAGGTTGACCCAGCCGAGCCATGCCGGGCCGCCGAGGCCGAAGCGGACCAGATCCACGTGCAGGACGACGGCCAGCGGCCACAGCGGGTTGAGCCGGACCAGCAGCGGGGTCGCCGCCGTGAGCGCCGCGAACACCAGCAGGAACCACAGGGGTGACAGCGCCAGCTTCACCATCGTGTGCACGGTGGTGAAGGAGGCGCCGCCCAGCAGCAGGCAGACCGCGACCACCGCCCACACGCCCGTCATGGCTGCCACGGGCGTGAAAAGCCGGGTCAGCCGGGCCCGCAGCCAGCCGCCGTACGTCACGCCCCGCGCGCGGGCCGAGGTGTGACTTCTCGTCGCGACATGGCCGCCCACCATGAAGAACACGGCGAGTGTCTGGAACGCCCAGGACACCGGGGCCAGCCAGGACATGGGGTCCAGCGGGCTGGCGGCGCGCAGGGTGCCGCCGTCGGCGACGAGTGCGGTCACCAACCAGTGGCCGAGCACGACACCGAGGACCGCCAAGGCGCGCAGGGCGTCGACGGCCCGGTCCCGCTCGGGCGGGGTGCCCGCGTCGAGCCGGTCTGCCGCCCTCCGTATCCCGGCACGGATCGGGAGGGTGCGCCGCCCCCGGGGACGGACCGTGTTCGTCTCACGCACGGGTGACCTCCGAGGTCTCGCCGAGGACGATCCGGACGAGGTTGGCCAGGCAGGCCGAGCCCGGCCGGAAGTAGTCGCTGTGGCCGCCGTCCCCGGCGAAGAACACGCGGGCGCCGAAGTCCGGGGACACCGGGTCCGTGCCGAAACCGACCGTCGTGCCGAGCAGTGCGACGGCGGTGTGCGGGACCTCCGCCACCCAGTCGTCGCTGCCCCGGGCCGCCCACACCCGCGCGCGGGTACGCAGGTCCGCCGCCGAGTCCGCGCCCGTGCCCGTGCCCGGACTGCCGAGGAGGACCAGGTCGTCCGCGTCCAGGCCGTCGGCGGCCCGCCCGCACACCACCGAGCCGTACGAATGGCACAGGAGGGTGATCCGGGAGGCCGGGCCGGTGAGGCCGCGGAGCCCACGCACGAACTCCCGCAGGTCCGGGGCGGCTTCGTCGGCCCGGTCCGGGGTGATGGCGGTGGTGCTGACGGTCGCCGGAGTGGTGTAGCCGAGCCAGGCCACCACCGCGGTACCGCTGCCGGTGCCGCTGCCGGTGCCGGTGCCGCTGCCGCTGCCGGTGCCGGTGCCGGTGCCGGCCGGGGCCTGTCGGGTGAGCCCTCGGTGCAGTGCCGCCGCGGCCGTGTGGAAGCGCTCGTAGGTGTCCAGCGAGGTGTCCGAGCCGGGCACCAGGACGGCGACGCGGCCCGTGTGGGCCAGGTCGCCGAAGACCTCGGCCACCCGGCCGGACCCGCGGCCGTCGAAGAAGAGGAGTCTGCGGGAGGGAACCGCGAGCGCCCGGTCGGCGGCGGCGCGGTGCCGGTCCCCGTGCCCGGCCGCCGTACGGGCCGCCAGTTCGGCGTTGGCCCGGTTGGCCGCGTACGCCTCCTCCAGCGTCGACGCCGTCACCGGAGCGAGATCGGCGGGGTCCGGGGCGGGGATGCCCGGCCGGACCGCGGCCATGAGGGGGACCACGACGGCGGCGGTGACGAGGCCGGCGAGAAGGGCACGGACCCAGCGCGGGGAACGGGCCGGCGGACGCTCACGGCCGGGCGCACGTTCACGCCCCAGCCCGCCGCCTGCCGCACCATCCGATCCGCTCCCACCGAGCCGCCGTTCGGTGAACCGCCCCGCTTCGACCCCCATCGCCCCGTCCCTCCCCGACCGGTCCGCCCGGCCATCGGGCGTCCCTGGTGGGGAAGTTACGGATCAGCGGTCGTCGCTCGCGTCCCGCCGAAGGGCTGTCCTCGGAGGTAGCTCTCAGGTACTAGGGGTATGACAGGGACGCTTCACCGCAGACCCGCAGACCCCCAGACCCGCAGACCCGCAGACCCGCAGCCCGCAGCCCGCAGCCCGCAGACCCGCCGTCCCCCTCACCACAGACCCGCCGCCCCCTCACCACGCCAGCTGCGCGATCTCCTCCGCCACCACCGCGCACGCGTCCGCCACCGGGTCGATCAGCGGGAAGTGGCCGACGTCCTCCAGGAGCGTCAGGCCCACCACCTCGCCCGCCTTCGCCGCCGCGTCCGCGTACGACTCGGCGACGGCCTCCGGGACGATCAGGTCGGTGCGGCCCTGGACCAGGGTCGTCGCGATGCCGGTCGGCAGCAGCAGCGCGGGGTCGGCGTACGGCCGCCGCTCGCCGGCGTGCGCCTCGCCGCCGAGGAGCTGCCGCACCGCGCCACCGCACACGTCGAGCTTCTCCGCGACCCCGAAGTCGGCGATCGGTGCGAGGGCGACCACGCCGCGCAGCGGGGGCGGCCCGTCGACGCGCCAGGGCGCGCCGGCCGGCAGGACGTGCCGGGCCGCGGCCCACAGCGCCAGGTGGCCGCCCGCCGAGTGGCCGGTGAGCACCGTGCGGCGGGTGTCCGCCTGCGGCAGGGCCCCCCGGACGAGGGCGGGCAGCGCGTCCAGCGCGGCGGCGACGTCGTCGAAGGTGTCGGGCCAGCGGCCCGCCGCCGTCACCGTCACCCCGCCCGGCGTACCACCGGAGACCGCGCCGGCGGAGACCGTGCCACCGGCGGCCGCGCCCCCGGAGACAGCCGCGCCCCGCCGGTACTCCACGTTGGCCACGGCGAAGCCCCGCCGCGTCAGGAAGTCCGCGAACGGCGTGAGGTGCCGGCGGTCGTACGGCGCCCGCCACGCCCCTCCGTGCAGGACGACCACCAGCGGCGCGGGGCCGGTCGCGCCGCGCGGGGCGTAGAAGTCGATCAGCTGGTCGGGATGGTCGCCGTAGGCGGCGGTGGCGTCGGGCTCGACCGCCGGGTGCGAGAAGGCCGACTCCTCCTCGGCGGCGGCCCGGGCTGCGACGGCGTCGTCCGGCATGCTCCAACCTCTCAGCGGCAAAACGGAATTGGACGGAACGGTTCTGGCGGCCCCGGTGGGGATCCGGCCGTTGGCGGGGACGGTATCAGGCCGGTGACGTGCACGGACACGCGGATGTCACGCTCGGTGAGGGTCAAACGGTTCCGCTGTTTCGTTACGCTGGCGTCCTGCGCGGGACGTCGCCCGTACGTGCGCCAAGGAGGCCGTCATGTCCGCCGAACCCGGCACGGTGCGTCCCGGAGGGCGCACCGCACGTGTGCGTGCCGCCGTGCTGCGGGCGGCCGGGGACGTCCTGGTCGAGGAGGGTTTCGACCGGCTCGACCTCGCGGACGTCGCACGGCGCGCGGAGGTCGGGAAGACGACCGTGTACCGGCGGTGGGGGTCCGTGACGGGACTGGTCGCCGATCTCCTCGCCGAGATGGCGGAGACGTCGTCGCCCCGCGCGGAGACCGGGGCGGTGCTGACCGATCTGCTGGCCAACGCAGGTCTCGTGCAGCGGACGTTGGCCGACGTCCGGCAGGGGGCGCTGTTCCGGGCGGTGATCGCGGCGGCGGCCTGTGACGCGCGTACGGCGCAGGCGTTGCGGCGGTTCTACGCGGTGCGGGTCGCCGAGTGGGCGCCGTGCGTGGAACAGGCGGTCGCACGCGGGGAGTTGCCCGCGGGGACCGACGCGGGGGCGGTGGTGCGGGCGGTCTCGGCACCGCTGTACTACGAGTGGCTGACCGCGGGGGTGGTGCCGGACGCCCCTGCCGCGGAGCGGGCCGCGCGCGCCGCGCACGCCGCCGCCGCGGCAGGGGTGTACGTCCTTGCCGGGTGACCGGACCGGCGGGAGAGGAGGAGCTAGCTCCCCAGCACCTCCCCCAGGATCCGCGCCGCCCGCTCCACGTCCTCGAATCCCACGTACAGCGGGGTGAAACCGAAGCGCAGCACGTCCGGCCGGCGGAAGTCGCCGACCACCCCGCGGGCGATCAGGCGGCGCATCACCTCGTCCGCCCCGTCGCAGCGCAGCGCGATCTGGCTGCCCCGCTGCTCGTGCGGGCGGGGAGTGAGGCACTCCACCGTGCCGTCGGGGACGTACGCCGCGACGCACTCCAGGAAGAAGTCCGTCAGGGCGAGGGACTTGGCGCGGACCGTGTCGACGGACACGCCCTCCCAGACCTCCAGCGCCGCCTCCAGGGCGAGCATGGACAGGATGTCCGGGGTGCCGACGCGCCCGCGCAGGGCGCCCGGGGCGGGTTCGTAGGCGGGGCGCATGCCGAACGGTTCGGCGTGCGAGTTCCAGCCCGGCAGCGGGGAGTCGAAGCGGCCCTGGTGCGCACGCCGCACGTACAGGTACGCCGGTGCGCCGGGGCCGCCGTTCAGGTACTTGTAGGTGCAGCCGACCGCGAGGTCCACGCCGTGCTCGTCGAGGCCGACCGGCAGCGCGCCCGCGCTGTGGCACAGGTCCCAGACGGCGATCGCGCCCGCCGCGTGCACGGCGGCGGTGAGGGCGGGCAGGTCGTGCAGCCGGCCGGTGCGGTAGTCGACGTGGTTGAGCAGCACCGCGGCCGTACGGTCCGACAGGGCCGCCGGCACCTCCGCCGGGGTCACCGGCCGCAGCGTACGGCCGGTGAGCCGGGCCGCCGACTCCGCGAGGTAGCCGTCGGTGGGGAAGGTGGTCGCGTCGACGAGGATCTCGTCCCGCTCCTCCCCCGCCAGCCGCACCGCGCCCACCAGCGCCTTGAAGACGTTGACGCTGGTGGAGTCGCCCACGACGATCTGCCCGGCGTCCGCGCCCACCAGCGGGGCGATCCGGTCGCCGATCCGCTCGGGCGCGGTCCACCAGCCGCTCTCGTCCCAGGAGCGGATGCGCAGTTCGCCCCACTGGCGGCGGACGACGTCGTCCAGCCGCCCGGGGACGGACACGGGCAGCGCGCCCAGCGAGTTGCCGTCGAGGTAGACGACCTCGTCGAGGACGAACTCCTTGCGCTTGTTCGCCAGTTCGTCGGCGGAGTCCAGCTCACGGGCTCTGCGGGAGAGATCGGACCGGAGATCAGACATGGGAACGCGCCGTCCACAGCTCGGGGAAGACGTTGTTCCGCGCGCGCTTCTCCAGCCAGGCCACGCCGGCCGAACCGCCGGTGCCCGTCTTGGCGCCCATCGCGCGCCGGGTGGCGACGAGGTGGTCGTTGCGCCAGCGCCACACCAGCTCGGCGACGTCGGTCAACGCCTCGCCCAGGCGCGCGAGTTCGTCGGACTCGTCGCCCGCGTAGAGGGCGGTCCACACCGCCTCCACCTGCGGCGACGGTTCGTAGCGCCGGGAGACGTCACGCGTCAGCACGGCCTGGGGCACGGCGTGCCCGCGCCGGGCGAGGAGCCGCAGGACCTCGTCGTAGAGGCTCGGCTCGTGCAGCGCCTTCTCCAGCTCGGCGTGGACGCGCGGGGCGCCGCGGTGCGGGACGAGCATCGACGCGGACTTGTCGCCGAGCAGGAACTCCATGCGGCGGTACATCGCGGACTGGAAGCCGGAGCCCTCGCCCAGCGCGCCGCGGTAGGAGTTGAACTGGGCCGGCGTGAGCTGTCCGAGCGGCTTCCAGGAGGCGTTCAGCGCCTCCAGCTCGCGCACGGAGCGCTTCAGCGCGGCGACGGCCGTCGGCACGTCGTCCCGGCGCAGGGAGCCGGCCGCGGTCTCCCACTCGTGGACGATCACCGTGAACCACAGCTCCATCACCTGGGTCGTGACCAGGAAGACCATCTCTCCGGGGTCGTCGGAGAGGGTGTGCTGGAGGTGGGTGAGCACGTCCGCCTTGACGTAGTCCTCGTACGGCGTCGTGCCTGCGAAGTCGAGATGCGGGGTCTCGGGCTCGTGAGCCTCATGGGACATCGCTGTCTCCTGATATGTACTCCGGGTAGCGGTCCGCCCCTGCCGTTACCGACACGGGGGCCCCGGTCCCCAGGGGGCATCTTCCGCAATCGTCACCCGAAAGTGCAAGGCCCGCCCGATCACACCGGGCGGGCCCGTACCCCGAAGGGGCCGGCCGGGACTCGGCCCGGGACCGGCCCAGGGGCAGCCCGGGAGCGGCCGGGAACTAGCCCAGCGTCTGGGCCGCCACCGGCGAGGAGTCCTTCAGGAACTGCGTGCAGCGCTCGTGCTCCTCCTGCTCGCCGATCGCCCCGGCGGCGCGGGCGAGGGCGTGCAGGGCGCGCAGGAAGCCGCGGTTCGGCTCGTGTTCCCAGGGCACCGGCCCGTGGCCCTTCCAGCCGCTGCGGCGCAGGCTGTCCAGGCCGCGGTGGTAGCCGGTGCGGGCGTAGGCGTACGACTCCACCACGCTGCCGCGCTCGAACGCGTCGTCGGCGAGCCGGGCCCAGGCCAGGGAGGACGTGGGGTACTTCGCGGCGACGTCCGCGGGGGCCGTGCCGGCCGCGAGCAGTTCGCGGGGCGCGGGGTCGTCGGGCAGGTGGGTCGGGGGCGGTCCCCCGAGCAGGTTCTCGTGAATGGACATGGGTCCAGTCTGGAGGACCCGCCGGGGTTCGCGCCGACGGGGTCGCGCCCCTGCCCTCGCGCCCCCCTTCAGCTCTCCGGGTCCGCGGGCTCCGCCGGCAGCCGCGCCGACGCCCGCTTGCCCTCCAGCGGGGGTGCCAGGACGGCCCCGTGGGTCCTGCACTCCGGGCGGCGGCAGTCCGGGGGCGGGCGGCGCACGGTCGTGAAGGCGATCAGCGAGGCGACGACCAGTGCCCCCGCGCACCACAGCATGGCCTGCCCGAACGCGTCGTCGAAGGCGTCGGCCGAGCGGTACGCCTCCGCGCCCATCCCGGTCAGCAGGGGCAGCGCGGCCACCGCGAGGAGGCCCGCCGCGCGCGCCGCCGCGTTGTTGATGCCGCTGGCCAGGCCCGCGCGGGAGACGTCGACCGAGGCCAGGACGGTCGCGGTCAGGGGGGCGACCAGGGTGACCAGACCGAGGCCGAGCACCAGGACGGCGGGCAGGACGTCGGCGGCGTAGGAGGCGCCGGGGCCAACCCGGAGCATCAGCAGCATCCCGGCCGCGGCCAGCAGCGGGCCGGCGGTGAGCGGGACACGCGGGCCGATCCGTTCGGCCAGCTGACCGGAGCGGGCGGAGAGCAGCAGCATCAGGACGGTCGTCGGCAGCAGGGCCGTACCCGCGCCGAGGGCGGAGTAGCCGGCCACGACCTGGAGCTGGAGCGCGGACAGGAAGAAGAAGCCGCCGAGGGCCGCGTACACGCACAGGGTGACCAGGTTGACGGCCGTGAACTGGCGGGAGGCGAAGATGCCGGGCGGCATCATCGGGTCGGGTCGGTGCCGCTCGACCTGCACGAAGGCCACCGCGGCGGCGAGGCCGGCCACCGCCGCCACCGCCACGGTCACCGACCCCCCGCCCGCCTCGATCAGCGCGTACGTCACGAGCGCGAGGGCGACGGCGCCCAGGACCGCGCCGAGGACGTCGAAGCGGCCGTGCGCCCTCCCGTCGCCCGACTCGGGGACGTGCCGCAGGGCGACCGGTACGCACAGCACGGCGAGCGGCACGTTGAGCAGGAACACCCAGCGCCAGCCGGGGCCGTCCACCAGCCAGCCGCCCAGGAAGGGTCCCACGGCCGCGCCGATGCCCCCGAAGCCGGACCACAGGCCCACGGCCCGGCCGCGGTCGTCGCGGTGGAAGGAGGCCTGGATGAGGGCGAGGGAGCCGGGGGTGAGGAGGGCGCCGCCGACGCCCTGGAGGGCGCGGGCGGCGATCAGCACGCCGGCGTTCGGGGCGAGTCCGCACAGCAGGGAGGCCGCGGCGAACCAGACCACGCCCACCACGAAGACCTTGCGCCGGCCGTAGCGGTCGCCGAGGGAGCCGCCGAGCAGGATCAGCCCGGCCAGGGTGACCAGGTAGGCGTTGGAGGTCCACTGGAGGGCGGCGAGGTCGGCGTCCAGGTCGCGGCCGATGCGGGGCAGGGCGATGTTGACGACGGTCGAGTCCAGCATGGCCATGCTGGAGCCGAGAACCGTGGTGAGCAGGATCCACCTGCCCTGGGGCGAGGCCAGCCGGACGTCGGGCATGGTCCCAGGTATACCGCGAGCCCGGCGCGGAAGCACCGGGCTCGCGGGGTACGGCGTCGCGGACCGGGAAGGATCCGGCCGGCGGGCCGTTACTTGATCTTCGTGCCCGCCGAGCGCAGGTTCTGCGTGGCCTCGACGACGCGCGCGGCCATGCCGGCCTCGGCCAGCTTGCCCCAGGTCCGCGGGTCGTAGGTCTTCTTGGAGCCGACCTCGCCGTCGACCTTGAGGACGCCGTCGTAGTTGCGGAACACGTGGTCGACGACGGGACGCGTGAAGGCGTACTGCGTGTCCGTGTCGAGGTTCATCTTGACGACGCCGTTCTCCAGCGCGGTCGCGATCTCCTCCGCGGAGGAGCCGGAGCCGCCGTGGAAGACGAAGTCGAAGGGCTTGCTGCCGGCCGGCTGACCGTACTTGGCCGCGACGCCGTCGTTGAGCTCCTTCAGCAGGTCGGGGCGGAGCACGACGTTGCCCGGCTTGTACACGCCGTGCACGTTGCCGAAGGACGCGGCGAGCAGGTAGCGGCCCTTCTCGCCCAGGCCGAGGGCCTCGGCGGTGCGCAGCGCGTCGTCGACCGTCGTGTAGAGGGAGTCGTTGATCTCGTGCGAGACGCCGTCCTCCTCGCCGCCGGTCGGGGTGATCTCGACCTCGAGGACGATCCGCGCGGCGCGGGCCTTCGCCAGCAGTTCCTGCGCGATGGAGAGGTTGTCGGCGAGGGTCTCGGCGGAGCCGTCCCACATGTGGGACTGGAACAGCGGGCCGAGGCCGGCCTCGACGCGCTTGCGGGAGATCTCCAGCAGCGGACGCACGTACCCGTCGAGCTTGTCCTTCGGGCAGTGGTCGGTGTGCAGGGCGACCGTGACCGGGTACTTCTCGGCGACGATGTGCGCGAACTCCGCGAGGGCGACGGCGCCGGTCACCATGTCCTTGCTGTACTGGCCGCCCAGGAACTCGGCGCCGCCGGTGGAGATCTGGATGATGCCGTCGCTCTCCGCCTCGGCGAAGCCGCGCAGAGCCGCGTGCAGGGTCTGGGTCGAGGTGACGTTGATGGCCGGGTAGGCGAACTTGCCTGCCTTCGCCCGGTCGAGCATCTCGTTGTAGACCTCGGGGGTTGCGATGGGCATTCGTCCGCTCCTTGGGTGTGCGGGTTGGCGTTCTGAGTCTTACGGCCCTGACCTAGACCTTGGGGTTCGACGTCGTCGTCGCGCCCATCTTTCCAGACCTGCGCGGCCGGTCCGTGCGCCGGTCAAGTCCAGGTCATACCGGGTCGTCAGTCCAGCCCCAGTTCATCCTTCGAGAAGGCGAACAGGTAGGGCACGCCGGCGCCCGCCTCGATCTTCTCCGCTGCGCCGGTCGCCCGGTCCACGATGGTCGCCACGGCCACCACCTCGGCGCCCGCCTCCCGCACGGCCTCCACGGCGGTCAGCGGCGACCCGCCGGTGGTCGAGGTGTCCTCGACGACCAGGACCCGGCGGCCCTTGATCTCGGGGCCCTCGACGCGCCGCTGCATCCCGTGCGCCTTCGCCGCCTTGCGCACGACGAAGGCGTCCAGCCTGCGGCCCCGCGCGGCGGCGGCGTGCAGCATCGCGCCGGCGACGGGGTCGGCGCCCATGGTCAGCCCGCCCACCGCGTCGAAGTCCAGCTCGGCGGTCAGGTCGAGCAGCACCTGCCCGACCAGCGGGGCGGCCTCGCCGTCGAGGGTGACGCGGCGCAGGTCGACGTAGTAGTCGGCCTCCAGACCCGAGGAGAGGGTCACCTTGCCGTGCACCACGGCCTTGTCCTTGATCTGCTGCAGCAGCGCGCCGCGTACGTCGTCCGTCATGCCCCTCAGCTTAGAGGCGGGTCCAGGACCAGGTGGTCGTGGCCTCCAGCGGCTCCAGGGGTGTGACCAGGCGCGGGAGGGTGTTCAGGCCGTCGGGCGGGCCGGTCTGCGGTTCCACGCACACGGCGGCCTCCTGCTCGTCGTAGACGACGACCCACTTCTCCCGGCTCGTCACCTCCAGCCGGAGCCGGCCCGGCCAGGTGAGGGACACGGAGACGCCGCCGGGCATGCCGAAGCAGTCGTCCCAGGGGCCGGGTTTCGGCTCGATCCGGTTGCCGGTCGGCAGGTGGTCCGCGCCGCGCTCCTCCTGCCAGGCGGGGGCGAAGGCGACCTCCACGTCCTCACTGGTCCCGCCGGTCCCGCCGGTCCCGGCGCCGAGGTTCCGGTTGAACCAGGGGTGCCAGCCGATCTGCGCCGGGAACGACGAGCCGTACGTCTCCACCGCCATGGACAGCGTCAGCGCGTCCTCGGTCAGCGCGACGATCTGCGTGACCCGGCCGGGGTAGGGCCAGGGGTCGACCAGGTCGTACGTCAGGACCGCCTCGTCCGCCGACCTGCGGGCCACCTTCCAGGCGCCGTCGCGGACGGTGCCGTGGATGGCGTGCGGCGGGGCGTTGAGCGGCATCTGGTGCACGTCCGCGCCGTCCCGGAAGCGGCCGTCCCTGATCCGACCGCACCAGGGCACCATCGGGAAGCATCCGAAGCGTTCGCCCTGCCGCAGCAGCTCCGCCCCGCCGACCCGCAGCCCTCCGACCCGCCCGCCGTTGCCGGGCCGGACGGTCACCTCCGCGTCTCCCGCGGTCAGCGTGAAGTCTTCGTCGCTCACGGGACGACCCTATCGAGGTGATCAAGGGGACGTCGGGTGTCACCGCGGCGTTCCGGTCACCGGGGCCGCGTCGTTCGGGACAGCGGCGGCGCCGCTTTCAGGTCACCGGCACGGCTTTCGGCTTACCGGCGCGGCTTTCGGGTCACCGGCGTCGCCGCAGCGCCCGGCCGACCACGATCGCCGACGCGACCGCCAGCGCGGCCGCGGGGGCCGCCCAGCGCAGGGCGTTGTCCCGGACGACGGTCTGCGGCGCCGGGACCGGGGCGTACCGGCCGCGCGGCGGGGCGTGGTCCACCTCCTCCGCGCTGCGTCCGATCATCGTGCGGCGCGCGTGCGCGGCCTCGGCCGGGGGAACGCCGGGGTCCGGGAACCCGGCGACGGCGTCCACCCCGTCCGTGGGGCCCACTTCGAGCACGTCCTCGACGTCGTCGGCGTCGTCGAGGACGTCGACGTCGGCGTCGTCGAGGCCGTCGACGTCCTCCAGCTCGTCGAGGCCGTCGATGTCCTCCAGGTCTTCCGGGTCGTCCAGCTCGTCCAGCTCGTCCGCGTCGGCCGTCCCGTTCACGGAGTCCAGAGCGGCTGGTGCCGGCGGGGGGACCTCGGCCTCGGTGACGGTGGCCGCGGCGGGAGGTTCCCCGGTCGCCGACCCGGCCTCCGCGGCATCCGCTCCGAGGTTCTCCGCCCACCGGTCCAGCAGGCGTACGGCCGCCGAGTCCACGGCGTCCGCCGGGAGTTCCGCGATCCGGCCGCCCGCCGTCGCCGTACCCGCGAAGCGGAGCGTGGTGGCCCCGTCGGTCTCCCGCAGGACCAGGGTGAGCGCGAGTTCGACCGTCCCGGAGCCGCGGGCCTCGGTGGCGCCGCCCTCGACGGCGTACCCGCCGTCCTCGCGGGCGGTGACGCGCAGGGAGCCGCGGTAGGTGATGGTGTGGCCGCCGACGCGCAGCTTCAGCCGGCCGGCGACGGGCTCGGTGCCCGCGTCCTGCTGGAAGCCGGGCAGGGCCCGGGCCACCCGCGCGGGGTCGGCGAGGGCCGCCCGCAGCCGCCCTGCCGGAACCGGAACGAACACCTCATGCTCCATAAGGGCGGAGCCTACCCAGCGCTTCCGGGAATGCACCCGCCGAAACCTGGATCGGCGCCACCCGCGCACCGGCCGGGCGTACCCTGCGCGCGCCCGGTGGCGCGGGTGGACGAGGGGGGGAGGCGCGCTCAGTGGCGCGGGTGGACCAGGGTGGAGGACCGCAGGCCGGACGGGCCCGCCCGCAGCGCCCGTTCGCCGGGGCCGAGCCGCAGGTCGGGGCGGGTCCCGGCCGCGGCCAGGACGATGCCCCAGCCGCCCTCGGCCCGGTAGGGGGCGGTGCGCAGGCCCGCCGCGCGCATCGTCGTCTCGACCGTCCAGAAGGTGTACGGCCGGACGTCCACCGGGCCGGCGTGGACCGCGAGCCGGCCGCCCGGGCGCAGGGCGCGGCGGGCGAGGCCGTAGAACTCCTGGGAATACAGCTTCGTGCTGGCGGTCATGCCGGGGTCGGGCAGGTCGGCGATCACCACGTCGTAGGTGCCCGGCGGGGTCTCGCGCAGCCGGCGGAAGACGTCGCCGACGGTGACGTGGACGCGTGGGTCGTCGATGGCGTGGCCGTTGAGCCGGGAGAGCCCGGGGTCGGCGCGGGCCAGCCGGATCAGGGCGGGGTCGAGGTCGACGACGTCGACGCGGCGGGTGCCGGGACGGTCGAGGACCTCGCGGACGGCCAGTCCGTCGCCGCCGCCGAGGACGAGCACGCGCGCGTGCGGGCCGGCCGTCGCGGGGCGGACCAGGGCCCGGTGGTGGCGGAGCCGGTCGTGGCCGCCGCCGCGGAGCCGGCCGTCGAGGTAGAGGGCGAGGGAGCGGCCGCGGGTGCCGCCGGTGAGGACGATCTCCTGGACGCCGGTGTGCCGGGCGACCCGGACGTCGTCGCCGTAGACCGCGTGGCGGGCCGCCTGTTCGAAGTCGTCGACGAGCACGGCGGCGCAGGCGAGGACGGTGAGGACGGTGACGTTGGCGACGAGGAGGAGCCGGCGGGTGCGGCGGGTGAGGTCGCGGCGGAACAGGCCGAGGACGAGGGCGCTCCCGGCGATCACGTTGACCGCGCCGGTCAGCAGGGAGCTGGTGAGCTGGCCCAGGAAGGGCAGCAGCAGGAACGGGAAGGCCAGACCGCCGACCAGCGCGCCCACGTAGTCCGCGGCGAACAGGTCGGCGACCGCGCCGCCCGCGTCCTGGCGGCGGACGCGCTGGATCAGCTCCATCAGCAGCGGCACCTCGGCGCCGATGAGCAGTCCGATGGTGAGGCAGAAGGCGACGAGCAGGACGCGCGGGCCGTTCTCCCACGGGCCGCCCCAGCCGCCCGTCCAGGCGAACACGGCGTACAGGGCCATGGCGCTGCAGCCGCCGACCAGGGCGAGGACCACCTCGACGGCGGCGAAACCGGCGGCGGCGAGGCGGCGCAGCCGTTTGGCCGCGAGGGAGCCGATGCCCATCGCGAACACCACGACGGACAGGACGATGGAGGCCTGGGTGACCGAGTCGCCCATCAAGTACGAGGCGAGGGCGACCAGTTCGAGTTCGTACACCAGACCGCAGGCCGCGCAGACGAACACGCACGCGAGCACCAGGAACCGTCCGGTGTCCGGCCGGACGGGCAGCCGCGCGGGCCCGCGCCGGGACGGGGCGCGGGGTGGGACGCCGTGCGGAGCACCGGACGGAGCACGGGGCGGGGCGCCGTGCGGAGCACCGGGCGGGGCTCCGCCGGGCGCCGCGCCGGGCGCTCCGCCGGGCGGGGCCGGTGCGTGCGGTTCGATCACGACTGCGACGTTACGTGACGACTAGGACACCCTTTGTCACCCACACGTGTGGAATTCGCGGTCGATCAGGTGCCGCGTGTTTGAGGCTTCGAGGCGCGGTTCAGTGCGCCGGCACTCTCGCGCTCACCCGCGTCCTGGTCGCCACCAGTTGCCCGTCCTGCGGGTAGGCGTGCCAGGTCCGCCAGTGCACATGGCCCTCGTGGCGCTGCGCGAGCAGGGCCGTGAAGGCGTGCGGGCTGCCCGGGAAGACGCCCGCGAGGCCGTGCGGGTGGTCGGAGACCAGGGCCAGCAGTTCCTGGGCCCGGCTCGCGAACTGGTCCGGCGTCAGCGTCTCGACGCGGGCCGCGAACTCGTACTCCCAGTCACCCACCCGTTTGGCCACGCCGAGCGGGAGGGGGGTGCTGCTGCCGGGGATGCACGCGACCGTCTCGGAACAGAAGCCCCGCTCCTCCTCCAGCAGCACCTGGTGCGAGGCACCGAGCAGCCTCAACTGGATTATGGCTCCGGACAGTTCGAGGTCGAGGGTGGCCAGGGCGGGCAGTGGCTCACGCCCCAGGGCCCAGGCCAGGTCGGCCGCGCACGTGTCGGTGTAGGAGGTGGTCAGGGTCGTGAGCATGACTCGGCTCCGCTAGAACGCACAGAAGAGGAAAGGTCCGGCGCACCCCGGTGAATCCGGGGGAGGTCGGCCCCGGCCGGCCCGGCGTGGGGAGGACGTCCGCGCGAGACGTCCGAGGGGTCCGAGGGGCTGCGTTGGTGTTTTAGAGGGAATCATGAACTGTGGCGACACCACAGCGTTTTTACCCAACTTCATGGGGTTTCCATCCCTCAGAGGGCCCCACAGCTCAACTGTTCAACCCCGGCGTGCGCGGTACGGCCCGGATCGCCCCCGTGCGCCTCGCCCGCCGGGCATGGTGCGACCGCGGGGCGCCCTTCGGTCAGGGGACGGCCCCGCGGCCCGGATGCGGCTCCCCCCGGGAGCTCAGCTGCCCCGTGTCAGCTGCCTCCGCCGCATCCGCCGCCTCCTCCCCCGCAGGACGAGCCGCCCCCGCAGGACGACGAGGATCCGCCGCCGCAGGAGTGACCGCCGCCCGAGTGGGAGCCGCCGTCCCCGCCGCCCGAGTCGCCGCCCGAGGAGGAACTGCACGCCACGGCGGCCCCGCCGCCGGCGGCCCACCAGCTGCTGCCGCTGTCCCCGCCGCTGCCGCCTCCCCCGCGTGAACGGGAGCCGGGCCGGTACGGTCCCCGGTATCCGGCGGTGCTCCTGCGGACGGCCGTGACGATGACGACCACCAGCAGGACGACGACTGCGAGTACCGCCAGGATGATGCCGACTGCCATGGCTCCACCCTCCTTCCGAATCCCCCGAAGCGGCCCCCCGTGGGCGCCTCGCGCAACCGGTGCGACCGGCGCGTGCACGGGGGATGCCCGGCCGCCCCGGCCGCCAAAGCACACTTGAGGAAGTCCAGAGCTTCGGCGCAGGATGACCGGTATGACCGCCACCGCACGCCCCTTCCTCAACCGCCGTCTCACCGAGTTCGGGACGACGGTCTTCGCCGAGATGTCCGCGCTGGCCCTGCGGACCGGGTCCCTCAACCTCGGCCAGGGGTTCCCGGACACGGACGGGCCCGAGGAGATCCGCGAGGCGGCCGTACGGGCGCTGCGGGACGGACGCGGCAACCAGTACCCGCCGGGCCCCGGCGTCCCCGAGCTGCGCACGGCGGTCGCCGAGCACCAGCACCGCCGCTACGGCCTGACGTTCGACCCCGACACGGAGGTCCTGGTCACCGCGGGCGCGACCGAGGCGATCGCCGCCGCCCTGCTGGCCCTGCTGGAGCCGGGGGACGAGGTCGTCGCCCTGGAGCCGTACTACGACTCCTATGCGGCCTGCATCGCCATGGCGGGCGCCACGCGGGTGCCGGTGACGCTGCGGCCCGACCCCGCACAGGCCCGGTTCCGCCTCGACCTGGACGAACTGCGCGACGCGGTGACGGACCGCACGCGCCTCCTCCTGATCAACACCCCGCACAACCCGACCGGCACGGTCCTCACCCGCGAGGAGCTGACCGCGATCGCCGAACTGGCGTTGGAACGGGACCTGTTGGTGGTCACCGACGAGGTGTACGAGCACCTGGCCTTCGACGGGGCCGAGCACGTGCCCCTGGCCACGCTGCCGGGGATGCGGGACCGGACGGTGACGATCGGCAGCGCCGGCAAGACGTTCTCGTTCACGGGCTGGAAGGTCGGCTGGGTTACCGGCGCCCCCGGTCTCGTCGCCGCCGTCCGCTCGGCCAAACAGTTCCTGACGTACGTGGCCTCCGGACCCTTCCAGTACGCGGTCGCCGAGGCCCTGCGCCTGCCGGATGCGTACTTCGACGGCTTCCGCGAAGACATGCGGGCCAAGCGGGACCTGCTCAGCGACGGCCTGCGCGCAGCCGGGTTCCGCGTCCACCGGCCACAGGGCACGTACTTCATCACCGCCGACATCCGCCCCCTCGGCGAGACGGACGGCATCACCTTCTGCCGCGCCCTCCCGGAACGGGCGGGAGTCATCGCCATCCCCAACGCGGTCTTCTACGACCACCGCGAGGCGGGCGCGCCTTACATCCGCTTCGCGTTCTGCAAACGCGTCGAGGTGCTGGCGGACGCGGCGGAACGGCTCCGCAAGGCATTCGCGCGCTGATCCGCGTCAGGAGCGCTCAGGTGTCGTAGACGGTGGAGCGATGCCCGACGTGTACGGCCCACACCACCAGCTCGCCGTTGTCGATTGTGTAGATCACGCGGTAGTCGCCTACTCGTAGGCGCCGCCGGTCGGGCTGAGAGACGAGGGCCGTGGTGTTGAATCCCATCGGGTCGTTCTCCAGCTCAGCCAGCTTGGCCAAAATGCGGAGGGCCATGTCTCGCGGCACCTTGCGGAGTTCGGCCACGCCTTCCGCGCGGAACTTCCGCGCGGAAGGCGCACCCGATCGCGGCCGTCATTCCGGCGCTTGCCCACACCCCAAGGGTCAACGTACAATTTCTTGTACGTTGGAGGAGGTTCGACCGTGAAGACCATGTCGTATTCCGAGTCGCGCGCGCGGTACGCCGAGGTGCTCAACTCCGTCACCGACGACCGCGAAGAGGTCGTCATCACCCGGGCCGGGCGTGAGCCGGTCGTCATCGTCTCCCTTGAGGACTACGAGTCCCTGAAGGAGACGGCGTACCTGCTGCGGAACCCGGCGAACGCCCGGCGCCTGCTCGCGTCCATCGACGAACTGGAAAACGGCGGCGGCACCGTGCGCGAGCTGGCGACCGGAGAATAAAGGCCGGGAATGAAGATCACCTTCTCCTCCCGCGCCTGGGAGGACTACCTGTGGTGGCAGCTTCAGGACCGGAAGACCCTCAAGCGCATCAATACGCTCATCGCGGACATCGCCCGGAACGGCAACGAGGGGATCGGCAAACCGGAGCCGCTCAAGCACGGATTCCAGGGGTACTGGTCGCGCCGCATCAACGACGAGCACCGACTGGTCTACAAGGCCACCGAGGACGGCGTCCTGATCGCGCAGTGCCGTTACCACTACGAAAGCTGACGGAACTCGGAGGTCGGGCACAGCACCCTTCTCCCAGCCGACCCGCGCCGCGCACGAATAGGTGCGCGAACACGGAGTGGGCTGGGTGACGGCGGCGCCGGGCCTGGTGACGGCGGTGCGCTCGGCGAAGCAGTACCTGGCGTACGTCGCGTCCGGCCCCTTCCAGTAAGCCGTCGCCGAGGCCCTGGCCCTGCCCGACACCTACTTCGACGCCGTCCGCACGGACATGCAGGCCAAGCGGGACCTGCTCGCGGCCGGCCTCACGAAGGCGGGCTTCACGGTCCACCGCCCGGCGGGCACGTACTTCGTCACCGCCGACATCCGCCCCCTCGGCGAGACGGACGGCATCACCTTCTGCCGCGCCCTCCCGGAACGGGCGGGCGTCGTCGCCATCCCCGACGCGGTCTTCTACGACCACCGCGAGGCGGGCGCCCCGTTCGTACGGTTCGCGTTCTGCAAGAAGAAGGAGGTCCTCCAAGAGGCAGCCGAACGCTTGCTACGACTGGCGTCCTGAACCGGTCGGCGCCCTGGGGCGACCGTCCGCTACGGCCATGTGCGCTCGATGCGGTCGCTCCTCACCGCGTAGGCAGCCGGCCCGCCCTTCTCGACAGCCCGATGGATCGCGTCACGGTGTGCCACGAGACGTTCGATCATCTCGGCGGCGCGAAGCTGCTGGTTGTCGAGATAGAAGAGCACTGCCTCGCGCTCCAGGACGGGCCGGATCTCCAGGTCCCGGGTCTTGATCCGTCCGTCCTTCGAGAGTGGGACCCACGACCGGTCGAGGCCGTGCGCGATCCAGTCCTCGTCGGCGATGTCCTGCCCGTCGTCGGGGAAGACGTCTCCGATGCGGTGAACGGTCCACCCGTGATCCCTCAGTCCTTCAGCGACCCGGCGGCCGAGATTCCGGTCGAGGGAGAACTCAGGCGGCAAGGTGCACCACTGCCCGGCAGAGCGCGTCCACCTGCTCAGGCGTCATGTCGTAGTCGTACGCGATGTCCTCGACGGTTTCGCCGGCCTCCCACAGGTCTGTGATGGCCTGCACGGTGACGCGGTTGGCGGCCACCACGGGGAGGCCGTGGCCGAACCTCGGATCGATCACGACGGGCACGGAGTCCGGGTACTGCCTCAGGCGCAGGCTGGAGGGGAAGTCGTCGCCCGGCTCCCAGGTGAGGTAGCGGAGATAGTCGGAGACCACTGCCTGGATGGGGACCTGGCCGTCGCGGGCTCTGCGGAGATCCCCCCAGCCGTGCTCGATGAAGATGTCCACGCCGTCCGTGGCGATCCGCTTCGACACGAGGCCGTAGGGGGTGTCGAAAGCATCCCGTACGGCGGCGGCCGCCTCCCTGATCTCGCTCATGCGAAGCCCCAGGAAACGCAGGGAACGAAGGACGTGCGCCTCGGCGACCGCGATGAACGGCACCGAAGGCTGCCCCTTCCGCACCGGCTCGACCTGGTGGACCAGTGGCGCTCCGGCTGCCCGGCCCTTCAGCCACGAACCGAGAGTCGACTGCGGAATTTCGAGGTAGGACGCGGTCTCCACGGGGGTGAGCAGTCCGTCCCTGAACCTGTCGACCATGCCCCACCTCCTCCTGGCACCGGATTTCGCATCGTGCCACAACAAACCTGCCACCTGCGGGTGGACCGCACACCCGGTCATCGGCTCAGCCCGCCGCGCGGAGTTCGTCCTCGGCGCGGCAGTCCCGGCAGCGGTCGTGTTCGGCCGTGCGCATTCCCCGGTCGCAGCCGTCGCAGTTCACCATGGGGGCGACCGCCGGTCGTACGGAGGGTTCCGTGCTTCTGGCCGGTAGCGGCAGGGGTGTTTCCTTGAGCCGGTAGGCGAGGATGCCGGCCGGGCGGGTCAGGAACTCGCTCGGGAGCCGGGCGGTGAGGTGGTCCGTGATGTGCGTGGGCAGGAGGCCCGCCGCGAGCCACCGGGTGACCGCCGGGGCGAGGCGGGCGGCCTCCCGCTCGGACAGGACGAGGCGGGGGTCGATCCGGCGCAGGGCGGCGAGTACGGCGACGGCTCGGGGGTCGGCCTCGGCGAGCGGGGCCGGCGTCTCGGCCTCGGCCGGTACGGGCGGCTGCGCGGTTTCCCGTGCGGCTTCGTGCACGGTCGTCGCGGCGGGCCTCCTCCGGGGCCGGGTCGGCTTCGGAGGCTCGGGAGGCCCGTCGGGCCCCGGCGCGCCGCCGGGGACGTCGTAGAAGTACGTCCGGGTGCGGACCTGCCCGGAGGGTGTTCGTTCGCGGCGGCGCTCCAGGTGTCCGGCGGCTTCCAGTTCCCTGAGCGCCCGCGAGATGAGGATCTCGCCCTCGCTGAAGTGCTCGCACAGGGCGGCGATGCTCACGGGGGAACCGTCGGGGAGGGAGGAGATGTACGCCGCGACGCCGACCGTGACCGCGCTGCCGCGCCGCTGGGCGAGGGCGTTGGAGATCACCGTGAAGTCGGCGGTGAGGCGGGTGCGGACGTGGATCACGCCGGAGGTCGGTGTTCCGGCGTCGGCGCGCAGGCGCGCGTTAGACTGCGAGTCAGCCATCGGGAAGTCTGTCTCTTCCTGATCGGTCAGGCCCTCGTTCGGGATTGCCGTCCCGGCCGGGGGCCGTCGTCTGTGTGGGGTTGTGCGGCGAACGTAACTGCCCGTGTCCCTCCCCTGCAAGCCGGTCACCCGGACGGGTGACGCGGGCTTCGCGGCCGGGGAGGGTGGGTGGGTGGGTAGTTCTTTCCCCCGGTTCTTTCAGGAGGTCAGCGGCCGACCGGGCCCTCGCGGACGAGGGTCCGGTGAGCCCGGAACACGGACGGCGGCCGGGGCCCGGCCGCCTCAGCGACGGCGCTGCCCGGCCTTCAACTCGCCTATGAAGGCCGCCCAGGCGGCGGTCTCGAAGCACAGCGCCGGGCCCTGCGGGACCTTGCTGTCACGGACCGGGACGACGGCCCCCGGGAATCCGTCGGCCACCTCCACGCAGTCGCCCCCCTCCTGATTGCTGTAGCTGCTCCTGCGCCACACGGCGCCGTTCAGATCGGGACGGGAGATTCGAGCCACGGTAGTTGCCCTCTCCTCAGGGACGGCGCTGCCCGGCCTTCAACTCGCCTATGAAGGCCGCCCAGGCGGCGGTCTCGAAGCACAGCGCCGGGCCCTGCGGGACCTTGCTGTCACGGA
>NZ_JBIRNP010000002.1:479906-517018 GCF_044331705.1 Streptomyces sp. NPDC017202 | reverse complement strand
ACCGGGACGACGGCCCCCGGGAATCCGTCGGCCACCTCCACGCAGTTGCCGCCCTCCTGATTGCTGTAGCTGCTCCTGCGCCACGCGGCGCCGTTCAGATCGGGACGGGACCTTCGCTCCACGGTGGTTGTCCTCCCTCACGGATCGGATCATGTCAAGCGACATGAGCGGGGGCAGCGCTGCCGCCCGCAGCCGATCGTAGGTCAGCGCGAAACTCCTCACCTCGTCCGGATCCTCGACGAGTTGGCCGTAGTGCGCGCCTTCCGTGTAAGCGATATCCGAGCCGTCCGGCATCGTGAGGACCGTGAGCGAACCGCCCATGACATCGTGCTCGCCCTGGTCGAACGGCAGCACCTGCACAGTGATGTGACGCTCCGTCGAGGATCTGAGCAGCCGCGCCAACTGCTCGCGCATCACCGCGTCTCCGCCGACCGGACGCCGGAGCACCGCCTCGTCGAGGACCACCCACAGCTCCGGACGATCGGGGGTGCCGAGGCGCTCCTGTCGTCCCATGCGAAGGGCAACCCGCTCCTCCAACTGCTCCTTACTGCCGAGTGTTCGGCCGACGCTCAATACCGACCGCGCGTAGCCCTCCGTCTGCAACAAGCCTGGCACCACATGGGCCGCGTACTCGCGGACGGCCACCGCCCGCGCCGAGTACTCCATGAACTTCCGCGACCAGTCCGGAAACGCCTCCCGGTACACGTACGGCCACAGGTCCACCAGCAGGTCGTCCGCGCCGAGGGCCGCGTCCAGCGCGCGTGCCAGTTCCGGGGTCGGCTTGGCTCCGGACGCCCGCTCGATCTGGGTGATCCGCGTGCTCACCACGTGTGTCCTGTCGCCCAGTTCGGCCTGGGTCAGTCCGGCCGCCGTGCGGAGCCGGCGGACCCGCGCGCCGAAGAGGGCTGCCATGGACGTACTGGGGTCGATTCCGTTGGCCAAGGCGTCACTTCCGTTCCTTACGGGAGGAAAAGTAAGGCTGTGTCACCTGTCGAGCGTAGGGCGACCTGCCGATCCTTGGGTACGGAACGTGACGAAGCGTGTACGTCGCGGGAGTTCTCCCTCTTCACAGCGGACAAGGACGGACAAGCCGTGCTGACAGCAACGACCACTCCGGAGCAGGAACTGCCCTCATTCGCGGCGCGGTTCGCCTCCACACCCCGAGGTGCGCGGCTCGCCCGGCGCCTCGCCGTCCGGCGCATGGAGGAGTGGGGCCACCCGCCGGTGTCGGACGCCTCGTGCGCGGTCGCGCTCGTCGTCGGCGAGCTGGCGGCGAACGCCGTGCGGCACGGCCGGGTCCCCGGACGCGACTTCGGGCTGCGGCTCGTCCTCGACGCGGCCGCGGATCTGGTGCGCGTCGAGGTCGCGGACGCCGCCGCCGCGAAGCGGCCGCCCACGGCCCCGCCGTCGTCGTACCCGGAAGGCGAGTCCGGGCGCGGGCTGCTCCTGGTGGACGTCCTGGCCGTGCGCTGGGGGACGGAACCCCGTCTGCCGGTGGGCAAGACGGTGTGGGCGGAGGTGTCCACCGGGGCGTCGGCTCAGTCGTGACCGCGAGGGGGATCTCGCGGGGCCTCGGTCCGTGCGTCCACAGCCTGTGGACGCACGGACCGAGGCTCCGCACGGCGAGAGCCCGGCCCTGGCGCGCGACCTTGACGGGGTCGCGGCCCTGGCCGGGCTCTCGTTCGCCTGGGGCGTGCGGCGGGCGCCGTTCGCTCGGGGCGGTCGGCTACTCGTCGCCGGACTTGTCGTCGTCCTCGGGCTTGTCCGCCTCGTCGACCGAGGACTCCAGGCCCAGCTGCTCCACGAGCCACTTGTCGAACTCGATGGAGGCGCGCACCCAGCTCACCGTCGAGGAGACGAAGAACTCGAGGTTGACGCCGGCGCCGATCAGCATCTGCGTCTCGCCGATGAGGCGGACCGTGCCGTCGTCGTGGGTGTGCGTGTACACCTTGGGCCACAGGGTGCGGCGGTTCCAGTCGTCGATGGCCTCCAGGATCTGGGGCTTCTCGTCGATCTGGTGCGGACGGTCGAAGAACGTGCGCACCGAGTAGACCGCCTGGTCACCCTCGCCGCGGAACATGAAGTACGTGCGGAATTCCTCCCACGGCGCCGCGAGGTCTCCCTCGTCGTCGACGACGTACTTCAGCTCCATCTGGTCGAGGAGCTGCTTCACGAGGTCCTGATCCGGAACGACGGGGCCCGCCGGTCCCTGGGGCTGCGGCTCGGGCTGGCCCCCGAAGTTCGGAATCGAGGACGGGTCGATGGTCACCGTGATTTTCCCTTCGTACGGATCTGGCCATCCTCCCCCATGCGGGGCGGGGGGTGGCAACCCCCGCCCCGAGGGTTCACCTCCGGTTGGCGGAATTCCGCTCAGGGCGTGTGTCCGGCCGGGCGCGGGCGCCGGTCAGAGGGTCTTTCCGGTCGGCGCGGGGCCCACGATCAGACCGTCCTCGAAGGTGTCGACCCGGACCGTGTCGCCGTCCTTGACCTCGCCCGCGAGGATCTCCTTGGCGAGGCGGTCGCCGATGGCGGTCTGGACGAGGCGGCGCAGCGGCCGGGCGCCGTACGCCGGGTCGTTGCCCTCGTCGGCGAGCCAGGCGAGGGCCTCCTCGCTGACCTCCAGGGTGAGCCGGCGCTCGGCCAGCCGCTTGGCGAGCCGGTCGATCTGGAGCCGCGCGATCCGGGCCAGCTCCTCCTTGCTCAGCGCCGAGAAGACGACCAGGTCGTCGAGCCGGTTGAGGAACTCCGGCTTGAAGGACGCCCGGACCACCTCCAGGACCTGCTCCTTCTTCTCGGCCTCGGTGGAGAGCGGGTCGACCAGGTACTGGCTGCCCAGGTTGGACGTCAGCACCAGGATGGTGTTGCGGAAGTCGACCGTGCGGCCCTGCCCGTCGGTGAGGCGGCCGTCGTCGAGGACCTGGAGCAGGATGTCGAAGACCTCCGGGTGCGCCTTCTCCACCTCGTCCAGCAGCACCACGCTGTACGGCCGGCGCCGCACGGCCTCGGTGAGCTGGCCGCCCTCCTCGTAGCCGACGTAGCCGGGCGGGGCACCGACGAGCCGGGCCACGCTGTGCTTCTCGCCGTACTCCGACATGTCGATGCGGATCATGGCCCGCTCGTCGTCGAAGAGGAAGTCGGCGAGGGCCTTGGCCAGCTCGGTCTTGCCGACGCCGGTCGGGCCGAGGAAGAGGAAGGAGCCGGTCGGGCGGTCGGGGTCGGCGATGCCGGCCCGCGAGCGGCGCACGGCGTCGGACACGGCCCGGACGGCCTCGCCCTGGCCGATGAGCCGCTTGCCCAGCTCGTCCTCCATGCGCAGCAGCTTCTGCGTCTCGCCCTCCAGGAGGCGGCCGGCCGGGATGCCGGTCCAGGAGGCGACGACGTCGGCGATGTCGTCGGAGCCGACCTCCTCCTTGACCATGGTGTCCTTGGCGGCCTCCTCCTCGGCCTCGGACGCGGCCTCCAGGTCGCGCTCCAGGGTCGGGATCTCGCCGTACAGCAGCTTGCTGGCGGTGTCGAAGTCGCCGTCGCGCTGCGCCCGCTCGGCCTGGCCGCGCAGGTCGTCGAGCTTCTCCTTCAGCTCACCGACCCGGTTGAGGGACTGCTTCTCCTTCTCCCAGCGGGCGGTGAGGCCGCGCAGTTCCTCCTCCTTGTCGGCGAGGTCGCGGCGCAGCTTCTCCAGGCGCTCCCGGGAGGCCGGGTCGGTCTCCTTGTCGAGGGCCAGTTCCTCCATCTTCAGCCGGTCGACGGCACGCTGGAGCTCGTCGATCTCGACGGGGGACGAGTCGATCTCCATGCGCAGCCGGGAGGCCGCCTCGTCGACGAGGTCGATGGCCTTGTCGGGCAGGAAGCGGGAGGTGATGTACCGGTCGGACAGGGTGGCCGCGGCGACCAGCGCGCTGTCGGCGATCTGGACCTTGTGGTGGGCCTCGTACCGCCCCTTGAGGCCGCGCAGGATGGCGATGGTGTCCTCGACGGACGGTTCGGCGACGAGCACCTGCTGGAAGCGGCGCTCCAGCGCCGCGTCCTTCTCGATCCGCTCGCGGTACTCGTCCAGGGTCGTCGCGCCGACCATGCGCAGCTCACCGCGGGCGAGCATCGGCTTCAGCATGTTGCCCGCGTCCATCGCCGAGTCGCCGCCCGCGCCGGCGCCCACGACGGTGTGCAGCTCGTCGATGAAGGTGATGATCTGCCCGTCGGAGTCCTTGATCTCGGCGAGGACGGTCTTCAGCCGCTCCTCGAACTCACCGCGGTACTTGGCCCCGGCGACCATGGCCCCGAGGTCGAGCGAGACGAGCCGCTTGTTCCTGAGGGACTCGGGCACGTCCCCCTTCACGATCCGCTGGGCGAGCCCCTCGACGACGGCGGTCTTGCCGACGCCGGGCTCGCCGATGAGGACCGGGTTGTTCTTCGTACGGCGGGACAGCACCTGGACGACCCGCCGGATCTCGGTGTCCCGGCCGATGACCGGGTCGAGCCGGCCCTCGCGGGCGGCGGCGGTGAAGTCGGTGCCGAACTTCTCCAGCGCCTTGTACTGCCCCTCGGGGTCGGCGTTGGTCACGCGGCGTCCGCCGCGGGCCTTGCGGAAGGCCTCCAGCAGCTTCTTCGCGGTGGCCCCCTGCCGGTCGAGCACCTCGCCGGCCCGGCCGCCCTTCGCGGCGATCCCGATGAGCAGGTGCTCGGTGGAGAGGTACTCGTCGCCGAGTTCCCGCGCGCGCTCCTGGGCGTCCGCGATCACGGCGAGCAGTTCGCGGTTGGGCTGCGGGGGCGCGACGGTGGACCCGGCGACGCTGGGCAGCGAGCCGAGCACCTGCTCGGCGCCCGTGCGCACGGCGGCCTGGTCGGCGCCGGCGGCGGCGAGCAGATCGACGATGTTCTCGTTCTCCTGCCCCTGGAGCAGCGCGAGGAGCAGGTGTGCCGGGGTGAGGTCGGGGTGTCCTGCGGACAGGGCCCGATTGCCGGCGGTCTGGATGGCTTCTCGGCTCCGGTTGGTCAGCTCTGCGTCCACGGTCGCTGTCTCCTCCTTGCGTCAGCCGTCATCACTGACTCTGTCAGCGTACACAAACTTGAGTCTATTCCACTCAAGGTTGTGTCCGGGAGTCTCCCGGACGCTAGGTTCAAGCCATGGCCGCATACCCGCAGGACCCGGGCGCCCCCGACGCGCCGTACCTCGACTTCTGGCGTGAAAGACACCTGTGCACCCTGACCACACCACGCCCGGACGGCTCTCCGCACGTCGTTCCGGTGGGAGTGACGTACGACCCGGAGGGCCGGCTCGCCCGGGTGATCGCGGACCGGGCGAGCACGAAGGTGCGCAACGTCCTGGCGGCCGGCGCGGAGGGCGCCCGGGTCGCGGTGTGCCAGGTGGACGGCAGGCGCTGGGCCACGCTGGAGGGCCGGGCCGTCGTCCGCGCCGAGCCGGACCGGGTCGCGGAGGCGGAACGCCGCTACGCCGAGCGCTACGGCCGGGCCCCGCGCCCCAATCCCACGCGCGTGGTGATCGAGATCGAACTGACGCGGGCGATGGGCCGGGGCTGAGGGGGACGACGGGCGCGACGCGCCGGGAGGACGAGCCGACGAGCAGGGGTGGGCGGGCCGACGGACCGGGGAGGACGGGTGCGACGGGCCGGGGCAGGCGAGCCGACGGGCCGGCCGGCGGGTGACCCGATCCGCACCGGCGGCTTCCGGCCACCTCGCCGGGGTCCGACAACCGGAAATGTTCCCGCGAACGACAGCGGCGTCACCGTGTTCAGGTCACGGTGACGCCGCTGCGGGGGGAAGTACCTGCGCGATCTGTTACGACGGGGGAATCGCGTCAGGCACTGCGGGGGGTGGCTGAGATGGTCCTGGGGGCGGTCGGACTCGCCGACTCCGCCAGTTGGTGGTCCCGCTGGTCCAGGTTGACGAAGATCATTCCGTATCGGATGGCACACCGTACGGGCTGGGGGGCGCCCCGGGGCCGTCGCAGGCACCGGTACGCGCGTACGTCGTCGTCATCGTCCCGGGTCACGACGACCGGCTCCCCGAACACCGTCACCATCAACGAGTCACCGCTGTGGGGGATGGCGGTGACCAGGTCGATGAAGTGCCAGCCGGAGCGGTAGGCCGTGGCCATCTCGCGTCGGAAGGAGCGGTCGTCAGGAGGGGTCGTCATCTGCCCGTCAGCCCCAACTGCTGTCGTCCGCGCCGTTCGGCGTCACGATGCCCCAGCTGCTGTCGCCGGCGACAGCGGTGCTCGGCCGCCCAGAACCCCAGCTACTGTCCGCCAGGGCGCCGTTCTCCGCACCCGCGAGGCCACTCAGCACTCCGAAGGCCACAGCGGCAGAGAAGGCGGCGACAAGAACCGAGCGAAGCTTTCTCTTGCCCATAGTCGGCTTCGTCCTCACTTGATGGTCACCTCTTCCCCCGTCGAGTAAGACGATGGCTCATTCGGGCACGTCGTGGCCACACGATCGGTGCATCATGTTCCTGCATGTTCAGGACCCTGGGGGGTGGAAATTTGGCAACTATCGGGACTAAAGGGACACATCCCCATGCGGTGACCGAATTGTGTGAGGCCGGCGCACGGCTGTACGCGCAGGCCCTGCGCGCCGGACGCATCGCACGCGTGGACGCGGAACCCGCTCCGTGCCTGATGGAGTTCGCCCTCCTGCACCCGGACCCCGACGACGCCGACTGGCTGCGTCCCGTACCGCCGTCGGTCGCGCTGGCCCAGCGCCTGAACCCCATCGAACGCGAGATCAGCGAACACCGGCGGATGTCGATCCGGATCGCCGACGCCTTCGAACCCTTCATGGCACTGAGCGCGCAGTCCACCGCGTCCACGCACTCCATCACGGTCCTGGAGGGCTTCGACCGGATCAACGCCGCCCTCGACCTCGCCACCGCACAGTGCCGGTCCGAGATGCTCACCGTCCAGCCCGGCCAACGGAGGCTGGAACACACCCTCGAACAGGCCCTCGACCGCGACAAGCCGCTGACCGACCGCGGGGTGCGCATCCGGACCCTGTACCAGCACACGGCCCGACACAGCCCCGAGACGCTGGCCTACGTGGCCCAGTTCACCGACGGCAAGGTGGAGTACCGCACCATCGACGAACTCGTCGAACGCCTCATCATCTGCGACGAGACCGTGGCCTTCATCCCCACCCGCGACGACCGGCAGGTCGCGCTCGAACTGCGCCACCCCGGCCTCGTCCGCTACCTGATCAAGGTCTTCGAGTTCATGTGGAGCCGCGCCGTACCCCTGAGCGCGGGCGCCCCCTACGAACCGGCGCCGGACGGCATCACCGACATCCAGCACTCCATCGCCAAGCTCCTGGTCGAGGGCCACGTCGACGAGGCGATCGCCCGCCGGCTCGGCATGAACGTCCGCACCTGCCGCGCGCACATCGCCAAGCTCGCCTCGACGCTGGGCAGCGGCAGCCGCGCCCAACTCGGCTACCTCCTCGCGCAGTCCGGGATCCTCAAGCAGGAGGACACCGCGCCGTGAACACGCCGCCGCACCCGCAGCACGGTGTGGAGGAGCTGTGCGCCGCGGGCCTGGAGCTGTACACGCGGGCCCTGCGGGACGGACACGTCACCGGGAAGGACGCCGAGGAGGAGGCCCCCTGCCTGCTCGGCTTCGGCCTGCTCCACCCGGACCCCTGCGACCCCCGGGCGCTGAGGCCGGTCGCCCCGGCCGCCGCCCTGCACCGGTTCCTGCGCACCTCGGCGGCGCGCGTCGCCGAGGAACGACGGCGCGAGACCCTGCTGCTGGAGGAGTTCGAGCCGCTGATGCGGATCGACGGGCGGTGCGCCGCGGACGCGGAAGCGGCGGCCCTGCGCATCCTGAGCGGTACGGAGCAGATCAACCAGGCCATCACCGACGCCATGGGCGAGGCGTCCCTGGAGGTCCTCTGCATCCAGCCGAACCACCACCACACGGGCGCCCGCGGCGAGGCGGCCCAGGCCGTCGCCATGTGCCGCGACCAGGCGCTCCTCGACCGCGGCGGCCGCATCCGCGCCCTCTACCAGCACACGCAGCGGTACCGGCCCCTCGTGCTGTCCCGCTACGAGCAGCTGCGGGGCGACGCGCAGGCCCGCACCCTGGACGAGATAACCGACCGCCTCCTCGTGGTCGACCGGACGGTGGCGTTCATCCCCGCCAACGCCGACCGCAGCCTCGCGCTCGAGATCCGCCACCCCGCGCTGATCTCCTTCCTGGTCACGGTCTTCGACCGGCTCTGGCGCCTGGCCACCCCCATGTATCCCGAGACGGTCACCCAGCCCACCCGCGACGGCATCACCCCGCGCCAGCGCGCCATCGCCGCCCTCCTCGTCGAAGGCCACACCGACGCCGTCATCGCCGACCGCCTCGGCATGAACGTCCGTACGGCCCGGGTGCACATCGCCAAACTCGCCGCCACCCTCGGCAGCGAGAGCCGCGCCCAGCTCGGCTACCTCATCGGGCGCTCGGGGATCCTCGACCCGGAGGGCTGAGCGGGCTCCGCGGTGCGCGGCACGTCGAGGCCGACCTGGGCGATGCGCACGCCCAACTGGGTACGGCTGGCCGCCCCGAGCGTCTCCGAGAGGCGGGCGATGTGCGCGCGGCAGGTGCGCACGCTGATGCCGAGGCGTTCGGCGATCACCGCGTCCTGGTGCCCCTCCGCCAGCAGCGCGGCGATGGACTGCTCGCGGTGCGAGACGCCCTCGACGCGGGTGTCGGGCAGCGCGGCGGACAGCGGGACGGCCAGCCGCCACAGCCGGTCGAAGACCGTGCCCAGGTAGGCGACCAGGGCCGGGTGGCGCAGCTCCAGCGCCATCGTGCGGTCGGCGTTGGCGGGGATGAACGCGACCGTGCGGTCGAACAGGATCAGCCGGTCGATGACCTCGTCGAGGGTGCGGGCCTCGACCGCGTCGCCCATCAGCTCCAGGTAGTTGAGCAGGCCCTGGCCGTGCCGGGCGACATGGTTGTAGAGGTCGCGCATCCGCACGCCCCGCCCGCGCAGGGCGAGCGCCCGGTGCAGCCCCTCCGACAGTTCGTGCTCGCGCCGGATGCCGCCGGGCTGCACCGTCAGCACCTCGGTGGTGCACGCCTCCGTCGCCTCGTCGAGGGCCGCCTGGATGCGGGAGGCCCCGTCCAGGACGCGGATCGCCACACCCTCCCCGGCCGGGCCGCCCGGCACGGGCCCGCCGAGCCCGGCGTACCACTCGAAGGCGGCGACCGCCGAGCCCATCCGCAGCCGGCTGGCGCTCACCTCGTCGTAGAGTCCGCGCAACAGGCGGGTCATGACCTCCTGCGGGGAGGTCGGAACCAGCCATTCCATGTCGTCGGGGTCGGGGTGCAGCAGGGCGAGGTCCAGCAGGCAGGGCACCGGCTCGGCGTCCCGGCGCGCCACCCGGCCCCGCCGTACGGCCCGGGAGTACACGCGGTCCCCGGCCTCGCACAGTCGGTCAGCACCGTGAGGATGCTCCTCCGCCCCGTGCCCGGCCATCGCCCATCCCACCCCCGCCGTCCGCGCGTCGCGCGTCGTCCGCGTTTTCCGCAGCGCAACTATGCGCGGCCCCGGACCGGCTCCGCAACACGGCTCCTCCCCACGACCCCTTTGAATTCCGCCCATTTACGTGGGTTCCTCCCGGCCTCCGCCCCTCACACTGCAACAAGCTGATGCTCCCCGCGGACACCCGGCGGGAATCCGTCCGAGTCCTCGCACGCCCGTGCGCCCCGCACCCCGCCGGGTGATCACCGCGTCACGTCCCGCCCCCGGCGCCCCCCTACGGCGGCGGGCGGGACGCGACGTCCGTACCCCGGGAGCCGGCGCCGACGCGGCCGGGCGGCCGCCGTACCGGCTCCCGCGCGGGCGAACGGGGCGACGGCGCAACAGCGCCACCGGGACGCCCCCGATGGCCCTCGCGGCCACCGGCCCGGACGTGACGGACGCCGTCGCGGACGCGGGCCCCCCGCCCGGGCGCCCGGGTCCTCGCGCCGGGGGCTGGGGCCTCGACGGCTTTGAAGGGGGCGTACGGCGAAGGGGCAGCCCGGCGGGTCCGGGCCGCTGAAGGTGGGCCTGACCGGCGCCCAGGGGCCCGGGTGGCGCTCCTGCCGCGGTGCGCGCCGACAGCGCCTCGGAGGGACCGGGCGGTGCGGGCTGTGGGCGGGCAGCGCCCTGCACGGTGGCACCGGGCCGGGCCGGTCCGGGCCGGGCGGCGCTGGGCTCCTGGGCGACCGCCGACGGCCCGGTACGGGCCGAGCGCGGGCAGGCACCCACTCCGGTGGCCTCAGGAGGGTGTACGGCTGCAGGAGGGGCGAGAGCCGTGGCCGGGCCGACGACCTCAGGTCGCCCGTACCGGTGCGGGGTGGGGGCCGGGGACCGCGGGACCGGCACCGGCGGCCGAGCGGGCCCGGCCCGGCTCCGTGCCGCCGAGCAGCGCCCGCTCCGGCCGTGCGCGACGGCGTCCGCCCCCTGCCTCGTCCGCGCCACGGGGCGTGGACCGGCTCCGCCCGCGCGACCGTGACCGAGCGGCTCGGCGTGGCGGCTCCCGCCGGGCGCAACGCGAGAGCGGCGCCGTGCGGCGTACGCCGACGCCGGCGGCGCCCCGGGGGCCCGCTCGGTACCTCGCCCCACGGACGGCGAGCGCCGGCCCGGCGCCGCCGCCCCTACCGGCCCGCGCCGCTCAGTTCAGGTTGAGGGCCTGGCAGGCGGCCGCGTACTTGGCGGTGCAGATGTCGGACGGCTTGTAGATGCCGTCCGCGATGACGGTCTCCTTGATGTTCTTCTTCGTCAGCGCCACCACGGTGACCAGCTGGGCCGGGATGTCCTTGTCGGTGGGGCTGTCGACCTTGTCGCGGGTCAGGGCGTCGAACTCGATGTCGCGGCCCTGGACCTTGGCGACGGCCATCTCCGCGGCCGCCTCCGCCATCTGCGGGTAGGGCTTGTACACGCTCATGTACTGCTCACCGCCGAGGATCCGCTGCACCGCGGGCAGCTCCGCGTCCTGGCCGGTGATCGGCGGCAGCTCCTCGACGCCCGCGGCGCGCAGGGCCTTGATGATGCCGCCGGCCATGGCGTCGTTGGCGGAGTAGACGGCCGCGATGTTGCCCTTGCCGATCTTCCCGATCGCCTCGGCCATGTTGGACTCGGCGATCTCCGGGCTCCAGTCCTTGGTGTCGAAGGACTCGGAGATCGTCACCCGGCCGCTCAGCTCCGACATCGCGCCGGCCTTGAACTGCTTGGCGTTCGGGTCGGTCGGCGAGCCGTTCATCATGACGATCTTGTCGGCGGTGCTGGGCGTGTCGATCGCCTCGACCAGGGTGCGGCCCTGCACCTGGCCGACCAGCTCGTTGTCGAAGGAGACGTACGCGTCGATCGGCCCCTCGGCCAGCCGGTCGTAGGCGATGACCGGGATGCCGGCGTCCTTGGCCTTCTGCACGGTGTCCGCGATGGCGTGCGAGTCGACGGCGTCGAGCAGGATGATGTCGATCTTCTCGTCGATCATCCGCTCCATCTGGGACACCTGCGTCTCGCTCTTCGCGGCCGCGTTGGCGTACTCCGTCTTGCCCTTGTTGCCGGTGAGCGAGGCGACCTTCGCCTTGATGATGGGGTAGTCGAACTCCTCGTAACGGGTGTTCGTCTTCTCCGGCATCAGCACGCCGACGGTGATGTCGTTGCTCTTCGTCGGCGTCGCTTCGCCGCTGTCCTCCGTCGCGCTCAGCATCCCGCATCCCGCGAGCGAGAGGGACATCGTGGAGGCAGCCACGGCTATGGCGATACGACGCATTCGAGGGCTCACTTCAGGTGCGTTCCGGACATGGGTGCGACATGTTGACCCAGGTGGCTCAAAAGCCAACGCGGCGGCGCCCGTCGGCGTCAAGCCGTACTACTTAACGAAGTGACAACATCACACTCCGCTTAGCGCGTGAAGACACATGGAGACGGGACGGAAACCCTCCAAAACCCCTTTACGGACCCTTCACTCGACACGAGTCGACACATCCGCGAACGACCGCACAGCCCCCCTCCGCCCCTCACGGAACGTCATCACGGCGGACCGCCCGGCCGTCCGCTCCGAACAGAGGACCGCACGAAGTCGGCCAGCCCCGGCCGGCACCGGCTCCGGGACCCACGCGTCCGACGGCGCGGCACCCCGCGCGTACGACACCCGGCCCCGTGCGGAACGGCGTCCGGTGCCCGCCGGGACAGCGCGCGAAGGAGCCCCGGGACAGCGCGCGAAGGAGCCCGGAAGACGCGAAGGGGCCCGGAGGAATCGTCCTCCGGGCCCCTCGGGCGTGCTGTCGCCCCGTCAGTCCGCGGACTGCTGCCGCTTCGGCCGCCACACGACCAGGGCGCTGGTCTGCTGGACCTCCTGGTACGGCACCAGGTCGCGCCGGTAGGAGGCGTGCACGGCGGCCTCGCGCTGCCGCATGGTCGCCGCCGCGCCGTCGAGGGCGTCCTCCAGCTCCGCTATCCGGGACTGGAGGGCCACCACCTGGTTCTCGAGCTCGATGATCCGCTTGATGCCCGCCAGGTTGATGCCCTCGTCCTGCGACAACTGCTGGACGGTGCGCAGCAGTTCGATGTCGCGGGCCGAGTAGCGGCGGCCCCGGCCGGCGGTGCGGTCCGGGGACACCAGTCCCAGGCGGTCGTACTGGCGCAGGGTCTGCGGGTGCAGGCCGGAGAGCTGAGCCGCCACCGAAATGACGTAGACCGGGGTCTCCTGGGTCAGTTCGTACGGATTGCGCCGACGGCCGTCCATCACTCTCAAGCTCCCTTCGCTGCCTCGAACAGCTCCTCCCGCGGATCCTCTCCCGCGGTCGCCTCGCGATACGCCTCCAGTGCGTCCCGAGCCTTCCCCGAGAGGTCCTTCGGAACACTCACCTCCACGGTGACCAGCAGATCGCCGCGGGTGCCGTCCTTGCGGACCGCGCCCTTGCCGCGCGCCCGCATGGTGCGCCCGTTGGGCGTGCCGGGCGGCAGCTTCAGCGTGAGCGACGGGCCGCCCAGCGTGGGCACCCTGATCTCCCCGCCGAGGGCGGCCTCCGTGAACGTCACCGGCACGGTCACCGTGAGGTTGTCGTCCTTGCGGCCGAAGACCGGGTGCGCGCCGACGTGGACGAGCACGTACAGATCGCCGGCCGGTCCGCCGCGCTCACCGGGCGCTCCCTTGCCGCGCAGCCGGATGCGCTGCCCGTCGGTGACGCCCGCCGGGATGCGGACCTGCATGGTGCGGGAGGACTTGGCGCGGCCGCTGCCCTTGCAGTCCAGGCAGGGGTGCTCGGCGATCAGGCCGCGGCCCTTGCAGTCCGGGCAGGGGTCGGTCAGCGAGAACCCGCCGCCCGAGCCCCGCGCCACCTGGCCGGTGCCGACGCAGGTCGGGCACACGCGCGGCGTGCCGTTCTTGTCGCCGGTGCCGGAGCAGGCCTTGCAGGGGGACTGCGAGGACATGCGCAGCGGGACCGTCGCGCCCTCGATGGCCTCCGTGAAGGTCAGGGTGACCTCGGTGTCGATGTCCTGGCCGCGCCGGGGCTGGGTACGGGTGCCCGTACCCGCGCCGCCGCGGTTGAACAGGCCCCCGAAGACGTCGCCGAGTCCGCCGCCGAAGCCGCCGGCCGCGCCACCGCCGCCCTGGGCGCCGCCGAAGAGGTCGCCCAGGTCGAAGTTGAAGGAGCCGCCGCCCGCGCCCGGCCCCGGGCGGAAGCCGCCGTTGCCGAAGAGGGCGCGTGCCTCGTCGTACTCCTTGCGCTTCTTGGGGTCGCCGAGGATGTCGTTCGCCTCGGAGATCTCCTTGAAGCGCTCCTCGGCCTTGGCGTTGCCCTTGTTGGCGTCCGGGTGGAACTCGCGGGCGAGCTTCCGGTACGCCTTCTTGATCTCGGCCTCGGTGGCGTCCTTGGGGACGCCGAGGACCTTGTAGTAGTCCTTCTCGATGAAGTCCTTGGTGCTCATCCCCGACGTCCCTCCTTCCTCATCCGCTCGTCAAGCTCAGCCCTCGTCCGGGCCACCGCTCTCCTTGTCGTCGCCGGCCTCCGCCTCGTCGCCCTTGGCGGCCTGCGCGCCCGGCTGGGGCTCGGCGACCGCCACCCGCGCGGGACGGATGGTGCGTTCGCCGATCCGGTACCCGGGCTGGAGAATCGCCACGCACGTCGTCTCGGTGACGTCCGGGGCGTAACTGTGCATCAGGGCCTCGTGGATCGTCGGGTCGAAGGGCTCGCCCTCCTTGCCGAACTGCTGGAGGCCCATCTTCGCCGCCACGGTCTCCAGCGACTCGGCGACGGACTTGAACCCGCCGACGAGTTCGCCGTGTTCCCGCGCGCGGCCGATGTCGTCGAGCACGGGCAGGAGTTCGGTCAGGAGGTTCGCGACGGCGATCTCCTTGACCGCGATCCGGTCCCGCTCGACCCGGCGGCGGTAGTTCTGGAACTCGGCCTGGAGGCGCTGGAGGTCCGCCGTGCGCTCGTCGAGCGCCTTGCGGGCCTGGTCCAGCTGGGCCACCAGTGCCACTGTCTGGTTCGCGTCCCCGGCCGGGGCCGACTCCTCCGCCGCGGCGGAGGAGGAGTCGGCCTGCGGCTCGGCGTCTTCAGGGGTGGCGCCGGAGGGGACGTCGGGCTTCTCCTCGAAGCCCGGGGTCTCCTCCGTCACGCGGCACCGTCCTTGCGCTCGTCGTCCACGATCTCGGCGTCCACCACGTCGTCGTCGGCGGCCTTGGCGCCGGCGCCCGGAGCCTCGCCACCGGCGGCCTGAGCGGCCTGGGCGTCGGCGTACATGGCCTGGCCCAGCTTCTGGGAGACGGCCGCGACCTTCTCGGTGGCGGTGCGGATCTCGGCGGTGTCCTCGCCCTTGAGGGCTTCCTTCAGCTCGCCGATCGCGCCCTCGACCTCGGTCTTGATCTCGCCCGGGACCTTGTCCTCGTTGTCCTTGAGGAACTTCTCCGTCTGGTAGACGAGCTGCTCGCCCTGGTTGCGGGCCTCGGCGGCCTCGCGGCGGCGGTGGTCCTCGTCCGCGTACTGCTCGGCCTCCTGGCGCATGCGGTCGACCTCGTCCTTCGGCAGCGAGGAGCCGCCGGTGACGGTCATCTTCTGCTCCTTGCCGGTGCCGAGGTCCTTCGCCGTCACGTGCATGATGCCGTTGGCGTCGATGTCGAAGGAGACCTCGATCTGCGGGACGCCACGCGGGGCCGGCGGCAGACCGGTCAGCTCGAACATCCCGAGCTTCTTGTTGTACGCCGCGATCTCGCGCTCGCCCTGGTAGACCTGGATCTGCACGGAGGGCTGGTTGTCCTCGGCGGTGGTGAAGATCTCGGACCGCTTGGTCGGGATCGTCGTGTTCCGCTCGATGAGCTTGGTCATGATGCCGCCCTTGGTCTCGATGCCGAGGGACAGCGGGGTGACGTCGAGGAGCAGGACGTCCTTGACCTCGCCCTTGAGGACACCGGCCTGGAGCGAGGCGCCGATGGCGACGACCTCGTCCGGGTTCACACCCTTGTTGGCGTCCTTGCCGCCGGTCAGTTCCTTGACCAGCTCGGCGACGGCGGGCATACGCGTGGAGCCACCGACGAGAACGACGTGGTCGATCTCGGAGAGGGCGATGCCGGCGTCCTTGATGACGTTGTGGAACGGCGTCTTGCAGCGCTCCAGCAGGTCGGCGGTCAGCTGCTGGAACTGGGCGCGCGTGAGCTTCTCGTCCAGGTGCAGCGGGCCCTCGGCGGACGCCGTGATGTACGGCAGGTTGATCGAGGTCTCGGTGGACGAGGACAGCTCGATCTTGGCCTTCTCGGCGGCCTCGCGGAGGCGCTGGAGGGCCATCTTGTCCTTGGCGAGGTCCACGCCGTGACCGGACTTGAACTGCTGCACCAGGTAGTCGACGACGCGCTGGTCCCAGTCGTCACCACCGAGGTGGTTGTCGCCGTTGGTGGCCTTCACCTCGACGACGCCGTCACCGATCTCCAGGAGGGACACGTCGAAGGTGCCGCCACCGAGGTCGAAGACGAGGATCGTCTGGTCGTCCTTGTCGAGGCCGTACGCGAGCGCGGCCGCGGTGGGCTCGTTGACGATGCGGAGGACGTTGAGACCGGCGATCTCACCGGCTTCCTTCGTCGCCTGGCGCTCGGAGTCGTTGAAGTACGCCGGGACGGTGATGACCGCGTCGGTCACCTTCTCGCCCAGGTACGCCTCGGCGTCCCGCTTCAGCTTCTGCAGGATGAACGCGCTCATCTGCTGCGGGTTGAACTGCTTCCCGTCGAGCTCGATCTTCCAGTCGGTGCCCATGTGGCGCTTCACCGAGCGGATGGTCCGGTCCACGTTCGTGACCGCCTGGCGCTTGGCCACCTCGCCGACCAGCACCTCGCCGTTCTTGGCGAAGGCGACGACGGACGGCGTGGTCCTGGCACCCTCGGCGTTGGTGATGACGGTGGGCTCGCCGCCCTCCAGAACGCTGACGACGGAGTTGGTTGTGCCCAGGTCGATGCCGACCGCACGTGCCATGGTGATCTTCCTCCAGCTGACTTGAGTGGAACAGGCTCAAGTGTGCACGACGCTCACCGCTGGGTCAACAGACATGAGTCAGCCGGACTCAAGTCTTATCCGTTCCTTACACGCAAGGAGCCGCCGACCTGCGGCGATGCGATGCGGCGAGATGCCCGCAGGGGTGATTCCGCCGACTCCCGAGGGGGCTGCACCAGGGAAGCGGGTTGACGCCGGGGGCGCTGACGGTGACGCGGGGACGGGTCCTGACGCACGCGGACACCCCGGCCCGCACGCGTCTCGGGGCCGCCGCGCCCCTGCCCCGGCACGCGCGCGCGTACGCGCCACAGCACGAGGACGACGACGAGCACGCCGCCCGCGACCCAGAGCACGGCCGGCGCTCCCAGCACCCCGGTGTGCACCAGCGTCCCCACCAGCACCCCCGGGAAGGCGGCCGCGCCGACGGCCACCGCCGCCCCCGCCGGAGTCAGGCCGAGCCGGCGCAGCCGGTGGGCGAGGTGGTCGGGGCCGCGGCGCAGCAGCGGGCGCCCGGCCGTGCGCCGGGCCAGCACGACGAGGGCGACGTCGGCCACGGCGACCGCGGTGAGCGCGAACAGCACCCCCGCCCCGGTGGCCGCGTCCTGCCCCGCGCGCGTGGTGACGGCCGCCGCGGCGAGCAGGAAACCGGTGAACAGGGCGCCGCAGCCGCCGAGCGCCACGCGCGCGGGGGGCCAGTTGTGCATGAGGAAGCCGGTCAGCGCGGCGGCGAGCACGCTCAGCAGCACCGCCAGACCGTCCATCACCTCGGCCGCGGCGCAGGCGGCCACCCCGAAGGCGGTGACGACCCCGACGGTGCCGCCCACCCCTTCGGCGTGGTCGAGCGCCCGGAAGGCGAGGGCGACGCAGGCGATCCAGCCGACGGCGGCGATGCCGGCGGGCACACCGGTGTCGGCGTACGGGACGACGAACGCCGCCGCCACGGCCGTACCGGCGAGGAGGAACCGGGTCTTCAGCCGCCAGGCGTCCGCCACCAGCCCGAGGGCGGCGACGCCCGCCCCGGCGGCGAGCAGCGCGCCCATCCCCTCACCGAGCGGCGCGAGGCCGGTGCGGTCGCCGGTGACGGCGACCCCGCAGGTGGCGAGCACGACGGCCGCGCCCCCGGACAGCGGCACGCGTCGCTGCCGCTGTCGCCGGTCGAGCAGTCCGAGTCTCAGGGCGGGGGCGCGCAGCAGCGCGGCGAGGACGGCGGCGAGGAGCAGGGCGGCGGTGGCGGCGGCGATCCCGTAGAGCACGGCTATAAATTAGTCATAAATGTATCCATTTGGTACGAATAACACGATCAGATTTCCCCCGCCCCCGAGCCACCTCCCGAGCCGCCCGCCGAACCGCCTCCACGCGCCCCTCGGATCGGCCCCCCGCGCCGCTCCCGCACCGGACCTGAGGTGACCCTCAGCGATCCAGATCACCCCGTGCCCGACTACAGTGCGGCGGAGGATAGGGGTACTCTCAGACGGACTGCATAAGTTACCGCTTAGTAATGTCGGCGCCGCCGACGAAACCCCGCAAACCTCGCAGGCCCGAGGAGCCCCCATGCAACTCGCCGCGATCATCGTGTCGCTGGCCCTGACCGTGGTCGGCGTCGCCCTGCTCGCCCGCGCCATCGGCCAGTTCGTCCGGTACTTCAAGCTGGGCCAGCCGGTCCCGGCCGGCACCCGGACCGACAACCCCTACCAGCGCAGCGTGACACTCGTCCGCGAGTTCCTCGGCCACACGCGCATGAACCGCTGGGGCATCGTCGGCATCGCCCACTGGTTCGTGGCCGTCGGCTTCCTGACGCTGCCGCCCACCCTGGCGCAGGCGTTCGGCCAGCTCTTCCAGGCCGACTGGACGCTGCCGCTGATCGGCACGTTCCTGCCGTTCGAGATGTACATCGAGTTCATCGGCGTGATGACGATCCTGGGCATCGCCGTGCTCATCGTGATCCGCCTGCTGAGCCTGCCGTCGCGGCCCGGCCGCAAGTCCCGCTTCGCGGGCTCCAAGTCAGGTCAGGCGTACTTCGTCGAGTACGTCATCCTCACCATCGGCCTCGCCATCTACGTGCTGCGCGGCCTCGAGGGCGCGCTCCACCACGTGGACCACTACGAAGCGTCGTACTTCGCCTCGTACCCGCTGGTGCTCGCCTTCAAGGGCCTGTCGGTCGGCGCGCTGCAGAACCTCGTCTACCTCACCGCGATGATCAAGATCGGGACGTCCTTCGTCTGGATGATCGTCGTCTCGCTGAACACCAACATGGGTGTCGCCTGGCACCGCTTCCTCGCCTTCCCCAACATCTGGTTCAAGCGCGAGGCCACCGGCGGCACCGCCCTCGGCGCCCTCCAGCCGATGACCTCCGGCGGCAAGCCGATCGACTTCGCCGACCCCGGCGACGACGACGTCTTCGGCGTCTCCCAGGTCGAGCAGTTCTCCTGGAAGGGCCTGCTGGACTTCTCCACCTGCACCGAGTGCGGGCGCTGCCAGTCGCAGTGCCCCGCCTGGAACACCGGCAAGCCGCTCTCCCCGAAGCTGCTGATCATGTCGCTGCGCGACCACGCGCACGCCAAGGCCCCCTACCTGCTCGCGGGTGGCGGCAAGACCATGGAGGGCGAGGAGAAGGCGTCCGAGGAGCAGCTCAAGGACGTCCCCTCCGCCGCGCTCGCCGAGGCCGAACGCCCCCTCATCGGCACCGCCGAGGAGAACGGCGTCATCGACCCGGACGTCCTGTGGTCCTGCACCACCTGCGGCGCCTGCGTCGAGCAGTGCCCGGTCGACATCGAGCACGTCGACCACATCGTCGACATGCGCCGCTACCAGGTCATGATCGAGTCGTCGTTCCCGTCCGAGGCGGGCACGATGCTCAAGAACCTGGAGAAGAAGGGCAACCCCTGGGGCCTGGCCAAGAAGCAGCGCCTGGAGTGGACGAAGGAAGTCGACTTCGAGGTGCCGGTCGTCGGCAAGGACATCGAGGACCTCTCCGAGGTCGAGTACCTGTACTGGGTCGGCTGCGCCGGCGCCCTCGAGGACCGCGCCAAGAAGACCACCAAGGCCTTCGCCGAACTCCTCCACATCGCGGGCGTCAAGTTCGCGATCATGGGCGGCGACGAGAAGTGCACCGGTGACTCCGCCCGCCGCCTCGGCAACGAGCCCCTGTTCCAGGAGCTCGGCATGGAGAACGTCATGGCGCTGAACATGGCGTTCGGCGAGGAGACGGACGACGAGGGCAAGGTCACCGAGGCCTCCCGCAAGCCGAGGTCGGCGAAGAAGATCGTCGCCACCTGCCCGCACTGCCTCAACACCCTCGGCAACGAGTACCCGCAGCTCGGCGGCGACTACGAGGTCATCCACCACACCCAGCTGCTCCAGCACCTCGTCGACGAGGGCAAGCTGATCCCGGTGACCCCGGTCGACGGCCTCATCACCTACCACGACCCGTGCTACCTGGGCCGCCACAACAAGATCTACTCGCCGCCGCGGGAGATCATGACCGCGGTGCCCGGACTGCGCCAGCAGGAGATGCACCGCCACAAGGAACGCGGCTTCTGCTGCGGCGCCGGCGGCGCGCGGATGTGGATGGAGGAGCGGATCGGCAAGCGCATCAACAACGAGCGCGTCGACGAGGCCCTGTCCCTGAACCCCGACATCGTCTCCACCGCCTGCCCGTTCTGCCTCGTCATGCTCACGGACTCCGTGAACGGCAAGAAGAACGAGGGCAAGGCCAAGGAGTCCGTCCAGGTCGTGGACGTCGCCCAGCTCCTCCTCGACTCCGTGAAGACCCCGGTCGACGACGAACCCCCCGCGGGCTCGGCCGAGTCGGAGACCGAGCCGGAGCCCCAGCCGGTGAAGTGACCGCCGGCGACGGTACCTTGCGGCGCCCCCCGTCCACCGTGGACGGGGGGCGCCGTCGTCCCCACGGCCGTACCCCGCGTCCCGGGCCGCCGGTGCCGATGCCCGCCCCGCGAACCCCCGGACGGTCGTACGGGACTCCCCTTAGGGGATGTCACAGGTCGGCCGCAATGCCGCCTTGGGAGGGCCGGGCCCCGCACGTCACTCTCCGGGAGCAGGTACGTTCGATGACGTGGCTGGATTCAGGATCGGACGTGGCGGCCGGGACGGCCGCGCCCCGCAAGCGCGACCCCATGACCCTCCCCGCGGGCGGCAGACGCCCCCGGGGCCGTCTCCGCACGGCTACTCGCCTGCGCAGCAGCCGTACCCGCCGCAGCAGCGGCCGCAGTACGGCGGCGGTGGAGGCCAGCAGTGGCCCCCGTCGAACGGCGGCGGCCAGGGCGGCGGCGAGCCGGAGTACTTCGGCGGCGGCGACCACTACGGCGCGCCCCCGCACGACCCGTACGCCGCGAACAACCCGGGACACACCCAGGCGTTCTCGATCGACGACCACCAGCAGTACAACCAGGGCGAGACGTACCACGCGGGCGCCGCGGCCCCGGCCGGCCCGACCGGCCCGCGCCTGCCCTGGAAGCAGCTCCTGCGGGGCGTCGTGCTGTCCCCCGACCAGACCTTCCTGCGGATGCGGGACTACACGCTGTGGGGCCCCGCCCTCGTCGTCACCTTCCTCTACGGCCTGCTCGCGGTGTTCGGCTTCGACGACACCCGTACGGACACGATCAACGCGACACTGTCCAACGCGATCCCGATCGTCCTGACGACGGCCGTGGCGATGGTGATCAGCTCCTTCATCCTGGGCGTCGTCACCCACACCCTGGCCCGTCAGCTCGGCGGCGACGGCGCCTGGCAGCCCACGGTCGGCCTCTCCATGCTGATCATGTCCCTCACGGACGCCCCGCGCCTGGTCTTCGCCATGTTCCTGGGCGGCGACGCGTCGTTCGTGCAGCTGCTGGGATGGGCCACCTGGGTCGCCGCCGGCGCCCTCCTCACCCTCATGGTGAGGCGCTCCCACGACCTGCCCTGGCCGAAGGCCCTGGGCGCGTCGGCGATCCAGTTGGTCGCCATCCTGTCGATCGTGAAGCTGGGCACGTTCTGACGGACGGCACCGACCGGCACCGACACGGAGAAGGCCCCCGGACACCGGGGGCCTTTCCGGTTACCGGGGCCTTTCAGCGGGGCCCTTCAGCGGGGCCTTTCCGGTTCCGCGGGGGTGGGCGCCGTCCGGGGCGGCAGGAGTCAGACGATCAGCTCGGCTTGCGGTTCGGGTTCCGGCGCCGGCGCGGCCTTCGGTTCCCACCGCGCGGTCGTCCGCACATAGCCGTGGACCACCGAGCCCGTCGCCAGCAGGAGAAGCGGCCCGAACACCCACGGGTGCCCGGCCATCTCCGACGGCAGGCAGCGGTACGACACCAGGAGCGCGGTGAAGACCGTCGCGCCGTAAGCGGCCAGCCGGAGCCCCGACCGGTCCCAGCCCTGGTCGAACGCGCGCAGAGCCGCCTCGATGGTGAGGGTGAACACCACTCCGGCGATGAGGTCGGCGCCGTAGTGGTAGCCGAATCCCAGCGTCGCGCAGAGGGTGGCGACCAGCCAGAAAGCGCCCGCGTACCGCAGGAGGCGCGGGCCCTTCCGGGAATGGATGAAGATCGCGGTGGCCCACGCCGTGTGCAGGCTGGGCATGCAGTTGCGCGGGGTGATTTCGTCGAAGGACATGAGGTGCGGGGGCTGGAGCGGCGGCGGTGTCCGCGGCCACAGGTCGGCCACGGCCCAGGGCTTGCTGGGCGGCATGTCCGGCGCCCACAGGCTGACGTCCGCCCAGTGCTCGGCGCCCGTGCCGTAGGCGAAGATCGGCCCGACCACCGGGTAGATCATGTAGAAGGCCGGGCCGATCAGGCCGATCACCAAAAAGGTGCGCACCAGGTGGTGGCGCGGGAAGCGGCGCTCGACCGCCACGTTGCGCAGTTGGTACAGCGCGACGACGACCGCGGCGACCGCGAGCTGGCCGTAGACGAAGTCGAGGAAGTTGAATCCGATCGGGCCACTGGCCTCCACGACCCGGCCGACCAGCCACGAGGGGTTGCCCAGCGCGTGGTCGGCGGTCGCCACGTACTGGTCGAGCACGAGGGGGCGGGTCTTCGAGGTGATGAGCAGCCAGGTGTCACCGGTCTTGCGGCCGGCCATCAGCAGCAGGGCCAGCCCGGCACCCTTCAGCAGCAGGACGCGTTCCGGGCCGGTGCGGCGCGTGACGGCGAAGACCGCGCAGCCGAGGGTCACCCACAGGGCGCCGTTGCCGAAGGGGTGGCCTTCGGTCACCTCGACGCCGGCCGCCCACCGGACCGACACGAAGACAAGGTCGACACCGATCGCGGCGCCGAGGGCGATCAGCCGCTGCCGCCAGGTGAGCACCACCATCATCAACGCCATCGAGGCGTACAGCAGGCCACCCGACTTGGGCGGGAAGACCACTTCCCGCGCCTGCGTGGTCATCGGCCCCGGCAGACCGAGACGACGCGCCACGAGTTCCAGCGCGACGAGGAATCCGAGGGCCACGGTCGTTCCCGCGGCCCACAGTATCGTCCGGGGCCGACGCCACCCGGAGAAATCGGGTCTGCCTTGTATTCGCGAAAACACCCGCGATGCTATAGGTATCAATTGTTTGACCGATTTAGTAGTTTTCGACTGGCCGAGGTGATCAACACGCCGGACGGCATGGTCTTCCGGTGGAGGAAGGGCGACAGGGGCGTTCATCGCGAGTTCGAACATGTTAGCGGCGTGCTGCGAACGGGTTGCGCCGAAGGCCCAACTCGTGAGCGGACGCACCCTCGGGACATCCGGCGGACCGCAGCCCCCGCCCCCCCGGCCCCTCGGACAGGTCCGGGCGAGAGGGAGCGACCGGAAAAGGCGAACGGCCGGGACCACCGCGCGGTGGTCCCGGCCGTCGGCGCTCCCGGCTCAGGTCAGAGGGCTTCCCTGGACGGAGTGACCGGCTCCCCCGACCTGCGGACGACGGGCAGGACGCTCCACGGGAAGTTGATCCAGTCGTCGGTGCGCTTCCAGACGTACTCGCACTTCACGAGGGAGTGGGACTTCTCGTAGATCACCGCGCTGCGGACCTCGGCGACGGCGTCGAGGCAGAAGTCCCGCACCAGCTTGAGGGTCTTGCCGGTGTCGGCGACGTCGTCGGTGATCAGGACCTTCTTGTCGGAGAAGTCGATCGCGTTGGGCACGGGCGCGAGCATGACGGGCATCTCGAGGGTGGTGCCCACGCCGGTGTAGAACTCGACGTTCACCAGGTGGAGGTTCTTGCAGTCGAGGGCGTACGCGAGGCCGCCGGCGACGAACACCCCGCCGCGGGCGATGCTGAGCACGATGTCGGGCTCGTAGCCGTCGTCGACGATGGTCTGGGCGAGTTCACGGACGGCGACGCCGAACCGCTCGTAGCTGAGGTTCTCCCGTACGTCGCTCATGCGCCGCTCACACCCGGGTCCGGTGGAAGTTGAGGAAGGAGCGGGAGGCGGTCGGTCCGCGCTGCCCCTGGTACCGGGACCCGTACCGCTCACTGCCGTAGGGGTGCTCGGCGGGCGAGCTGAGCCGGAACATGCACAGCTGCCCGATCTTCATGCCCGGCCACAGCTTGATGGGCAGGGTGGCGAGGTTGGACAGCTCGAGGGTGACGTGCCCGGAGAAGCCGGGGTCGATGAAACCGGCGGTCGAGTGCGTGACGAGCCCGAGCCGGCCGAGCGAACTCTTGCCCTCGAGCCGGGAGGCGAGATCGTCGGGGAGCGTGATGACCTCGTAGGTGGAGGCCAGGACGAACTCCCCGGGATGCAGGATGAACGGCTCGTCCCCCTCCGGCTCCACCAGCCGCGTGAGGTCCGCCTGCTCGACCGAGGGGTCGATGTGCGGGTACCGGTGGTTCTCGAACACCCGGAAGTAGCGGTCGAGGCGCACGTCGACGCTGGACGGCTGCACCATGGATTCGTCGTAGGGATCGATCCGTACCCGTCCGGCGTCGATCTCGGCCCGGATGTCCTTGTCAGAGAGAAGCACGCCCTGAGGATACGCAAGGCGCGCGGACCGGCCGTCATCAGGACGATTCCGCGCGCCAGGCTGCTGCTGCCACTGGTGCCGCTCGCTGCTCCTGCAGCTCGCCGCTACCGCTTCGCGCCGCTACCGCTTCTCGAAGGTCACCGGCACCACACTGCGGAGCCGGGCGCACCGAGGACACCGGACGAGCCGTCCGGGACCGAGCCGCTCGGCCTGCTGCATCGGGAACGAAGCGGTGCTGAACACGTGCCCATCGGCACAACGGACGACGGTGTGATCCATCAAGTCGTCGAGTCCCTTCCCCAAGAGCCGCGTCCGGCTGCTGCTCGCCGGACGACGAAAGCCACATTACGGGAGGAGCGAGACGACCCTCCAGGCGGCACTCCGTCCACGCCGGGACCCTCCGCGACCGCCCTACCGTATGCCCCAACTCCCGCCCGGGACACCCGGATCCCACCCCTCGAAACACACTCGGCCCCCAGGGCTTCAGCGCCGGGGGCCGGGAATGAGGTAGAGTGACCGCGCGATCAGACACCGGCCCGACCGGCGTCTTACGCGGGTGTAGTTTAATGGTAGAACATCAGCTTCCCAAGCTGAGAGCGCGAGTTCGATTCTCGTCACCCGCTCCACGAAGAAGGCCCAGGTCATCGACCCGGGCCTTTTTGCTGTGCTCGGCGATCACTCGCCGCGTGCCAGATTCGTGCCAGAAGGCTTGTCCGGCGCTCTCCCGGCCGCGGCGGCCCGCGCCTTCCGCACGGTGGCGTCGAGGCCGGCTGCGACCTCCTGCTGTCGGTCGTCGTCGGAGTGCTGATAGATCAGCGCGGCCTTCTCGGAGGACTGGCCGGCGCGGACCATCGTGTCCTTGAGCGTCGCACCGGAACGGGTGGACAAGGTGTGCCCCGTGTGGCGGAGGTCGTAGAACCGGAAGCCCTCTGGCATGCCGACGACTTCCCGCGCCTTCCGCCACCGTCGCCCGAAAGTGCTACGCCGGAAGGGAGCACCCTTCTCCCCCACGAAGAGAAGCCCGTCGGGCCCCGGCTCCGCAAACGACTCAAGGTGCCAGCGGAGCTCCCGGTGGAGGAATGCGGGAAGGATCACAGTCCGGGTCCCGGCCTCCGACTTGGTGTCGCCCTGGACGCGTCGCCCGTTCATCCGTTCCGGCTCTGCGAGGCGTACGCGGACGCGGAGGTTGTCGAGGTCGACGTCACGGCGGCGAAGGCCCGCCAGTTCCTCCGGCCGCATCGGACCGTAGGCGCCGAGGTAGACCATCAGCCGCCATCGCATCCCCACCGCTTCGGCGAGCGCGTCCACCTGGGCGACGGTGGCGATGCGCCGCTCAGCCGCCTTCTCCTTGCCTGCGCCCTTGATCCGGCACGGGTTGCGCTGGATCAACTCGTCGTCCACGGCCGTCTCCATGACGGCCTTGAGGAGCCGGTACGCCTTGGCGGTGATCGTCTTGGCACCCGTGACCCGCAGCCGTTCGGCACGCCACTCGCGGACGCGCGGGGCGGTGATCTCGTCCAGGTCCAGATCGGCGAAGGCGGTGAGGTGCTTGTCGAGGAGGTACCGGTACAGGTCCCGCGTGAGCGGAGCCAGTTCGCGTTCCTCCACCCACTTGTCCGCGTAGGCCCGGAAGCTCACCGCACCCGCTTCGGGGTCCCGCCAGTCTCCCCGGCGGATCTCCGTCTGTTTCTCGGCAAGCCAGTCGTCGGCGTCGGCGATCGTCTCGAAGGTGAAAGGGGCCGGCCTCATGACGCCGTCCGGGCCCGGATAACGCGCCTGGTACCGGCCGGAAGGAAGCCGTCGGATCGCACCGAAGCGGCGCCGCCGCCCCTTGTCGTTCGCCATCAGGCAGCCCTCCCGTAGCGGGCACGGGGACGCCTCAACGGCGGCACCGTGTGCGAGTCGATGAACTCCGCCACCGCGCTCTCCGGGATGCGCACGTGCCGGCCGACCTTCACGTAGCGGATGCGCCGTTCCTCGATGAGCCGCCGAGGGAAGCGGACGGAGGTGCCGAGCAGCTCGGCGACCTGGTCGACGGAGAGGTAGCGGTCGTTCATGTGGTCGGTTCTCCTTCCGTGCCGGGGGCGGGTTCTAGGGAGGCGGCAAGCCAGGTCTCGGCAGCGCTGAGGCCGGTGCCGGCGAACACCCAGTGGGCGAGGACGAGGGTCGTGTCGCCGTCCTGGGGCACGGCCGTCGTTGCGGCTTGTGCTCGTCGCCAGTCGGCGCGGGCGGTGCGGAGGGCGCCGAGGGTGGTGGAGTAGCGGCGGGACTTGGTGGAGAAGTGGCCGCGGAAGCCGAGCATGTGGGCCCAAGCGCGCAGGCGGAGGTGTTCGAGGTCCTTGCGTGCGCCGAGGGTCCAGGCGGTGCGGATGAGACGGCGGGCGTGCTCGGTGATCCGGGCCTGTGCCAGCTCGGCGAGGAAGCGGATCGGCCGGTCCAGGGTGCCCGTGGCTGTCTCGGCGCCCTTGGTGGCGTACTTGGCGATGTACGCCGCTACGGCCCGCTCGGTCAGTTCTTGGCCGTCGTCGAAGTCGGCCGAGCGGATCGTACGGACGTCGAGTTGGCGGCCGAAGGCGAAGGTGTGGGCACGGCCGTCGATGACCGGCCCGTCGACGCGTGCGGCGGTCGCGGCCGCGCGGATGGCGTCGGTGAGGAGTTCGGCCGTCGCCCAGGCGGGCAGTGGGGTGTCGCCGCCGTCCGGGCCGTCGAGGCGGATGACGGCGTGGAAGTGGACGGCGCCGCGCTTCTGGTACTCGGCGACCTTGGCGAAGGAGATGCGGGCGTGGTCGCGGAAGGTGCGCTGGGTGAGGCCGGCGCGCTTGGCGACCTCCCGGCGGAGGTAGATCGAGAAGCGCCGCCACAGGGCCCCGGCGTGCGCGTTCCAGAGGACGGCCGCTTCGTAGTCGTAGCGGTCGGGGTCGAGCGGGGTGCCGAGGGTGTCGTCGTCTTGGTCGTGGTGGGTGCCGCAGCGGCAGGGGCGGCCGTCGGTGCGGCGGTTGTGGACCGGGCCGAAGCCGGGTGCGGTGAAGGTGGCGAAGACGCGGGGGTGAGTGGCGACCTGATCGGGGATGCCCTTGCCACCGCGCAGTCCGGCGGTGATCAGGTGATAGGTGTCGCGGCGGTAGGTCTCGGCGCAGGCCGCGCACCGGGTGGCCCGGCGGTTGTTGCAGCGGACCAGGAGCTGACCGGCGGGCAGGGTGGCCGAGTCGAGGTGGTGCAGGACGCTGCCGATCTCGCCCGTACAGGTGTCGACGGCGTATTCGGTGCGGTGGCCGTCGAGGCGGACGGGATGGGTGCAGCCGCCCAAGCCGGAGAGTTGGCGGGCCAGCTCGGGCAGGGTGCCGAGGGAGGCCAGTGTGGAGAGTTCCGCCAGCGGGGGCGGAGTCTGCCGGGTGATGATGGGAGTTCCTTTCGACTGTTTCGGCGGTCGGGAGGGGACGGCCCCGGGGCGGCGGGATGCTTGGCGGCTTGTTGCCGCCCCGGTGGCCGGTCAGCGCCTGGGGGCGCCGGTGACGAGGGAGCGCAGGACCACGGCGGCGACGGCCACGGACACGGCCGTGACGGCGACGGCGGCCAGGAGCGCGGTCAGGACGATGCCGACGACCACCACCGCGACGACCGCACCCACGTAGGGGGTGAGCGGACGGCCGACGGACGGGACCGGCGCCTGCACCTGGTGCTGCGCGGTGAGGGTCGTGGGCGGGTGCGGGGTGTCGGGGAGCTGGGGGCGGAACAGCACGGCGGGCCTCCTGGTCATTTGTCGGTGCCGTCGACGACGTCGACGCCGGTGCGGGTGCCGGTCTCGATGGCGGGGGCGAGGAAGGTGTGGGAGAGCCAGAAGCCGAACAGGGCGATCACGACGGCGACCCAGAGGCGGACGCCGAGGAACTTGATCGCGGCCCAGGCGATGACACCCAGGACGAAGACGAGCGGGAGCGAGACGGTCACGGCGTTCTCCTCAGCGGATCAGCGGGCGCGGCAGCGGTGGGTGCGGGCGGCCAGCTCGGCGGCGGTGCGGCTGTCGTAGTCGGCGGAGAAGCCGCAGCGCGGAGCCGTGCACACGGCGGAGTGCTTCTCGCGGCCCCGGCCGTCGTAGTACGTGCCGACCTGGACGGGTCCGATGCGCACGACCCGGCGGAAACGCGGGTTGGCGGGCATCAGGGCAGCTCCTTCGGGTCGGGGTGGTTCTCGCCGGTGAAGTCGGCGACGTGGTCGAGCAGCCACCGCCGGATCTCCTCGCCCTCGTACTCGTCGGCGGTGATGATCACGGGTTCGGCGATGAGCATTGCTTCGGTGAGGCGGTTCTGACGGGTCAGCTCGGCGGCGCGGTTGAGGGCGCGGAACGTGGACGGACGCATGGGCGGAAGTGCTCCCGGTTCAGGTGAGTTGGGCGGCGATGGCTTCGGCGATCGGTAGGGGGACGCCGAGCCGGGCACGAAGGGTCTGGGTGTCGATGGGGGTTCCGGTCCGGGCACGGTGTTCGTCGGCGACCTTGCGGGCGTGGGTGACGAGGGCCGACGGAACGGAGGTGACGGGCGGCGGCACCGGTTCGGGGGCCACTTCGCCAGCGGGCCGCTCAGGCGCCGGGGCAGGGGTCGGGGCCGGGACCGCTTCAGACTCGGCGGTCGGGCCGTGGGCGAGGAGCGTGCCGCCGAGGAAGGCGACCGCGGGCCATCCGGCGACGAGGATCCGCAGCCAGGCGGGTACGGCGTCCAGGTCGAGCAGGCCGGCCGTGGCGATGTTGGCCCCGAGCGACGCGGTCAGCGCGACGAGGAACCAGCACCACCCGGCCGCCTTCGACCCGCCGGAGCGCAGTCGCCGCCAGGCCGCCACCAACAGCAGGTCGACGGAGACCGGGTAGGCCCACGCCTTCCAGCCGTCCTGTCCGGCGGCTGCGGCCAGGTCGTGCAGGTGGGCGAAGGACAGCGCGGCGGCGATCAGGGCTTGGACGAGTACGGCGTCGAGGCGGACGGGCAGGGAACGCACGGCGCCACTCCTTCCGGTTCCGGGCATGGCGGGGTAGGGACGTGGCGCGGTACGGCCGCGCCGGCCGAGGGATGGCGTGCGGCTACTCGGTCACCGGGTGGGCAACGGTCACGGTCCCGGACGCCTCTGTGGGCACGGGCGGGGCGTACGGCCGGAAGGGCGTGAGCGCCGGTACGTCCGGGGCGAAGTGCGCCGATTCCCGGCAGGTGGCCGCAGCGTCGGCGAGGGACAGGTACGGGGTGCGGATGCGGGACCAGCCGCCGGAGGTGTCGCCGACGACGGCGAGGCCGGGCAGTTCGGGGGCGATGGAACAGGCCGCGTCGACCGCTTCGGGCGCGATGTCGCCGAGCGCCATCTTGGCGGAGGCCTCATCGTTCACGCGGTGACAGACCCGGCCGGTGAGCTGGGCCCGGAGCATGGTCGCGCCCTTGCCGAGTTCGGCGCCGAAGCGCTGTCCGCACACTTCGAGGTAGATGCCGGCCGCGCGGCCGAGCTGGGCGAGGCGGATGAGCTGGGTGACCATCTCGTCCCGTCGCTCCTCGTCCTTGCGGGTGGCGACGAGGAAGAGTTCCGCCACCTCGTCGACGAACAGCACGATGGGAACCGGGCGTTCACCGTCGGGCAGGCCCCAGACGTCCGAGGTGATCTCCTCGTCCGGGGTGCCGGGCGCGATGCCCTGCCGGGCCTTGATCAGGTCGTATCGGTCCTCCATTTCCTTGACCAGGACCGGCAGCAGCTCGGCCGCTTCGTCCGGGTCGGTCGCCAGCGCGGAGAGCCGCGGGGCGAAGGGCGCCAGCTCGACACCGCGCTTGCAGTCGATGCCGACCAGGGCGACGGGTTGCGCCGCGAGGCCGGCGACGAGGTGGCGCAGGTACATGGACTTGCCGGACAGCGTGGCGCCGAGGACGAGTTCGTGCGGTACGGCGCGGTAGTCGCGGACGAACGCGGTCGCGTCCTCCCGCAGGGCCACCGGCACCCGCAGAAGCCCGCCGTCGACGCGGCGCGGCATCCGCACCTTGCGCAAGACGTCGTAGCCGACGAGCCGGAGTTCGACGACACCGGGCTTGACGTCCCGCACGTACACGGCGTGAACACCCCAGGCATGCCGCAGTCGTTCGGCCGAGGCGGCGACGTCCGCCGGTTCCTGCCCGGGGGCGAGCCGCAGCCGTACGCGGAGGCCTGTCGAGTTGGGCCGGATCACTCCGCGGCGCGGCGGAACCGGCCGGATCTCCCGCCGGGTGGTGGCCCTGACGGCCAGCGCCCGCCAGCGGGACGGCTCGACGGTCAGCCCGCACGCGTCCATGGTCGATGAGTACGAGGCCACCAGCCGGGCCACCGAGAGCGGCAGCCCGACCGCGGACCAGTACGCCGCCGGGCGGGCGTGCCGGGCGTAGGCCGCGCCGCCTATCGCAGCGAGCGGTCCGCCCAGCTCGGCCAACGTCACCAGGTCGGTCACGCCGATCAGCCCGCCTGAGCCATCTGGAACGCGCCGGGCATGACGGCCGTGGCCCGGTAGGCGATGCCGTGCCGTTCGCGTCCGTTGAACACGCTCTGCCAGGGCCGGGCGACAAGGCCGGGGAGGGAGACCGGGGCGCCGACGGTCAGGCCGTCCGTCACACCGCTCTCGGGGATGGTGACCTGGATCAGCGACGACTCACCCTCGTCGATGTAGACGACGCCGATGGTCATCAGCGCCTCACCGCTCACGGCGTCCTTGGCGATCTCACCGGTCTGCCGGTCGCGCACCTTCGGCGCCGGCGCTTCGGTGAGCAGGATCGTGGCGGTCGAGGCGTCAACGCGGATCACACGCACAGAGGTTGCTCCTTCTGAGTCGATCAACTCGCCACCTGACAAGTTGACTTAGCAAGTTCGAAATTAGAGATGCCAAGTTGACTTGTCAAGCTAGAACGGTCGGGGCTTCGCGTCGCTCCACAAACTCGGTTTGCTGGAGGAGCACGACCGGCCAAGCTGGGGCCATGCCTCGCCGAATCATGTTCGTGCAGCTCAAAACGGGCTACGACACCGACCGCGGACCCTCGTGGATCGGGTGGGTGGACTTCTCCAAGAGCTGGAAGACCGCCTACTTCCACGGACGGACGCTGCGGCGCGCGACGGGCATCGGCTTGTTCGACGCCAACTTCTACGACGTCGGAACCGATGAGGCGTTCTGGATCTCCGGGCCGAAGCGCGACCGGAGTGACACGCGGTACGGACCGACGGGACCCACCGTGGAGGATGCCGCCGCAGACGCCTACCGAGCATTCCTCGAGGGCGCACCGCTTCCCGGCCGGGAGGACGGTTAGCCCCCGACCGGGCTCAGTTCAGGCGGTAGGTGTCTTCCAGCTCCTGCCGATCGGCGGGCAACAGCACGTCAGAGACCTGCAGCGCCTGCCCGGAGGCGTCGCACGCGACGACCAGGACGCTGAGAACGGGTACGCCCTCCGGAAGCTCCAGAAGCTCCGCTTCCCCGTGCTCGGGCAGTCGAGCCGAGACCCGTTCCGTCACGTGGTCGAAGCGGACCTTCTTCCGCGACTCAAGGTGAGCACGGGTACCGCCGCTCAAGGGGTCGGCGCTCTCCAGCTCGGTCCCGTCGACCAGGCCGGCGGGGAAGTAGGACGAGACCAGCTCGACGGGTTCGCCGTCCTCCTCGACCAGGAACCGGCGCATGAGGACCTTCGCCCGCTTCGGCAACCCGAGCGCGGAGGCGACGCGCGCCGGAACGGAGACCCGGCCGACTTCGACGAGCCGCCCCGCGGTCCGGGACTCGTCACGCGCGAGCGCTTCGCTCCCCCGGCGGTCTTTCTGCTCGACCCCCGCCGGCCGCCCGCGCACGATCGTGCCGTACCCCTGCCGGGACTCGAGCCAGCCGTCACGCTTCAGCAGTTCCAGCGCCCGGACGACGGTCGGGCGGGACATCCCGAAGGACTGCACCAGCTGGTTCTCACTGGGCACGCGGGTACCGGGCGGATACGTGCCGTCCTCGATGCGCTGCTGGATGGTCTGAGCGAGGCGGACATACTTCGGTGCCTCCACTTCATACGCCATGAACGCCGCCGCCTGTCGAGATTGGCCAAGTCAACTGGTCAACCAGACTAGCGACGAATCCGCCGCCGCAGTACCGACGGAAGGTGTTCCCCTCCTCACGACGGCCAGGCATCGGCGATCACGAAGGAGACCACCGTCCCACCGAAGCGACTGGGCCCGGAGTGCCACGATGCGGCGATCGAGTCGACGAGGAGCAGCCCACGCCCGTGCGCGTCGTTGGCGTCCGGACGCCGAAGCCTCACGCCCGCAGGAAAGCCGGGGTTGTGGACGTCGACCCGAAGCGAGGTCTCCTCACGGAACCACTCCACCCGCACGAGCCACGGTTCATCCGCCCGCCCGTACCGGATGGCGTTGGTCACCAGTTCCGAGATCATCAACACGCAGTCGTCGACCGAACAGGCCGGGTTGTACGGGGCGATGAACTTTCGGAACCATCGCCGGGCCCTGGGCACGGACTCCGGGGCCGGTTGCAGGGTCATCGCGCCGAGGCGCGGTGACTCCTCGCAGGGGTAGCGGTCGATCGTGTACGCCATCCGCCCTCACTCCTTGCCGCTGCCGTCGCAGTCGAGGCAGCGCCGCTTAGATGTGGCGCGGGCGCGGTCGGCAGTGGCGGCGAGCGCCAGGGACGTACGCGAGCTGACACGCTTCCAGCCCCGTCCCCGGCAACCCCGGCAAGGTAAGTGCGTTCCCTGACGCCGCTGCTGACTCGTCACTCCGTGCCCCCTTCCCATCAAGTGGCCTTAGCCACTTGATGGATAGTGGCATTAGCCACTTGGGGCGCGCAAGCAGTTCGCTGAAGTGACGCCCAGTCAGGTGAGCGGGTATCCCTGTTCGAACGCCCAGCGCTGCGGCGGGTAGGTGGCTTCGGCGAACTCCAACGGCCGGTCCTGGAGGTCGAAGACGACGTGATGCACGATCAGCACGGCCGACCCCTGATCAAGCTGGAGGTCTGCCGCCTCCTCCTCGGTCGCCTGCCGGGCGCACATGCGGTCTTCCGCGTAACTCCCCTGCCGTCCCGTCATGTTCTCGACGTACATCAGGGTGCCCTGCTGGATCCGTTCCGGCTCCAGCAGCTTGGGCGCCTTCCGCCCGACGTCCGACGCGAACCACGAAGTGGACAGCGTGATGGGCCCGTCCTGGTTGTTGGTGACCCGCCGGCGGTGTACGGCGCGGCGATCCTTCACCAGGCCCAACGCCTCAGCGACGTGGTCCGGCGCATCCAGCCATCCGGCCGACGTGATCACCGCGTACTCGCCGGGCGTGTAGATCTTGCCGGTCTGCCGGGCCCGCCCGTACAACTCGCGCGCCCGCCGGTTCACTTCGAGGCTCCGCACGTACGTGCCGGACCCCTGCCGCTTCTCGACGAGCCCCTGATGGCTCAGGGCCTCCAGCGACCGTGCCGCAGTCGGCCGGGACACGTTCCAGTCAGCCGCCAGCTGCCGTTCCGAGGGAACCTCGTCCCCGGGCCGCAGGTCGCCCCGAAGGATCTGGTCGCGGATGAAGTGCGCGATCTGGAGATACTTCGGCTGAGCTTCCTCGATCTGGGGCATGCCCCCTCCTCGTCCAAGTGGCTATAGCCTCTGGCCACTATAGGGCGACTGGTCAAGGGCCCACCCCGTAGTCTTGGGCCCATGACGCGGTTGATCGTCGCAGCAGGAGGAGGGGGCGACGCTGTCGCCGCCGCAATGCTTCACGCCGCCCTGTACGGGGACGGCGACCAGGCGGTGATCCTCACGTACGCGTGGGACCGCTTGCTGATCGACCCGGTGCCGGGCCCCCGAGGAGCCGACGACTTCACCGGCCTCGAACCGCTCACCCCGGCCGTCCGGAAGGTGCCGGCGCAGGCCCGCCCCATCGCACCGGCAGGTTCCACCCTCCCCCGACTCGCCGCGGAACTCCCGCACACCCTCGCACTGATCGACCCGCGACACGGCGCCGAGGGCATCACGCACCAACTCGAAGACCTGGTCACCCACCTCAGGCCGACATCGATCGATCTCCTCGACGTCGGCGGCGACGTACTGGCCCGAGGCGACGAACCAACACTGAAGAGCCCACTCGCCGACTCCCTGACACTGGCGGCGAGCTGCCAGGTCGACGCCCCCGTTCGCCTATTGGTCGCAGGCCCCGGCCTGGACGGCGAGCTGTCGCACGAGAACCTGCGAGGCGTACTCGGCCCCCTCGTCCACACCTTCACCGCGGCGGACACAGAGCCGATCAGCCAGGTCCTGGAGTGGCACCCCTCAGAGGCCACCGGCATGCTCGCAGCGGCAGCCCGAGGCGTGCGCGGCACCTGCGAAGTCCGAGACGCCGGCCTGCCCATCCCCCTCACCGACGAGAGCCCCACGCTGCACGAGGTCGACCTGGACGAGGCCGTCAGCCGCAACGAGTTGGCCCGCGCCCTCATGTCGACCACCACCCTGGACGAGGCGGAGGCGCTGAGCCGCGAGGTCTGCGGCTTCTCCGAAATCGACTACGAGCGCAACAAGGCCCTCTGGCTCAAGGAACAGCGCCCGACGAAGCTCGACACCGAGTCGGTACTCCCCCAACTCACCCAGTTCGAGGCAGAGGCCCGAAGCCGCGGAGTCACCCACACGACGTTCCGCCACCTCACCGAGGTTCTGAACCTCAGTGGCTCCCAGCGCGACGACTTGCGCCGGCTCCTCGTCAACAGCTGCCCTGAGCAGTACGCGGCTCCCTTGTGGAGCCTGAAGCAATGAGTGCGTACGGGAGCGATCCGGATCTCAACGTGCAGGACGTCACCGGCAGCGGCACCGAGGTCGACGTAGCCACCAACCTGCTGAACGGCAACGTCAGGCTCTCGATCCTGTGGACCCAAGAGATCCTCTTGTCCGCCGATGCAGCCGACCAAGTGGCCGACGCTCTTCGGCGAGCCGCAGCCCAGTCCCGCAGCATCACAGCCACCCCAGAGCCGACTGAGTAACAACCTTCTTTACGGGTTCAAGCACCCGTCGTCGCTTCGCTCCTCCGGGCGGGCGCGGGCGGCCGGCGGCGCCCGCGCTCATGTCTCCGCCCCGCTCGGCACCGCCGGCCGCCCGCGCCCGCTCAAGAGATAGGCAGACGGAGCACGAGGCCAGAACACGTCGTGGCTGGGGCGGTCGGCTCCGCGACTTTAGCCAGCCACTTTGGCGCGAGCCTCGAAGATCATGGCCCCAACGTCGTGCTTTACCGGGCAGGTCCACAGACTGCCCGACGCGCCGGAAGCTTACGGGGCCATGATCACTCGCGCCAAAGCAGCTCCCGGCCAAAGTCGCTCCGCCAACCGCGTAATTACGCTCAGCGTCGAGGCACCTATTCGATGGACCCCTCCGAGGAGCAAGCTTCAACTAAGCTGAGGGCACGTCATGGCACAGGGGACAGAGGGGGACGTGATGCGCATCAGTATGGTCGGCCAAGGCGCCGAGGAGGAGCTGCGCTCGCTCCGATCATGGCTGATGGAAAGTCCTGAAATCCGCAGACACGCCAGATTTTCCTGGGAGGCCGAAGCCCCCAAGCGTGGAGAGATGGGCAGTGGCGCAATTGAGACACTTCAGCTCATCACAGACAATTTTTGGCAGATCACGACATTTTCTCTTTCTTATGCCGCTTGGAGACGAACGCGAAGCAGGAACCCCTCAGTAACGATCGAACATAATGGAAGGCGCGTAACTATCGAGGGGCACGACAGCGGAACTGTCGAGCGCATCGTGCAGGAACTCTCCGAGGAGTAGAGGAATCCGTGACCCTCCCGGACCCTCACGCATCCCGCGCGATCCTTATTGGCGTGGGGCAGTATGCACACCTGCCTGCAATCCCAACGGTCAGGCAGAATATCGCAGCTCTGCATGAAGTCCTCACTGGCGAAGAATCATGGAATCTGCCCGCTCAACATTGCGTCACAGTTCATGACCCTAGAACGCCGGAAGAGCTGGTTGATCCGATTTATCACGGTGTTCAAGAAGCCACAGATACATTGCTCGTCTATTACGCCGGTCATGGGCTTAGAGGCGAAAACCGCGGCGAGCTTCGACTCACCCGCTCTACCTCTCGAACAGGCGCTTCCCATACTTCGACCGACTATAATGAGATTCGCGAGACGCTTCTTAACTCAGTGGCTGTTAGGCGAATTGTAATTCTCGACTGCTGCTACGCTGCTGCGGCACTCGGAACCATGTCTGACCCTGCCCAGGCACTGGCAGAAGAGGCCTTGGTCGAAGGCACCTATTTGATCGCTGCGGCTGGAGAAACTCAGGCGGCCATGGCGGACGATGGCAGAGGTTTCACTGTCTTCACAGGCGAATTGGTCAATCTGCTCCGCAATGGAGTCTCCGACAAGTCCAAAAAATTTTTGGATCTAGATTCGATATTTTCGCATTTGTTTCACTCCCTCCGCTCACAGGCTCGCCCCCTACCGCATAAAAGAGTAAGGAATTCTCCGGGGGGTCTTGCGCTTTCACTGAACAGGCAATGGATAGGGAAAGTACCGCCACCTCGGTCTGCCCTGCCCTTGCAGAAGAACCAACCTACGCTCGATTCAATCGTCGGAGTCGAAGCCCCAGGAAAGACCCGGCCAGGTGCGTGGCCAAAGGCGCCCGCCGACAATGTACCGACAAGCGGAGACAAGAAGGCCACACCAACACCCGCACCTCCCGGCGCCTGGCCC
>NZ_JBIRNP010000002.1:381790-479807 GCF_044331705.1 Streptomyces sp. NPDC017202 | reverse complement strand
CGGCCAGGTGCGTGGCCAAAGGCGCCCGCCGACAATGTACCGACAAGCGGAGACAAGAAGGCCACACCAACACCCGCACCTCCCGGCGCCTGGCCAACAGTACGACGCCCGGCCCAGAAGGAAGTACCTCAAAGCCTTAAGGCAGTTAGAGAATTTTGGCCGAATATTCTAGAAGCATTGAAGGAGCGCCGACGGTTCGCCTGGATCATAGTAGACCAAAACGCCAAAGTAGCAGATTTTGACGGTGAACGCCTGTCTCTAGAATTTGCAAGCAAAAGAAGTTTGGACACTTTTCATGCAGCGAATTTGAATGAGGCGCTTGAATATGTAGTGCGGGAAGTGTACAAATTTCCTTGGGTGATTGATACGGTCGAGCGGAAATCAAATAATCCTGCTCCGATGGTCGCGCAGAAAAATCACCGGCCAGGTCAGTGGCCCATCACGACGGAGAATTCCGCGAATTCCGTCATGTCGCTCGGTGTTACTGGAACGGAGTCCGCGCAATCCGGAAAGCTTGACGAAGTGCGCAGGCCCGGCGCCTGGCCGACCGTAGCTAGATTCGACCCTGCTTTGGCGCTATCGAATGCCCACCGCTGGCCGGAAGTGTTGGAGGAAATTAGGGTAAGGAGACGCTTCGCCTGGATCCTCCTAAGCCAGAACGCTAAAGTCGTACACTTTGATGATAGTTCGCTACACCTTGAATTCGTCAGCCAGTCCACCGTGAGTAACTATCACTCATCCGGGGTCCATGAAGTACTTGAGTCGACCCTTCGCGATATGTATAAGCGGCCGTACGTTGTTCACGCTATCGCGCAGTCATCCAACAAATAGATTCCTGACTCCTACTCGGCGACGAGGGACTTGGATCAGGTGATCGACAGATGAGACGGTCTGTCACCGAGGGTGGCCAGCCCTCAGCGCCACCCGACCCAGCACGCGGGCCAGTCGCAACAACCCCCTCAGCAAATCTCATTGGCCTTGCACCGAGAGTTTGGAGTGACGAGTCGTGCCAGACGCGTGCCAGATGGTGCGGGGAACTGCGGGGAACACCGGGGAGTCGAGGGAGCCGCCGTCAGGCGTCGACACCATTCCGACGCAGGTCAGCCAGGCACAGGCTCTAGATCACCTCAGCTTCCCAAGCTGAGAGCGCGAGTTCGATTCTCGTCACCCGCTCCAGCAGAAACCCCCAGGTCATCGGCCCGGGGGTTCTTTGTTGTCCAGACCGGTGGGCGGGACGCGCACCACATCCGCACCACAAGGACGCGATCAGCTGCCCGTGGGCTTCTCGTCGTGGCGTACGCCGAGTACCGGCAACGCGGCCTGGTCCACTTCCACGCGGTCGTCCGCTTCGACGGTCCCGGCGGCCACACCACCTTGTCCCCGGCCTGGGCCTCCTTCGACGCCCTCCGCGTCATCGTCGGCCCGGCGGTCGAGCGTGCCCGGCTCACGCTCGAGTCGGACTCGGTCGGCGAACGCGTCATACGGCGGGGCGACCTCTCCAAGGTGGATCGGATCTCCGCCCCGGGCGACGGCGAACTCACGGACGCCAAGGTCGCCGGATACGTGGCCAAGTACGCCACCAAGAACACCCTCGATGCCCCGGCGCATGGCGCATGGCGAGGAGTATCAACCCCGTCTCGGTGAAATCGAGTTGGTCATGTCACGGGACCGTGACGGCGTCGTCCTGGATCAAGGACCGAGGCAACCGCTCGGGTCCTGGTCCCCTCATACTGATCAAGCACGTGCCGAGGAACGCCCGCACCTCAGCCCCAACAAATCGACCAGCAGAGGGAATTGACCAATGATCCGCAACCGCCGCAAGGCCTTCCTCGTCTCGGCCGCACTCCTGGGCGGCACCCTGCTGATGACGGCGTGCAACCAGAGCGACGACGCCGCCGACAGCTCCTCCGGCAAGGCCGACGCGGCTGCGGCGGCGAGCAAGGCCGGCGCCACAGGTGTCAGCGGTGCCTCCGCCTCCCCCTCCGGTTCCGAGAACACGTCCGACGGCGGCACGTCCGGTTCCGGGAAGACGTCCGGCAGTGGCAGTACGTCCGGTTCCGGGAGCACGTCCGGCGGCGGCACGTCCGGCTCCGGGAGCACGTCCGACTCCGGCGAGACCGTCGTGGAGGGCCTCGACAAGGGCAAGGGCGTCAGCGGCACCTGGTACGGCATCGTGCGGTACATGGCGCCCGGCAAGTACCTGGTCGACGGTCCTGCGGCCCAGGGCTCCGGCGGTGAGCAGCAGGCCTTCTTCCTCGCCGAGGACACCGTGATCCTGGGCGGGGGCCAGATCTGCGGCACCGCCGGCTCGAAGGTGGACGCCCCCTGCGAGGAGGCCGACCTGGAGAAGGCCGCCAAGAAGGGTGTGGAAGCCCAGGTCGTAGTCAAGAACGGCATAGCCACTCAGATCACCGACGGTGCGCTTCTCTGATCCGGCAGCTCGCAACGAGCAGAGGCGGTCTGCCGGAAGGCAGCCTGGCCATGGCCGCCCTGGACAACGCCGTGGCCCGGCGTGGAGACGTCGACGGGTGCATTCTGCACAGTGATCGCGGATCGCATTTCCGCTCCCGGAAGTTCGTCCGGGCGCTCGACCGTCACCGGATGGCCGGATCGACAGGGAGGGTCGCAGCTGCCGGCGGCAACGCGGTCGTGGAGTCCTTCTTCAGCCTGCTGCAGAAGAACGTCCCCGACCGCCGGGTCTGGGCCACCCGCAAAGAACTCCGGATCCGCGGCGGTCCGGAACACGCGTGCACGCGGCCACGCGCGCGTGTGCCCGCTGCCGGGTCCGTACCGCCCGCTGTCGGGTCAGAGCCGGGAACCGCCGGTGGCGTCGATGACCTGCCCGGTCACCCATCGGGCGTCGTCGCAGGCGAGGAAGGCGACGACCTCGGCGACGTCCTCGGGGCGGCCCACCCGGCCGAGAGCGGAGAGTGCGGCCGCGGACCGCTCCGCGGCCTCGTCGCCGCTGCACCGGCATCACCGTCCGGGGCATCCGCGACAGCGACTCCTGGCGCACCGGCGAGAACCCCCTGCTGTTCGACAACAACGGCAACAGCAAGGCGGCGTACACCTCCGTGCTCAACACCCTGAACGCCGCTTCCCCGACGACGCCTCCCACCACACCGCCCCCCACCACACCGCCGACGACCCCGCCCGGAACGGGCACCGGTGAGATCAAGGGGGTCGGTTCCGGGCGGTGCCTGGACGCGGTCGGCGGGGGCACCGCCAACGGCACGAAGATCCAGCTGTACGCGTGCGGGAACGCCGGCAACCAGAAGTGGACGTTCGGCGGCGCCGCCACGACGGCTTCGTCCTGACCCGACGTGATCCGGCCCGGCCCGGCCCGACCACGGCGAGTCGGGCCGGGCCGGGCCGGGCCTCAGCGTTCCTCGCGGGCACCGGTGGCGCGGGGCGATGCCGTGGCGCCGGGTGCCTGAACGGCGGCCGAGGGCGTGGCCGTCGACGTCGGCGCGGTCGTCACCGGCAAGGTGTCGCCCAGGCGGACCCGCGTGTGGAACCACTCGGCGTCCTCCGTGCCGAGGCCGATCCAGCCGTCTTCGGTGTCGTCGTCGCTGAGATCCTCGAGCTGCGGGGAGGAGAGGCCGACGTAGTGCGGCAGGCCCTCCCCGTCGCGCAGTTCGACCACGTACCGGACGCTCACCGTGGTGGGGGCTATGGTCGGGCCTTCACGGGGCACGTTGAGGGGCATCTCCTTCGGGTCCTCCTTCGCGACCACCGTCATCGGGCCCGTGGCCCGGAACAGGGCCTCGGATGCCGAGAGGATCCGCATCGCCCGGCCGCCGAACGTGAGGGTGCGCCCGTACAGGTCGAGCGTGCTCCCGACGGGCGTCGGGACGGCCGTGGACGGCGGGACGGAACGGGACGGGGCCACGGCCGCGGGACCGCGTCGGTCCGGGTCGTCGCGGTCCCCGTCCAGGTGCAGGCCCAGCGCGAGGCCCAGCAGCGCGAGGGCCGCGGTTCCCGCGCCGAGGGTCGCGGCGGCCCGGCGGCGGCGTACGCGGCGCATCGCCCGGGCCCGTGTCGCGGGGCCGCCGACGACCGGAGCGGTCGCGTGCTCCGCGGCCAACTCGCGCAGCGCGGCGGAAAGTTCATCGGCCACGGCCGCTCTCCTTCCTGACCGGGGCGCCGGCCTCGTCGGCCCGCCCGTCGGCCTCGTCCGCCGCGAGACGCTTCGCCAGCTCCGCCCGTCCCCGGGACAGCCTCGCCTTGACCGTCCCCACGGGCGCACGGGTCTCGGAGGCTACCTGCTCCACGCTCAGGTCACACAGATGGTGCAGGACGATCGCCATCCGCTGGGCCTCGGGCAGTTCGCGCAGGGCCGCCACGAGCGCGGCGTTCTCGGGGTTCGGCCCCGGGGTGGAGTCGGGCGGCGGAGTGCGCCGCACCAGCTCCAGCCAGCGCTTCGAGCGCCGCCAGCGGCTCACCGCCAGCCGCATGGCCACCGTGCGGATCCACGCCTCGGGAGCGCTGTCGGCGAGGAACCGCTGCCGCCGGGCCCAGGCCCGTACGAACGCTTCCTGGACGACGTCCTGGGCCTCGCCGTGGTCTCCGGTGAAGGCGTAGAGCTGTCCGGTCAGCCGGGGGAACGCGGTCGCGTAGAAGGCGTCGAACTCGTCCTCGGTCATGCCCTCACCGGAATCTTCGTCCTTTTCTTGCAACCCGGCCGCCTCCGCCGTGCGTACAGGTCCCGTGGTCGCGTAGGTCGCACCGAGCGAGGCGCACCCCACCGGGAAGACGGCGCGCAGCGGTTCCGGGCTCCCTCTCCCCGACGGTGACGGCTCGTCGGCTGCCCAACCTACCCGCACGAAAAAGCAGTTGCCTGACCAGGACGGACGCCCGCACGTCCGGCCACGACCGAGTTCCCGAACCTAAGGACCTCCCCGTGCCACCCACCCGCGATGTGCCCCCCGCCGGCCACGACTTCGCCGCGTACGCCCGGACGCACTGGCCCCGGCTGACCGTGACCGCGCGCCTGCTCACCGACGACCCCGGTGCGGCGGAGGAACTGGTGCGGAGAACCCTGGTGCGGATGTGCGCGCGGTGGCGACGCGTCCCGCGCGACGACAGGGACTTCCACGTGCGGCGCTGTCTGGTGCGGGGCCACCTGCGCCGGCTGCGCGGGCGGCGGGCCGCGCGGCGGCGGGCCGTGATGGTGCTGCGGATCTGGGAAGGGCTGGCGGACGCGGAGATCGCCCAGTTGCTGGGCTGCTCGGCGGGCGCGGTGCGCGCCCGTTTCCGGCACGGTCTGAAAGCGGCCGGCGGCGACCCCGGGCGGCTGCGCGAGACGTACGCCCGTGCCGCCCGGGACGTCGTCCCGTCCGAGGTGCCGCTGGCCGGGCTCCGGGCCGGGGGCCGCGCCCTGCGGCGCCGGCGCCGCGCCGTGGCGTCGGCCGCCTGCGCGGCGCTGCTCGTGCCCGTGGCCCTGCTCGCGGCCGACCGTGTCGGGGCCGGCGGGGCGCGGGGCGGGGCGTCCGGCGTCCGGGCGGGGGACGGTGCCGGTTCGGCGACGAGCCCGGTCCGGGTCGTGGCGCCGGGTGAGCGGGTGACCGTCGGGAGAGGGGTACGGGTGTGGCTGACGGCCGACGGCGGGCACTGGTCGGTGCCCACGGACCTCCCGGGGGACAACAGCGACCGCCCGGGCGACGGAGCGGGCGTCTCCGTGCGGGTGGACAGCGTGCCCGACGGGTTCTTCCTGTCGGGCCTCTTCCACGGTCTGCACGGCGAGCCGGGCCGTGTCGAGGTGAGCGCCGGCGGCGGCAGGACCACCGCGAAGGTCCTGGTCCTGGCGGGAAACCCGGGCTGGGGCATCTGGTACGCGAGCGCGCCGCTGCCCGAGAAGAACGTGCGGATGCTCTTCGACGCGGGAGGGGACGAGCGGATCGTCACGGTGTACGACGCCTCGGGCAAGGTCGCCGCACGGTCGGACAGCACCTGGCGGCGGATATGAACGGCGGCGGCGGGACGACCGGGCCGGGAACGGCACGAGCGGGCGGAAGGAGCGGAACCGGCGGAACCGGCGGAACGGCGGAAACAGCCGGAGCGGCGCGAGCGGCACGGCGGCCGGGGAAGGGGAAGCGGCCGGGGAAGGGGAGGCGGTCGGTGCTGCGGCGCGCGGAGCGCACGCCGCTCCGGATCCGGTACCGGCGCACCCGGGGCCGACGGCTCCGGCGGCTGTGCCACATACTCCTCACGCTGGTCGCGTCGCTGTGTGCGGCGGCCGTCGTGGCGTACCACCTGACGACCGTTCCGGAGCCGCACCCCGAGACCGTCACCCAGAGCACCGTGTTCCTCGACGCGGGCGGCGCCTACCTGGGACGGCGCGGACCGGTCGACCGGCAGGACGTCCCGCTGTCCGCGGTCCCCCGGCACGTGCAGGAAGCGGTGATCGCCGCGGAGAACCGCTCCTTCCGTACGGACAGCGGGATCTCGCCGCGGGCCCTCGCGCGGGCCACGCTGGCGACGCTGACGGGCGGCGACCCGCAGGGCGGCTCCACCATCACCCAGCAGTACGTGAAGAACGCGCTGCTGAGCCCGGAGCGATCGCTGTCCCGCAAGGCCCGCGAAGCACTCATCGCGATCAAACTGGACCGCACCCGCACCAAGGACGAGATCCTCGAGGGCTACCTCAACACCGTGTACTTCGGGCGGGGCGCCGCCGGCATCCAGTCCGCCGCGCGCAACTACTTCGGCGTGGACGCGAAGAACCTGACGGTCGCCCAGGGCGCCGCGCTGGCGTCCATCGTCAACATCCCCTCGTACTACGAGAAGGCGGGCTCCGATCCGGAGGTGACCGCGACGCTGGAGAACCGCTGGGAGTGGGTGCTCGACGCGATGGTGGCGGGCGGAAGCATCACGGACGGGCAGCGGGCCGCGGCGCGTTTCCCGGCGTTCCGGTTCTATCCGCCGGGCGAGACCGAGGGGCAGCGGCAGTATCTGATCGACGTCGCCGCCAGGGAGGCGGCCGACCGGCTCGGCATCGCCGAGGACCAGCTCGCGAGCGGCGGTTACAGCGTGACGACCACCTTCGACCTGGCGGCGCAGGACCGCGCCACGCAACTGGTCGAGGAGCATCCCGGGGGCAAGGGCGTCCGGGTGCACACGGCCGTCGTGGGGATGGTGCCCGGCGACGGTGCGGTACGGCTGCTGTACGGGGGCTCGGACTACGCGCGGCAGCCGTTCAACGACGCGGTGAGCGGGGCGGTCGAGGCGGGGACGGCCTTCGAGCCGTTCAGCGGGCTGAGGCGGGCGGACGAGCCGCTGGGCAAACTGCTGAGGACGGCGGCGCCGACTCCGCTGGCCCTGGCGTCGGCGTACGCGGCGGTGGCGGCGGACGGCAGGTACGCCACCCCGTACACCGTCGCGCGCATCACGCGGGAGGGCCGCACCGTCTACCGGGCGCGTCCCGAGGTGCGGCGCGTGCTGGACGAGAGGGCGGCGCGGGAGGCGGACGCGCGGTCGGGGGCCGGGCCGGTGCCCGTCGCCGTCGGGTCGGCGGGGGCGAAGGCGTTCACCACCGGCGGGGCGGGCGGCGGGATCACCCGGCGGACCGTGTGGACCACCGGGTACGACGGCCGGCTCGCCCTGACGGTCGCGCTGTTCGCCGACCGGGCGGGCGGCAGGAAGGGCACGACGGTGCCCGCGCAGCTGCCGAACGAGCCGTCGCCGACCGCGTTCGCCCAGCGGGTGGCGGCGGGGCTCTGGGCGGCCGCCACGCAGGGCGGGCGGAAGGGTGCCGCGGGGGAGGACGGGGAGGGGGGCGCCGGCAAAGACGGTGCCGGGGGAGCGGCTCGGTCCTCCCCTGTACGCCAGCCGGGGTGACCGGCGGGCTGGATGACCGGCGGCCGGGGTGACCGCCGGCCGGGGTGACCGGCGGGCGGGTGCGCCGGAAGGACCCGCCGCAGGAGCCCGCCGGAAGGGCCCGACGCAGGCACCCGCCGCAAGGGCTCGTCCTGCTCCCCGTGCGCGAGCGCCCCGGGCCGCCGGGGCGCTCGCGGTCGGGGTCGGCCGTCACGCCGCCCGTGGTCGCAGGAAGCGTGCCAGCAGGTCGTCCAGGCTCACCATGCCGGTGAGCCGGCCGGAGGCGTCGCGGACCACGGCGAGCGAGGCGCGGCGTCGGCGCAGGAGGTCGATCGCGTCGGCGACGGTGGCGTCCTCGGTCAGCTCGGGCACCGGTCGGGCCAGGGCACGGGCGCTGGTCGTCCGTCCCCGGGCGCGGGCCACCACGGCGTCACGGGCGTGCACCGAGCCGAGGACGGTGTCGTGCTCGCGGACCAGGAGCCGGGTGCGGCCACGGTCCGCGGCCAGGCGCAGGATCTCGTCGAGCCCGGCGCCGCCGTCGACCGAGGTGATCCCGTCGGCCGGCACCCGCAGTTCCCGCACCGGTGTCTGCGGCTCGGTCAGGGAACGGGTCAGCAGTTCCGAGTCCGTCCCGCTGATCAGGCCGAGCCGCTCGGACTCCGCCACCAGGCGGGTGAGCTGCTCCCGGTCGTGGGCGGAGGCCAGTGCGTCGCGCGGGCCGACCCGGCACAGCCGTACCAGGGCGTTGCTGATCGCGTCGAGCCCCCGGATCAGCGGGCGTACGGCCTTCACCAGGGCCCGGAAGGGCGGCGAGAGCAGCATCGCCGAGCGCTCGGGGTGGGCGATGGCCCAGGACTTGGGGGCCATCTCGCCGACCACCATGTGCAGGAACACCACCACGGTCATCGCGACGGCGAACGCGATCCCGTAGCTCAGCGCGCCGGGCAGGCCCAGCTCGCGCAGCAGCGGGTCGAGTTCGTGGGAGATCGCGGGCTTGGACACCGAGCCCAGGCCCAGCGTGCACACGGTGATGCCGAGCTGGGCGCCGGCGAGCATCAGCGAGAGTTCGCGCATGCCGGCCAGGGCCGCCTTCGCGCCCGTCCTGCCCTCGGCGGCGGCCTTCTCCATGCGGTGGCGCTTGGCGGCGACCAGCGCGAACTCGGCGGCCACGAAGAATCCGCTGCCGATCAGCAGCAGGACGGTGACGAGGAGCGCCGTCGGGAAACTCACGCCTGCTCCTCCGTCTCCCGGACCGGTCGCTCGATCCGCACGCGCCCGGGCACGTGCCGGTCGAGGGTGCGTACGTCGATCACCGCGGTGCCGCCCTGCGACAGCTCGACGGTGAGCCGGTCCCCGACGGCCGGGAAGCGGCCCAGCCGGTCGACGATCAGGCCGGCCACGGTGTCGTAGTCCTCCTCCTCGGGCAGCCGGACGCCGGTGGCCCCGGCCACCTCGTCCAGCCGGCGGCCGGCGTCCACCAGCCAGCCGCCGCCGTCCGCGACGGCGATCTCGGTGACGGTGTCGGACTCGTCGGCGATGTCGCCGACCAGTTCCTCGGCGATGTCCTCGTACGTGACGATGCCCGCCACACCGCCGTGCTCGTCCAGGACGACGGCGAACTCGTCGTCCCGTTCCCGCATCCGGGTCACGGCGTCGGGCAGCGGGAGCGTGTCCGGCAGCAGCAGCGGCCGGCGGGCGAGGGCGCCGGCCGTGGTGTCCGCGAGGCGGCCGGCCGGCAGGCGCATCAGCTCGGCCACGCCGAGGACGCCGCCGACGTCGTCGGGGTGGTCGCCGAGCACCGGGTAGTTGGAGTGGCCGTGCTCGGCGATCAGGTCGACGGCTTCGCGGGCGGTGGCGTCCTCGCGGACGAAGACGGCGCCGGACCTGGGCACCATCACCTCGTCCAGCGTGCGTGCGGAGAACTCCAGGGCGTGGTCGAGCAGGGTGGCGGTGTCCTCGGGCAGGGCGCCCTGCTCGTGGGACTCGCCGATCAGGTGGCCCAGCTCCTCCAGGGTGGCGCCGTGGTGCAGTTCCTCCACCGGTTCGATGCCGGCCTTGCGCAGCAGCCTGTTCGCCGCCCCGTCGAAGACGTGCACGACCGGGCCGACGACCCTGAGGTACGCCAGCGTGGAGGCGGCCAGCGACTTCGCGAGCCGCTCCGGCACGGCGATGGCGAGGTTCTTCGGGGCCAGCTCGCCGAGCACCATCTGCACGACCGTGGCCAGCACGAAGGCCAGGACGACCGAGATGCCGCCCACGGCCGCGTCGGGGAGGCCCGCACCCGACAGCGCGGGCCTGAGCAGCGCGGACACCGACGGCTCGGCGACGAAGCCGACGACCAGTCCGGTCACGGTGATGCCGAGCTGCGCGCCGGACAGCATGAACGACAGGCGCTCCAGCACCTTCAGGGCGCGGGCGGCCCTGCGGTCCCCGGACTCGGCCTCACGGGCCAGGGCGAGGCGGTCGGCGGAGACGTAGGCGAATTCCTGGGCGACGAAGTAGCCCGTGCCGGCGGTCAGGACGAAGACGGCCAGCAGGCCCGGGAGGGCGCTCGCGGCACTCATGAAACACCGTCCCACCGCGTGCCGTGCTCAGGGGATGCCTGGCGGGACGGTCGGGGACTGTGCCCCGGGGGGTCCGTCGATCTGGCGGACAACTGACGACTCCTTCGTCTGGGCGTACGTCCGGACAACGATCCTGGCCGAAACCGTGTTCCCGGAGCGCGTCCGGACACCGCGCCGGGCGGGCCTTCCGGCACCGGCGTCCGGGCGTCCCGTGCCGCCTCCGGGCGGCCCGCGGCCACCGGCGGAAACCGTCGGCGGCGGAGCGGTGCGAGCACCGGTTTTCGGCCTTTCCCGGTGGCCCGGCACCGACCGCGCCTTTCCTCACCTGCGGCAGCCCTATGATTCTACGCGTCTGTAGAAGGTCCGCGACAGGGCCGGACCTCACGCACGCGGAAGAGGACACTCATGGCTTCGATCGACCTGGACAAGGTGCTCGACAAGGCGTGGGCGGACAAGAGCCTGCCCGAGATCCTGGCCGCTCCGGTGGGGGCGCTCAAGGGCGTCTCCGACCGTGACGGCGAGCTGCTCCAGGAGGCGTTCGGGGTCGAGACCGTGGCCGACCTGGCCGAGCTGAAGTACGTCCGCTGGGCGCAGGCCCTCGCCGCGCTGGCCGCGGCCGAGTAACCCGCCCCGCGCACAGCCGCGGTGCCGTGCGCCCACCCCCGGCGCGCGGCACCGCACCCGCACGAAACACACGCACACACGCACGCACGCACGCACGCACAAGGAGTGGACGCCACCATGGTGTTCAAACGACTGCTCGGCTCACTCGGTGTGGGCGGACCCACCGTCGACACGGTCCTCGACCCGGGAGCCGCCCGCCCCGGCGGCACGCTGACCGGCCAGGTCCATCTCGATGGCGGGGACGCCGACTTCGACATCGAGCACATCACCCTGGAGCTCGTGGCCCGGGTCGAGGCCGAGCACGACGAGGGCGAGAGCGAGGGCGTCGTCGCCTTCGACCGGTTCACCGTCGGCGGCGGTTTCCGGCTCGGCGCGGGCCGGCGGCACAGTGTCCCGTTCACGGTGACGCTGCCGTGGGAGACACCCGTCACCGAGCTGTACGGGCAGGGCCTGGGCATCGTCCTCGGTGTGCGCACCGAGCTGGCGGTGGCCGGCGCGAAAGACAAGGGCGACCTGGACCGGCTGGACGTCGCCCCGCTGCCCGTGCAGGAGGCGATCCTGGAAGCGCTCGGCCAGTTGGGCTTCGGCTTCAGGTCCGCGGACCTCGAGTACGGGCGCATCGGCGGCACCGGTCAGCAACTGCCCTTCTACCAGGAGATCGAGCTGACCCCGGCGCCGCAGTACGCGCACCGGGTCAACGAGATCGAGGTGACCTTCCTGGCCCACCCGGGCGGTGTCGAGGTCGTCCTGGAGGCCGACAGGCGCGGCGGCCTCCTCTCCGGCGGCGGCGACGCGCTGACCCGTTTCACCGTCGGCCATCACGACTCCCGCGACTGGAACACGGAAGTCGACGGCTGGATCCGCCGGTTGGTCGAGCACCGGGCGCCGCACGGGTCCCAGGGCGCGTACGACGCACACGGTCACGGTGACCCGTACGCGGGGCACGGGCACGACGGACACCACGGGCACGGCGACCACCACGCCGGCCACCACCGTTCCGGCCCCGGCATGGGCACCGTCGTCGCGGCGGGCGCCGCCGGGCTCGCGGTCGGCGTCGTCGGCGGCATGGTCGCGGCCGAGGTCGTCGACGAGGTGGGGGACTTCTTCGAGGGCGACGGGGACGACGAGGGGGACGAAGGGGACGAGGGCTGACAGCGGCCCGGCAGGGGGGCGGACGGACGCGGCTCGCCGCCCCTCGCCAGTAACTTCTACAGTAATGTAGAAGAAACGCTGTCCGGCATCCGGTCCGGGCATCCTCCCGACCCGTACGGAGTTCTCATGGCCCTGTGGGACCGCCTCAAGGAATCCGCGTCGACGATGCAGACCCAGCTCGTGGCGAAGAAGAACGACCTGAGGAGCGGCGCCTTCCGCGACGCGAGCATGGCGGTCTGCGCGCTCGTCGCCGCCGCCGACGGCACCGTCGACCCGTCCGAGCGGCGGCGGGTGGCCCAGCTCGTCGCCACCGACGAGGTGTTGCAGAACTTCGACGCCGACGACCTGCGCCGCCGCTTCGAGGCGAACCTCGACCGGCTCACCGCCGACTTCGACTTCGGCAAGGTGAGCGTCCTGCAGGAGGTCGCCAAGGCCAGGAAGAAGCCCGTCGAAGCACGGGCCGTCATCCAGATCGGCATCGTCATCGGCGGCGCCGACGGCGACTTCGACAAGGACGAGCAGGCCGTGGTCCGCGAGGCGTGCTACGCCCTCGGCCTGCCGCCCCACGAGTTCGACCTCTGATCCGGTCTCCGACCCACCCGGCCGGGCCCGCGGGGCGGGGTCTCCCGCGGCGGCCGCGTCCGGCTCACAGGGGCGTGGCCGCGTGCAGGATGAGGACCATCGTCACGGCGGAGTTCGCCGACGACATCGCCGACACGGCCGCTCCCACCGCGGCACCCCACATCGCCGCACCCACCGACGTGAACAGCGACGGCCAGCTGCGCACCGCCGGGGCGGGTCCGAGCAGGGCCGCCACCCGCCGCGGCACCGGACCGGCCGCGGCGAGGCCCGCCAGGGTCGCCGCCGGAGCGCTGCGGGAGACCAGGGCCGCCTTGCCGATCGCGCACGCCACCGCCCGGCGGCTGCCGACGGCCTGGGCCGCGTCCTCGTCCGCCCACCGCTCCGCCGTGTACACCACCGCCGTCCGCAGGGGCCGCAGGAACGGGTTGGCCCACGCGGCCAGCTGGACCGTGAGGAGGAAACGGTGGTGGCGGGCGGCCAGATGGGCCCGCTCGTGGGCGAACAGCGCCCGGCGCTCGGCCGGTTCGAGGCACTCCAGCAGGGCCGTGGTCACGACCACGCGGTCCCGCCGGCCGCCCGGCAGCGCGTACGCGTAGGGGACGTCGTCCACCAGGACGGCCACCTCCGTCTCCCGCAGGCCGGCCAGCGCCCGGTGGGCACGGCGGCGCACCCGCCCGTGGCGCCACAGCGCCCTGCCGCATGCCACCAGCACCGCGCCGAGGGCGGGAATCGCCGCCTTGCCGACGACCTCGTCGTAGGGGACCGCCGCGCGCACCTCGGGGTCCGACCAGCCGTCCGGCAGCGGGTTGCCGGGCAGCTGGGCGGTGCCGACCACCATCACCAGGCCGAGGCACAGCGTGCTGCACGCGGCCATCAGGGCCGCCACCCCGGTCAGCAACCGGGTCGCGGCCCGCGGATGCAGATGCTGCTCGGCGAGGCGCGCGACCGGCCACGCCGTCAGGGGCAGCACCAGCGGCAGAAAGACGAACACCCCCATGAGGCCTCAGTCTTCCCCTTCGTCCCCCGACCGACCCAGCAGCTCCCGCAGCAGCCGCTCGTCGTCCGGACCCAGGCCGGTCACGAAACTGGCCAGCACCGCCTCCCGGTCGCTCTCGGAGTCCAGCACCTTGCGCATCCGGTGGGCGGCCAGCCCCGCCTGGTCCGACGCGGACGTCCAGGCGAAGGACCGGCCCGTGCGTTCCCGGGTGACCGCCCCCTTGGCCAGCAGCCGGGTCAGGATGGTGATGACGGTCGTGTAGGCGAGGCCGCCGCCGAGGCGCTCCTGCACCCACCCGGCCGTCGCCGGCCCGTCCGCCTCCCTGAGCGCCGACAGGACCAGCGCCTCCAGCTCGCCCTGCCCCCGCCGGGGACCCCGCCGCCGCTCCGTCACGCCCCGTCTCCCTTCCACCGCCGCCCGTTTCCCGCGCGGACATCGTATAGACGCCCCGAGGTCCGGTGGACGGCCCGAGGTCCGGCCCGGCGCCCGACGAACCCCGCGCCTCAGGACGCGTTCTTCCCACACCGACCGCCACGGTGCGCCGTGTGCGGTCCGAGCGCTTCCGGTCCGGGTCCGCCGTCCGGCGGCCCCCTGGCGGGCGGGTCAGAGGGGTTTCGCCGGCCAGTCGAGCAGCCGTGCGCCGATCACCGCGGTCTGGAGGCTGTAGCGGTGCACCGGGTCGGACGGGTCGGCGCCGGTGAGCTTGTGGATGCGCTCCAGGCGGTAGGTGAAGGCGCGCACGCTCAGGGACAGCCGCCGGGCCGCCTCCGCGCGGACGCAGCCGGAGTCGAAGTAGGCGGTGAGGGTGTCCAGGAGCGGCTGGGCGCCGCCGCGGGCCCGGCGCAGGGGGCCGAGGGTGTTCTCCACCAGGTCGGCCATGGCCTGCCGGTCACGGGTGAGGACGGGATAGACGAGGAGATCGGCGGCGCGCAGCACGGGCTCGTCGAGTTCCAGGCGTTCGGCCAGGTCCAGGGCGTTCAGGGCCTCCTCGTACGACTGGACGACGCCCGCCGGGCCGGCGTGCGGGCGGCCGATCGCCACCTGGCCGCCGCCGGTCGCGGCGAACGCCTGCTTGGCGAAGTGCGCGAGGACGTCGCCCTGGTCGCCGGGGGCGACGCACACGAGCCGGCCGTCCTTGGTGGTGAGGAGGACGCTGCGGTCGCCGAACCGGCCTATCAGCGCGCGCTCCACCTCCCGCAGCACCGGGTCGCCCTCGTCGTGGGCGGCCGTGCCACGGGCCACGGCGACCGCGTGCTCGTAGGAGAGCCGCAGGCCGTAGCGTTCCGCGCGCTGGGCCAGCCGTCCCAGGTCGCTGCGGCCGTACAGCAGGTCGTCGATGAACTCCCGCCGGGCGGCCTCCTCCTGCCGTACGGCGTGCCGCTGGGCCCGTTCGTAGCCCTCGGCGAACGCGTCGACGGCCTGCGCGGCGGCGGACAGCACGTCGTCCACGGACGCGCCACTCCCGGTGGGCCAGTGCGCCCGGGTGGCCGCCAGGTGGGCTCCGACCAGGGCGCGCAGTCCGATCCCGGTCTCCGCGGCCTGTTCGCCCAGGGCGCGGCGCGAGGCCAGTTCCTCCCGGGAGAGCCGGCGGCCGGTCGCCGAGGCGTCGGCGAGGACACGGGCGTACCCCTCCAGGTAGGCCTCGCATTCCTCGCGCCCGTCCGACACGTCCCGTCCCGCCATGCCGGTCCCCCAGAATCGAATGCGTCGTCGGTCTGCCGTGCACGCCGGATCCCTCCGGCGACCGCGGCGGAAACGTACCGTACGCGCCGGGTGGCACCTCAGTGCCCCTCGGCGCGGTACACCGGGTGGGCCGCGTGCCGGCCGTTGGGGTGCGTGAGCGGGGTGCGCGGGTCGGCGGCGCGGGAGATGGCCGACTCCACGGCGGCGATCCGGTCGGCCAGCAGGCCCAGGGCGGCGACCGCACGGACGAGAGGGTCGTCCTCCGGGCCGCCGAGGGCCAGGGTGCGGACGTGGGCGGCTTTCACCTCCGCCCAGCGGGCCGCCTGTCCGGGCGTGAGCGTGCCCCGCAGTTCGGCCAGTTTGAGCAGGCCGGCCTCGGCGCCGGTGGTGAGGGTCTGGGCCTCCGCCCGGTAGTGGTCGTCGATCAGGGCCGCCACTTCGGCGGCGTTCATGACGGGCCGGACGCGCTGGGCGATCTTGTTCATGTTGCGGTACGAGCCCTGGAGCCGGAAGGGCGGCTCGGTGCGGGTGGCCTCGGACTGCGCGGCGGAGGCGAGGTACGCGGCGTTCACGGCCAGGACCGTCTCGCGGATCGTGAGCAGGTGGCCCAGGACCGCGAGGACGCGTTCCAGCTCCGCGGGGGCGTACGGGTGGGTGAGCCGGTCGGCGCGGGCCGTGGGGTCGTGCCCGGCGAGCCGGACGAGCAGGTCGAGGTCGTCGCGGCGGCGCCCGGCGAGCGGGGCGAGGACCGGGTCGGCGGTGAGGGCGTTCTCGACGAAGCTGGCGGCGAAGGCGTCCTCCTTGCCGGTCAGGACATCGCCGAGGTTCCACACGTCGGCGCGGTTGGCGAGCATGTCGGGTACCTGGAAGCGGCCGCCGGACTCGGTGTACGGGTTGCCGGCCATGCACACCGCGAAGCGCTTGCCGCGCAGGTCGTACGTGTGCGGCTCGCCGTCCCGCACTCCGTCGACGCGACGGGTGGCGTCGCACAGCGGGATGAACCTCTGCAGCAGTTCGGGCGAGGTGTGCTGGATGTCGTCGAGGTACAGGAGGGTGTTGGTGCCCGCCTCCAGCGCGAAGTTGATCTTCTCGACCTCCCGGCGGGCGGTGGCGTTCGGGGCCTCGGCGGGGTCGAACGAGGTCACCGCGTGGCCGAGGGCGGGGCCGCTGACCTTCACCAGCATCAGGCCGAGGCGGTCGGCGACGTACTCCACGAGGGTCGTCTTGCCGTAGCCGGGCGGGGAGACGAGCAGCAGCAGGCCGCCGGTGCCGGTGCGCCCCGACTCGCCCGTGGTGCCGAGCTGCTTGGCGAGGCTGTCGCCGACGAGCGGCAGGTACACCTCGTCGACGAGCCGGTTGCGGACGAACGCGGACATCACCCGCGGGCGGTGTTCGTCCAGGCGCAGCCGCGCGCGCTCCTCGGCCGCCAGGGCCGTGCGGCGACGCTGGTGGGCCCGGTGGGCGGGCACCTCGTGCGTCCGGAACGCCCTCGTGCGGGCGAGGAGTTCGTCGACCCGGACCGTGAGGGTGCCGCCGGTGAGGCGGGGGTGGGAGCCGCGCAGGCCCTCGACCGTCTCGGTCAGGGGCGCGTCGGACCCGTACCGGGTCAGGTCCGGGCACAGCTCGGCGGCCACCGCCTCCGCCAGGTCACCGGGTGCGACGTCCGTGCCGGTGGCGGTGGCGTACGCCGACAGCCACGCCTCTACCAGCTGCCGGCGCGCGCCCAGGTCCTCCAGGGCGGTGAGGTCCTCGCGGTAGGCCGGTGTGCCCACCGTGCGGTGGAACGCGTCGAGCAGGGCGCGGGCGCCGGCGCCGACGACGAAGCCGTCGGGACCGCCGGTCAGTTCCTCGAGGAGGTAGGCGGAGGCGGCGTCCGCGGTCGCCCCGCCGATCGCCTCCGCCAGCTCCTCCCGCAGGCCGGAGATCGCGGGCGCGGGCCCGAACGCCTCCCGGGCGCGGGCGAGGGACACGGCCCGGCGGGTCCACGCCTCCCGCTCACCGGCCGTCGTGCGGTGCGCCCAGAACAGCTGCGCGGCCGCGCGGGCCACCGGCTCGTGGCGGAGCGGGCCCGCGCCCTCGTACAGGCGGAGCAGCGCGGTGAGGATGAGGACGGTGTCGTGGTCGTGGACTCCGCGCTCGTACCCCTCGTCGTACGCCTCCTGGGCCGCCCGGCGCACGAGGGCGGGCAGGTCGGCCCCGGCGAGCCCGGTCGGGCCGTGCTCGTCGAGCAGCCGGGCGGCGAGGTGTTCGGCGCGGTAGACGCCGGGCGACTCCGACGGCAGCGGGCGGTCCGCGTACGGGCCGGTCGCGTCGAAGCCGGGGTCGGTGACCGGGGAGCGGTAGTCGGTGCCGGTGATCGCGAAGGCCAGTCCGTCGCCGTGCGGGACGAGGGTCAGGTCGAGCGGCTGGGTGTTCACCGCGAAGCGGTGGGTGCCCAGGCGGACGGTGCGGCCGTCGTCGGCGTACAGGTCGGTGCGGTCGCGCAGGGCGCGCCCGGCCTCCTGGCGGGCGGCCTCGAGGCGGCCGTCCAGCTCCTGCGCCCGGATCCGGTCGCCGAGTGCGCGCAGGTCGTCGGCGGTGCGGCGGACCTTGGCGGGCATCGGGTCGGAGCCGAAGTACGTGGCGACGGCGTCCTCGTCGGGGAGCGCGCGGGCCCGGCGGGCGACCGTCCGCAGGACCCGGTCCGCCGAGTCGGCGAGGCGTTCGGCGCGGCGGGCCCGGGTGTCGGCGAGGTTCTGCTTGCGGACGGAGAACGCCTCGTGGATCTCGTCGCGCCGGCCGGCGAGTTCGCCGAGGAGGTCGTCGGACCCGTCGGACCCGTCGAACTCGGCGCACCGCGCCTCCAGGTCCTCCACCTGGAGGAGCAGGCGGGCGAGGTGGTCGTCGCACGCCTCGGGGCTGTCGGCGGACACGAGGGCGCCGGTGACGGCCTGGCCGAGCAGGGCGAACTCGGCGGCGAACCCGGCGCGTCCCTCGCGGCCGCGCAGCTCGCCGCGGCGGCCGTCGAGGACGGCGCGGGCCCGGTTGACGCCGGCCAGGACCTCGGAGATCCGCTCCAGGACGGCCGTGCGGACGGTCGCGTCGTCGATGGCGAGGCCCGCGACGACCTCGGTCACCGTGCCCAGCGCGCCGGCGAGTTCGTCGATGCGGGCGGCGACGGGCGCGGCCCCGGCGACGGTGGTGACGGCGGCGGCGTCCGCGAGGAGCCGTTCGACGTCCGCGTGCTGGTCGGCGAACGCGTCGTCGCGGGCCAGGTGCGCGACCGCCCGCCGCCCGAACGAGGCGAGGTCGGCCTCGACGTCCGCGGCCAGTTCGTCGACGCGGGCCGGGTCGGCGTACCGCAGGTCCTTGAGCGTGAGCAGGTGTCCGTGCGCCTGCCGCAGTTCGGTCAGGCCGGACACCCAGGCGGCGGCGCCCCGCGGGACCTCCCCCCGCAGCCGACGCACCACCCGGGCGGCCCGGTCCGCCGCCTCGTCGAGCGCGTCGGCGGCCTGCCGGGTCAGTGCCCGGACGGTCCCGAACTCGGTCAGCACCTGCTCGGCCGTCGTCCGCACCTTTGTGAGCGGCTCCCGCAGATCGCCGAGTTCGGGGTCCCCCAGCCAGTGGCGTGTGTCGGCCGTCCGGTCGCAGGCCGCGACCAGCGCCTCGTACATCTCGCTCGTCGGGGTGGTCCCGGCGACCGTCCCGGCGATGGACAGGCAGTCGGAGATGCCCCGCACGAGATCGGCGTTGCCGACGCGGGCGAGCGGGCCGTCGCCGACGGGCCGGGCGGCGGCACGGGTGTCGGAGAGGTAGGGGGACCGCCACAGCTGGACGGGGTGGACGCGTTGCGGCTCGTCGCCCTCGCCGCGCAGCAGGACCAGCGTGCCGTCGTCGAGGAGGGCCCAGCCCCGGCAGGTCAGGGGGGCCGCGACCGCCTTGCGGATCACGTTGTACGACAGCAGGAGGCTGCGGCCCGCCACGGGTGCGCGGAACGCGAAGAGGACGTCCTCGCCGTCGGGCGAGCGGACCACCCGCTCGAACTCCGGCGCCGCCGGGTGCGAGGGGCCGGCGATGCCGTCGAAGGTCCTGTGCGTGCCGGTGGCCAGGCAGTAGCCGCCAGGAAAGACGATGCCCTGGTCGTCGGGCAGGCGCCGGCACGCCTGCCCGACGCCGTCGAGGCGGACGACGCTCCTGGTGAGCGTGTTGAACACCAGGTACCGGTGGGCGTCCTCCTTGTAGGGGCGGACCCGCAGCAGGATCAGGGCGCCCACCCGCGCGTACGCGATGTCGGCGTCGGCGAGCGCCTGCAACGGCTCGTCGACGGGTTCGGAGTGGATGCCCTCGCCCGTCTCCGGGTCGTCCTCGGTCCTGACGGTGAGGGCGCCGCCGACGGTGGTGACGAGGAGTTCGCCCGCGACGGACACGTGCGGGTGGCGGCCGAGGACGTGGTCCTCGCGGGTCGTCTCCGTCCAGGTGAAGTCGTGGGCGGGCGGCGGGACGTGGTCACGGTCGCCGCGCGCGTCCAGGAAGGACACCTGCCCGTCGTCGGTGAGCGCCCAGCGCAGGACGCGGAGATCGCCCGCCGCGGCGCCGGTCCGGAACACGGCCAGGAGCCTGCCGTCGACGTGGCTCAGACGCAGCAGACGGGCCTGGCTGTAGTAGCGGTGCAGGGCCGCGAACTCCCGTACGAAGCCGGGGTCGTCGAGCAGGCCGGGCACGGCGTCGTCGGGCAGCCGGTTCAGGTCGCGGTCGTGCAGCGCGAAGACGTCGCCCACGGCCGTGTCGGGCCCCCGGCCGGTGAGCGCGTGGTGGCCGAGGAGCAGCACGTCACCGAGGGCGACGAGGTCGCGGGGCACGCAGGTGTGCTCGGTGCGCAGGTGCTCGGTGCCTGCGAGTTCGAGGCGCGTCGCGCCGAACTCCTCGGCCCGGCGGCTGTCGAGCGCCTCGGCGCGGCGGGCGAGTTCGGCGGCCTGCGCGGTGAGCCGGTCGCGCAGCACCTCGTACGTACCGGTGTCCGGGCCGGTGGTCATGGGGTCCCTCTCGGAGGTTCTCAGAAGTTCTCAGAAGCCGGGAGAGCGGTCCGGAGCTGCCGTCCCCTGTGCGGCAGCTCCGGACCGCGGCCTGTCAGACCTCGGCGCCGCCGTTCAGGGCGGCGAGCGAGGCGTCCGCGACACCCAGCTCACCGGCCCTGTCGAGCAGTTGCCGCAGGGCGCCGGAGTCGGCCCCGCCCGTCTTCATCAGCTTCATCAGCAGCGCGGAGACGGTCAGGTTCCGCACGTCGGCCGTGGAGACCGGGCCGAGGATCCGGCCGAGGTCGTCGGCGAGGTTCGCGGAGCCGTCCAGCCAGGGCCCAGCGAGGGCCTGTGCCGTCTCGGAGTGCTGGACGAACCCGTCGACGCTCCTGCCGAGCGCGATGGAGGAGACCAGGCGGTCGAAGAAGACGGACTCGCCTCCCACAATGTTGATGTCGGCGTTCTCCAGCCCGGTGGCGAGGACGGTGGCCTGCGCCTCGGCGACGTGCTTCTGCGTCTCGAGTCCGGCCAGCCGGATGTCCTTCTCCGCCTGGAGCCGCAGCCGGTACTCCTCGTGGCCGCGGGACGCCTCGTCGAGCGCGGCCATCGCCGCCGCCTTCTCCGTCAGGCCGGCCGCCTCCGCCTTCAGCTTCTCGCCGATGCCCTCGGCCTCGGCGAGCGCCTTCACCCGTACGCCCTCCGCCTCGGCCCGCAGCCGCGCCTCGGCCGCCCCGGCCTCGGCCCGGCCGGTCTTCTCGACGACCTCGGCCTCCTTGTCCCGGACCCGGACGGCCGCCAGGCCCTCCGCGGCGGCCTCCGCCTGGACGCCCTCCGCCAGCCGCAGCCTGGCCCGCGCGTCGAGGTCGGCGCTCTTCAACCGGGCCTCGGCGAGGGTGAGTTCCTCGGCGGCACGGTGCACGGCGGCCTGCTCGGCGGCCTCCGCGGCCTTGATGTCCTTGACCAGCCTCTCCTGCGCCTGCGCCTCGGCGGCGATGACGACGGCCTGCCGCTGCCGCTCCGCCTCCTCCACGGCACGCAGCTTCTTGATCGACTCCTCCTGCTCGGCGACCGTGCGGTCCACGGCGACCCGCTCCCGGATCACCTCGGCGATCTCCCGCTTCTCCGCCTCGACCTCCTTCTCGGCGGCGATCCGCGTCAGCCCCGTCTCCCGCTCGCGGGCGATGACCTCGAGGAGGCGGTCCTTCTCGATCCGCTCGCTCTCGACGGCGATGACCCGCTCGCGGTTCTTCGCGGCGACGGCGACCTCACGGGCCTGGTTCTCGCGCTGCACCCCGAGCTGCTCCTCGGTCCTCAGGAACGCGCTCTGCGCCCGCAGCCGCTCCTCCTCCACCACCCGCGCCGTCTCGGCCTCCTCCCTGGCCCGCACCGTCTCGATCTCCCGCCGCTGCTTGATCTCGGCGTCGGCCTGGCGGCGCTCCAGCTCCAGGACGGCCTCGCGGGCGTCGACGTTCTGCCGGGTGATCTCCTTCTCCTCGTGGCGCCGGAACTCGTTGGTGCGCACGTGCTCGATCGCCGTCAACTCGGTGATCTTGCGGATGCCCTGGGCGTCGAGGACGTTGGCCGGGTCGAGCTGGGTGACCGGCGTCTGCTCCAGGTAGTCGATCGCCGCGTCCTCCAGGTGGTAGCCGTTGAGGTCGACGCCGATGACCTCGATGATCCGGTACCGCAGTTCCTCGCGCTTGGTGTACAGGTCGGTGAAGTCCAGTTGCTTGCCGACGGTCTTCAGGGCCTCGGAGAACTTCGCGTGGAACAGCTCCTGCAGCGTGTTCCGGTCGCTCGCCCGTGCCGTGCCGACGGCCTGGGCGACCTTGACGACGTCCTCGACGGTCTTGTTGACCTTCACGAAGAACGAGATGCGGATGTCGGCGCGGATGTTGTCCCGGCAGATCAGCCCCTCCTTGCCGGCCCGGGTGATCTCGATGGTCTTCACCGAGATGTCCATCACCTCGGCCTTGTGGAGCACGGGCAGCACGACCTGCCCCGTGAAGGTCACGTCGACCTTGCGCAGCTTGGAGACGATCAGGGCCTTGCCCTGCTCGACCTTGCGGAACAGGAGGGAGACGGCGAGGAAGAGGAGGAGCGCGGTGAGCAGGCAGACGCCGACGCCCACGGTGATGGCGGTCATGAGAAGCATCCTTGGCAGGTGAGGTACCCGGGACCGGGAGGGCCCGGACGTCCTCGGGAGTCGGAAGGAGCGGGAGGGAGCGCATGCCGGGGTCCGGAAGCGGACCCGCGCTCCCGTGCTCCCCTGGAGGCCGCTCCCGCAGGCCGGAGCGGTGTGCGGTGATGGCTGTGCCGCGGTGGTGACTGTGCCGGGGTGATGACTGTGCTGCGGTGGTGGCTGTGCTGCGGCCGCGGTGGTGGCCGCGGCTCAGGCGGCCCGACCGGGTGCCCGGTGTGCCGCGTCGGGGCGGTCGCTGCGGAAGAGGCCGTCGTCCGCCCGCTCCGGACGGACCGCGCGGAGCGGCCCGGCGGAGTCCGGCGTGGACGGCCCGGGTTCATCGGGGCGCAGGCGTCGCGGCAGCCGTACCAGCGCCCGGGTCGCGCACCACGAGAGCGCGGGGGCGGCGGCGAGGACGGCGAGCCCCGTCAGCGCACGCGCCGGCCCCGGGGAAGCGAGCGGCTCCAGCAGGACGGCCGCGCCGAGACTCCCGGCCCAGGCGAGGGCCGTCCACAGGGAGACCGCGACCGCGACCGGTACGCCGCCCAGCCCCAGCGCGCCGAGGTCCGCGTCCTCGTCGAACGTGCGGGGGTCGGCGGCCCCCACCGCGACCAGCAGCCAGAAGCCCGCGGCCACCAGCAGGGGGACGGTGAACAGGAAGGTCGGAAACCCGGTGGCGACCATGAAGAACGTCCGCATTCCCAACCCCCCGATCGGACCCGTCCACGACGGCCTCGGCACGCCCGGGCGGCCTGATGCCGGGCACCTGCCGGTGCTCGGCATCGAGACCTTCCCCGTGTGCTCCCCTTGCCCCCATCCTGCCCGCGCCGGCACCTCACCGCATTGCCGGATCCCGGCAGTCTTGGCCGGACCGTCCATGCCGGTGCCCCGCCAAGAAGGCGCCAAGAAGGCGTCAGGAGGGCGTCAGGAGGGCGCCGGGGCCGCCCTCCGGAACCCGGACCACGCGTCCGGCGGGTCACCGGGTTCCGGGACCGGCCGTCAGGCGCGGGGGTCCTTCCCTTCCCGGGCGGGCACGGTGATCATCAGCAGGGTCACGTCGTCGTCGTGGACGGCCGTGTCGGGGATGAGGGTTCCGATCAGGCGGGACGCCGCCCGGTCGAGGCTCTCCGGGTCCGCGAGGGCGTCCTTCGGGACGCCGTCCAGGGCGCGGGTGAGCAGGCCGATCCGGGCCTCGATGTCGGTGCCGGGCCGTTCGACCAGTCCGTCGGTGTAGAGCACCAGGGTGCTGCCCGGCGGCAGCGGCCGGGTCGCCTCCTCGAACGGCATCCCGCCGCCGCAGGCGTCGTTGACGCCCAGCGGCACACCGACCGGTGCCGGCAGCCGGCGGGCGGGCCCGTCGGGGGGCAGGACGATGACGGGCAGGTGCCCGGCCGAGCACAGGGTGACCTCGCACGCGTCCTGGTCGATCACCAGGTAGACGCAGGTGACGAGCTGGTCCGCCAGGTCGCCGACGAACGCGTCCAGCCCGGTCATGAGCCGGCCGGGCGTCGTGCCGGTGCGGGCCAGCGCGTGCGAGGCGGCACGCAGCTGTCCCATGACGGCCGCCGCCTCCAGGCCCCGGCCCATCACGTCGCCGACGACGACGCCGGTACGGCGCCCGTCGAGGGGGATGACGTCGAACCAGTCGCCGCCGACGCCGGGGTCCTGGACGGACGCCAGGTAGCGGTGGGCGCTGGGCAGGTACGGGAGGCGGGGCGGCTCACCCATGAGGCTGTGCTGCAGGGTGTAGGCGATGTGCCGTTGCTGCTCGTAGCGCTCGGCGCGCTCGGCCTCGGCCCGTCTGCGTTCGGTGATGTCCCGCACGGTCAGGAACACCAGGGTCTCCTGCTCGGTGCGCAGGCTGCTGATGCTCACCTCGACGGGGAACTCGCCGCCGTCGCCGCGCAGCCCGTACAGGCCCCGGTCCGTGACCGTCGGCCTCGGGTCGCGCAGGCGCAGGTAGGCGGCGAGGAGGGCGCCGTGCCGCCGGCGGCGCGGACCGGGCGCCAGGTCGACGACCCCGGTCCCGACGAGGTCGCCCGGCGCCCGCCCGAACAGGGGTTCCACCTGTGCGTTGGCCATGACGACGACGCCCCGGCCGTCCGCGATCAGGGTGGCGTCGGGCGCGGACTCCAGCAGCGCGCGGAAGCGCCGGTGGGAGCGCTGGACCTCGCGCTGCGCCGCGGCGCGCTCGGTGACGTCGGTGACCACGCCGCACAGCGCGTAGGGCGTGCCGCTCGGGTCGTTGAGGGGGAACAGGGAGATGAGGAGGTCCCGGGGGCCGCCCGGAAGGGTCATCGACTCCTCGCTCTGCACCGGGACGCCCGCGGCCAGCACGACGCGGTCGGCGGCCCGCACCTGACGCGCCAGCACGGGGGGCAGGACGTCCCGGTCCCGGTGGCCCAGCGCCCGGTCCCGGGGCAGGCCCGTGGTCTCCTCGAACCTCGTGTTGACCGCCAGGTAGCGGCCTTCGAGGTCCTTGATGAACACCGCGGCCGGGGTGTGGTCCATGAAGGCCTGCAGCAGCGCGTTCTGCCGCACCTGCCATTCGGCGCGCGCGTGCGCCACCTCGACCCGGCGGCCCACGGCCAGGGCGGTGAGGACGACCGCGGTGAACACCGCGACGTGGCCGCACACCAGGAGCGCGGTGCCCAGCCGCGCCCCGAACAGCCCCGCGTCCTCGCCCGTCAGGACGGTCCAGCCCAGCAGCGGCGGCACGACCACGACGGTGGCGAACAGCCACCGGCCCAGCGCGCCCGTGGTGCCCGCGTTCGTCAGCAGTCCCGCGGGACCCTCGTCCGGCCGGGCCAGGAAGGCGGCCGTGCCCAGCAGCACCAGGGCGAGCGCGGTGTGCAGGGCCATCCCCGTGTAGGCGCCGAACCGCTCCAGCTCGGGCACCGCGTAGGCGGCCCCGTACAGCCGCAGCATGCCGAGGGCGCCCACGGCCAGGCCCGGGATCTGACTGACCCGGGCGGGGACCCGGGGCGTACTGGCGCACAGTGACGCCAGGGCCCCGAGGGCCAGCGCCGCGGCCGTGTTGGGGGCCATCCGGCCGGGCGTTCCCGTGGCCGTCGCCGCGGTGTCGTCGGTGAAGAGGAGTTCGTCGATGCCGAGGTCCGCCCCGGTCGTGTACTCCAGGACGGTGAGTACGCCGATCAGGGCGGCCAGGGCCGCGGCGGCCCGGGCCACGACGACCCGCGCGCGGACGGGACCGGTGGCCACCAGGTACAGGGAGAGCCCCAGGGCCAGCACGGCCACGGCGGTGTTCGCCTTCATGGCCACCGGGTCGCCGGGCAGCACGCTCTTGAGCGCGTCGACGTCGACGACCCATCCGGCCAGGCTCACCGCGCCGAGCAGGGCGGCCGTCAGGGCGGCGGCACGGGCCACCGCGCGAGCGGCGGCCAGGACCGACGGCCGGAACGGCAGACCGTCCGCCTGCGCCGCTCCCCGTGGGCCGGGCGGCTCGGGCGGCTCGGGCGCCTGCTGCTCTGTCGTCACCGCGTTCCTTGTGAGGAAGGACCGATTAACGGTCGGCATTCTTCAGGTTAGAAGCGACAAAGGAGAAATGTGCGGTGATGCACCGCTCTGGCACCGCTCCTGCTCCCGCCCCCGCCGTCGGCGTCGCCCGTCCGGACCCGACGCGCGGTCCCGGGCGGAGAACGGTGGAGCCCGCCCCGCCGCCCGTCGGGAGGACGGACGGCGGGGCGGGCTCGGTGGGGGTGCCGGTTCGGGCCGGGTGCCGGTTCGGGCCGGGTGTCAGTTCGGGGCGGGCGCCGGCGGGCGGGTCCCCGGGACCGCTCCGTAGCCCATCTGTTCGGGGACGTCGCCGTCCTGGCCGTAGACCTGCACCCGGTAGTGGGACGTGGCCCCGGCCGGTGCGGCCGTGTCCAGGTAGGACACGGCGGTGCCGGGCAGGGTCGAGGTCAGCTCGTCCCACACCTGGGTGGCGGGGTTCCAGCGCTGGACCGCGACCGAGGAGGGTGCCGGGCACCACTCGTTCTGGCAGGACCACTTCCAGGTGAGCAGCACGCCGTCCGCCGAGCCGCTCGCGGCCAGGCTCATGGAGGCGCCGTAGCCGTCGCCCGTCCACGGCAGCACCGCGGCCTCGGAGCGCACGCCGTCGGCGGCCACGGCGACCACCGCGTAGTAGGCGTTGGAGGACGGGGAGGGGGCCGCGGTGTCGGTCACGGTGGCGGCGGTCACCGGCTGGTCCTGGACCGGGGTGCCGGGGTGGGCGGCGTCGCCCCAGTACCGGTACACGAGGTAGCCGGTGGCGCCGGGCACCGGCTGCCAGGACAGCACCGCCCGGTCGCCGTCCGGCCGGGCGGCGAGCCCCGCGGGCCGGTCGGGGCGCGCGGTGCCCTCGGGGTACGGGCGCAGCGCGCAGGTGTCCTCGGACAGGCCCGAGCGGCCGCCCGTCGCGTTCACGGCGACGGTCCGGTAGCAGGAGGGCACGCCGGCGGGTGCGCCGGTGTCGGTCCACTCCGGGGAGGCCGTCGCGGGGATGCCGGCCTGCTGGAGGTACTCGGGGGCGGTCTCGGTGCGGCGCCAGATCTCGTAGCGGGCCGCGGCGGGGTCGTTGACGGGCCAGGTCAGCCGGATGCCGTCGGCGGCGCCCGTCGCGGTCGGCATCTCGGGCGCCTGCGGGGCGGGGGCGGGCTCGTCGCTGACGTCGATCCAGACCGGGTCGCTGTAGTTGCCCTGGAAGCCGCGCACCGTCAGGCAGTACCGGGCCATGCGCCAGGGGCTGGTGTCGACGTAGGACGAGTCGGCCGTGTGGAAGGTGTCGGCGCTCGCGCAGGGGCTGCCGTAGGTCGTGCGGTACAGGTAGTAGAGGTAGACCTCCGACGCGGGCGAGTCGTCCCAGTCGAGGAGGATGCCGGCGTCGACGCGGGTGGCGGTCAGGCCGGTGGGCGTGGGCGGCTTGGGCGCCGGCGGGAGCGGCCGCTTGAGCCGGACCACGGTGCCGGAGGAGCGGTTGCCCGCCCGGTCGACCGCGACGACCCGGTAGTACGGGGTGGCGTCGGCGGCGATCGGGCCGTCGGTGAGGGTGCAGCGGACCCGTTCCTCGGTGTCCGGCACGGCGGCGCACTGCGGGGTGCGGAGGGCGCCGACGTCGGTGAACGGGCCGTCGGGGGACGTGCCGCGGGTGACCTGGTAGCCGGCGAAGTCCTCGTCGTAGCCCGGCCAGCCGTTGGTGGTCCAGGCCAGGGTGACGGTGGTGCCCCCCTCGGGAGCGGTGACCTCGGGCGTGCCGGGCGCGGCCGGCGCGGTGGTGTCCGGCGGCAGCGGGCGGCTGACCGCGACCGGCTCGGTCCAGGCCGAGTACGCGGGCGGGGTGTCGGCGTCGACGGCCTTGCCGACGGCGCGCACCCGGTAGTGGCGGGTGCCGCCCTCGGGCAGGGTGGTGTCGGTGAACCGCGAGGCGGTCAGCGGTGCGTCGCCGCCGCGCGGGGTCCAGGGGCCGGAGGCGGAGGCGGCGGACTGCACCTGGTAGCCGGCGGTCGGGCCGTGCACGGGGCTGCCGACCGGGTTGTCGGCCCAGTCCAGCACGGCGTCGCCGCCGTTCGGCCCGCCGGTGAGACCGGTGGGCCGCTGCGGCGGGTAGAGCCCGGTGTCGGGGCGGAGCGCGGAGGCGACGGCCGGGGCGTACTCACCGGGCTCGGTGGTGGCCGGGGCGGACTCGTTGCCCGCGGTGTCGACGGCCGTCACCCGGTAGTACGCGGTGATGCCGATCGGGGCGTCCTTGTCGGCGTAGGCGTTGTCCTGGACGACCCGGGCGTCGGCGCTGCGGATCCTCGTCCACGGGCCGCCGGGGGCGGTGGCGCGGTAGACGTGGTAGCCGGCGAACGCGTCCCGCGTGCTGTAGTCGTCGTCCCAACTGGGGCCCCAGCTCAGGTGGTTCTCGCCGAGGTCGTCGTCGGGGTCGGGCAGGCCGTTGCCGTTGAGGTCGATGTCGCCGTAGCCGTCGGCCCCCAGGATGTCGGGAGCCCTCGGCGGGGTGGTGTCGGCCGGGACGGCCGAGACGCCGGCCGAGGCGCGGGACTGGTTGCCGGAGCGGTCGACGGCGGTGACGGCGAACCAGTACGCGGTGCCGTTGCGCAGCCCGGTCGAGGTGAACGAACTGCCGGTGAGCAGGCCGGAACCGCTGATCCGGTGGGCGCTGTCGATCGCCACGGGGGTGCTGGTGGAACGGTAGACCCGGTAACCGGCCAGATCCGCCTCGGCGTTGCGGGCCCAGCCGATGGTGGCGCGGCCGTCACCGCGCGCCGCCTTCACGGAGGCGGGGGCCAGCGGGGCGGTCCGGTCCGGCGTGGTCGGGGTGAGGCCGACGGAGACGTCGGCCGGGCCCGTGAGCGCCACGTAGTCGACGCGCACGGTGTGCGGGCCGGCGGGCACGGTCACCTTGACGCTCGTGCGCTGGGTGGAGGTGTAGTCGCGCCACAGGTTGACGTGGCGCTTGCCGTCGATCCAGACCCGGACGCCGTCCTGGGCCGCGGTCTTCAGCAGGAAGGGGCCGCCTCCGCCGAAGTTGCGGCGCATCGTCCAGCGGACGCCGAAACGGTCGTCGGGCAGCGCTGTGCCGGCGGGGTGGCCCCGGCCCCAGCTCTCGTTGACGGAGGTGTCGCACAGGGACTTGCGGGGCGTTCCGGTGAGAGTGGTGTTGGCGTAGTAGTCGGCCTTCCACACCCCGGCGGAGCAGGTCACGGACGCGACCGGCGTCGCGTCCGGCGGTGCCTGGGGCGGGAGTTGCACGGTGGCGGCGACGAGCGCGGCTCCGGCGGCGGCCGTGACGGGCCACAGCAGCCGGTGCGGCGCGCGGACACGGGATTGCGGGGGAACGGGTCTGCCCATCCGGGGCGTCATCCTTCCTCGGGCCCGGCGCACCGCCTCGGACGTGACGGCTCGGGTGGTCCACCGGGTGATCAATCGCTGTCTCGCGATGATGGCATGCGAACAACAGTTCGCGTGCGACATCGTGCGGAACACCCGCACAAATCGCCTCTTATCGACAGGAGTTCACCGCATGAGGCAAAAGGAGCCGTTAAATCCGTTTGTGGGAAGGAAAACTGACGACACGTCACCCGCTCCGGTACGACGTCGGCCGGAGCGGGTTCGGTGCCACGGTCAGTTGGTGAAGGCGAAGTACTTCCAGGCGCCGTGGGTGGTGGAGTTGACGGAGTCGCCGGAGGATCCGTTGACGTACGACGAGCGCATCCGGGCCCGGATGCCGGAGTCGCCGGGCGCCTCCAGGCGTACGGCGGACTTGCCGTTGGTGGCCAGGGCGAAGTACTGGGACCCGGAGTCGTACCAGGAGCCCTGGTAGTAGACCTGGAGCTGGAACCGCTGCTGGCGGCCCGCGTAGTAGTTCATCGTCGTGGTGAACACCGGGTCGGTGTTCTTGCGGAAGTAGTAGTACGTCGTGGAGCCGATCTTGCCCGTCTTGTAGTGCCGGGAGACGGCGGTGGAGATCTTCACCTGGGCGTACGCCGTCGACTTCACGGTCTTGGAGGCGTACCGTGCGTCGCCGTCGAAGACGGCGGTGACGGTGGTGTCACGGGTCATGTCGACGACCGCCGACAGGTTGCCGCCGGAGTTGACCCTGGCCTTCTTCAGCAGCCTCTTCGGCTTGTCGGAGCCGAAGGGGTCCGCGTAGATCGCGACGGTGCGGTTCTTGTACGTCGTGCCGAGGTGCGCGGTGAACGTGACGTCCTTGCCGTACGCGTACAGCTTGCCGTTGTTGTTCAGGGTCAGCGCGGTCGCCTTGCGCGAGACCTGCACCGCGTCGTGGCCGGCGGCGGGGGCGTGCGTGGCGTCGCCCGCGTAGGACACCTTGTAGGTGACCTTGCCGCCGGCGGGCGGGGTGTCCGTGAAGGAGAAACCGCCGTCGGCCCTCGTCCTGACGGCGGCCAGGGCCTTGCCGCTCGGGGACTCCACGTCGGTGCGGATCACCCTCAGGGCGGTGCCCGCGGGAAGGGGCGTCCTCGAGGTCAGCCGGCCGGTGACGGTGAGCTTCCTGGCCCGCTCCGCCGTCGTGGGGGCCGACACCGTGAGGGCGGGCAGCTCCTTGGTCGGGTCGGTCAGGGCGCGCAGGGTGTACGTGCCGTAGGTGTTCACGGAGACGGCGAAGACGCGGCTCGCGTCCGGCGCCCAGGCCAGCGCCCCGTCCACGAGGGTGTCGGCGCCGCTGCTGTTGCCGGTGTTGGGGAAGTCGTACTCCCGCGTCGGCTCCGGGTCACCGGGCCGGTGGATGTGCACGTCGGGTTCGTACCAGGAGAAGCTGCCGCCCGCGACGCTGCCGTCGGGCGCGACCCGTACGGCGTTCGGGTACGCGTCGATGGGGTAACCCGCCGCCTTCGTGAGGTCGGTGGTCGAGTAGGCGCCGATGCCGTAGCCGTACTCGGGGCTGCCCCACGAGGTGAGCACCTGGCTGCCGTCCGGCGTCAGGTCCAGCTGCTTCACGGCGGTGTCCATGTCGCCCTTGCTCCGCAGCGTGGCTCCGTCGGCCGTGACGTCGTACACGGCGAGCGTGCCGCCGTTGCCCGCCACCAGGACGCCCGGGACGGCCGGGTCGGCCGCCAGGAACATCCCGAACGCGCCGTGGAAGCCGACGTCGCCCCGCTCGGCGAGGTGGACGACGGGTTCGGCGCCGGAGACGTCCAGCGAACCGAAGTCGGTGTCGTGGGCGAACCAGATCCGGCCGTCCACCACCTCCAGGTCGCCCGGAGCGGCGCCGACCGGATAGCTCGCGGTCTGCGCGTACGTCGCCGTGTCCACCGAGACGATCCGGTCGCCGTTCGTCACGGCGGCGTACACCTGTCCGGAGTCGGCGGACAGGGCGAGGCCGGACACGCCGGAGAGCCCGGTCAGCGTGGCCTTCACGGCGCCCGTGTAGTCGGTGACGACGATCTTGCCGCCGGTCGGGTCGGAGACGTAGACGCGCTGGTGGGCGCCGTCCACGACGAGGTCGCCGACCGACTTCACCGGAAGCGTCCTGGCGGAGTCGGCCACGGCCGTCCCCGCGGTGCCCACGGCGAGGACCGCGGAGCTGAAGACGACCGCGAGGGCGGTCGCGGTCGAAAGGGTGCGCATGCGCACGATGATGTGAACCCCCACAGAAGCAGCCCGGTCGGTCGCCCGGGCGAAGACGAAAAGGCCGCGCGTCCCCCCTCACACCGACGAACGGGTGTGTGGACGCCGCCGAGGAGAGCAGCGTATGGCATGCCAGTGACAATCAAGGACGGAAATATCGCCGGCCGGCGGACGGCCGGGACGGTCGACGGCCGGTACGGCGGACGGCCGGTACGGTCGACGGCCGGTACGGTCGACGGCCGGTACGGCGGACGGCCGGGCCCGGTGCCCGCCGCGGGCGGCCGGACGGAGTCCGTTCAGACGCGGTCGCTCCCCGCCGCGGGCGAACGTGACGGGACGGTGGGCGTGGTCAGGGGGACGGGTCCGCTCCCCGCACCACCGCGACCGGGCAGTGGGCGTGGTGCAGCAGGGCCTGGCTGACGGAGCCGAGTAGCAGCCCGGTGAAACCGCCGCGGCCCCGCGCGGCGGCCACGACCAGTTGCGCGGACCGGCTCGCCTCGATCAGCGCCTCCCGTGCGCCGCCGTGCACCACCTCGTGGTCCACCACCACACCGGGATACCGCTCGCGGAAGCCGGCGAGCGCCTCGGACAGCAGGCGCTCCTCCTCGGCGGCGAGGGCGCCCGGCGGGTTCGCGTACGGCTCCGAGGCGTCCTGCGGGGCGGGCAGCGGCGCGTTCCACGTGGTCCAGGCGTGCAGCGCCACCAGCGGCACCTTCCGCAGCTCCGCCTCGGCGAACGCGAAGTCCACCGCCCGGCGGCCCGCCGCCGAGCCGTCGACGCCCACGACGACCGGGCCGTCGGCACGGGCCGGCTCGCGCACCACCAGCACCGGACACCGGCCGTGCGCCGCCAGGTGCACGGCGGTCGACCCGACCAGGAGGCCGACGAACCCGCCCATCCCCCGCGACCCGACGACCACCAGCTCCGCCTCGCGCGACTGCGCCTCAAGGACCGTCAGCGGTTCACCGGTCACCACCGCGTGCCGGACGTCGACGTCCGGCGCCGCCGCCCGCGCGCGCTCGACCGCCTCGGCCGTCAGACGGTCGACCATGGCGCGGATCCCGCCCTCGGGCGGCCCCAGCGGCGAGGGACCCGTGGGCACGTGCATCGCGGGCCAGACGAACGCGTGCACGATCCGCAGGCCCGCGCCACGGGCCCGTGCCTCCCGCGCGGCCTCCTCCACCGCGGCGAGACTCGACTCCGCCCCGTCCACACCGACGACCACCAGACCGCTCATCGCGCCTCCCGTCACATGCCCGGCTCCTGGGGAACGCGTTCGCTCCCCCTCCAGGGTGGCCCCGTCGCCGCCCTTCGGCACGGGGCCGGACGGTGCCGTCGCCCCGGGCCGGCCGGCACCTCCCCGCGGCGGCGACGCGTCGCACGCCGGACCCGGGCCCGCGCCCGTGCCCGTCCGGCCCTGGGCGGGGGACCGTACGGCCCTTCTGCGCGCGGTGACGCCCGTGGTGTCCTGTGGGTGACGGGGAGGGCCCGTACAGGGACGCGGAGGAGCAGCCGGGAGCTGCGCACCGCGTGATCAGGATCCGCGAGAAGCGGGTGGACCCTCCCCGTCGAACCCGTGCCCGCGGGGCCGCGCCCCACCCATCGGCGCCGTCAGCGGGTCCGCAGCCATACCGCCACGAGACCGGCCACGGCCGTGCCGGCGCCGTAGCAGGCGCCCCGCAGGAACTGGTCGGCCGCTGCGCGGCGGCGCCGGGAGAGCCACCGGGTGAGGTCGCACGCCGTACGGCGGCAGCGCGCGGCCGTGGTGGACAGCCGGCGTCGGACGGCTTCCCGCCGGGGCGGCTCCGTGGGGCGCCCCGAGCGGGCGCGCCGTACGTTCATGGCTGCTGCACCTGCCTTTCTGCGGAGAACCGGTCATCGCTCCGCGAGGACCGCGACGGCGGGAACGGCGTGGTCGGCGGTCGGGGCGGGGCGGAGCGGGCGGAAGGTGACGCGGCCGTCGGCGTCGACCCGGGCGCCGTGGACGGCGGGCTCGGGCAGGCTGTTGTAGTGGAACGGCGTGGAGAAGTAGTAGGCGCCGGTGTCCGGTACGACGACGAGGTCGCCGGCGTCGAGGAGGGGCAGCTCGCGGTCGCGGGCCAGCAGGTCGCCGGCGAAGCAGCACGGGCCCGCGACGTCCTGGGCGACGGGCCGGCCGTGCTTGGCGGTGCCGTCGGGGTCGTGGGCCTCGATCCGCAGGGGCCAGGCGTCGGGGGCGAACACGGTGCGGGTGGCGACCTGGGCGCCGGCGTGGGTGATGGCGATGGGGCGGCCGCCGACGGTCTTGGTGTACTCGACGTACGCGGCCATGAACCCGTTCTTGGCCAGGACGGAGCGGCCGAACTCGGTGACGATCTCGTAGGCGCCGGAGAACAGGGCCGGGGCGTGTTCGCGCAGGCGGTCCACGTAGGTGTCGAAGCCGGGCGTCGTCTCGTCGTCGGCGAAGTTGACGGGCAGTCCTCCCCCGATGTCGATGCCGGTGACCTGCCGGCGGCCGAGGTGGGCGTTGATCTCCTCGGCGAACGCCACCGCCTGCGCGATGCCCTCGGCGATCAGGTCCAGGGGGCAGCCCTGCGAGCCGACGTGCGTGTGCACCCAGGTGAGCCAGGGGCGGTCGCGGTACGCCCGCAGCAGACGCCGCCGGTTGCCCTCGTCCGTCAGCGGGATGCCGAACTTGGAGGTCGCGGTGGCCGTGCTCATGGCGCTGATCGAGCCGCCGCCGACCTGGGGGTTGACCCGCACGCCGATCCGGGAGCCGGTGTCGCGGGTGGCGAGGATGTCGTCGATGCGCGCCAGTTCCTGGAAGCTGTCCGCGTTCACGGCGACGCCGAGGCTCAGGGCACGGGCCAGTTCCGCCCGGGTCTTGGCCGGGGAGTCGAACACGATGTGCGCGGGGTCGAAGCCGGCTTCGAGCGCCCGGGCCAGTTCGCCGGCGCTGGCCACCTCGCAGCCCATGCCGCCCCGGCGCAGTTCCTCCAGGACGGGGACCAGGCAGTTCGCCTTGGCCGCGAACGCGTGCAGGACCTGGAGGGAGTCGGGGAACGCGTTCCGCAGGGAGGTGACGGTCCCCTCGACGCCGTCGAGGTCGACGAACCCGGCCAGCAGCGCGGTGTCGGGGTCCAGGAGTCCCTGCCCGACGGCCGCCCGCAGGATGCGCTCGCGCCGGGCCGCCCCGGTCTCGCCCTCGTACCCGCTGTTCCTGGCAGAAACGCTCATTCCGCACCTTCCCGGAGCCTTGGAGTCCCGACCGCCGCACGCCTGCCGTGCGGCGGGACCATCAGGTTCCCCGCGCGGCGGTGCGGGTGTCCTCGTCGGGAGTTCCGGTGTCGCGCACCGCGGTTCTCGCCGTGGAGCGAAACCGCGGGCGGGGGACGGTCGTCCTGGTGCGCGGGCACGAAGGAACCGCTCCTTCCTCGTGGCGGCGCCCGACGCGACCCTCCGCCTCAGTCCTGCCCGCCCTCGCGCTCCAGCAGCCGCAGTTGCAGCTGCGCGAGGAGCCGGGCGTCCGGGCTGCCGAGGTCGAGCCCGGACACCTCGGTGAGCCGGCCGATCCGGTGCCGCAGGCTGTTGGCGTGCACGCCCAACGCCCGCGCGGTGTCCGGCACGTGACCGAAGTGGTCGAGGTAGGCGCGCAGGGTCCGCACCATCGTGCCGCCGCCGTGCCCGGCGTCGTACGCCAGCAGTCGCGCCACCGGCGTGTCCGGGGCCGGCTCCGTCCCCGTCTCTGTCCCCGTCCCCGTCAGCGTGTCCAGCATCTGGTTCAGGGCGATGGTCTCGGCCACCTCGCTCGCGAAGGCGACGGTGCGGTGTTCTCCCGGCGAGAGCAGGGCCCGCAGCGCCAGGTCCGCCGACCGGCGGGACCCGGGCAGGTCCGCCAGGGTCTCGACCACGGTGCCCAGGCCGATCCTCGCGTCGGGTCCGAACGTGTCGGCCACCTGCCGCACCAGGGCCGCCCCCGTCCGCGCCACCTGCTCGCCGGCCCGGCGCACGTCCTGGTGCAGCGCGCCGAGCAGGACCAGGGCGCCCCGGTCGACCGGCAGCACCACCGGGGTGACGTCGTACGCGCCGCACCGCACCGCCAGCAGCGCGCACAGCTTCGCGGTCTCCTCGGCCCTGCCGGACGCGCCGGTGCGCACCGCCAGCACGGCGCAGTGCCCCCGCGCCGGTATCCCGGTGCGTTCGGTCAGGACGGCGGCGGATCCGCGTCCGTCGAGCAGCGCGCGGGCCGCGTCCTCGGCCAGGCGGGCGTGCGACCGGTGGGACCGGTGGTGCAGCAGGTGCGTGGCGGCCACCCGTGCCGCCGACCGCAGGGTGTCGAAGGCGTGCGGCGGGAGGTCGCCGCCCGCGGCCGCCACCCAGATCGAGCCGAGGACCTCGCCGCCCGCCCGGACGGCCACCACCAGGCGTTCGGGGTTGTCCCCGTGCGCCGGCCGGTGGATGACGTCCCCCGAACCCCACAGGGCCCGGAAGAACCCGGCCTCCCGCATGGCGGAGACCCGCCACTCGGGCACCCGGCGGCCGAGGATCGTCAGCCGGCGCAGCTCGTCCACCTCCTCCTTCGTGGACGAGTACGCCAGGACGCGGGACTCCAGGTCCTCGATCGTCACCGCGCCGCCGACCAGGACCGCGACCGCGTCGGCCAGCCCGTTCAGGTCGCCCGGCGGCACGGCGGACACCGCCGGATCGGCGGGCGACCCGGACAGGACCAGACCGGCCCGCAGCGCCCCGACCAGCTCGGTCCAGCCGCACCACGCCGTCCGCAACAGCAGCGCCGTCCCGCCGTCCTCGGCCGCCGCCCGCAGCGCCCCGGGGAGCGGCCCCGACCCGCCCTGCCCGAAGACGACCGCGACGGCGCCCGATCCGGCGGCTTCGCGCACGGCGTCGACGGCGGCGGCCGACCGCGGGTCGACGCCCACCGCCAGCAGCACCTGCCCCCGCGCAGGCCCCCGGTCCAGCGGGTCCAGCACCGTGACCCCCTCGACCACGACCTCGAGGCCGCGCGGAGCCACGCACAGCTCCAGCGCACCGGCCCCCATGACCGACAGCAGCCGGTTCAGTGTCGGGCCCGGCACCGCGTCGCCCCCCGGCCCGGCCATCGCGTCCGGCACCATCCGGCCCCCTTCCGTCGGCACGGTGTGTGACGGCGAGTGTAGGAGGAGTCACCCGAACAGGTCACCGGAACCGAGCGGGGCACCGTGACCGGGCGCGTCACGGGGCCGAACGCGTCGCGGGGTCGAACGCGTCGCGGGGTCGAACGCGTCGCGGGGTCGAACGCGTCGCGGGGTCGAACGGGTCACCGGAACCGAGTGCGTCACGGGGCCGGGCCGGTCACGAGGCCGGTGTTCCGCGCGCCGCCCGTCAGGCCGGCGTCCCCACCGGGGCCGCCGTGCGCGCCGCCTTCCCCGCGACCCGGCGGCGGCGGGTCGGCAGGCCCATGGTGGGGTTGGCCACCCCCCAGGCCGCGCCCTTGCAGATCAGCTCCTTGTAGAGGGCGGCGGTGCGTCCGGTCAGGGCCGCGCGGACGGCCCGGTCGTCGGCGGTGACGTACTGGATCAGGCCCTGCCTGCGGCCCAGGGAGACGCACTGGTTGAAGTAGCGGATGGACACCTCCGGGATCTTCCGGCCGGTCAGGCGGGCCGCGATGGCGTCGGCGGCCTGCCAGGCGGTGGGCACGCCCGAGGCGCACGACATGCGCAGCGGCTTGCCGGCGGGACCCGCGACCTCGGCCGCGTCGCCGACGGCGTACACGTCCGGGTGGGAGACCGAGCGCATGGTCCGGTCGACGACGATCCGGCCGGTGCCGGTGACCTCCAGGGTGGTGGCCCGCGCGACCGGGTGGACGGCGAAGCCGGTGGTCCACACGGTGACGGCGGCCGGTACGGACGTGCCGTCGGCGGTGGTGACGCGGTCGGCGTCCACGGCGGTGACGGCGGCGTGCTCGTGCACGGTGATGCCGAGGCCGTCGAAGACCTTGCGCAGGTGCCCGCGGCCCTTGGGCGAGAGCCAGTCGCCGAGGCCGCCGCGGACGGCGAGGGCGACGTCGAGGTCGGGGCGGGCCTCGGCGATCTCGGTCGCGGCCTCCACGCCGGTGAGGCCGCCGCCGACCACGACCACCGGCTGTCCGGCGTCCAGGCGGGCCAGGCGCTCGCGCAGCCGGAGGGCTCCGGGGCGGCTCGCGATCTCGTGGGCGTGCTCGGCGGTGCCGGGGACGCCCTGGTCGTTCCAGGCGCTGCCGAGGGCGTACACGAGGGTGTCGTACTCCAGCTCCTCCTCCTCGGCGGCCTCCGTGCCGGCGTCGGTGCCGGTGACGGTGACCGTCCGGCGGTCGGCGTCCACGGCGGTGACCCTCGCGAGCCTCAGCTCCACGCCGGTGCCCGCGAACATCTCGGCGAACGGCCGGGGCCTGAGGTCCTGGCCGACCGCGAGCTGGTGCATCCGCACGCGCTCGACGAAGTCGGGCTCGGCGTTGACGAGGGTGATGGCGACGTCTTCGCGGTGCAGCCGCCTGGCGAGGCGCCCGGCGGCGACGGCTCCGGAGTATCCGGCTCCGAGGACGATGATGCGGTGCTGCATCTCCATGCTCCTGTCTTGAGCGGGTTCGCCCCTTGAACCGGGCGGCCCCGCGTTTCCTGACAGGAACACGGTGTGAAGCAGGTCACATCCGCGTCAGAACGTGACGCGGACGGGCTCGCCGTGGCCGGTGGCCGCCCAGTGCCGCGTCGCGCGTTCGAGCTTGTCGGGGTTGACCTGGTTGCGGAGCCCGGCGATGCCCTCCGGGGTGACCTCCAGGGTCATGACGCCGATGACGCGGCCGTCGACGACCACGACGACCGCGGGGTCGCCGTTGGCGAGCGTGGCGTACATCTCGGCCGAGTCGCCGACCAGGGCGCGCTTGGCCTTGCCGGGCCTGAACAGGCCGCGCAGGAACGTCGCGACCGCGAGCGCGCCCTCGAACGCCTTGGCGCGGGCCGGGACCTTGCCGCCGCCGTCACCGATCGAGACGGCGTCCTGGGTGAGCAGCCGCACGAGCGGCTCGGTCCGGCCACTGGTGGCGGCCGCGAGGAACTCGTCGACGATCCGCCGGGCGGCGGCCTCGTCGATCTCGGTACGGGCCCTGCCGTCGGCGACGTGCTTCCTGGCGCGGTGGAGCAGCTGCTGGCTGGCGGCCTCGGTGATGTCGAGGATCTCGGCGATCTCCCGGTGCGGGTAGTCGAAGGCCTCCCGCAGCACGTACACCGCCCGCTCGGCGGGCGACAGCCGCTCCAGCAGCGTGAGGACCGCGTACGACACCGACTCGCGCTGTTCGGCGGTGTCGGCGGGGCCGAGCATCGGGTCCCCGGCGAGCAGCGGCTCGGGGAGCCACTCGCCGACGTAGGTCTCGCGCCGGGCGCGGGCCGAGGTGAGCTGGTTGAGGCACAGGTTGGTGAGGACCTTCGTCAGCCAGGCCTCGGGAACCTCGACGCGCGCGACGTCGGCGGCCTGCCAGCGCAGGAACGTCTCCTGCACGGCGTCCTCGGCCTCGCTCGCCGAGCCGAGGAGGCGATAGGCGATGACCTCCAGGCGGGACCTGGAGGCCTCGAACCGTTCCACGTCGTTCACGGTCAGGGCCATGGCCCGGATCCTAGCCCTCGCGGCCCCCGGGACGGCGGCCGCGTTCCCCGGACCCACCCCCGCCGGCGGCCGCACCGTGACCGGCCGTGCTGCCGGTGCGGCAGGGGCAGCAGGTGCGGCCGGGGCGCCGGGCACCGGCGCGCGGGCATTAGGCTTCGAGGGGCGGGCCGTACGTCGTCAGCGCGCCGGCACACATGTACGGGAGGCCTGAGTGGATCAAGAGCCGTTGCCCTCGGAGGGGTACGCGGAGGTCCGCGTCGTCGCGGCGACGCCGGATGTCGCGCGCCGGGTCGCCGAGGTGCTGCGCCGCTGTTTCGCCTCGGCCGAACAGCGCAGTTACCCGGCCGGCCAGGAGGGCGGGACCCGGCTGCACCTCACCATCGACACCACGCGGGCCGCCGGGCCCGCACAGTCCTGGCTGTCGGCCAGCGAGTCCTCCTCGAAGGACCCCTCGCACACCGACGAGGTCTGACCGCCCGCCCCCACCCGCCCTCAGGCGTCGAGGACCAGGACGTGCCAGGGCGAGGCGGGCAGCGGCTCGCCGCCGGTGTCCGCCTCGGCCTCCCGCCATCCCCAGGACCGCAGCGCCTTCAGCAGCGCGGCGTCGGTACGGCTCACCAGCGTGATCCCGGCCGTCGCGTCGTGGTCGGCGAGCAGCCGCCGCTGGAGACGCCGGGCGAGGTTCCCGTCACGCCCCTGGTGCCGCGTCCGCACGGGAGGCTGGACGACGATCCGGGAGATCGCGAAGAGCCGTTCGGAGGCGGCCGGGCGGAGCGGGTCCGCCGACGGGTTCCCGTCCGGACGCAGCCCCCGCCACCAGGCCCCGCGGTCGTCCACGGGAAAGCCGTAGGCGCACCCGGTGACCACGGTGGTCTCGGCGATCAGCAGCGCGAACCCCGGCCGTCGCAGGTCGACGGCGAGCCCCCGCAGGAAGGCGTCCCGGTCCCGCTCCCTCGCCCACGGCTTGCCGCCGGCGGTGTCCGCGTACAGGTCGCCCAACTGCCCGAGCCGGTCCTCGACCTGACTCCGGCTCAGCGCGCGGACGCGGTCGGCGTCCCGGGAGGACGGGTCCTGGTCGCGGGGGGCGGGAACCGGTCCGCGGTCGCGTGCGGGTTCGAGGGTCCACCGGGGGACACCGGGCCGCGCGGGCTCCCGGGTCGTGGGCCGGCCGGGCACGTTCACGGTCATGGGGCGAGCCCTGCTCCGGGCGCGGACGAATCCGGTCCGGCGTCGTCGGTCACCGGGAACGGCAGCGGCGGGGGGCCGGTGCACGAGACACTCCCGGCTCCTCCACGGTACTCCAGCAGGTGCGGGCCACAGCGATGATCGAACCTTTGTTCGGAAATCGTGGCCGGGCACCCCCGGTGGCGTACCGTGGGGGGTATCGGGAGTTCTCCGTACGTCACCTCAGCGTCGGCGTCGTTCCCGACGCACCACGGCACCGGACCACCGCGACGGCGGCCCGGGGACAGGGAACGCGACATGCACGCGCCCACCGACCACACCGTTGCGGACGGCCATCTCCGCCGCCCGCTTCCCCGCCACGCTCCCGTTCCTCCCGCGCGGTCCCGAGCCACCCGGCCCGGCCCTCTGCTCAGACTCCGGCTCGCGCCCGACGGTCAGGTGCCGCGCCGCCTCGACGGGGTCTGGTGGCCACGCTCCGACGACCTCCTCGCGGAGCTTCCCGAGCTGCTCGCCGGACTTCCGCGCGCCTGGGGGGACATCGCCAGCGTCATGGTCGACGGCACGGCGTGGGCCGGGTCGCCGGGCCGGATGCTCGTGTGCAACCAGGTCGTACGGCTGCGCAGGTCCACGGCGGCGCACGCGCCCGGCACCGTCGTCCTCATGGCACCCGGCCGGGGACGCCGGGACCTGCGGGTCGTACCGCCCGGCACGACGGAGGAAGCGGCCCGGCCGCTCATGTCCGCGGGGGCCGACGGCCTCGTCTGAGCGAGCCTCGGCGCTCGCCCGACCGACCGTCGGCACCCGCCCGGACGGGTGAATTCTTCGACCGGCCGGGCCGGACAGGCCCGTGCTACTGTCGATTTCCGGTGCCGTCGCCGCCCGGTACCGGCACCGACCCGCACTTCGCAGCTGGGGCCCGCACCTTGGGGTGCGGGCCCCAGTTCGCTGTATCCGGAGGATGCGGCACCCGCTCCTCCCCCACCGCTCACCTCCCCCGGTCCCCCCGGCCCCCTCTCCCCGGGCCGGTCCCTTCTCTTCGCTCTGTGAGGCAACATGCGCTGTGTCATCGCCCGGTACCCGTTCGACCTGACCAAGAGCGGGGTGCTGGTCGCGATGGCGGGCGTCACTCCCGAGCTGATCACGGGCGAGTCCGTCACCGTCGGCCGCCGCCGCTACCCGGTCAAGCAGGTCGGCGAGGTCGTCACCCGGCAGGACCGGCGGGACTTCACCAGCGGCGAGGTCGTCCGGGCCATGCGCCGTCTGGGCTTCACCTGCCACGGCCTGCCCGAGGAGGCCGCGCCCGTGATCGCCGGTTCCCCGAGCGCCCTGCAGTCCGCGTCGGAGATGCTCGGCGGCCCCGGCCCGCGGGACGTGTGAGCACGGACGGGAGCACCACGCCGGCGTCGTGCCCCACGGCCGCGCCGGCGCCCTGAGCCCGGCCCCGCCGGGCGGCCCGGCCCGCGTGGAACTTCGCCGCCGCGGCGGCCGTTGGCAGGATGACGCGTGCGAGCCGCGCGTCGGACCGGAACGACAGGGCTGAAGCCGAGGGTGGCACGCGTGGCGATGTGGGATCGGATCAAGGACCAGGCCAAGGGGCTCCAGCAGGCACAGGGGGCGCGGGGCACCGGTGGCCACGGGCGGCCGGGGGCCGCGGGCCAGGGCGGTTCGCGCGCCCAGCTGGTGAGCACGCTCAAGTCCCAGCTCACCTCCCTCAAGACCGAGTTGAAGAGCGGCGCCTACCGCGACGCCAGCATGGCGATGTGCGCCCTGGTCGCCGCCGCCGACGGACACGTCGACCCGACCGAGCGGCAGCACGTGGAGTCGCTCATCCTGCACAACGACGTCCTGCAGAACTTCCCGCCCGAGCAGCTGCGCCAGCGCTTCAACAAGCACGTGGACCGGCTGGCGTTCGACTTCCCCCAGGGCAAGGCCGAGGTCCTCCAGGAGATCGCCAAGGCCGCGAAGAAGCCGACGGAGGCCAGAGCCGTCGTCCAGACCGGGTTCGTCGTCGCGGGCGCGGACGGGTATGTCGCGCCGGCCGAGGAGCAGGTCCTGCGCGAGGCGTGCTCGGTCCTCGGCCTGTCGGCCCAGGAGTTCGGCCTCTGAGTCCCTCCCCGCACCGGTGGCGGTCAGGCTTCGGGGATCAGCGGCAGCGCCGTCGTGACCTCGAAGCCGCCCTCCGGGCGGGGTCCCAGCCGCAGTTCGCCGCCGATGGAGTGGGCGCGTTCACGCATGCCCAGGACACCGAAGCCGCGGCCCGGCCCGGTCGCGGGCGGCGCCGTGGCGGCCGGGCCGTCGTCGCTGACCGTGATCACCAGCCGGGACCCGGAGTACACCAGGCGTACCCGCGCGCAGTGACTGCCCGCGTGCTTGGTGACGTTGGTGAGCGCCTCCTGCACGATGCGGAACGCGGTCAGGTCCGCCCCCGGCGACAGCGGCCGGGGCTCCCCCTCGGTGGTGACCGTGACGGTGAGCCCCGCGGACTCGCACGCCGCGACCAGCTCGGGCAGGCGGGCCAGGCCCGGTGCCGGTTCCGGCGGGCCGGCGTCCGGGTCGTCGTGTCGGCGCAGCAGTCCCAGCGTCGCCTTCAGCTCGCGCAGCGCGGAGGACGTGGTGCCGGTCAGGTCGGTGAGGATCCGCTTCGTCTGCTCCGGCCGGGTGAGCGCGAGGTGGGCGGCGGTGCCGGCCTGGGCGTTGGCCAGCGCCAGGTGGTGCGCGACGACGTCGTGCAGTTCCCGGGCGATGCGCATGCGCTCCTCCGTGACGCGCAGCCGGGCCTCCTCCTCCCGGGTGCGTTCGGCGTACTCGGCGCGGGCCTGGACGGCCTGGAGGTAGGCGCGCCGCAGCCGGGTCATGGTGCCGGCGGCGATCGGCAGCATCAGCCAGAAGACCGGCCCGATCGTCCTGAGCAGCAGGGAGAGGTCGTCCATGCTGTCGGAGAAGACGGCCGCGGCCGTCACCGCCAGGGTCGTGCCGACACCGAAGGCGCGGGTCGTCCGGGGGTCGGTGAGCATGGCCAGCCAGTAGAGCGCCGCCATGATCGGGCCCAGCAGCAGCGGGGTGACCAGGTATCCGAGCGCGACCGCGATCACCGTGCAGACCGCGGTGACGACGACCGCGGTGCGCGGGTGGCTGCGGTACCGCAGCAGCGCGAGGCAGGAGACGCCCATCAGGGCGGTGCAGGTCCCGGCGTGGTCGGGCGGGGCGACGCCGGGCATGGTGAGGGAGCTGCCGAGGCTCGCGCAGCCCATCAGCGCGAGGACCACTGCCAGGTCGATGAGACGGGGGTGACGGTCCGCGTACCGCCCGACGCGTGCCGAGTACTTCTCGACGCGGTCCGTGTAGCGCTCGAGGCTGCTGCTCATCGGGGTTCGGCTCTCCGGTCGGTGGTGCTGGGTCCATCGTGACCTCCGCCGCCGCGGTGGGGCGACGGGACCGCCCGTGGCGTTCACCACGGACGGTCCCGGTCGGGCGGGGCGGGCTCAAGCGCGGGCTCAGGTGCGGGCCGGCTCCAGGCCGGCGGCGGCCGGCTCGTCGGCCGGGTCCCGGTCGCCGGGGGCGGGCCGGTGGGCGAGCGCCTCGCCCTCCACGTCGACGCGGGGCAGGATCCGGTCCAGCCACCCGGGCAGCCACCAGGCCTTGTCGCCGAGCAGGGCGAGCACGGCCGGCACGATCGCCATCCGGACGACGAAGGCGTCGAAGAGGACGGCTCCGGCCAGCCCGAACCCGATCATCTTGATCATGGAGTCGTTCTCGCCGATGAACCCGGCGAACACCGCGATCATGATCAGCGCGGCGGCCACGACCACCCGGGCGCTGTGCCGGAAGCCGGACGTGACCGCCTGGCCGGGCCGCTCGCCGTGGACGTACGCCTCGCGCATGCGGGAGACGAGGAAGACCTCGTAGTCCATGGCGAGGCCGAACACGATGCCCACCAGGAAGATCGGCATCAGGCTCATGATCGGGCCGGTCTGCTCCACGCCGAGGATGCCGGCGCCGTGGCCCTGCTGGAAGACCACGACGACCGCGCCGAGGGAGGCCAGCACCGACAGCAGGAACCCGAGGGCCGCCTTGAGCGGGACGAGCAGGGACCGGAAGACCAGCATCAGCAGCACGACCGCCAGGCCGACCACGACGATCAGGTAGGGGACCAGCGCGGCCTGGACCTTGTCGGCGATGTCGATGTTCAGCGCGGTGCTGCCGGTGACCTCGAAGGTCGCGCCGGTCCCGGCCTCGACGCCGGGGCGCTCGCCCCGGATGGTCTTCACCAGGTCCTTGGTGCGCTCGTCGGTCGGCGCGGTGGACGGCACGACCGAGAAGACGGCGGTGTCACCGGCCTCGTTGAAGCGGGCCGGGGAGACCGAGACGACGCCCTCGGTGCCGCCGATGCGGTCGGCGACGGCCTGGGCGGCCGCCTTCGGGTCGGAGTCGCCGCGCGCGTCGACGACGATGGTCAGGGGCCCGTTGAAGCCGGGGCCGAAGCCGTCGGCGAGCGCGTCGTAGGCCCGGCGCTCGGTGGTGGAGACGGGCTTCGCCTCGTCACCGGGCATGCCCAGTTGCAGCTCGGTCACGGGCAGCGCGAGCGCGCCCAGGCCCACCACGCCGAGCAGCAGCACGGGCAGCGGGCGGCGCAGCACGAACCGGGCCCAGCGGGTACCGCCGTTGTCGGCGGCGCCGCCCTCGACCCGGCCGCTCCTGCGGGCCCTGCGCGCCAGCACGGCGTTCGGCCAGAACCCGAGGAAGGCCGGCACCAGCGTCAGCGCGATCAGTACGGCGAGGACGACCGCGCCCGCCGCGGCGAGCCCCATCTTGGTGAGCATCGGGATGCCGACGACGGCCAGTCCGGCCAGGGCGATGACGACGGTGAGGCCCGCGAAGACGACCGCCGACCCGGCGGTGCCGGCCGCGAGACCGGTCGCCTCCTCGGGCGTGCGGCCGTGGGCCCGTTCCTCGCGGTAGCGGGAGACGACGAACAGGGCGTAGTCGATGCCGACCGCCAGGCCGAGCATCATCGCCAGGGTGCCGGTCGTCGCGGACAGGCCGAGGGCGTCGGAGAGGGCCGTGATCGCGGCCATGCTCACGCCGACGCCGACGATCGCGGTCAGCAGGGGCAGTCCGGCCGCGGCGAGCGAACCGAAGGTGACGAGCAGGACGACCGCGGCGATCGAGACGCCGACGATCTCGGCGACGCCGCCCGGCCCGGCGCCGTTCTGCAGCGCGTCCCCGCCGGCCTCGACGGTCAGCCCGGCGGCACGGGCCTCCGTGAGGGCCCGCTCCAGGCGGGCCCTGCTGTCGTCGGTGAGTTCGTTCGCCGCGACCTCGTAGGTGACGGTCGCGTAAGCCGTCGAGCCGTCCTCGCTGACCGCTCCCGCCCGGAACGGGTCGGCGGCGCTCGCGACCTGCGGCCCGCCGGCCAGGTCGGCCACCGCGTCCTCGACGGCCCGCCGGCTGTCGGCCGCGGTCACCTTCCGGCCGTCCGGGGCGACGAAGACGACCCGCGCGGTGGCGCCGTCGGCGGAGGCGCCGGGGAAGCGCTGCTCCAGCAGGTCGAACGCCTTCTGGGACTCGATGCCCGGCATCGAGAACTGCTCGTCGGCGGCCCCGGGGGCCTTGAGGGCGCCCAGCCCGACGGCGGCCAGGACCGCCGCCCAGACCAGGGCGACGTACCAGCGCCGCCGGAAGGCCAGGCGGCCCACGCGATAGAGGAAAGTAGCCACGACAGGGGGTCTCCGCATCTGGTGCCGACTGTCCGTCCAGACTCGCCGCGCCGCCCCCGGCCTGTCGTCGTCCGCCTGCCGACAATTCCTCCTACTGAGAACGCAGTACGGCGGGCCCCGCGGGATCCACCGGCGGGACTACGGAACGGCCCGCGCATCGGACTCGTGTTCCCACCGATGTGTCCTTCGTCGCATTCGGAGGGAATTCAGGGGTGCGGGGGTTTCGCGCGGGACGGTGCCCGTACAGGTCGTCGTACGAGGTCACAGGGGTGCGCCCGGTGCCTCCGACCGGAAGGCGGGGGCGCCGGTGGAGCAATATCTGCAGTCACCAGGTGAGAAATTGACGCAGCGCCCGATGAATATTCCCGCACCCCGCTCACCAGGCGAAATGGTGCACAGCACTCGGCCGAACGCACCGTGCTACTGTCGTCGTCAGTTGCAGTTGTGGTTGCCAGAAGGTTTTTCCATCGGGGTGATCATCACGGCGACCGGAGTCACACAGGGTGACTCCGAACCGTCCCGAAGGAGAACAAAATGGCCAGCGGCACCGTGAAGTGGTTCAACTCTGAAAAGGGCTTCGGCTTCATCGAGCAGGACGGCGGCGGTCCCGACGTCTTCGCTCACTACTCGAACATCGCGACCCAGGGCTTCCGTGAGCTCCAGGAAGGCCAGAAGGTGTCGTTCGACATCGCTCAGGGCCAGAAGGGCCCGACGGCGGAGAACATCGTTCCCGCCTGACCCTGCCTGACGCGTGACGCAGCCGGGGCCCGCACCGTGGGGTGCGGGCCCCGGCTCGCCGCTTTTCCGGGTGCCGCGCGGGATTACCTGATTTCCCGCAGGACGGTGACGTCTATCCCGTCCATCTGTTTCGGCCCCACCCACTCCGGCTCGTTCTCGCAATTCTCCGTGCCTTTCACGTGCTCCGGGAATTCCTTGATACGCGCCGCATCAAGGAAGGTTCCCCCGCATGAACCGTGCACGTTCCGGCGCCCGCTCCTACGGCCGCTCCGCAGGCGCCCCGCAGCGCTCCTCCGGCAGCCGCTCCTCCGGGCCCCGTCGTTCGCAGGGCGGCTCCGGCCGCCGGCCGATGGCGCAGCAGGGCGAGTTCGCGCTGCCGGAGACGGTGACGCCCCCGCTGCCCGCCGTCGAGTCGTTCGGCGACCTGGGTCTGCCCACCCCGCTGGCGACCGCGCTGGCCAACGAGGGCATGGCCGTCCCGTTCCCCATCCAGGGCGCCACCCTGCCGAACTCCCTGGCCGGTCGTGACGTCCTCGGCCGCGGCCGCACCGGCTCCGGCAAGACCCTCGCGTTCGGCCTCGCGGTGCTGGCCCGTACGGCGGGCCTGCGGGCCGAGGCGCGTCAGCCGCTCGCCCTCGTCCTCGTGCCGACCCGCGAGCTGGCCCAGCAGGTCACCGACGCGCTCACGCCGTACGCCCGCGCCGTGCGGCTGCGACTGGCCACCGTCGTCGGCGGCATGTCGATCGGCCGCCAGGCGAGCGCCCTGCGGGGCGGCGCCGAGGTCGTCGTCGCCACGCCGGGACGGCTGAAGGACCTCATCGACCGGGGCGACTGCCGCCTCGACGAGGTCCGCATCACCGTCCTCGACGAGGCCGACCAGATGGCCGACATGGGCTTCATGCCGCAGGTCACCGCGCTGCTCGACCAGGTGAAGCCCGACGGGCAGCGGATGCTGTTCTCGGCCACCCTGGACCGCAACGTCGACCGGCTGGTGCGCCGCTACCTCTCCGACCCGGTCGTCCACTCCGTCGACCCGTCGGCCGGCGCGGTCACCACGATGGAGCACCACGTCCTGCACGTCCACGACACGGACAAGCAGCGCACGACCACCGAGATCGCGGCCCGCGACGGCCGCGTGATCATGTTCCTGGACACCAAGCACGCGGTGGACCGGCTGACCAAGCACCTGCTGAACAACGGCGTGCGCGCCGCCGCCCTGCACGGCGGCAAGTCCCAGCCGCAGCGCACCCGGACGCTGGACCAGTTCAAGACGGGCCACGTGACCGTGCTCGTCGCGACGAACGTGGCCGCGCGCGGCATCCACGTCGACAGCCTGGACCTGGTCGTCAACGTGGATCCGCCGACCGACCCCAAGGACTACCTGCACCGCGGCGGCCGTACCGCCCGCGCGGGCGAGTCCGGCAGTGTCGTGACCCTCGTGACCCCGGACCAGCGGCGCGCCATGAGCCGGCTGACGGCCGCGGCCGGCGTCACCGCCCAGGTCACCGCTGTCCGCTCGGGCGAGGAGGAGCTGAGCCGGATCACCGGTGCCCAGACCCCGTCCGGCGTCCCCGTCGTGATCACCGCTCCGGTCGTGGAGCGCCCCCGGCGCTCCGCCGCCTCGGGCGGCTCGTCCTCCCGCGGCCGTCGCGGCCGCGGCGGTGGCGGTGGCGGTGGCGAGCGCGGCGGTGAGCGGAGCGCGCGCGGTGGCGAGCGCGGTGGCGAGCGCGGCCGGTCCTCCGGCGACGCGTCGTCCTCGCGCGGCCGGTCCCAGCGCCGGTCCGCCTTCGGCTCGGCGGCCTGACCCGAGGGAAACAGCACGCCCCGGGGCGTGCGGGGACGGCCGGTGAACCGCCTCCCACCTGCACGGAAGGGCCCCGTCGGCAGTTGCCGACGGGGCCCTTCCGCATGCCCGGCCGGGGGCGGTCCGAAGCGGGGGACACCGCAGGGGGGTACCCGTAACGGCGGACCGGCACGGCGGCGGGACCGGTGGACGGTGTTGAATCTCCTCAGGGGCCCGGGTGCCGGACAGCGGCGGGGCCCCTTCTACGCGGCGATCAACGAGGTGACATGACAGCAGACAACCCGCTCAGCGGTCGTCTGGACGACGACGACTACCCGGCGTACTCGATGGGCCGGGCGGCCGAGATGCTCGGCACCACCCCCGGTTTCCTCCGGGCCATCGGGGAGGCCCGCCTGATCAGTCCGCTCCGCTCGGAGGGCGGGCACCGCAGGTACTCGCGCTACCAGCTGCGCATCGCCGCCCGCGCCCGCGAGCTGGTCGACAAGGGCACCCCGATCGAAGCCGCGTGCCGCATCGTCATCCTGGAGGACCAGCTCGAGGAGGCCCGGCGGATCAACGACGAGTACCGTCGGGCCGCGAGCGAGGAGCAGGACTCCCCTTCGCGCACGCGGTCCCCCTCGCATTCGCCTTCGGGTTCCGGTTCGGGGCGGGGTTCCGGCTGACCGGTGCGGGCACGGCGCAGACCACCTCACCGGAGGAGGCCGTGACGTCCGCCACGAAACGCCGGCGTCCGAGGCCGAGCCGGCGCAGTCCCGGACCGTGGTCGACGGCGACGACCGGCGACACCGCGAGCAGGAGCACCCGCCACGACGCCGGCACGGGGTGCCGGGCCGGCCGGGGCGGCTCCGCGAGACAGGCGTGCAGCCGCTCGCAGGGGAAGGGCGCGTGGCGCTGTTCGCCGGCGAGGATCCGGCCGGCGACGTCCGCGGTCAGCGGGTCGTCGGTGCCGTCGCGCAGGGCACGGCAGTACCGCAGCGCCACCACCTCCGCGATCACCAGCACGAGCAGTTCCCGGCGCAGGCCCGTGAGCCACCGCGGCCGCCCGCGTCGGCCCACCGGTCCGACGGGAGTCGCGGTTCCCCGCCCTGTTCCAGGAAATCAACCCAACGGCCTCGCTCGTACGGATGTGCTGGTTGCGCGGGTGGTCCGGGAGGCGGCTCCGTGGCGCCGGCCGACCGCAACTCGCCGGGGCGAAAGCGGCGATGACGGTGCGTCAGCCGCGGGCGCCGGCCGGCCGGGAGCGGGGCCGGTGGGCGCCCTCCCCGTGGACGGCGGACAATGGGGGCATGAGCATCGTCAAGATCAATGTGCTGACCGTTCCCGAGGAGCAGCGCGAGACGCTGGAGAAGCGGTTCGCCGCGCGGGCGGGCGCCGTCGAGAACTCGGACGGGTTCGAGTGGTTCGAGCTGCTGCGCCCGGTGGAGGGCACCGACACCTACCTCGTCTACACGCGCTGGCGCAGCGAGGAGGACTTCCAGAACTGGATGTCCGGGCGGGCCCGGGAGGCGCACGGCGGCGAGGGCGGTGCCGAGGGCGCCGAACAGCGGAAACCGGCCGCCTCGGGTGCCACCCTGTGGTCCTTCGAGGTGGTCCAGCAGGCATCCCCCGGGCAGAGCGGACCCGCCACCGAGTAGGCTCCACACTCATGGCGCACGCTGATGACCTGCTCGTCGACATCGCTGCAAGGGTGGAGTCGGAGCACAACAGTCGGATGTCCCTCACCGTGGTGATCCCCGGGGCCGTGATCACGGGCCGGCTCGCACCGGAGACCCTGTGGAAGCAGCGGGTGGCGGAGGTGCTCGAGGCCTCCGACCAGCTCGGGGCGTTCTCCTCGGTGTTCACCCGCGCGGACGGCACCGGCACACCTCCCGAACCGCGGGCCGGACGGCCCACCCACCTGCACTTCCACGTGGCCCGCATCCTCCAGGGCAACTTCGGCATCCCCGACACCGGCGGCATGTACCGCGTCGCCCTGGAGGACGTGAGCGCGTGGACGATCGGGGACCTGAGGTACGCGGATCAGTGACGGAGCACTGAGGGGCGGCAGGGCCGGCGGGCCCTGCACGGTAGGTCCCGCCGCCCCGGTGTTCCCGTACCGCGGCCGGCGCCGCCCGGCGCCGGACTCCTGCGGCAGGCAGGTGCGCGACCCTCCGGTCGACATCGACCGCGTGTTCGCCATCGGTGCGCTTGTTCGTGCCCGTGCGGAGGGGCGGACCGGGGAAGGCGACCGGAACGTCACGGGCCGCGCACGGTGCGCGATGGCGTCCTCACGCCCCGGTCACATTTCGTTCAACCCCTGGTAGCCGGGCGGTCAGCGAGCGACCATGGCCCCATGACTCTGGCCGAGCGCGCCATGGCGCGACTGGAAGTCTGGCCCGACCTCAGTACGGGACAGGCCAGTTGTGGCGCAGGGCGGGCATTGCGCTCCGTCCACAGCGAGATACTCCACTTCCACTCCGGCCGGGACGTGGATCTGCATCTGACCGTTCCGGCCATCCGGCGGATCCACTCCGACCTCATGGGATCGACGGCGGTGCGGGTGGTGCCCGGTTCCCGCTGGGTCACCGTCCACCTCGACTGCGACACCGACGTGGACCTGCTGATGAGCCTGGTCAGCGTCGCCCTCAAGGCCCACCTCTCGCAGGGCCCGGTCGCCGCCGCGGCGCCCTCCCCCTTCACCTGCAACCTGCACCGGGTCACGCTGGTGCCGCGCGACGATCCGGACGACCGCTGAGGCCCGGCCGCCTCCCCGGTGACCGCCGGGTCCTCGGGGCCGGCGTGGAGGTCGACGCGCCTCAGCGGGATGTACCCGGCGCGGCCAGTCCCGTCGCCCTGCCGTTCTCGTCCCACCGGACTTCCAGCACGGCGGTGACCGCGTCACGGTCGAGGGGGCCGAAGACGTGGGGGAACCGGGTGGAGTCGGGGACACCCGGCGGTGGGGCCGGGGCCGCCGCCTCCCATGCGCAGCGGGCGGTCAGGCGGTCCTCGTCGACGAGGAGCGCCAGGAGCGGTCGGGGGGCCGTGCGGTAGAAGGCGTCGGCGACGGCCAGCGTCGTCGCCTCGTCCGGCGAACAGTGCACGAAGCCCTCCTCGTCGAGGGAGGCGGGCGCGTACGGATGGTCGGGACGGGCGTCCCACTCCGCCTTCGGGACCAGGTGATAGATCATCGTCCGGTTATATCCCGGTGCGGGGTTCACCCGGCGGTGCGGCCACGGAACCGGACCGTGCCGCCGGGGCCCGAGAACGCGGGCTCCGGTGCCAAGGGCGGTCTTCCCCAAGGACCATCAGGGGAAAGAAACCCCACCGAGCCCCACCCTTTCCCTCCCGCCGGGCGCAGCTCACTCGCATGGGTGAATATGCCAACTCGGCTGGGTTTGCGGGGGCTTCGGTGCTCTACGCTCGGCGCAGCAGGTGACCACCTGCGCCCGGACATACGTCGGCCCTCGCCGGGACTGCCATCCCAGTGCGAGGGCCTGACCATTGAGGAACCCAGGTTCCTCCCAAGGAAGATCGAGGATCCAGGTTCCCAATGGATGCTGAAAACACTAGCGTTCCCGCCCCCTCCGAGTCCCGGATTACCGCCGACCACCACCCGAAGCGGGGGCGACGTACCTCCTCCGGTGGAGGCCTGGAACACGAGCACTACCGCCACACGAGCCGCTTCACGGTGGTCGGCAACGACCTCGCGCAGCATCCGGAGTTGTCGGGGACGGCGATCGGGTTCGGCGTGTACATCCAGTCGCTGCCGCCCGGCGCCCAGGTCGACATCAGGACGCTGGCCGCGCGTTTCCCGGAGGGCAGGGCCCGGATCGCCGCCGCCCTGCGGGAGTTGGAGACGCACGGTTTCCTGCGCCGCACGCGGGAGCGGACGCCCGACGGCCGGATCATCACGCGCACGATCTCCTGCAACCGGCCCGGCTACCGGCCCCCGAAGGACGATCACGGTACGGCGCCGCGGCCCGCGCGCAAACGCGAGGCTCCCCCGCCCCGGCCGAAGGCGCTGCCGCCCGTGCCGCAGCCCTCGTACAAGGGCCCCGGACTGCTCCAGCAGGCGATCGACGTCCTGGCCGAGCTGCGTCGCCGGGACTCCCGCCTGCTGCTGTCCGCATCCGACACGGCCCACCTGGCGCCGGGCGTCGCGGCCTGGCTGGAGAGGGACGTCACCCCCAGGGCCGTACGCGATGCCCTGACCGCCGACCTCCCGCCCGAGGAGCTGCGCCGGCCGGCGGCCTTCCTGGCCCACCGTCTCGCCCGTCAGCTGCCGGCCCCGTTGCCGCTGCGCGCTCCGTCTCCGCCACCGCCCGTCGTGCACCCCATGACGCACTGCGACCACTGCGGCAGAGGCATGCGCAGCCCCGAACCGGTCGCGTACTGCCGCGACTGCCGCCCCCTGCTCCGGACGGTGACGTGAGGCCGCGGGACCCCGGCCCGGCCCGCCTCCGTCATGTGACCGCCAGGAGGATGGCCGTGTAGTGCGCGGCGAAGGCGGCGATGGTCAGGGCGTGGAAGACCTCGTGGAAGCCGAACCAGGCCGGGGACGGGTCGGGGCGCTTGAGTCCGTAGACGACGGCGCCCGCGGTGTACAGCAGGCCGCCCGTGACGACGAGGACGACGACCGCGGTGCCGCCGGTGCGCGCGAACTCGGGCAGGTTGAAGACGGCCACCCAGCCCAGCGCGATGTAGCACGGGGTGTACAGCCACCGGGGAGCCCCGATCCACAGGACTCGGAAGGCGATGCCGGCCAGGGCGCCCGCCCACACCACCGCCAGCAGTACCCGCTGCCGGTCCGCGTCGAGCAGCAGCACCGCCAGCGGCGTGTAGGTGCCGGCGATGATCAGGAAGATGTTCGCGTGGTCGAGCCGCCGCAGGACCGCCTCCCCGCGCGGGCCCCACGTCCCGCGGTGGTAGACGGCGCTGGTGCCGAAGAGCAGGCAGGCCGACAGCGCGTACACGGTGCAGGCCGCCACGGCGGCGGCCGAGCGGGAGACGGCGACCAGGACGATGCCGCCGGCCAGCGCGAGGGGGAACACGCCGGCGTGCAGCCAGCCGCGCATCTTCGGCTTCAGCGCGGCCGCGGCCCGCTCGACGCCGTCCTCCAGGGCGGCGGCCGCGGACGGCCGGCCGACCGTGTCGGCGGGCACCTCGACGGTAGGGGTGCGGAGGGGGTCGGGCGTGGTGCCGGGGCGGGGCCGGGGCTCCCGTCCGTGGGCCGGCGGCTGAGCGTCTTCGGCGATCATGCGTCCATATTCCGGAGTCGGCTGAAGCGGGCGGCCCGGCGCGACGCCGCGGGGTGCGGGTCGGATGCCGGCGGCACCTCTGCGTGAACACGTGGAGGGCCCTGGTGCCGTACGGCACCAGGGCCCGAAGGAACTGCTACACCATCTGCCGGCCTTCGTGCTGCGCCGGCCCTCTGTTTCCGCAGACCCGACGGGGACACTGTCGGGTGTGCTGGGATCGCGGTTGCTCGACCGGAGACCACCTCACTATCGATGTCCTGCGGTACCCGGGTTCAAGGCACTCGCCCGGGCGATCCTGATGGCGTTCGGCTCCTCCGTTCTTCCCTCGGTGATCAACTGCTTGCCAAACGGGGGACTGCGTACTGCTGGTGTTGCTGCACTGCGTACTGCTGGTACTGCGGTACTTCTCGTGGCGGCCCCTGATCACTGCGGGCCACCCGGTCCGGTCGTCAGTCCCGTCGCCGTCCTGCGACAAACGTGGCTTCGAAACTCCACCACCGAACCGTCCTGCGCACTGCTACTGCGGTACTGCTGCCCGGCAGTTCGTGTCTGCCGGGCCCTTGGGTCCTTCTGGCTACGAGAGAAACCATAGCCACGCCACGACCCAATGTCTACTCCGACCACGATAGATTTTTGCGCGTCGGACGGCGAGGTAATCGCCTCCGGAGAGGGAGGGGCGAGGCAAGGCCACCCCCGCCGGGTTCACGACCGCAGGGCGGGGCGCATGCGACCCCCGGCCGCTCCCCGGCCGCCCCGCAGTCCGTCACCCGCGTTCCGCGCCTCGGCGTCCTGCGCCTCGGCGTCCGCGCCGCCGGCGACGGCCGGGGGCGACGGCCGGGGGCGACGGCCACCCGAAAGCTCGACCGGTGAGCACCGGCCGCGCAGCACCGGCGGCCGGTTACGGTGCGGCGGACCCACCCGCCCGAGGGCACGAAAATGATCGGAAATATGAATCAAGTTATTTCCGTAACGCGGTGCGCCACTGGAATGAGAAGAAATCCCCCCGGCCTCGTCCGACTTGGCGCCGGAGTATTTCTGCGTAATATGCGGCGGCAGCAACGAACAAGGATTTCCGGGCTTCCGGGAGGGCCCGGCACCCCACGGCCCCCACGCAAGGAAATGGCCTTTCGATGAAGCTGAAGATTCCTCAAGCGGCTCGCCGCCGCACTTTGTCCGGCCTGCTGGCCTCGGCCCTCGCCACGACGGTTTCCGCCGCGATGGTCTTCATGACGCCGACGGCGGCGTCGGCCATCGCGTTGCCCGTACCTCTGGGAACGACCGCCAGTTACTCCGTTCTGGCGGGTGCGGGAGTGACCAACACCGGCAACTCGGTGCTCGCCCACGACCTCGGAACGCACCCGAACCCGTCCATCACCGGATTCCCGCCCGGCCAGGTGGGGGGCGCCATCCACGCCGCGGACGCCGCGGCCCTCCAGGCCAAGTCCGACCTGCTCGTGGCGTACAACAACGCCGCCGGCCAGGCGCCGGACTTCGCCCTTCCGGCGGGAATCGGCGGAGGCCCGGCGCTGCTTCCCGGCGTCTATCGCGCCACGTCCGGCGTCGGTATCACCGGCGACCTCGTCCTGGACGGTCAGGGAAGCTCCGACGCGGTCTGGGTCTTCCAGATCCCCGAATCGCTGACGACGGCGACCTCCAGCCGGATCCTCCTCACCAACGGCGCCTCGGCCTGCAACGTGTTCTGGCAGATCGGCGAAGATGCGTCGCTCGGCGTCACCACCAGCTTCGTGGGCACCCTCATGGCCGAGAACTCGATCACCGTGAACCAGGGAACGAACGTCGAGGGCCGGCTGTTGGCCCAGGTAGGTTCTGTGACCCTCAACAACAACAGGATCTTCCTCGGCAGCTGCGCGGCCTCCACCACCGGTGGGACGACGGCCGGAACCACCACCGGCACCACCACCGGAACCACCACCGGCACGACGACCGGTACGACGACCGGCACCACCACCGGCACGACGACCGGCACCACCACCGGTACGACCACGGGCGGCGGACTCCTCGGCGGTGGCCTGGTCAGCGGCGGCCTCCTGGGCGGACCGCTCGTCACCACCGGCGGCACCTCCGGCAACACGTCCGGGAACACCGCGGGCAACTCCGCCGGGAACACCGCGGGCAACACGACCGGCGGGAACACCGAGGGCAACACGATCGGCGGCAACACCACTGGCGGGCACGGTGGCGGGCACGGTGGCGGCCCCGACCACGCGCCGGGCGGGCCGGATCACGAGGGCGAGGGACGGCCGGACCACGGCGGCGAGCACGACCACGGCAAGCCGGACCACGGCGGCAAGTACGAGCACGGCGGGCCCGACCACGGCGGCAAGCCCCACCCCGGCGGGTACGACCACGACCAGCAGTCGGACGAGAACTTCGGCTACGACGACGTCCCCGAGGCCCACGAGGGCGAGGGTCACGCCAAGAGCCACGAGGGCTAGGCGGCGCGCTTCGATCAGTGCGCTCACCGGGTGACGGCGCGCGGCGGGATTCCCCTCGAATCCGCCGCGCGCCGTCGGCGGCAGCCGGCGCGGAACGCGGGTGCGAGCGGCCGAAACGAGAAAGACGAGAAAGACAGGGTGTGCAGTGTCGGGCGGAATTCACTCAGCGGACGCGAAGGAAGTTCAGCACTCCGCGTCAGGTCCGGTCGAAGAGGAAATTCCTGACGCCACGGCCGCTCCGCCCGGGTTGCCGAGGCGTGCCCGTGCGCTGACCTACGGACTGCGTACCGCCGTTTTCCTGTGCCTCACGGCGAGTGTCGTCCACGTGGTTCTGGTGTTCCTTCACGTGGCACCGGCCAACCCCGTATCCAAGCGGTACAGCCCGATGATCAACTCCTGGGTGTACCCCTACTTCGAACAGAATTGGCGGCTTTTCGCACCGGATCCCGAATCCGTCAACCGGCAGATCCTGGCGAGAACCGCGCACAGTGGCCCCGGCGGCTCGATGCGGGTGAGTTCCTGGTTCGACCTGACCGCCGTGGACGCTTCCGCGGTCGCGCACCAGCCGTTCCCGAGCCACACGGCACAGAACATGCTGCGCCGCGCGTGGGCCGCCTACGTCGACTCCCACGGAGGGGACGACAAGGCGCGTACGGAACGCGCCCTGATGATGCAGAGGTACCTGGGCAACATCGCCGCGGACCGCGTCGCCGCCCACGACGGCGGAGCCTTCGGCTTCATCCAGCTGCGCGTCGTCACCCTGCCCGTCGCCGCGCCCGGCGCCGCCGACGGCGCCCGTCCCCCGACGCCGGTCGAGAACCGGCTCCTGCCCTGGTGGAAGGTGAGCGGCCATGGAGAGTGAGGCCCGAAGGACCACGTCCGCCGTCGGCCGCCGGTGGCTCGCCGACCGGATCGGCGCCGCCCGGGAGCTGGTGACCGGTCGCCCGGTGTCCCTGTACGCCGCGTCGGTGCTGCGCATCGGCTACGGACTGCTCTACCTGGTCTTCCTGCTGCGCGAGTTCCCCCACCGTGCCCAGATCTGGGGCCCGGACTCCCCGTGGACGCCCGCCCTGGCACACCAGCTCTTCGAACAGACGGGGTGGAGGAGCGTCCTGACCCTGTCCGACGACCGCGTCTACTTCGAGTTCTGCTACGCGCTGGCCCTCGTCACGTCCGCGCTGTTCCTGCTGGGCTGGCGGACCCGCGTGACGTCCGTCCTCTTCGCCGTCGTGGTGGCCTCGTTCCACGGCCGGGCGATCTTCATGACGGACGGGGGCGACAACCTGGTCCTGCTGATGGCGCTCTACCTCGTGCTCACCGCGTGCGGCCGGCGCTGGTCCCTGGACGCGCGCAGGAAGCGGCGCGAAGCGGTCCGTGCGGGCAGCGCGCCGGAACCGGCCGGGAGCCCCTTCGCCGGCCAACTCCGCGATGCCCGCACCACCCTGATCACGGTGGTGCACAACTGCGGCATGTTCGTCATCGCGGCGCAGGTCTGCTTCCTCTACGGGTCGGCCGGTCTGTACAAGGTCCAGGGCGCGACCTGGGGCGGCGGCACCGCTCTCCACTACGCCCTGAACCTCGAACTCTTCCGGCCCTGGCCCGCGCTCTCCCACTTCGTGGACCAGTACACCCTCCTGGTCGCGGTCGCGGGCTACCTGACCGTGCTCCTGCAGGTGGCCTTCCCGTTCGTGCTCTTCGGCAGGCTCAAGTACCCCGTTCTCGCCATGCTGCTGAGCATGCACGTCGGCATCGCGGTGCTCATGGGGCTGCCCCTCTTCTCCGGCGCGATGATCATCGCGGACGCCGTGTTCCTCCCCGACCGCTTCTACGCCTTCCTCCCCCGCCTCGGGCGACGCGCGGTCCGGCGGGCGGGCGGGTGGGGTGCCGCACCCGGGCAGACGGCAGGGCCCGGAGCCGTCCCCGCGCAGGGGCGGCCCGGCGGCGCACTCGGCTCCCCGCGGCGAGTCGTCCTTCCGGCGGGCCGGAGGGACACCACGCACGGCATCGGCCCCGTGTCCCCCCAGGTCCCCCCGAAGAGCGGCTGAGCCGGGCGACAGCGGCGGAGGGGTGCGCAGGCTGCCGGGCCGGTGTCAGGCCTCCCCCCGCAACGCCTCCCCCAGTTCGCCCCGGCGGCGTATGCCGAGCTTGCGGTAGGTGCTGGTCAGGTGGGTTTCCACGGTGCGGCGGGCCACGTGGAGGAGGTCGGCTATCTCGGTGTTGCTGCGGCCGGTGGCGGCCAGTTCGGCGATGCGGCGTTCGCTGCCGGTGAGGGAGGCGGCGCCGGTGTGCGCGGTGGCGGTGCGGCGGGCGCCGCCCGCGCGCAGGGCCTCCTCGGCCCGGGAGCGCAGGCGTACGGCGCCCAGGCGTTCGGCGCGTTCGGCGGCCTCGCGGAGGCTTTCGCGGGCGCGGGACCGATCGCCGCCGGCGGACAGCAGGCGGCCCCGGGTGAGGAGGGCGGCGATCAGTTCGGCGTCGGCCGGGGAGCCGCGCAGCAGGGCCACCGCCTCCTCGGCCAGGTCCAGGCCGGGTCGGCCGCCGGTCGCGCGGGCGAGGACGCGCAGGGCCCGGCCGACCGTGCGGGGGGTGTCCCACACGCGGGCCAGCCGCAGTTCCTCCTCGGCCAGGGCGACCGCCTCGCGGGGGTTGCCGAGGGCCAGCCGGCAGCGGGCCGCCGCGGTCCGCCAGGGGGTGACCACGGGGCTGAGCACGGTGCGGGCCGACTGGCGGCGGCCGCACTCCAGGAAGTCGTGCAGGGCGCCGGCGGTGTCTCCCTCGGAGAGGCGGAGGATGCCGCGTGCGTACAGGAAGCGGTTCAGCTCCCAGGAGTCGGGCGCGTCGCGCAGGTCGAAGCGGGCCGCGAGCTGCCGTGCCTGTGCCGTGCGGCCGGTCTCGACGAGGGCCAGGAGGGTGTGCGCGTCGGCGTTGGTGGGACCGCCGGCAGGGGTGGGACCGCCGGTGGGGGCGGGGCCGCCGGTGGGGGCGGGCGGGCCGAGGTCCGTGAGGAGGCGGGCGTACTCGCCGCGGGCCGCGGTGATGTCCAGGCGGACGTTGTGCAGGGCCCGTTGCATGGGGTGCAGGAGGGAGGGGCGCTGGCCGGCCAGGCCGCGTTCCACCAGGCGTTCCGCCTCGTCGAGTTCGTCGGCCCACTGGGCGACGGCCGCCGTGGTGCCCAGCAGGAAGGGCTCGGCGAACGGTTCCGCCGGTTCGGTCAGCAGGGCCCGCAGCCGGGCCATCGCCGCCCGCGCCGAACTCGCCCCGGCGGTCGCCGCGTACCGCACGAGCAGGGCCTGGCCGGTGGCGCCGACCAGTTCCGGTGAGCGCCGCGCGGTGTCGGTGAGCCGGCGGTAGGCCTCGCGGCGGACCGTCTGGTCCTGGTCGGACAGCAGCGCGGACGCGGTCCGCACGGTGCCGAGCAGGTCGGGGTGGCCGGTCAGCCGGTCCTCCAGCGCGTGCAGCACCTCGACCGCCGCCCGGACCTCGCCGCGGCCCGTGAGGGCGGTGCCCAGCGCGAGGGCGGTGCGGACCCGGTCGCGGGGTCCGGCCGGGAGGTCGAGGGCCTCGGTGAGCCGGGGGATGCCGGCGGGGGCGTCGGCAAAGGCGTACTCCAGCGAGCCCAGTTCGGTCAGGAGCCGTTGGCGCAGGTCGTCGGGGAGGGGTTCGGCGAGGGCCCGGCGGAGGTAGCCGACCGCGTCGTCGGGGCGGCCCTCGCGGACGGCGGCGGCGACGGCGTCCCGCAGCACCCGCAGCACCCAGGGCGGTCCGGCGGGCCCGCTGCCCAGCAACTGGCGGGCCACGCCGTCGACCCGGTCCCCGCGCCGCAGCATGGCCTCGGCGACCGCGAGGTGCGCGGCCCGGCGACGGGCGGCCGGCCAGCCGGCGAGCACGGCGTCCCGCAGCAGGGGGTGCGCGTAGCGGGGCCGGCCCCGCGCGTCCGTCCGCAGCAGCCCGAGCCGGGTCATCGCGGTGAGCCAGCCGGCCACCCGGGCGGGGTCCGCGCCGGTGGCGTCGGCGAGGAGGGCGGCCGTGGCGGCGAGGGAGGCGGCGGCCGTCCGGGGCGGGGCCCCGGGACGGTCCCGGTCCGCCCGTTCCAGGGTCGCCAGGGTGCGGGCGGTCTCCGCCGTCGCCGGGCCCGTGGTGTCCAGCCACCAGGAGACGGCGGCCGGGTAGGAGCCGGGGTACAGGGCGGCGCAGGTCCGCGGCACGGGCGCCGGCGGCGGGGTGTCGCGCAGGTCGTCCAGGAGGGCGTGCAGGAGCAGCGGGTTGCCCGCGCCGGCCCGGACGCAGTCGGCGGTCCAGTCGTCGGGGGCCGCGGGGAAGGCGGTCCGCACGAGGTGGGCGGCGGCGGTGTCGGTGAGCGGGGCGAGGGTGTGGGTGCGGACCAGGGACGGCGAGAGGGTGTGGGTGAGTCCCGCGGGCCGCTGGTCGATGTCGTACTGGCTGCGTTCGGTGGCCACCACCAGTACCGGTAATCGGTCGACGCGGCGGGCCGCCTCCACGAACCAGCGCCGGGAGGACTCGTCCGCGAGGTGGATGTCGTCGACCGCCACCAGCACCGGGGACCGTTCGGCGTACGCGCGCAGCACCCGCCACAGCCGGTCCGCGCTGCCGCGTTCGTCGGGTCCGGGTGTCGGGTCGGCGGACTCCGGTACGGGGCCGAGGAGTTGGAGGACGCAGGAGAAGGGTGCGGCGGTGTCCTCGGGGGAGCAGCGGGCGCGCAGCACGCGCAGGCCGCGGCCGGCCGCGTGGGCGACGGCGGCCTCCAGCATGGCGGAGCGGCCGGTTCCGGTGGCTCCGCGCAGCAGGACGAACCGGCCGCCGCCGGCGCGGGCGCGCTCGGCCTCGGCCGCGAGCAGCGCGTGCGCCCGCTCGCGTTCCCGCAGCGGTCCGGTCATGCCTGCCTCCTGAGCTGGACGCGAAAACCCGTGCGCGGGTTCCGCCGGGGGCGTACGGTCGTTGTGGCGATGCTCACGGCCGGGCGCGGACGGTTCCGCGACCCCCGCACCTCGCCCTCCGCACCCCCTCTGACCTGGTGCGATGTCCGCACACGGCATTTCTCGTGGTGGCCGGTCCGCCGGTCTCGTGGTGCGCCTCGTGGTGCTCCACGATTGCGCCCGCCCCAGCCGTCACAGAAGTGTGGAACACGTCCTCCCGCCACCGGCCCGCGCCGGACGGCGGGCTCGTGAACAGGGGGGAAACGGTTGCTCAGCGCACCCCGGACACCAGAGAACGCCACCGTCGCCGTCGGCGCCCACCTCGGTACCCGTACCGCGTACGGCGCCGGCCTGCACGGCGGCCCGCGCCGTACGCCGGTCTCCGTGCAGGCCTGCGACCCCATCTCCCGTGAGGGGGCCGTCAGCCAGCTCCGCGCCCGCCCGGAGGTCGAGGTCCGCACGGAGTCCGGCGCCGGCACGGTGACGCTGCTGATCGAGGACGCCCTCGACGAGGCCGCGCTGGCCCGGCTGCGCCGGGTCGTGCGCAGCGAGGGCGGGCGGGCCGTGCTGGTCGTGGGCACGATCCGCGAGAACGAACTGCTCGACGTCATCGAGTGCGGGGTCGGCGCGATCGTCTGGCGCCGCGAGGCCACCGCGAACCGGCTGGTGCAGGCGGTGACGGCCGCCGCGCGCGGCGACGGCGACCTGCCCGCCGATCTGCTCGGCCGGCTGATCAGCCAGGTGGGCAGCCTGCACCGGGGGGCGGCGAACCGGCCCGGCGCCCCCTCGCTGGGGCTCGCGCCCCGTGAGGTGGACGTCCTGCGGCTGGTCGCCGAGGGACTGGACACCGGAGAGATCGCCAGCAAGCTGTCCTACTCCGAACGGACCGTCAAGAACGTCATGCACGGGCTCACCACACGACTGCACCTGCGCAACCGGGCGCACGCCGTGGCATATGCCCTGCGGGAAGGCTACATCTGACCGAACGGGCAATCGAAGGCGGACACGCGGGCAGTGCCCGCTGCCCGCCGGCCGACCCCGGCGCGCCTGCGGTCCGGGCCGCCCGGACGGCACACTCGGCGGGGTACGCCGTGCGGACGGAAGAAGCGGACGGAAGAAGCCGCCCGGCAGGGCGGTCGAGGAGCGCGCGAAGGTGATCCACGAGGTGGACGAGGTCCTCAAGGGCCTCCTCGGCGGGGGCGCGTTGACGGACTCCGGCATCGACGTCTCCTTCGAGGCGCCGACCCGCGACTGGGCGGCCCGCCGCAACGCCCCGACGATCAACGCCTACTTGTACGACATCCGCGAGGACGTGTCCCGGCGGCAGCGCGGCCAGATCCCGGTCCGCGACGAACGGGACGTCGTCGTACGGCGCCGCCAACCCCCGCGCTGGTTCCGGCTGTCGTACCTCGTCACCGCGTGGACCCGGACCCCGCAGGACGAACACCGCCTGTTGTCGGCCGTGTTGGCGACCCTGCTGCCGCGCGAGCTGCTCCCCGCCGACGAACTCCCCGGCGCCCTGGGCGCCCTCGGCCTCTCCGTCCCGCTGACGGTCGCCGGACTGCACACCGAGTCGCGGTCCCTCGCGGAGATCTGGTCCGCGCTCGGCGGTGAACTCAAGCCGTCCCTGGACCTGGTGGTGACCGCGCCCTTCCCGGCGTTCCCCGAGTACGACGCCGGGCCGCCGGTCACCGAGGGCGCGGCCGTCCGCGTCCGCGGCCTGGACGGCGACCCGCCCGCCTCCGGCGAACGCGCCCACCGCCCACACCAGGTGGCGGCCGCCCGAGAGGCCCGCAGGCCCCGATGACGGACACCCCCCTGCTCGCCCGCCTCGCCGGCCTGCGCGCGCGGGTCGCCGACCTGGTCGCCCACCGGTCCGCAGGCGACCCCACGGCCGACGACCCGCTGCGCGGCCTCTACCTCTCCGAGGAGGCGGTACGGCACCTGCTCGCCGCGGAGCCGCCCGCCCCGCCGCCGGACACGCTCCCCCCGCCCGCCGACGGCGACCCGCTCGACCGGCTCGCCGGCCGGCTCGCCCTCACCCCGCTCGACACGGCGATCCTGCTCCTCGCCCTCGCCCCCGACCTCGACCGGGGCTTCGAGCCGCTCTACGGCTACCTCAACGACGACGTGAGCCGCCGGCGGGCCACCGTCGGACTGGCCCTGGAACTGTGCGGGACGCCCGCGCACCTCGCGGCGGCACGGGCCCGGTTCCACTCCGCCGCGCCCCTGCGCGCGCTCGGCCTGCTGGACGTCGAGGAACCCGAACGCCCTTTCCTGTCACGTTCGTTGCGCGTTCCCGACCGGCTCCTCGCCCACCTCCTCGGCGACGACACCCCGGACGCCGCCCTGCACGGCCACCTCCTGCCCATGCCGGAGGTGCTGCCCGCCGGGGACGCCGGCCACGCCGGCTTCGTCACCCGGCTCGCCGCCCGGCTGCGGCACGGCCCCCTCACCGTCCACCTGCGCGAGCACCGCGAGGGCGACGGACTGGCCGGCATCGCCGCCGCCCTGGACGCGGCCGGTCTGGGCGCCCTGCGCTACACCGGTCCCGAGGACCGCGTCCCGGAGCTGCTGCGCGAGGCCCGGCTCGGCGGACGGGCCGTCGTGCTGTCCGCGCTGCCCGAACAACCGGCCCCGCTGGTGGCCGCGTTGACGGCGGCCACCGACGTGACCGTGCTGCTGGCCGACCCCCGCCCCTACGACCCGCACTGGTGCGCCCACGACCCGCTGGTCCTGGACGCCCCGCGCCGGCAGGCGGGCTCCACGGCGGCCTGGGCGGCGGCGCTCGGCCCGCAGGCCGAGGCGTTCGACCTGGCGACCGCCGTGGCGCCGTACCGGCTGGGCGGGGAACGGGTGGCGCGGGCCGCCCACGGCGCCCTCGCCCTCGCCGCGTTCGACGGCGGCCCGCTCACCGCCGCCCACGTCCGCCTGGCCGCCCGGCAGCAGTCGGCGTCCGGGCTGGAGCGGCACGCCCGCCGGATCCGGCCCGCGGTCGGCTGGGAGGACCTCGTCCTGCCCGAGCGGCCCCTGACCCAGCTGCACGAACTCGCCCTGCGCGCCCGCCACCGCGACCGGGTCCTCGGCGACTGGCGGCTCAGCGCGGGCGGCGGCCGGGGCCGGGGCGTGCTCGGCCTGTTCGCGGGCGAGTCCGGCACCGGCAAGACCCTGGCCGCCGAGGTCGTCGCCGCCGAACTCGGCCTCGACCTCTACGTCGTCCAGCTCTCCTCCATCGTCGACAAGTACGTCGGCGAGACCGAGAAGAACCTGGAGCGCATCTTCACCGAGGCCGACCGCACCGACGCCGTGCTGCTGTTCGACGAGGCCGACGCGGTCTTCGGCAAACGGTCGGAGGTGAAGGACTCGCACGACCGCTACGCCAACATGGAGAGCGCCTACCTGCTCCAGCGCCTGGAGTCCTTCGACGGCATCGCGCTGCTCACCACCAACCTGCGCGCCAACATCGACGAGGCGTTCACCCGCCGGCTCGACCTGGTCGTCGACTTCCCGTTCCCCGACGCCGGTCAGCGCGTGGCCCTGTGGCGGCACTGCCTCTCCCACGTGCCGTGCGCGCCCGGCATCGACCCGTCGCCGGCGGCGAAGGACTTCGAGCTGGCGGGCGGTTCGATCCGCAGCGCCGTCGTCACCGCCGCCTACCTGGCGGCCGGGCGGGGCGAGCCGGTCGGCGACGAGGACCTGATGGAGGGCGCCCGCCGCGAGTACCGCAAGGCGGGCCGCCTGGTGCCGGGCGGGGCGGGCTGGTAGGCGGGCGGCTTCCGGGCGGGGCCGAGGCGGGCCGGCCCGGCAGGCGGCCGGCCGCCGCGCGCGTCCGGGGGGCCGAGGGGCCGAGGGGCCGGGCCGCCGCCCGGAGGAGACGGGCGGGCCGCCCCGTTCTCACCCCGTCCCCCGCGGGCTTCGCACGGCCTCAGACCGTGAAGCGGACCGCCTCCAGGTTCTTGGCCTGCTCCATCGGGCTGCCGCCGTACATCCAGTCGCCCGGCTTCGTGCAGCCCAGGCCCATCCAGCCCTTGTCGGCGACGTGGGCGTTCTGGCAGACCGAGCCGTCGTTGACCTTGATGGTGTAGCCCTGGAGCGGGGAGAGGGACTCCTTGGTGGACCCGAAGTACATGTCGACGCCGTCGGCCGCCGAGGCCCACTTGTCGCCCGTCTTCCAGCCCTCGACCACGTAGGCGCCGTTGCCCGCCGTGCCCTTGACGCCCGACACGGCGATGTTGAGCGCCTTGATCGGCAGGCTCTTGCCGACCGTGCCCGCCTCCGCGCCGTCGCACACCGGGTCCTGCCAGCCGCGGTCGGCGACGTAGGCGCGGTAGCAGATGTGCCGGCCCTCGCTGCGGGCCGCCAGTTCCTGCACGGCGGTGGCGGCGGTGCGCTCCTTCGGCTCGGGCTCCTCGGAGGCGCCGCCCCCGCCACCGTCGCCGTCACCGCCGCCCGCGGCCGGGGTGGCCGAGGCCTCCGGCTCCGCGGCCGGCTCCTCGGCGGGGGGCGGTGGCGGAGCGGCGTTCGCCTTGCTCGGGGCGCTCGGGCTCGGCGCGGGCAGGGCGGTGGCCCCGGCCTGCTCCATCTTCTCCTTGGCCAGGCTGGTGACCTGGGGCCGGTAGGCCAGCCAGATCATCACGAACGCGATGGTCAGCGCGAGGCCCACGCTCAGCGCGGTGGCCAGCCAGCGCGGCAGGAAACCGCGCTGCACGAACGTGCCGTCCACCTCCAGGGGCTGGGCCCCCGACCGCCGTACGGCCAGGCTGTACGGCTGTTCCTCCTTCGAGCCGAACCAGATGATCTGGCGCGGCCGCAGCGTCGCGTCGACGAAGGCCGCGCGCCCCGGCTCGATCTGCACGTTGCCCGGCTGGAGGTCGTAGGCCAGCCGGTCGCCGGTGTCGGTGCCGCTGAGGGAGGCGGTGACGCGGGTGTTGCCGAGGTTGTCGATCGCGAGGCGGGGCCGCCCCCGGAAGCGGCCCTTCACGGTCGGCGGCACCAGCTCGGCGCGGACCTCGGTGAACGGCGTGACCGTCAGGTTGCCCTCGGGCACGGTCACCGCGTCCGGATGCTCGGTCGGCGTGATGCGCACGGCGTACGGGTTCGGACCGGCCGTCGCGTCCGGGGTGCGCGGCGGCGAGAACGTCAGCTCCACCGTCCCCGTCGTCCCCGGGTAGAGCCGCAGCGTCGGCGGCTCCACCGCCGTCCAGGGGGCCACGCTCCCCACCGGCTCGAAGCGGTACTCGTCGACGACGTCACCGGTGTTGCGCACCCGCAGCCGCACACGGGTACTGGCGCCGGGATCGACGGTCGCGGAGGCAGGTTCAAGAGAGGTCCACAGGCTCACCCGCCCACGCTAGAGGGATTCGTCCGGAGGCGGTCAGAGCCTCCGGGGCACGATCACTGCCCCGGACGTCCCTCCCGCTGCCCCCGCAGGCCTCCGCGCCGCCCCGCCGCCGGCCTCCGTGCCGCCCCGCCCGGCCACCTACCGCCCGGCTACCGGTCGGCGGCCGGGGCCGGCGGGTAGGGGTCGGCGGTGATCTTCCCCGGGCTGTCCTGCGACCTGACCTTCCCGCCGTGCAGCAGCGCGAACGTCGCCCCGTCGATGGTGCCGGTCGCGGGCAGCCCCATCGCCTGCTGGTAGAGGAGCACCCGGGTGCGCAGGGAGTCGTCCGCGAGGGCGTGGGCACGGTTCTGGGAGCTCTGCAGGTACTGCATGTTCGCCCGCAGGTGCTGGATCTGCGCCGCGACGACGTTGTCGCTGTAGGTGTCGTAACCGGCCCACAGCAGCGCGCTGTTGACCCATACGATCTCCGGGCTGTCGTCGCCGGGCTGGACGCCGGAGACGTCCGTGGTGAAGTGGGCCATCACCAGGGCCGTCATGGTGGACCGGCCCAGGTTGCCGAGGCCGTCCGTCTTCACGATGACGCCGTCGTAGACGTCGTCGAGCTTCTTCTGGGAGCACTTCAGCGCCGCGACCGTCGCCGCGTCCATGACGCCCTTGGTGTGCGGCGCGGTGAGCCGGCAGGGGTCCTCCGACCGGTACTTCTCCATCCTGACCTGCGCGAACTGCACGAAGAGGTTGGGGCCGTCACCCGGCCTGAACGGCAGCGGGCCGCTCGGCTGCTCGGCCTTGTTCTTCGGCTCCTCCTCGGCGGCCGCACCGCCGCCCGCCGACGAGCCGCCGCCGTCCTCCCCGCCCCCGCCCCCGGCCTCGGCCGCGAGGTCGGGCAGGGCCGCCTCCGAGGCCTTCGGCGAGGGCGCCGACGCCTGCGGGCTGGGCAGCACGGGCAGTTCGACGGCGGCGACCTCCTCCGTCCGCTCCACCGCACCGGTGATCACACGGGGCTTGTGGCCGATCCACAGGAAGAGGAACGTCAGGGCCAGCGCCAGCGAGATGCTGAGCACGGTGGCCAGCCAGCGCGGCAGGAACCCGCGCTGCACGAACGTGCCGTCGACGGCCATCGGGCTCTTCCCGGACCGGTGCACGGCCAGCGCGTACGGCCGCTGCTCCTTCGAGCCGAACCAGATGGTCTGCCGCGGCCGCAGCGTCGCGTCCACGAACGCCGCGCGCCCCGGCTCGATCCGCACGCTGCCCGGCCGGATGTCGTACGACAGGTGGTCGCCCGTGTCGCTGCCGCTCACCGACGCCGTCAGCGGGGTGTTGCCGAGGTTGTCGACGGCGAGCCGGGGACGGCCCCGGAAGCGGCCCTTCACGGTCGGCGGCACCAGCTCGGCCCGCAGTTCGCTGAAGGGCGTCACGGTGAGGTTGCCCTCGGGCACGGTGACCGCGTCCGGATGCTCGGTCGGCGTGATGCGCACGGCGTACGGGTTCGGGCCGGCCGTCGCGTCCGGGGTGCGGGGCGGGGCGAAGGTCAGCTCCACCGTGCCCGTCGTCCCCGGGTAGAGCCGCAGCGTCGGCGGCTCCACCGTCGTCCAGGGCGCCGTCGGGCCCACCGGTTCGAAGCGGTACTCGTCGACGACGTCACCGGTGTTGCGCACCCGCAGCCGTACGCCGGCGGTACTGCCGGGATCGACGGTGACGGAGGCGGGTTCGAGGGAGGTCCACAGGCTCACACGAGGACGCTACGGGAGGCGCCGTACGGGATCAGGGGTCGCCGGGGCAGACGTCGCTGCCCTTGCGGACCAGGGTTCTCGGGGCGGCGCGCCGTGGACGAACACCTGGTCCGGCAGGTGGGGAGCGGGACGGGGCGGACGCCGCGCCACCGGAGCGCGGGGCGGCGGGGCCGGGTCCGGCGCGACCTCGCGGACGGCCCTTTCGGGCAGGAAGTCTGCTCGGGGCGGGGCCCCGGAACCCTTGCGCGGTCCGGGGCGGCCGTTCGCATCATGCTCACGGCAGTGGTGTAACCGCAGTCGGGCGGCCGCACCTGGAACTCCGGACTACCGGGAGGCGGATGATGCGGGAACAACAGGTGGACGAGACGCGCAACAGGGTGGGCAAGCCCGCCCCGCGGGCGGCCGCGCGGAGCACACAGGGCCTCTCGGAGGCGCCGCTCGGCACGCTGCCCGGCGGGGGGTTCGCCCCGGCCGCCGTCACCGCCCTGCAGCGCGCGGCCGGCAACGCGGCGGTCACCGCGGCCATGGCGCGCGGCAGCCACGAGCACGGCCCCGGCTGCGGGCACGCGGCCCCGGTGCAGCGGTCCGCGGTGCACGACGTGCTGCGCGGCGCGGGCACCCCGCTCGACACCGGGACGCGCACGGAGATGGAGGCGCGGCTGGGCGCCGACTTCTCCGACGTGCGGCTGCACACGGACACGGTGGCGCAGCGGTCCGCGGCCGAGATCGGGGCCCGCGCCTACACCTCCGGCAGCCACGTGGTCCTCGGCGAGGGCGGCGCGGACAAGCACACCCTCGCCCACGAACTGACGCACGTCATCCAGCAGCGGCAGGGCCCCGTGGCGGGCACGGACGACGGCGGCGGCCTCAGGGTCAGTGATCCCTCGGACCGGTTCGAGCAGGCCGCGGAGGCCAACGCCCGTCAGGTGATGGCGGGTCCGGTGCCGCAACGGCGGGAGGGCGAGGGCGGACCGGGTCCGGACCGGTCCACGGGCCACGGGGAGGCGGCCGTGCAGCGCATGCGGATGCCCTGGCAGAAGGAGGCGAAGCAGGAACAGCAGGGCCCGGCGCCGATCACCCTGCGCGTCGGTGACGACTCGATCACCACGACCCGCCAGGGCGCCTACTACCACTTCAGGACACCGGCCGGCGGAAACGCCTTCATCCACGACGTGGCGGTGAACAACGGGGCCGTCGATCCGGAACTGGCCGGGCACATCACGCGCTACCTGAACGGCGGCCTGATGCTGTACCGGGGCATCCCGCGCTGGCACCCGACCTGGCACCAGGTGATCGGGGAGGGCGTCATCCCGCCGCTGGGCTCCGGGTGGCTGCCGGACTTCGACACCCACAACACCTCGTTCATCCCCTTCGCCCCCCGGGAGGACATCGCCCGCGGTGCCGCCGTGGGCGCCTCGGGCATGGGACCGGGCGACCGGGCCCAGTTCGTGGAGGGATACAGCAGGCAGGGCGAGCACGAGGTCGGCATGATGGTCACCGTCCAGGTCGGTCCGGAGCACGACGTCGGCTTCTACAACGGCGGCGAGATCCAGGCCCGCGGCCCCGTGGACCTGCGGAGCATGCAGGTGTTCACCATGGGGACCGACGTGGAGGAGGCGCTGACCGGAACTCCCGGCGCCCAGCACGAACCCCTGCGGAACACCCGTCCGGCCACGCCCACGAACGCCGAGAAGGACGCGTACCGCGCGGAGTACGGCGGGCTGCGGAAGTAAGGACACACCCGCATTGCCCCTACGGGCACGCTTCGTGCCCCCGGACAGGTACCGGAGGACGTTTCGGACGGCGCGCCTCGCGCGTGAGGGTGGGAGCCGACCTGACTCGTACCCCGAGGAGAGCAGAGCATGCCGTCCTACCTGTCACCCGGCGTTTACGTCGAGGAGGTGGCCAGCGGCTCACGCCCGATCGAGGGGGTGGGCACCTCGGTGGCGGCCTTCGTCGGGCTCGCGCCGACCGGCCCGCTGAACGAGCCGACGCTGGTCACCAACTGGACGCAGTACGTGGCGGCGTTCGGTGACTTCACCGACGGGTACTACCTCGCGCACTCCGTCTACGGCTTCTTCAACAACGGCGGCAGCGCCGCGTACGTCGTCCGCGTGGGCGGCGCCCCCGGCGGCGCCGCCGGGGAGGCGTCCGCCGCCCCCGCCGCGGTGACCGGCGGCGACGAGCGCGCCGCGCTGCCCCAGGGCGAGCCCAGGCAGCTCGGGACGTTCACCGTGACCGCCGTGGCCGGCGGCTCCGGTCCGCTCAGCGTCGAGGTCGCCGACCCCGAGGGCGAGGGCCCCGCCGAGCGGTTCAAGCTGATCGTCAAGGACGGCGACAAGCCGGTCGAGACCTTCGACGTGACCGCCAAGAAGGGCGGCCGCAACTACGTCGTCACGCAGGTGAAGGAGCGCTCCAAGCTCATCACCGTGCAGGAGGCGGCGCCCGCCGCCCAGCTGGCGCGCCCGGACAACCAGACCGTGGCGCTCGCCGCCCCGCCCGCCGCCGCGGCCCCGGCCGCCCCGGCCACCGGCGACCGGCAGCAGGCCGGCCCCGCCCAGTACCTCGGCGACAGCGCCGACCGCACCGGCTTCGGTGGCCTGGAGGCCGTCGACGAGATCTCCATGGTCGCGGTGCCCGACCTGATGGCCGCCTACCAGCGGGGCGCGATCGACCTGGAGCAGGTCAAGGCCGTCCAGCTGGGCCTGATCGCGCACTGCGAGCTGATGGGCGACCGCGTCGCGATCATCGACCCGCCGCCGGGCCTCAACGCCCGCCAGATCCGCGTCTGGCGCCAGGAGACGGCCGGCTACGACTCCAAGTACGCCGCCCTGTACTACCCGTGGATCAAGTCCTTCGACCCGGCGACCGGCCAGTCCCGCCTGGTCCCGCCGAGCGGCCACGTCGCCGGCGTCTGGGCCCGCAACGACTCCGAGCGCGGCGTCCACAAGGCCCCGGCCAACGAGGTCGTGCGCGGCGCGGTGGACCTGGAGATCCAGATCACCCGCGGCGAGCAGGACCTGCTCAACCCCATCGGCGTGAACTGCATCCGCGCCTTCCCGGGCCGCGGCATCCGCGTCTGGGGAGCCCGCACCCTCTCCTCCGACCCGGCCTGGCGCTACCTGAACGTCCGCCGGTACTTCAACTACCTGGAGGAGTCGATCCTGATCGGCACCCAGTGGGTGGTGTTCGAGCCGAACGACCACGCCCTGTGGGCGCGGATCCGGCGCAACGTCTCGGCGTTCCTGGTCAACGAGTGGCGCAGCGGCGCCCTGTTCGGCGCGAAGCCCGAGGACGCGTACTACGTCAAGTGCGACGAGGAGACCAACCCGCAGGAGTCGGTCGACGTCGGCCGCGTCGTGTGCGAGATCGGCATCGCGCCGGTCAAGCCGGCCGAGTTCGTCATCTTCCGGCTGGCCCAGTTCTCCAGCGGCAACGGGGAGCTGGAGGAGTAACCGCTCCTCCCACCACCCCCGAACGCAGTCAACTCCCTTAGAAGGAAAGCCAGATGAGTCTCCAGCCGGGTGATGCTCTCACTTCGCACAATTTCGGCCTCCAGATCGACGGCGTGATGGTCGAGTACCTCGCCGAGGTCAGCGGCCTCAGCCTGGAACAGGACGTCATCGAGTACCAGCAGGTCTCCGCGCAGGGCAAGCCGGTCACCAAGAAGCTGCCGGGCGTGAAGAAGGCCGGGACCTGCACGGTCGTCCGCGGCATGACGCAGTCCGCGGCGTTCAACACGTGGATCACCGAGTCGATCAACGGCGTGATGGGCTCCGCCCGCAAGAACGCCACGATCATGGTGATGGACTACCAGAACAACCCGGTCAAGCGGTACAACATGCGCAACGCCTGGTGCAGCAAGATCGACACCAGCACGGTGAAGGCCGGCGAGGCGTCCGCGCTGACCGAGACGGTGACCATCACGTTCGAAGAACTGGTCATCGAGTAATGCGACGTTCCGCTGTGCGGGCGGCGGCGCCCGCGGGCGGGGAGCAGGAGACCACTCCGCTCCCGCCCGCGGCGCCGGCGCCCGCGCCCGTCGCGCAGCGCCTGCAGACGGAGTTCCCCTTCGAACTGCCACGGGGCTACGTCGACGAGGCGGGCACCGTCCACCGCGACGGCGTGATGCGGCTGGCGACGGCACGGGACGAACTCGTCCCGCTGCGGGACATCCGCGTCCAGGAGAACCCGGCGTACCTGTCGGTGGTCCTGCTGGGCCGGGTCATCACCCGCCTCGGCACGCTCCCGCTCGTCCACGACGGGATCGTGGAGAACATGTTCGCCTCCGACCTGGCGTTCCTCCAGGACTTCTACCGCCAGGTGAACGCGGAGGGCCACACCCGCGCGACCGTCGAGTGCCCGCACTGCGCGGAGCCCTTCGAGGTCGAACTCGGCGGGAGCCGCCTGGGGGAATCGTGACGTACGCGACCGACCGGCTGCACGAGGAGATCGCGTACGTCGCCTTCCACTTCCACTGGGGCCACGACGAGATCCTGGACCTGGAACACCACGACCGCCGCCGCTACGCGGACAGCATCGCGTCCCTCGTGACGCGCGCGGAGGGCTGAGCGATGGGCTTCCTGGACCGTTTCCGCCGCCCCGCGGAACACGGGGCGGCGGGCGGCGAACCGGCTGCGGAACCGGGTGCGGCACCTGATGTCCCGGGTGCCGGTACGGCGTCGGCGGCCGGCACGGAACCCGCTCCGGTACGTCCGCGTACGGCCGCCTGGTCCTCCTTGCCGCCCGTGCAGCGGACGGTGGGGGGCAGGGGTGCGGCCGGCGTCGCCGACCCGGGCTTCGGCGGCCGCCTGGCCACCTGGCAGAACCCCTCCTTCACCGGCGCCCCCTCACCGGCGGTCCTGGACGGCCGGTCGGGCGGCCTGCTGGACCACCTGACGTCGGTTCCGCCCCGGCAGCCGGCAGCACCGGCGCCGGCCGACCGCCCCGCGCCGGTGGTGCCGGTGGTGCCGGTGGCGGGACCTGTCACGGGGCCCGTGGGGGGACACGCGGGGGGCGGGGCGCAGATGCCCGCGCCGGTGTCCGGGCCGATGTCCACGCCGGTGTCCGCTCCGGTGGTGGCGTCGGCGCAGCCCGCCGCCGTCCTGCCGGTCCCGTCCGCTCCTCCCGCTCCTCCCGCGCCCGCCGCACCGGCGCGGGGCATCCGGGTGCAGCCGGCACCCGCCCGCCCCGCCGCGGCGCAGGCACCCCTGACGAAGTCGGCCGCCGCCCCGGTCCAGCGACGCACGCTGCCCGCACGGGTCCCGTCGGCCCCGAGGCCGGCCGCCACCGGGACCGGGACCGGCGAGGACACGGGGACCGGGGGCGCCCCCGCGGCCCCGGGCAAGGAGCCCGTCCCACCGGGTGCGGTGACTCCCCCGCCCGGCCCGGTCCCGTCGTCGACTCCGGCGGGGACACCGGCCGGTGCGCCGGCGACGCCGTCCGTGCAGCGGGCGGGAGACGGGGAAGCGCGGGGCCGGAGCGTTCCGGGGACGGCGGCTTCGGCAGGCCGGGCGGTCGGCCTGGGCCCCGCCATGGGCTCGGGGCCGGTCGTGGGCTCGGGGCCGTCGGCCGGTGCCGGGCACGCGGTGGGGGGCGGGGGACCGGCGGGCGGCGCGGGCCCGGCCGTGAGCCCGAGGTCCGACGCCGCGGCCGCGCCGGTCGTCCAGCGGAGCACCGCGCCCGGCTCGGCCGCCGTTCCGCCTCCCGGTCCGCGTGTCGGTCCGGGCTCCTCGGCACGCCCCGACACGGGTCCGGCTCCGACCGGTGCCGCCACGTCGGGCAACACGCCGAGCCCCGTCGCCGCCCGACCGACGGCAGGCCGGCCCACGCCCGCACCCGGCGCAGGCCCGACCTCCGGCACCGCGCCCACGTCGGATGCCGGAACTCCGGGCGGCGCGCCGCACCCCGCCGTCGCCCAACGGACGACAGGCCGACCCGGCCCGTCCAGCGGCCGGCCCACGCCCGCACCCGGCGCAGGCCCGACCTCCGGCACCGCGCCCACGCCGAGTGCCGCATCCGCACCCGGCACCGCGCCCACGTCGGATGCCGGAACTCCGGGCGGCGCGCCGCACCCCGCCGTCGCCCAACGGACCACCGACAGGCCCACGCCCGCCGCCGGGCATGCCTCCGGTGCCGGTCCCGCGCCCACGTCCGGCACCGGGCCCACGTCGGATGCCGGGACCCCCGGCAACGTGCCGCGCCCCGTCGTCGTCCAACGCACCACCGACCGGCCCACCCCGCCCGGCGGCCGGCCCACGCCCTCGCCCGGCACCGGAACGGCGTCCGGCAGCGAGCCCGCGCCGAGCACCGGAACCCCGGGCAACTCACCGCGCCCCGTCATCGCGCAACGCACCACCGACCGACCCACCGCACCCGGCGGCCGACCCACGCCCTCGCCCGGCACCGGACCGACCTCCGGCAGCGGGCCCACGCCGAGTGCCGCACCCTCGTCCGGTACGGGGCCGACGTCGGATGCCGGTACGTCGGGCGACGTGCCGCGCCCCGTCGTAGCCCAACGCACCACCGACCGAACCACCCCGTCCGGCAGCCGACCCGCATCCGGCACCGAGACCGCGCCGGACACCGGAACCCCGGGCAGCTCACCGCGCCCCGTCGTCGCCCAACGCACGACCGGCCGGCCCAGCCCGACACCGTCCCGCCCCGTCCCCGGTGCGGCCACGAAGGCGGCCGCGCCCTCGCCCTCCGCACCGGCCCCGATCGGCACGCCCGGCGGCCGGACCGCGCACGCCGCCGGACCGACCCCCGCCACCGGCCCGGCCCTGGTCCCCGCTGCCGCACCCGTCCCCGCACCCACCCCCGTCGCCGGACCCGTCGCCGGACCCGTGGCCGGTTCCCGCGCCGCGAGCGGCGGGGCGAGCAGCGGAACGGACCTGCGGCGCTCGGCCCTCGGCGCCCCGGCACCGTCCGCCCCGCCGGTCCCGCCGGTCAACTCCGCCGGCCCACCGGCCGCCGCCCGGACGTCGACCGGCGTGCCGGTCGGAACGGGGCCGGCCCCGGCCGACGTACCGGCGTCGGCGGGAACCCCGGCACCGCCCGCCGCCACCGCGGGTACCCCCGCCGTGCAGCGCTCGGCCGTGCCCGGCGGTGGCGCACCAGCAGCGCCCGGCCGCACTCCCGCCGCCCCCGATGTCCCGTCTCCCGCGCCCCACCAGGCCGTTGCGGCCGGGCAGTCGACCGGCCCGGCCGGTGCCCGGCGACCGGACACGGACCGCCGCACTGCACCGGCGGCCTCCCCGTCGCCCGCCCCGAGCGGGCCCGTCGACGCCACCCCGGACGTCCACGTCCAGCGGTCGGCCGCGGCCGGCCGGCCGGCGCCGCCTTCGGTGTCGCCCTCCGCCGCCCGGCCGCCGGTCACCCGCACGCCCCGCACCGCAACGACGGGAGCGACGGGAGCGCCGTCATCCCCTGTCCAGCGGAGCACCCGCCGTGTCGGCCTGGGCGCCCCCGCGCGAGGGAACTCGGGCGGCGCCGAACCGGCCCAGCCCCCTGTGCCGCCGTCGGCGCCGCCCGCCGTCACCGCGTTCGCGCCACCCGCCGTCACCGCGTTCGCGCCGCCCGCCGGATCTGCCGTACCGGCGGCGCCTTCCCGCCCTGAGGCCCCGCGGCCCTCCGTGCGGCGCGCTCCGGGTGCGGCCGTTCCCGTCCCCGTCGGCCGCCCGCGTCCCGCGCTCGGTGCCCCGCTCACCGGCCGGCCCGCGGACGCGGTGTCCCTCGGCGCGCCCGGAACCCCGCCCGTCGTGCAGCGCGCCACCGCGCCACGCGGCTCCGCGGGCCGTACGGCGACGCCGCCCACCCCGCTCCCCGGCATGTCCCTGCCCGGCGCCGCCCCGGCCCGCCCCGCGCCCCCCGCCCCAGGACCCGCACCGGCACCGCTCCCACCGGCCCCGGTGCCGAACCCGCCGGTCCCCCCGGCCCCGCCGGCCCCGCCGGCCCCGCCGACGACCGGTGCGGCTGCCACGGCCCGTCCCGCACCCGCACCTGCACCCGCCCCGGCCTCCGCCCGCCCGGCCGGCCGGCACCCGGCCCGCCGCGCCGTCCCGCTCGTCCGGCCCGCCGTCCAGCGCACGACACCGCACACGACCGGATCCACGACCGTCCCCGCCCGGACAAGGCCCATGAAGACCACACCCCCCGCCGGCCCGCCCGCCTCCGGCGCGGCGCCCGTCGCCGTGCCGCTGCGCCGTACCGCGCCCGGTGCCGACCCCCGTCCCGTCGTCCGGCCCCGCCGCACGGCGCCGCCGGTGGAGCGCCCCGCCCCGGCCGCGGCCCCGCCCGCCGCCCAGGCCCCGCCGCCCCACCTCCCGCCCGCCCCGGTGGCCCGCGCGACGCCGCCCGCCCCGGCGGTCCAGCGCGCCCCGGCGGTCCAGCGCACCCCGGCCGCCCACACGCCGCTCCCCACCGCGCACACCGACACCCCGCCGCCGTACTCGGACGCTCCGCCCCCGTACGACCAGGGCTCCCCGCCGCCCGCCTACTCGGAGGTTCCCCAGGGGGGCTTCGACCCCCGTGCGCTCACCGACTTCCAGCTGGACGAACTCACCCACCGCCTGACGGGCCGCATCACCCGTCTCCTGCGCACCGAACTCCGCATGGACCGCGAACGCGTCGGCCGCCTCCGCGACCCCCGCCACTGACCGCCCCCGCGCCCCGCCCCCCTTTTCCTGTTCTCCCGCTGAACCAGAAAGGCCCCTCGATGTCCCGCGATCTCGACCCGGGCTCCACCATCTTCTTCACCCTGACCATCGACGGGGAGAGCCTCGGTTACTTCAACGGATGCGAGGGCCTGTCCTCCAAGGTGGAAATCGAGCACCGGCAGGAGGGCGGCAACAACGGGTTCGTCTGGCAGCTCCCGTCCCGCGTCACCTTCTCCACGATCCGGCTGACCCGGCCCCTCACCCCGGACACCACCAAGGTCGCCAAGTGGATCTCGTCGGTCACCACCGGCGTGACCCGGCCGACGGCCCAGATCGCGGCGCTGCGCGCGGACGGTTCCGAGGTCGCGCGGTGGGGCCTGATCGACGTGCTGCCGGTCAGCTGGCAGGGCCCGTCGCTGGACCCGGCGAACCCGGGCGTCGCGACGGAGGTCCTGGAGATCACCCACCACGGCTTCACCGACTGAGCCGACCGGGGCGACCGAGACGGCCGAGGGACATAGGCGACAGAGGCGACAGAGGGACACAGGGGAGCAACGTCATGGCCAAGGGAAGCAAGGGCGGCGCGGGCAAGAGCCTCGTGCGGGCCACGCTCGCCATCCACGAGCCGCCCGTCGGCTCCAGCACCACACCGGGCGGGCTCATCAGGTCGTTCGGGTTCGACTTCAACCCGTCGCAGCTCCAGCTGGGCCGCCGCGCCCAGTGGAAGGTGACGCCGACGGCGGCCGTCCGCGACGGCTCCGTACCGGAGTTCATGGGCCCGGAGCCGCGCGAGATGACGGTCGAGATCTTCCTGGACTCGTCCGACAAGCCGGGCAGCAACACGGTCCTGAAGAAGGTCGAGTCGCTCCTGGAGTGCTGCGAGGTGACCACCAAGAGCATCGCCGCCAAGCAGCCGTCGCCGCCGTGGGTGGTGTTCCAGTGGGGTTCGTTCTCGACGGCCCGCTTCACGGCGTACGTCAGCAGCGTCGAGGTGAGCTACTCGCTGTTCGGGACGACGGGCGTGCCCATCCGGGCCACCTGTCAGGTGCGGCTGCACGAGATCCCCAGCAAGACGAAGGGCCAGAACCCGACCTCGGGCGCGCTGACCGCGCAGCGCGTGCACCGGGTCGTCGCGGGGGACTCCCTGCAGTCGCTGGCCTGGCGGGAGTACGGCGACACGGCGGCCTGGCGGGCCATCGCCGAGGCGAACGGCATCGACGACCCGAACCGGCTGGCCACCGGCACCCAACTGGTGCTGCCCGCCGCCGAGGAGGTGCGTTCCTGATGGTGCAGTCGGCGTACTCGAGCGTCATCCAGGTCACCCTCGACGGCAGTCCGCTGCCCCCGGACTTCGCGCCGCTCCTCGTCGAGGGCTGGGTGGACCAGGGCCTCGGCGTGCCGGCGGCGTTCCGGCTCACCTTCCGCGACCCGTACCACCAGGTCCTCGGCAAACTGGGCGTGAAGTTCGGCACGCCGGTCGTCCTGGCGCCCGTCGCCGACGGCCAGGGCGCCGCGAACCCGCTGTTCACGGGCGAGGTGTGCGGGCTGGAGGCCGACTACGACGGCACCGGCTCCTTCACCGTCGTGCGCGGCTACGACCACGGCCACCGGCTGATGCGGCAGCGCCGCATCGCCGCCTACCGCAACCAGAGCGCCTCGGACATCGCCCGCAAGCTGGCCGCGCAGGACGGCGTGCCGGTCGGGCGGATCGAGTCCACCAGGACGGTCTACGAGTTCATCAGCCAGGCCAACACCACCGACTGGGACTTCCTCGCCCGGCTCGCCGACGAGAACGAGATGGTCATGTCGGTCGACGCGAAGGGGAAGTTCCAGTTCGTGCGCCCGGACCCCGCCTCCGGGGCGCCGCCCACCTCCACCCCCGGCGAGAAGAGCCCGTTCGTCCTGGAGGCCGGCACGGACATCCTGCGGCTGCGGGCCGCGGTGACCTCCGCCGAGCAGGTCGCCACGGTCGAGGCGCGCGGCTGGGACGTCACGACGAAGAAGAAGCTCACCGCGACCGCACCGGCCACGAGCAACCCCGGCATCAGCATCGGTACGACACCCGGCGAGGCGGCCGCCAAGTTCAAGGCGGCGAAACTGGTCGACGCACAAATGCCGTACGACCGGCAGTCCGAGGTGAAGTTCGCCGCGGAGGCCCTCGCCGACGAGGTGACCGGCTCGTTCGCCGAACTGGAGGTCGTCGCGCGCGGCACGCCGAAGCTGCGCCCCGGCCTGCCCGTCACCCTCGCCGACGTCGGCGCCCCCTTCGAGGGCAAGTACACGGCCACGTCCGTGCGGCACGTCTTCGGCGACGGCCGGCACTACGAGGCGTGGGTCACCGTCAGCGGCCGGCAGTGGCGGTCCCTGTACGGGCTCGCGTCCGGCGGCGGCGCCCCGCAGGGCAACGGCCTGCGCCTGCCCGGCACCGCGAACGCCCTCGTCACGGACGTCCGGGACCCGCTCCTCCAGGGGCGCGTGAAGCTCCAGTTCCCCTGGCTCGACGACGCCTACGTCAGCGACTGGACGCGCGTGGTGCAGTGGGGCGGCAAGCGCGGCGGCTCGGTCTTCCCCCTCGACGTCGGCGACGAGGTGCTGGTCGCCTTCGACCGGGGCGCCCTCGACCACCCGTACGTCATCGGCGGCCTCTACAACGGCAAGGACAAGCCGACGCCCGTCAAGGACGTCCCCCTGCACGACGGCGCCCGCCAGCGCGCCTCCCGGCACACCCTGTCCGACCGCGAGGGCAACCGCGTGGACCTGCTCAGCCAGCGGGTCGGCGGCAAGCAGGGCGTGCGGGTGGCCAGTGGCGACGACAAACTCGTCATCAACCTCGACCGGGCGCAGACCGAGATCACCGTGGACAGCAAGGGCACCGTCAGCATCACGGGCAGCCGCTCGGTGTCCGTCAAGGCGGGCACCGACCTCACCCTCACCGCGGGCCGCAACATCGCCATCAGGAGCGGCGGCTCCCTCACCCTCCGGGGCAGCCTGGTCAACATCAGGTCCATGACCGGCATGGTGTCGATGGACGCGGCGGGTCTGCTGAACCTCAAGGCGGGCGCCGCCGCCACCCTGAGCGCGGGAGCCGCCCTCCAGATCAACTCCACCGCCAACGTCGGCATCCGGGCCGCGACCCTCGTGCTCCAGGGCATGGTCATGGTCAATGCCAAGCCGTACCCGCTGCCGTGACGCGCGGACCGCACGCCGTGAGAACCGAAAAAAGGCAGGTGGCCCTCTGATGGCCGAACAATTCGTCGGATCGGGATGGGCGTTCCCGCTCCGCATCGGCCCCACCGGGGGCATCGCCCTGGTCAGCGGCGAGCGCGAGATCGAGGAGGCGATCCGGCTGGTCCTGGCGACCGCGCCGGGCGAGCGCCCGATGCGGCCGGAGTTCGGCTGCGCCATCCACGACCTCGTGTTCGCCCCGGTCAACGAGGCGACCGCGGGCCGCATCCAGCACGAGGTGCACGCCAGCCTCGACCGCTGGGAGCCGCGCATCGAGGTCACCGACGTCGAGGTCACCGCGGGCGCCGAGCAGGGCGTGCTGTTCATCGACGTCCGCTACGCGATCCGCGGCACCAACAACCCGCGCAGCCTCGTCTTCCCCTTCTACGTCATTCCGTCCCACGACGAGCCGGACGCCCCGGCCTCCTCGGGTACGGCTCCCGAAAGCGACCGCTGATGGCCCTGCCCTCCCCCAACCTGGACGACCGCCGCTTCCAGCAGTTCGTCGACGACGCCAAGCGCTACATCCAGCAGCGCGCCCCGGAGTGGACCGACCACAACGTCTCCGACCCCGGCGTCACCCTCGTCGAGACGGTCGCGCACATGGCCGACCAGATCGTCTACCGCCTCAACCGGGTCCCGGAGAAGAACCACCTCGCCTTCCTGGACCTGGTCGGCATCCACCTGTTCCCGCCGTCCGCGGCCCGCGCCGACGTCACCTTCTGGCTGTCGGCGCCGCAGGAGGAGACCGTGCTGCTGCCGGTGGGCACCGAGGTGGCGACCGTGCGCACGGAGAGCGAGGAGGCGGTGGTCTTCGCGACGGAACGCGAACTGTCCGTCATCCCCTGCGAGTTGCGTCACCTCGTGGTCCAGCACCAGGGCGAGCCGGTGACCGACCGGACCACCGACCTCGTCGAGGGCAAGGACCTGCTGTGCTTCTCGGAGGCCCCGCAGCCCGGCGACTGCATGCTGCTCGGCCTCAGCGCGGCCGTCCCGCACTGCGCGGTCGCCCTCGAACTCGACAGCCGGGTGGACGGCGTCGGCGTCGACCCGCGCCAGCCCCCGCTGGTGTGGGAGGCGTGGACGGAGGACGGCTGGCAGTCCTGCGAGGTCGACCGCGACGGCACCGGCGGCCTCAACCGGCCCGGCGAGGTCGTCCTGCACGTCCCCGCCGGCCACGTCCTGTCCCGCTCGGGCGGCCAGGAGGCCGGCTGGCTGCGCTGCCGCGTCACCGAACCGCTGCCCGGCCAGCCCTTCTACACCACCTCGCCCACCGTGCGCTCCGCCGAGGCCTTCACGGTCGGCGGCACCGCCCCCGCGGTCCACGCCGAGACGGTGTACGACGAGGCGCTCGGCGAGTCGGCCGGCCTGCCCGGCCAGCGGCTGCGCCTGGCCCACGCCCCGGTCGTCGGCGACGACCCGCCGCTGCTGCTCCAGACCGCCGAGCACGAGGGCTGGACCGACTGGCGGGTCGTCCCGCACTTCGCCGCGTCCGGCCCCGACGACCGCCACGTCACCCTCGACGCGGCGACCGGCGAGATCGCCTTCGGCCCGTCCGTGCGCGAACCCGACGGCACGCTCCGCCAGTACGGGGCCGTCGCCCCCAAGGGCTCGGTCATCCGCGCCCGCCGCTACCGCACCGGCGGCGGCCGGGCGGGCAACGTGGCCCGCGGCGCCGTACGGGTGCTGCGCACCTCCGTGCCGTACGTCTCCGAGGTCGTCAACCGGGAGGCCGCGCGCGGCGGTGTCGACGGCGAGACGGTCGACGAGGCGAAGGTGCGCGCCCCCATCACCCTGCGCGCCCAGGAGCGTGCCGTGACCCTGCGCGACTACGAGGAACTCGCCCGTCGCGCCGCCCCCGAGACCGCCCGCATCACCTGCCTCGAAGGCGAACCCGACGAGCACGGCGCCTACGCCGTGCGGGTGCTGGTCGTCCCGCAGGCCGTGCCCGACCCGGGCGGACGGCTCCGCTTCGAGCAACTCGTCCCCGGTGACGCCCTGCTGGACCGCATCACCCGGCACCTCGACGAACGGCGCCTGATCGGCACCCGGTTGGCCGTGGGACCGCCGTACTACCAGGGCGTCACCGTCGTCGCCACGGTGCACGCCTTCCGCGGCGTCGACACCGACCGGGTGCGCCGCCGGGCCCACGACGCCCTCTACCGGCACCTCGACCCGCTGACCGGCGGCGCCGACGGCCGCGGCTGGCCCTTCGGGCGGCCCGTCCAGTCCGGCGAGGTCTTCGCCGTCCTGCAGCGCGTCCCCGGCGTCGAACTCGTCGACCAGGTCACCCTGCACCCCGCCGACCCGCTCACCGGCAAACGCGGCGAGGCCACCGACCGCATCGACCTGTCCGCGCCCGCCCTGGTCTTCTCCTACGACCACCGCGTCCGGGTGATCGGGGACGGATCGTGAGCCCGGCCGCCGCACGCCCGGCCTTCGCACGCCCGGCCGCCGTAGGCCCGGAAGGGGTGTCCGGATGAGGGGCTCGGTCGACGGGCTCGGCTCGTCCGCGCCGATCGGCGTCATGCTGCCCGCCGTGTTCGCCGACGACGACCTCGCCCAGCGGTTCGTCGCCGGACTCGACGAGGTGATCGCCCCGATCCTCAACGTCCTGGACTGCCTGCCCGCCTACTTCGACCCGGCCCTCGCCCCCGTCGACTTCACCCGCTGGCTGGCCGGCTGGGTCGGCGCCGAGACCGACGGCACGGAACCCGAGGAGCGGCTCCGCGCGGCGGTCGCGGCGGCCGCCTACCTGCACCGGGTGCGCGGCACCCGGCGCGGCCTCGCGGAGACGGTCCGGCTGGTCTTCGGTGTGGAGCCGGAGATCTCCGAGAGCGGCGGCGCCGCCTGGAGCGCCCGCCCGCTCGGCCCGGTCCCCGGCGCACCCCGCCCCCACCTGCACGTCACGCTCCGCCTGCCCGACCCGGGCCCGGCGGACGAACACCGCCTCGACGCCCTCGTGGCGGCCGCCCGCCCCGCCCACATGCCGTACACGGTCAAGGTGACCGTCGCCGAAAGGACCCCGGAGAGATGACCACCCTGAACTGCGCCGAATGCGGCACCCGGGCGGAGCCGGGCCAGTCCTTCTGCGACGCCTGCGGCGCCGTCCTGAGCTGGACGGACCGCACTCCCGCCCGCGCGGCGGCCCCCGCCGGCACGGCGCGGAGCGGGCCGCGCGCCACCGGCTCCACCACCACGACCGGCTCCACGGCTGCGGGGACGACCGGTGCCGGTACGGCGGCCGCCGCCGCTCCGGCTCCCGGCTCCGCGGCCCCGGCGGCCGGTTCCTCCCCGGCGGCCGGTTCCTCCCCGGCGGCCGGTTCCGACAGCGAGGACACGGCGGAGAACGCCCTCCCGCCCGCGCCCACATCCACGTCCACGTCCACGTCCACGTCCGACGACACGGCGGCCACCGAGCCCGTGCCGGCCGCCACCGCTCCCACGGTGCCGACCCCCACGGCCGCCACCACCGACGCCGCCGCCCGTTCCGACGCCGACGCCGACGCGCTGAACGCCCGGGCCCGTTCCCTCCTGGTCCCCGTCGCCGACCCCGAGGCCCGTCCCACGCCGCCCCCGTCGGTCGTGCCGGTGCTGCCGGGACGGCCGGTGGCGGACCGGCCCCAGGTGCGGGCGCCGGGTCCGCAGCAGGGGGACGAGAACGGGGTGCCGTGCCCCTGGTGCTCGACCCCGAACCGTCCCGACCGGCACTACTGCACGCGCTGCGCGATGCCGATGGCCAGGGAGGACCGCTCGGTCCGACACCGCCCGTGGTGGCGCCGGGTATTGGACTTCCGCAACCGCGAGACCCCGTGGGCGGGCGACCGGCCCCGGCTGCGGCGCACCTTCGACCGCATCCTGACCTGGGTGGTGGCCGCCGCCGTCCTCAGCCTGCTGATCTGGGTCGGGGTGAGCCTGCCGGGCTGGATCCAGGCCACCCGCGACCACTTCGCCAAGCGTGCCCAGGTCGTGCCCGACCAGATCCTGGCGTCCCGCTCCTACCCGGGGCACAAGCCCGACCTGCTCCTCGACAAGGTGAACAACACCTGGTGGGGGCCGGGTGTCTCGCAGTCGGGCGAGGGCGAGTGGGTCGAGGCCCGGTTCGCCGAGCCGACCCGGCTGCTGGACCTGATCATCACGCCGGGCACCTCGACCCGCGCCGACCAGCTCTCCCAGTCGGCCCTGCCGCACCGGATCAAGGCGACGATCACGACGAAGGACGGGAAGACGACGACCCGGGACCTCGTCCTCGACCAGAGCGCGGGCGGCCAGCGGCGGTCGTTCCGCGTCGGTGAGGTGACGAAGGTCCGCTTCACCCTGGAGTCGGCGTACGGCGCCTCGGCGGCCAAGCAGGTCGCCATCGCGGAGATCGAGTTCTTCGGCCGGTCCAGCGCGAACACGTCCTGACGGCGGCGGGGGCGGCCACCGCACGGGCGGCCGCCCCCGAACTCGTCGGACACGAGGGGGACCCGAGGAGAAGCCGGGGGAAGCCGGGGGAAAAGCAACGAGTCCCACCCCGTTCGACACGGGATGGGACTCGTTTACTGGAGCGCCGGGCAGGCCTTGCACCTGCATTTCCCCGCAGGAAGCGGGGCGTCTTTCCTTGGACCACCAACGCAGAACCTTTTCACCGTTGTTGCGGTGACCGGCTCATGATCAATGTTACACAGTTTCCCGCGCCTCGCCAACCCGGCCGCGGAAGGCTCCGTCAGCCCATCTCGCCGACGTCCAGGTCCGGTCCGACGACCAGCGTGACGACTCCCGCCTGCGCGTCCGCCGCCGCGGCCGACTTCGCCTTCGGCAGCCGCGAGGAGAGCACCGCGGCCTGCTTCTCCAGCCCGGCCGGGAAGCTGACGGAGGTACGACTCACCGTCTCGGGGGCGTTGCCCGTGCCGCTCACGGTGAAGCCCATCGCGCGGAGCTTCTCGGCGACGGCCGCGGCGCGCCCGGACCGTCCGGTGCCGTTGAGGACGCGGACGCTGACCTGGGAGGCGTACACGAGGTCCTTCGCCGCGGTCTGCAGCCGGGCCTTGGTCATCTCCTTGTCCTTGGCCAGGGAGGTGAACAGGTCGGCCGCCTGCGGGTACTGCCAGACGACGTTGGCCTTGTCCGTCGGGACGTCCGCCTCACGGGGGTAGTTGGGCACGGTGAGGAAGGCCAGCCGGTCGCTGGGGATGCCCTTGAGTTCGTCGGCCAGCCCGTAGATCTGCTTGATGCCGGCCAGGTCCGGGTCCGTGGTCAGCGACTTGGTGGCGGACTGGAGGAAGCCGTACAGGGCGTCGGGGCTGGTCAGCTTCGACTGGGCCTTCTCCGCGAGGGCGTTCATGAACTCCTGCTGGCGGCCGATGCGGCCGATGTCGGAGCCGTCGCCGACGCCGTAGCGGACCCGGACGTAGCCGAGGGCCTTCTCGCCGTCGACCGTCTGGCAGCCGGCGTCCATCTCCAGCTTGGCCTTGTCGGACTTGATGGGCTCCTTCGGGCAGACCTCGATGCCGTCGAGCGCGTCGACCATGCCCTTGAAGCCGGAGAAGTCGACCGACATGAAGTGGTCGATGCGCAGGCCGGTGTGGGCCTCGACGGTCTTGATGCTGCACGCGGCGGCCTCGGCGACCTCGCCGCTGGTGCCGCCGATCGCGAACGCCTCGTTGATCTTGGCCTTGTGCGGGGTGGAGGTCTTGCCGTCCCCCATCTCGCAGGTGGGTATGTCCACCCAGGAGTCGCGCGGGAAGGACACCACCGCGGCCCATTCCCGGTTCGCCGGTATGTGCAGCACCATGAGCGTGTCCGACTGCATGGTGGTCAGGTCCTTGCCGTACTTGGCGTTCGCGCCGTCCCGGCTGTCGGAGCCGACGACCATGATGTTCTTCGAGCCCGGGCTGAGGTTCTCGGGCCGGTCGCCGCCCAGTTTGCCGTCCACGTCGGCGGAGTCGATGTTGTTGTTGAGGTCGTTGTAGACCCACGCGCCGACGCCGCCGACACCGAGGACGACCACGGCGGTCACCCCGGCGCCCCAGGCCACGATCCGCCCGCGCCGGGTCAGCCTCGTCCCGCCGGGTCCGCCCCGGTCACCGCCCCGCCGCGTCCTGCTCCCGCGGCCGGTCGCCTCCGCCTGGGTGTGCCCACGCCTTCTCGTCCCGCTCACCGGCGCTCGCCTCCGCCTCGGCCGTTCTTCACCCCGTACACCGTGCTCGGATCGTCCGGTGCTGGATCCTCGTGGACGACGAAACCCTACATGCGGGTATACATACGTCCCCGATACCCCTGACGTCTCACCAGACTCCCCTGACGGTGCGATGGTTGCCTCGTCCCGTCAGTCCGGGCAGGCGTACCCGTCCCCCGGCAGGCCCAGCGAGTGCAGCCGTGGGCGGCGGTCCCCGGGCACGGCGGACCCGGGCACGGCGGACCCGGGCACGACGGACCCGGGCACGACGGACCCGGGCACGACGGACCCAGGCACGACGGACCCGGGCACGACGAAGACGAACAGGGCGGAGGTCGCGGGCACCCGCAGACCGCGCTGGTCGCCGAAGGTGTGCGCGGGGTCGGCCTCCCAGGGGCAGCCGGCCCGGTCCAGCGCGGCGACCACCTCGGCCTCGGTGGGCTCGCCGGGGAACGCGCCCTCGACCGTCGGGAGTTCGACGGTCCCGCCCCCCGCCCGCACGGTCACGAGCAGCACCCGCCCGCACCGGCAGACGAGGGCCTCCAGGTCGCCGTGGCCGTACAGCCGGGGCCACCGCCTGCTCCGGAGCACCTCGCGGGGCTCGCCGAGCAGCGCCGTGACGTCCGCCCAGGACGCCCCGACCCGGACCGGCCCCAGCCGGGCGGTGAGCGCCGTACGGGCGAGGAGATCGGGAAGGGTCAGCGGCACGCGGGGAGCGTGGCAGCGGCCCGGGGGCCCTGTCCAGCGGGTTCTGCCGGATCAGCCCGGTCCACGGGCCCGTCCCGCGTGCCGCGCGCCGCCTACGGGGTGTTGATCAGCTCGTACGGCGGGACCGAGACCGTGCGGGCACCCGGGGTGCCGCCGAGGACGACCTTGCGCAGGGAGACGTTGTTCTTCAGGTTCGTCTCCTGGAGGCGGTTGGCCGGGTTGGCGAGGACCTCGATGTGGTACGTGCCGTTCGGCAGGTCGGTGATGTCGAAGGACTGGCCGGGACGGTACTGGGTGTACGTGTCACCGGAACCGACGTCGAGGACCTCCCGCACGGAGATGGAGTTCTGCTGGCCGCAGGCGGTCGACAGATCGGTGTTGTAGGGGTGCCAGTTGGCGTTCTTCACCGTGTAGTCGACGGCGTCGGTGTTGGCGAGGCAGAACGCCTCCTTGCCGCTGCGGACCTCCTTGGTCCTGTCCTCGCTGAGCAGCCGGTAGCTGGCGAAGTCGGTGAAGTGCCAGTGCTCGTGGCCGATGCGCGGGTCCCACTCCATGGTGCCGGTGGGGGTGTAGCCGACCTGCTTGCCACTCGCGTCGTAGAAGTACTGGTAGGCGTCCATGAGGTCCTCGCCGGGGCTGCGGAAGCCGTCGACGACGAGCGGGGCGGGGCCGGCGTTCCACACGTTCGCGCTGAAGGCGAGGTAGTCCTTGCCCGGTACGTCGCCGTCCTCGCCGTCGGTGACGGCGATGTCCCAGGCCGGCAGGGACCGCAGGTCGGGCTTGGGCACGTTCGCCGGGACGCCCGCCCGGCCCGTGGGGGCCTTGGCCCCGGCCTTCAGCGCGGGCGCGACACGGGAGCCGTCGGTGTGCCCCGCGCCGTCACCGAGGTGGTGGGCGAGGCCCCGGTCCTCCAGGGCGTGGGACAGGGCGGGCGGGGTGGGGGCGTCGGCGCCGCGGGGGCCGTAGTGGTGCCCGCCGGAGGCGTGGGCGGCGTGCTGCCCGTGTGCGGAGTGTTCCCCGTGCGCGGATCCGTGCGCGGAGGAGGACCGCAGCCCCGCGGCGCCCTCCCCACCGTCGGACTGCTGCCGGACCGTCACCTTGACGGTCGGCCGCTCGTCGGGCATGCCGAACAGGTCGCGGTACTTCTTCGCCACCCCCACCTCGGCGGTGTACTCGCCCGCCGGGAGGTCGACGCGCTCGTCGTAGTCGACGGTGCTGGAGTTGGCCGCCCAGCCCTTCTCGACGCCCCACACCGAGCCCAGCGTGAAGGGGTTGGTGGGGCAGCTCTCCGGATAGTGCGAGGTGGCCGGGGCGTCCGGACGGACGCGCCCGGAGGCGTTGTTGGGGCAGAAGGTGCCCTTGGTGGTGGCCACTTCCTTCCCGGCGGCGTCCGTGACGGACACCTCCAGGAAGCCGGGCAGCCCGCTGAAGTCCTGGACGAGCCCGGCGGGCAGCGTCTTCTTCTTCACCTTCGTCCCGTCGCGCAGGATCTGCCGGGCGACGACGGGGGTCTTGTACGAGGCGCGCGTCACCTGGAACTCCAGCGGCGCGTTCTCGACCTGGACGTAGGTGCCCAGGTCCAGGAAGACCCCGGGGGGCTCCCCCTCCCAGTCCCACCGGTCGAGCGTCACGGACTTCGACGCGGCGGTCAGTTTGAGCTGCGGCACCCCGGGCTTGGCCTGCGGTGCCGCGCCGGCGCCGGGAGCGGCCCCGGCGACGGCGACGACGGCGAGCGCGGCCCCCGCGGCGAACGCCGCACGCTTGAGGTTCTTGCGGTCTGGCTGACTGGTCATCGGTTCCTCGTCTGCGAGTGCCATGGTCAGTGGCATCGGACTGGACAGCCCTCGGACCCACCCACCGTACGAACGCACCCCACGCGTCCCGGGAGAGCCTGTGAGCACCCTGTGAGAGAGGTGAATCCCTTGCTCGGGTTGCCTGTTGACGACGACTTCCCCGAACCGGCGGCCGGGCCGGGCCGGTCCGGCCGGCCGCCGGGGCGAGGGCGGGCGCGGTCGGCGGGCCCGGCCGCCGGGGACGTGTTCCCGGTGCGGGAGCCGGTTCCGGTCCGGGGGTGACGCCCGAACTGCTCTCCGGGTCCGACTCCGTCCGGGTGCCGCGGGGCCGGTCGCGCCCGCCGGTGCGCGGGCGGTCGTCATCCTGAACCGGTGCCCCCTCTCCTCCGTGTCGTCGTCGGGGCGGTTCTCGTCGCCGTCGCCCTGGTCGCCTGGCCCTCCTGCGTGCCGCTCGGGGGCGGGCCGCCGGTGCCCGCGGGGGCGTTCGGGGCGTACGTCGGGTACGACGGCGCCGGGGTGCGGCGGATCGCGGGACTGGACGGGTGGGTGGGGGCCGCGACGCCCCGCGTCGGGCGGGCGTACCTGCCCGGGGACCGGTGGAGCAACATCGAGGGGGCGCCCGGCTATCTGGAGCACTGGGCGCGGTGGCGGACGGCCCGCGCGGACCGGATGTTCGTGCTGAACGTGCCGATGCTGGAGCGCACCGAGGAGCGACTGCCCGACGCCGTCGTCCGGGAGGAGCTGCGCGCGGGGGCGCGCGGCGCGTACGACGGTCACTTCCGGGCGCTCGGCCGGCGGCTGGTCGGGCTCGGGGTGCCGGACAGCGTGCTCGTCGTCGGCTGGGAGATGAACGGGGTCACCTACACCCACCGCTGCGGGCCGGACCCCCTCGCCTGGAAGGCCTATTGGACGCGGATCGTGACCGCGATGCGGTCGGTGCCGGGGCAGCGGTTCCGGTTCGAGTTCACGCCGAGCCGGGGGCGGGACGCCGTCCCGTGGACCGACTGCTACCCCGGCGACGCCCACGTCGACATCGTCGGCATGGACGCCTACGACCAGCCCGCGGGCATGTCCTTCGAGGAGCAGGTGGCCGAGCCGTACGGGCTGGCGGCGCACGTGCGGTTCGCGGCGGAGCACGGCAAGCCGGTGTCGTACCCGGAGTGGGGGCTGTTCCGCAACGGGGACAACGCCGCCTATGTGCGGGGCATGCTCGGCTGGTTCGCGCGGCAGCGGCCGCTGTACCAGACGATCACCGACTACTGCCCGCACGGGGTGTGGCGGTGCCGGGGCAATCCGCGGGCGTCGGCCGCCTACCGGGCGGGTGTCTCGGGCACGCGCTGACGGCGGGGCCGTTCGGCTGAACGCCGGGCGTGCCGTCCCGCCCGTCACGGCTACCGGTCCGATGATCCCGAGATGCGACGAGAACACCACGCGTGCCTTCCGCGGACGTGCCTCGCCCCTGCGCGCAGGCTCCTGCCCCTGGCCGCCCTTGCGTCCACCCTGGCGGCCGTGCTGATCGCGGGTGTGCTGGTCGCGCTCACCGCGGTGCCCGCCGGGGCGGCGGGCCACGGGGTCCCGGTCGCCGCACGGCCCGCCGGGGCGGCGGGCCACGGGGTCCCGCCCGGGGCGGGCAGCGCGGCGGTCCGCGGGGACACCGCCCGCGCTGCCGTACGGGCCCACGAGAAGGCCCGGGCCCGCGTCGACCGGCTGCGCGCGCAGGACGCCCTGCCCGAGAAGGTCAGATCCGCCGAACGCCGCCGCAAGGCCATCCGGGCCGGGCTGTGGGACGCGCTGTGGGCGGTGGCCCGCGCCACGGGAGACCCCGTCGCCGTCGACCCCTCCGGACGCGCGGGCCGCTGCCCGGCCGCCCGCGCCCGCAACCGCAGCCGGGCGCCCGAGGGCCGGGACGGGGACTGGACGGCGCCGACCCGCCGCTTCCGGCTCTCCGCCGGTTACGCCGCCCGCGGCTCCCACTGGGCCCACCGGCACACCGGCCAGGACTTCGCGGTGCCCGGCGGGACCCCCGTGTACGCCGTCGGCCCCGGCACCGTCCGCGCGACGACCTGCGGCGACGGCTTCGGCAACCAGGTCGTCGTCCGCCACCCGGACGGCTACTTCACGCAGTACGCCCACCTGTCGCGCGTCGACGTCCGCAAGGGCGGGCGGGTCGCGGCGGGCCAGCGCCTCGGTCTCGCCGGCGCGACCGGCAACGCCACCGGCCCGCACCTGCACTTCGAGGTGCGGATCACGCCGTACATGGGGTCCGCGGTGTCACCGCTGCCGTGGCTGCGCAGGAAGTCGGTCGACATCGGCGGGTGACGGGCGCACCGGCGGCGTCCTCAGCCCGCCCGCCCCGGCGCCCCCGGCCGGTACACCGCGAGGGCCCAGATCACGAACACGTCGATCGCGATCAGGACGATCGACCAGACCGGGGCGTACGGCAGGAAGAGGAACTGGAGGACGAGGCTGACGGAGGCGAGGACGATGCCGGTGACGCGGGCCCAGGCCGCGCCCTTGAGGATGCCCCCGCCGGCCGCCGCGGCCACCACGCCGACGATCAGCAGGATCCAGCCCCATCCGGTGAGGTTGATCTTGTAGACGTAGTCGCCGACCCGGCCGTACACGTCGTCCTCGGAGATCGCGGCGATGCCCTGGAAGACGGCGAGGATGCCGTTGACCAGCATCAGCACACCCGCGAAGACGACTCCGCCGGCGGCCAGGCCGCCCTCGGCGGGCGGCCGCGAGGACCAGCCGCCCGCACCGGTGGGGCCGGTGCCCTGGTGGGAGGGGTCCCAGACGGGAGAACCCTGGCTTCCGCCGGACTGTGACGCTTCGGTCATGACCGTGCCCCACCTCTCTGTCGAGCTGTCGAGCTGTCGGGTGTCGCGCTCCCCCCGACCATCCGTCCGGGTGACGGCCGCCACCACGGGAACTGCGCCGGACGGGTGAGCGGGCATGCGCGGCCGGACGGGTGAGCCGGCATGCGCGGCGGGTCGGGCGGTCCTTCACTGGGGGGGGAGGACCCGCCGCCCCCCCCGACCGCCCCCACCCCCGACGCCGGAGGCACCATGCCCGCCCACCGCACCCGCCCGGCCAGGGCCGCCGCGCTCACCGCGACCTGCGCCGCCGCGCTGCTCGGCCTCACCGCCCTCACAGGCTGCTCGGACGAGAACAGCCCCTCGGGGGTGGCCAGCCGGGCCGCGTCCGCGGCGGAGTCGGCCCGCGACGAGGCGACCGCCGCCGCGTCCTCGCTCGCCTCCCGGGCCACGGAGGGCTTCGCGTCGGCGACCGCGGAGGCGGGCCGCAGGCTCGACGAGATCAAGGGCGGGACCGAGGCGAAGGACGACGTGAAGGCCGGCCCCGCGAAGACGGACGGCGACCGCACCACGACCGAGGTCACCGCCACCAACACCGACGACACGACCAGGTCCTTCTCCGTCCAGGTCGACTTCACCGACCAGGACGGCACGTGGCTCGACACGGTCGTCGTCACCGTCCCCGACGTCCCGGCCGGAAAGTCCGCCACGGCGACGGCCCGCAGCAACCGCCGGCTCTCGGGCGAGGTGAGGGCGGAGGTGAAGCGGGCGGTGCGGTACTGAGGGACGGGGCACTGCTTCAGCGGGCCTCGGCCACCGGGGTGACGCAGGTCACCTCCCGCTGCCGTCAGGACGACGAGGGCTGTGTGGTCAAGGAGGTGCGGACACCCACCGCGCCACCCACGACGACACAGGAGCCCACCATGGAAGCCCGGTTGAACATCATGGCCAGCCCCGTCGCGGCCAAGGCCATGAAGCACATCGTGGCCGCCGCCATGACCCTCGGGGAGTCGACGCTGCCCGCCTCGACCCGCGAACTGGTCATGCTGCGCGCCAGCCAGATCAACGGCTGCGCGGGCTGCGTCGACATGCACACCAAGGACGCCACGGCGGCCGGGGAGACCGCGCAGCGCCTCCACCTGGTCGCCACCTGGCGCGAGGCCAAGGTCTTCACCGACGCCGAACGCGCCGCCCTCGAACTGGCGGAGGAGGGCACCCGCATCGCCGACGCCGCCGGCGGCGTCCCCGACGAGGTGTGGGCCAACGCCGCCAAGCACTTCGACGACGACCAACTCGCCGACCTGGTCACCCAGATCGCCCTCATCAACACCTTCAACCGCGGCAACGTGATCACGCGGCAGCCGGCGGGGGACTACGTGGTGGGCCAGTACCACTGAGGGGACCGGACGACGGCCGTCCCCCGGGCGACGGATGCCCGGGGGACGGCCACCACCGCATGACCGTCATCGCCGGGGCCGTCCTCACCGTGAAGAGGCAACACCGAAACGCTCAGTGCGTGAAGGCCACACCATGAGTGGCGGCGATCTGCCCCATGGCATGTCCGGCATGGAGATTGAGCGGATTGCCCTCCACGTTCCTCACTTTGAGGGATACCCGGACACCGGCGCACCCGCCGAGCTGAGACATGGACAAGTGGAGAACGTTCGTGGCGGTCTGGTGGTGCTTGGCGGTCGAGATGTTCCACTTCGCCACGGCCCCGTTGATCGCGCTGCCGCACTTGGTCCCATCGGGGTTCTGCGGCTGGGCCACGATCCAGGTCTCGGCCTGCGTCCCGGTGTAGTCCGTCGTCCCGCCCGCGCAGATCGTGGAGCCCGGGGCGCAGGTCGACAGCGCCGCGTCCTGCACCACAGTGATGTCGTCGCCGTCGCCCGGCGTGTAGGTGTATCCGAGTGTGGTCTGCGTCGAACCCTGTTCGATCACAGCGGTACTGACCGCGGGCAGCGTCCAGCGTGCTGTTGCCGCATACGTTCCCCGCGCCAGTTCGGCACCGGCCGGCACCTGCATGGTGACAGTCCGCCCGTTCTGAATGATCGACGAGTAACTGGTCACCGAAAGACGGCAGTCGTACGTTCCCGTGGTGGGCGCGGTGAACACCCAGCGCAGGGCAGGGACAACCGACTTCTCGCCGGGCGGCACGAGGTTCGCCGCCCAGTACGCTCCGGCCTCCGCATCGGAAGGAAGCGCTCCGCCATCGGCGTGACTGCACCGCACCGCCACTGTGGAGCCGATGTTGTCCCCGGCGCCCAGAGCTGTCACGGTCGCCACCGACAGGTTCCGCGACCACAGATACGACTGTTCTCCCGCTACGGCGGTGAACACCACGTCGGTTCCCGGTATGTCCCGGTACGGCGCCGCGTTGCGCGTCACCTCGTACTCAAAAGTCGAAGAAACCGCTGAGGCCGGCGCCGCGAGCGCGGGCACGCCTCCGCCGACCAGGGAGAGAAATGCGATGACCATCGAACGGATACGCTTCGGCACCATGTCGTCCCTGTGTTGGCTGTTCCTGCCCCGGTCGGCGGAGCGGATGGTGATGAGATCAGCGGAGCGTGCACGCGGCAGGCACAGGCCACACCATTGCAGCCCTCACCGACCCTGACGGAGAAAGGCGTATTCACCCTTCCGACATGACGTCGGCTTTCTTGCCGTCCCGGACCCGGCCCGCATGTCGTTCACGCCTCGGACCAGTAAGGGCTTCGGCCACCGGTGCACACGAGTATCGCCGCGGAGAAGTTTCCGCTGGTGTTGCTGCTGAAGCTTCCCGCACCGATCGTGCCAAGGGCTTCCCAGGGCTTGGGGGCCACATTGGTGGTATGCCAAAGGACAGCCTTGACCGGGAGGTTGTTGCGATAGGACATGATTCCGTCGCCGTCGATCAAGTCGTAGAGCGCGAGCTGGAAACACTCGTTGGTCTTCACCGTCCGCAGCTTCATGTTGCTGAAAGCGGTGTACGCGTACAGGCACAGATTGTCAGCCGGACACGCCTGTGCGGCCGAGGCCGGGCTCGCGGTGGCCACCGTGCCCCCCGCCGCCATGACCATCGAAGTCAGCATCACAGCGGAACCCTTTTGCCATTTCTGTCGCAGCCCCATGGAGAATACGCCCTTCTTTGCCGGTGATCATGATGTATCCGAAAGGACGCTAACAGTCGGGAAAGTGCCCCACCAGCATGTTTCCGGCCTAACGATTCACCATGCTCCCCGGCCGGCGGCCTGCCTGGGTTTCCAGCAATCACCAGGGGGGAACCGTTCGAGGCGATTCACGATTCATGTGGAATATCAGCCAATCCAGCCCTGCCGTGCGGCGCGCACGCCCGCCTCGAAGCGGCTGCGCGCTCCCAGGCGTTCCATCAGACCGGTCGCCACACGGCGGGCCGTCCGATGCGACACCCCCAGCCGCTTGGCGATGGCCTCGTCGGTGAAACCATCGGCCAGCAGTTTCAGGGTCGTCGCCTCGGTGTCGGTCAGCCGGCTCTCGTCCCGCTGCGTGATCTCGCCGAACGGCTTCGCCGTCTCCCAGACGGATTCGAACAGGGCGCACAGGGCGGTCAGCGTGCCCTGCCCGGTGAGCATCACCGCGCCGGCGGCGGTGTCGTCGCTGTCGACCGGGATCACGGCGGTCTCGCGGTCCGTGATGATCAGACGGACGGGCAGGGTGGGCACGGTCCGGGCCTGTCGGCCCAGGCCGCTCAGCCATTGCGCGTAGGCCACGGTGTGCGGGCTGTTGCGCACGCTGTCGAGGTAGACGGTGCGCATCCGGACGCCCCGGCCCAGCAGGGACTCGTCCAGCGGTTTGGAGGCCTCCAGGTTCTCCGGCGTCTGCTCCCCGTCCGGGGCGAAGATCATGACTTCCTCCCGCACCTCGTGGTGCAGCAGGGTCAGCCGCTCCCGGATGCGGTCCAGGCCGATCAGGTGCTCCACGCCGGGCTCGGCAACCGAAGGGCGCAGGTCCGCGTACTCGGATATGAGTTGCGCGGCGGCCGCCCGCGAGGCCTCGATCCGGTGCTGCTGTGCGGCGAGTTCCGCCTGCTGACGGGCGAGCAGGATCTCCATGCCGATGTCCGGGCTGACCGCCCGGGGCCGGCCGGGCTCGTCGCACGAGGGCCGTACCAGGGCCAGTTCGCTGAGGCGGTCGAGACCACTGCGGACGTCTTCCTCGGGCATCTCCAGATGGCGGCAGAGAGCGGCCACACCGTCGCCGGGTCGCCTCAGCATCGCGCGATAGACGACTTCCGTCTTTCTGTCCAACCCCAACAAGGTCAACATATGGTGTCCCCCCCATGAAGTGATCTTCACTGCCGATATTCGCACGGCAGTCGGACTTGTGGAGCCCTGGAGGGGGGTGGCCTCTTCCGTCCAGATCCTCAATAGGCCAAGTTCCGGGCCTGTTTGTTTCACGGCGCGGTCGCACACTTCGTCGGTATGTACCTGGTTCACGCCCAACTGTCAGCCCCGTCCGGTGGCTTTCTGCCCTCCGACGCGGCTCGGCACGCCCTGGCTCTCGCACGTCCCGGGGAAGGGGTGGAACACGTCACCGCGCACCCGCACGCCGTACCCGACCCGGTCCTCGGGGTCTTCCTCGTGGCGGAGTCCCTGACCGAGGCCGAGGCGATGACGACGGTGCTGTGCCGGCGGTTGCTGAACTCCCACACCGGACTGTCCGGTTGGGGCCTGCGCAGGGCGCAGGTGCCGCTGCTGGCCCCATTGGGACATGGACCATTGGGGCCACCGGAAAGCTCTTCCCCCCCTTCCGACCTGCGACGAGAGTAGTTCTCGCCGCAAGGGACACCGACCGGCAGACACGAAGGACCGGCCCCACGTCACCGCGGGACGCAAGGCCGGAACAGTCCGCCAGATCCATCGCCACCGAAGGGGCAACCGCCATGCAAGCCAGCCGTACCGCCAAGGCCGCCGCGGTCACCGTCCTCACCGCGGGATCCCTGTTCCTGGGCCTTGGAGCAGCCTCCGGACCCGTCGGCTCCGGGAGCCAGGACTCCGGCCGGCAGAGCATGGCCGCCACGAACCTGCCCAAGAACGACTTCGGCTGGCAGGTCGTCCTCGCCGGCGACTTCGGCTGGCAGTAGCCGGTCCGTCGCCCCCACGGGTGCACCTGCGGGGCAACCGCACTTTTCCGGACGAGCCCGTACGTCTCGCCCCGGGCTTCCCATTCGCCTCCACGCCGCCGCGCGGGCCGTGAGCGCCCGGGCAGACGGTCATGCCCGGCCTTCCCCTTCCGAACAACCCAGCAAGGAGCTCACTGTCATGAGCACGTCGAAAATGTCGCGCACCACGGCCCTCGCAGTCGCCCTCGCCTCCGCCACGGTCCTGGGCACCCTCACCGTCTCCTCCGCCGCGACGGCCGCCCCGAACACCGCAGTCTCCGGGGTGCGCACCGCCACCGCGGCCACCGAGGACGTCGAGCGCCCCCAGGGCGCAGTGGGCCCGCTGCAGAGCGGAAGCCCGAAGAGCGCCTTCTCCACACACCCCCTGGCCTCCACCGCCGCCGGCGCACCGATCACCCGCAGCGCGGTCATCGCCCGCGCCAGAACCTGGGTCGACGCACAGGTGCCGTACAGCATGAACAACTACCGCGACGACTACCGCACCGACTGCTCCGGTCTGGTCTCCATGGCCTGGAACCTCGGCACCAACGCCTGGACCGGCAACCTCGACACCTACGCCACGCGGATCTCCAAGAGCCAGCTGCGCAAGGGCGACATGCTCCTCTTCCACAACACCTCGAACCCCACGAGCGGCTCCCACGTCGTCCTGTTCGAGCGCTGGACCGACTCCTCGATGACCTCCTACGTCGGCATCGAGCAGACGCCGCCGCACGCCGTGCGCCGCACCATCCCGTACGCCTACTTCAACAACTCCGGTTCCTACCTGCCGTACCGCTACAACAACATCGTCGAGGACGTCACCGTCACCCGGGACCACGATTACACCGGTGACTACAAGGACGACCTGCTGGGTGTGGATTCCACCGGGACGCTGCGGCTGTACGCCGGGAACGGTTCCTCCGCAATCTCCTCCACCGGTGAAGTGGGCGGCGGCTGGGGCACGATGGACAAGGTCGCCGCCGCCGACTTCAACGGCGACGGCGACGGCGACCTCGTCGCCACCAACAAGACCACCGGCGAACTGTTCCTCTACATCGGCAACGGCGACGGCGGCTTCAAGTCCACCACCGAGATCGGAC
>NZ_JBIRNP010000002.1:101733-381693 GCF_044331705.1 Streptomyces sp. NPDC017202 | reverse complement strand
CGTCACCGCCATCAACCGCAGCACCGGCGACCTCTACCTCTACACCAGCAAGAGCAACAGCCTCAACAGCGGCACAACGATCGGCCACGGCTGGGGAAGCCAGCAGCACTTGATCTGACCCGGCCAGGCCCGGGGACCCGGCCCCAGGAGCTCACCGTCAGACCGGTCACGGCACCACCACCGTCACCGCAGCCCGCTCGGCGGAGGCCCGAAGGCCTCCGCCGAGTTCTTGTGTCCCGCATCGCCGACGCGCCGGGGCTACGTGGTGGACCGGTACCACTGACCGGACCCGGACGTGAGCGGTCACGCGGAACACCGGGCCGGCTTCCGGCCGCTCGTCCGAATCCGGCGGTACCGGCCTCCGAGCCGCCGGGTCCTCCGGCACGGTTCCGGCGCGACTCCGGCTCCTACAGGCGGTTCAATAGTTTATTTAGACTGATAGAGTTCGACTATGCCACGTCGCGCTCTCGACAACCCGATCGTCCTGGCCGTGCTGGGTCTCCTGCTCGAACAGCCCTCGCATCCACACCAGATGCTTGCCGAACTGCGAGAACGCAGCGAGAACCATGCCGCCGCGATCACGCGGGGCACGCTCTACAACACCGTTGCCGTCCTGACCGAAGCGGGATGGGTCGCCCCACAGAGTCGGCAGCGCTCGGGAAACCGTCCGGAGAGGACCGTCTACGCCCTCACGGAGGAGGGCCACGACGAACTCGTACGACGGCTGGACTCCCAGATCCGCAACCCGGAGCGCGAGTTCTCGCAGTTTCTGGGAGCTGTCACCTACCTCGGTGCCCTCGGGACGAGCGGCGCGGTGGCGGCCCTGATCGAGCGCGCCCAGCGCCTCGGGCAGCGCACGGCCGCCGACGAAGAACGCCTTGCGGAGGCACTGGCGGCCGGCGTACCCCGCCTGCACGTCATCGAAGCCGAATACGCGTTGTGCCTCGCTCGCGCCGAGGTGGCATGGATCGGCTCGGTCATCGACGACCTCCGTACCGGCTCCCTGACGTGGCCGACCGACACGGCGACAACCTCCGCACCCCCTGCGACGCCGGACCAGAAGGAGTCGAACGCGTGACACCGACAGCGCATGACGGCATGCTCTTCGGGATCTACCCGGGCGGAGTCGCCGGTGACGACACCGGGGGCCTGGCCGGTGGCCCGCCCGACGACCCGGCCCTCGTGTCGAGTGCGCTCGACCGCCTCCAGGGCCGACCGGGCCGCCCGTTCCTGGTACGCGCCTACACGGGCTTCGACGACACCACCCGCCTCGGCGAGCCGCACGCGACCGCGGCGCCGACCACCGCGGCCCAATACGCTGTCCGGGGGCGCCGCTTGGACCTGGTGGCGCAATACCGGTCCACAGCCGGAGACGTCGACGGCTTCTGCGACTTCCTGCGCGAGCTGGTCGAGCAGTACGGCGCGATCACGAGCACATTGCAGGTGACGGAGGAGCCCAACGTCACCTCGAACCCGACGCTGGACGGCTACTACCCGGCGGTGCGCGAGGCGATCGTCCGCGGGGTTTCCACCGCCAAAACGCGAGCACGTGAACTCGGTCACGCGGACCTCCGGGTCGGATTCAACACCACTCCGCTCTTCGGGCCGGCCACCTCCTTCATCACCGATCTGACCGACCTCGGGGGAGAAGACTTCGTCACCGATCTGGACTACGTGGGCCTGGACTTCTTCCCCGACGTCTTCCAGCCCGTCGACGCGTCCGAACTCGCGGACGCCGTCGAGGGGCTGCTGCGTCATCACCGTGACTCGGTGCTGACGCCCTCGGGCCTGGGACACCTGCCGCTGCACATCACCGAGCACGGTTGGCCCACCGGCCCCGAGCGCCCCCCGCACCGGCAGGCCGACGTCGTCGAGACCGTGGTGAAGGTGATCGCCGCCCGGTCGAAGCAACTCCACCTGAGCGGCTACACGCATTTCGCCCTGCGAGATGCCGACAGCACCCGAACGGGACTGTTCCATCAATTCGGGCTCACCACCGACGACTACTCCCCCAAGCCCGCCTTCGACACCATGAAGATGCTCGTCGAACGCTTCAGCATCTGAAAGGAACGACGAGTGGGGCAGGCCGACTTCGCCGCCCTCCCGCAATGCGGGATCCTTCTGGAAGATCCGGTGCATGGCCTCGTGCGACGAGCCGACCATCGGCTCTCCTTTCTGTGCGATCAGCTCAACGAGCTATGCCGCCGGCACGTCACACCACACGTACTTGCCCCGGTGCCCGAACCGGGACAGCGGGTGCCAGCCCCACACCTCCGCCAGCGCCCGCACCAGCGCCGTGCCCCGGCCGTTCTCGGCGTCCGCCAGGTCCGCCACCTCGCGCGGCGGGTCGGGCGGCTCCGGGTCCGCGTCCCACACCCCCACCCGCAGCACACCGTCCGCCCAGCGGACGCGCAGCGCCGCCGGACCCTTCGTGTGCAGGACGGCGTTGGAGACCAGCTCCGAGGCGATCAGCTCCGCGGTGTCCACCCTGCCGATCAGCCCGTGCACGGTCAGGATCAGACGCAGCGTGCGGCGACAGACCGGGACGGCTCTGACGTCGTTGGGGATATGAAGGGAGTACTCCCACGTGTCGGGGGTGCTTTCGGGCATGCGTCAACTCCGTCTGAGACAGGGGTGGGTGAGGGCGCGGTGGCAGTGCCGCAGCCGTCCGGGCAGGACGGCGCGGTGCGCTTCCGCAACGTGTTCAACGCATCACTGACGGTAGGGCCACAATTTGGGACCGCGCAAGCCGTTGCGTAATCTGCTCCCCGAACGAGTCAAGGAGGACGTCGTGGCCCGCAGAACGTACGTGACTGCTCGCCAGGCCCGACTGGGCGCCGAGCTGCGAAAGCTTCGCGAAGCCGCCGGGTTGAAAGGACGTGAGGCCGCCGCGCTTCTCGGCACGGACTCCGCGCAGATGAGCCAGATCGAGTTCGGTACCGCAGGCGTCAGCGAGGCACGCGTTCGGCGGCTTGCGGCTCACTACTCGTGCACGGACGCCGATCTCGTCGAAGCACTGGTGGCCATGGCCACGGACCGGACGCACGGTTGGTGGGAGGAGTACAGGGGCAAGTTGCCCACTCCGTTTCTCGACATCGCCGAACTGGAGCATCACGCGGCGCACCGGCTCGATCTGGAGTTTCTGAATATCCCGGGCCTTCTCCAGACCGAGGACTACGCCCACGCGGTGTTCTCGTACCGAGTCCCAGAACTCCCGGAAGATGACACGGAAATGCGTGTGGAGCACCGCATGCGACGAAGGGCGGTCATCGCGGAGGGGCCCGCGCCCATCCCGTACGAAGCGGTAATCCACGAGGCAGCACTGCGCATCAGGGTCGGCGACCGCGCCGCCACACGTGTTCAGCTCACGCGCGTCCTGGAACTGTCGGAGGCCGACAACGTCACCGTCCGCGTCATCCCCTTCGACCTGGACGGTTTCGCCGGGGCGTGGAGCACGATGATGTACGCGGGCGGCGCCGTCCCCAAACTGGACACGGTCGTGCGCGATGTCACGACCAACGGCACGGCCTTCGTGGACTCCGAGGCACAACTCGGCGCTTTTCGAACGCTCTTCCGTAAAATCGAGGCAGTGTCACTCGATCCCGATCGTTCGCGTGACTTCATCCATCGACTTGCGAGGGAACTGTGAGGCACCCCGTGACCGCTCCGGACAACTGGCAGAAGTCGTCCTACTCCGGCGGCGGAGACGGCTCCAACTGCCTCGAACTCGCCGCCACCCCCACCACCCTCCACCTCCGCGAGAGCGACGCCCCCACCACGGTCCTCACCACCTCCCCCGCCCCCCTCACCCACCTCCTCGACGCCATACGCACCCGGGTCCTTTAACCCTCCACGGCCTCCAGGACCCGCACCGCGTCGCCCACCGTCACCTTCCCCTCCCGCACCACCCTGAAGTACGCCCCGAAGACCGTGCCGCCGCCGTCCTCCGCGCGGCGGTGGTCCGCCAGGGTGCGCAGGGGTTCCGGGCCGGCCCGGCGGCCCGTCTCCTGGTCGACCATCGTGATCGCGCAGCGGACCGTCAGCTCGGTGAGGGCCAGTTCGGTGTCGCCGATCAGGAGGCGGGCGGCGGTGTCCTCCGTGTGCGGGGTGTCCCAGCCGTCCACGACGAGGTTGGGGCGGAAGCGGTTCATGGGGAGCGGGGCGACGCCGCGCCCGGCCAGGTGCCGGTTCAGCAGGTCCAGGCTCGCGCGCGAGACCACGTGCAGGCGGTTGTCGTTGGCCGCGGTGCCGCCGGGGGCCGTACGCACACGCAGCAGCCGGCTCGGGCGGCCGAGGACCCCGGTCACCCACGCGGCCGCCTCCTCGCCCTGGTCGACGGCGCCGTACGGCTGCCCCGGCACCTTCGTGACCTCCTCGCCCTCCCCGGTCACCCGCAGGGCGGCCTGGCCGGGGGCACGCAGGGTCAACCCGGCGCCCTCCTCCACGAGCCGGGGGGTGATCAGCGCCATCCGGGGGTCGCCCCCCTGCCAGCGCGGTCCGCCCGTCTCGTCGGTGATCACGTACGCCCGGTCGTGCGGCAGCCCGTCGGGCGTGATCAGCACCTCGGACACCGTGATGCCGGCGCAGCTCTTCACCGGGTAGTACGTCAGTCCGGTCACCTTCGCCTGTCCTGGCACGGCAACTCCCTCCCCCGTCAGCCGATACGACAAGTTTTGCCGGAAGCGGTGAGTTCCGGCGGGCGTTCGTCCGTACTCCTTTGTGTTGGACCCCGCCGGGCGTGAACGAGCACGGGCGGTGTTCCCGATCAGGCAGGAGGAACGGTGCGCTTTTCGCGGAACGCGATGGGAACTGCCTTCGTGGGCGGCGCCCTGAGCTTGACCCTCGCGGCTCTGGCCTATCCGTCGATGCTGGGGCTGGACACGGTGTCCACCTCGAACGACCGGATCATCGCCAACACCCAGTGGGGGCCCCTGACGGAGGGCGACCGGGACTTCGTGGTCAAGGTACGGGCGGCCGGGCTCTGGGAGTACCCCCTCGGCGTGATCGGGCTGCAGAAGGGGCAGAGTCCGGCGGTCAAGACGGCCAGCGAGCACCTGATCGACGGTCACGCCGCCCTGGACACGACCTGCCGCAAGATGGCGCCCATGCTGAACATCACCCTGCCCAACGTGGCCAGTCCGCAGCAGGTGGCGTTCGTCAACCAGATCAACGCCAAGACGGGCAAGGACTTCGACACCGACTTCGCGAACATCCTGCGCATGACGCACGGTTCGATCTTCAACACCATCGCGAAGGTCCGTTCCACCACCAAGAACACCCTCATCCGGGCGCTGGCCGACCAGGCCAACGACACCGTCCTGGACCACATCACGGTGATGGAGAAGACCGGCCTGGTCGACTTCGAGCAGACCCTCTTCCAGCAGACCACCCCGCCGAAGCTCCCCTCGTCGGACCTGACCCCGCCGCCGCCGCCCGCGGGCCAGCCGATGGTCGTGCTCACCCCGCCGCCCACCGCCACGGCCACCCCCGTGGACATCGACGCCGCGGCGGCGGGAGCCGGGGTCGCTCCGGCGCCCGCCCCCACGCCGACGGGGTGAGCCCGGCCGGCCTCAGGCGTCGGCTACGCCAGCCAGACCGTGGTGTCCGGGCCGATCCGGCCGTCGCCGGACGGCGGGGCGCTGCTCAGCAGCACCTCGCCCGGCGGGCACGGCACCGGCGCGTCCGACAGGTTGGTGACGCACCGCCAGCCGGCCGAGCGGGCGAAGTCCAGCACGCCGGGCGGGGTGTCCTCCGCCCAGGTGAGGCCCTCGCCGTCCAGCAGCTTGCGGCGCAGGCGCAGGGCGGTGCGGTACAGCTCCAGGGTCGAGCCGTCCGTGCCGTCCTGGGCCTGGACGGCGTACCGCGCGAAGGACTCCGGCTGCGGCAGCCACGCGCCGCCCGCGCCGAAGCCGTACGAGGGGCCCGTGGTCGTCCACGGCAGCGGCACCCGGCAGCCGTCGCGGCCCTTGCGGACCCGGCCCGTCTGCTCCCACAGCGGGTCCTGGAGGACCTCCACGGGCAGGTCGGCGACCTCGGGCAGGCCGAGTTCCTCCCCCTGGTAGACGTACGACGACCCCGGCAGCGCCAGCATCAGCAGCGTGGCCGCGCGGGCGCGGCGCAGACCGGCCTCCTCGTCGACGTGCGGGGCGCGGCCGCCGGACAGCAGCCAGGCGTTCTCGTCCGTGCCCGGCGGGAGCATCAGGCGCGAGGCGTGGCGGACCACGTCGTGGTTGGAGAGCACCCAGGTCGCGGAGGCGCCGACCGCGCGGGCGGTGGCGAGCGAGGACGTGATGACCTCGCGGATCGCCGCCGCGTCCCAGGGGGTCTGCAGGTACTCGAAGTTGAAGGCCTGGTTCAGTTCGTCGGGGCGGGCGTACAGCGCGCGGCGGGTGCCCGGCACCCAGGCCTCGGCGACCGCCGTGCGGGGCGGGGAGTAGGAGTCCAGGACGCGGCGCCAGTCGCGGTAGATGTCGTGGACCTCGTCGCGGTCGTAGAAGGGGTGGCTGCCGGGGGTGAGGGTCACGAGCACGTCCTCGGCGGCCGCCCCCGCGGCACCGAGGTCGCGGAGCGGCTCGCTCAGGTCCTTGGCCAGGGCGTGGGCCACGTCCACGCGGAAGCCGTCGACGCCCCGGTCCGACCAGAAGCGCAGGGTGGTGCGGAAGTCCTCGCGGACCTCGTCGTGGTCCCAGTTGAGGTCGGGCTGCTCGCGGGCGAAGAGATGCAGGTACCACTGGCCGTCCGGGACGCGCTGCCAGGCGCTGCCACCGAACACCGACTGCCAGTCGGTGGGCGGGAGTTCGCCGTGCGCGCCGCGCCCGTCGCGGAAGACGTAGCGCTCGCGGGCCGGGGAGCCGGGACCGGCGGCCAGCGCCTCCCGGAACCAGACGTGCAGGTGCGAGGTGTGGTTGGGGACGATGTCGACGATCACCTTCAGCCCGAGGCGGTGGGCCTCGGCGGCCAGCGCGTCGAAGTCGGCCAGGGAGCCCAGGCGCGGGTCGACGTCCCGGGGGTCGATGACGTCGTAGCCGCCGTCGGCCAGCTCGGACGGGTAGAACGGGCTGAGCCAGAGCGCGTCGACGCCGAGCGCGCCGAGGTGCGGGAGGCGGCCGGTGATCCCCCTCAGGTCGCCGAGGCCGTCGCCGTCGGCGTCGGCGAAGCTGCGCGGATAGACCTGGTAGACGACGGCCTGGCGCCACCAGTGGGGGTCGTGGGCGGAGAAGTCGGGGACGGGCGGCTGGTCTGTCCCGGGTGCGGGGGTCGTCCCGGGTGCGGGCGCGGAGTCGGTCACGCCCACAAGTCTGTCCACTTTGCCGGGAAGGCGAACATCCGCACCTTGCGGAGTGGATCATTCCGTACGTGGGGGAGATGTGACGAAACTTGAACTGACCTGTGTTTGCCGCAGGTTGACAGGCCTCCGCCTCGCGACCCACGATGAGCGCACACCGTGGCGCATGTGACCGATGGGCCCGGTGTTTCTTCCGAACTCTTCTGGACCGCCGAGCTGCGCCGTCACCCGGGCATCGCCGTGCCGCGACGCCGCCGTGACGGGCACTCGCACTCGCCAAGATGGGAATCGCATGTCCATAGCGAGACGTGTTTCCGTGCGCCGCCTGCTGGGGACGGGCGCCGCGTCACTCGCCCTGTGCACCGCGTCCGTCGCCGCCGCCTCCGGGGCCTGGGCCGGCACCGGGACGCCCGGCGGCGACGGCTGGAAGTCCGGCGGCCAGTACCAGCCGGGCACCGGGGCGGGCACGGAGACGGAGACCGACCGCTGCCAGTTCTCGCTCGACGGCACGCACTTCTACGACTCCGTCAAGGTCGACGACCAGAACCTGAAGCCGAGCGGCGACGGCAAGGTCCACCTCACCGTGCGGGCCGCCGACAAGGCCACCACCTGCACCGCCTCGCTCGCCTCCTACCTGGCCCACGGCCCGGACTTCCGGACCTCGGGCGAGCAGGTCTTCGTCGACTTCGACACCGTGACGCTCCAGCCCGGCGCGACCGGCACCCTCGACATCGCCGTGCCCGACGCGGGCTGCTACGCGCAGATCGACCTCTACCGGGGCGCCGTGAAGTTCGACGGCAGGCTCGACGCGAAGGACGGCTTCGACCACGGCGACCTGCCCAAGGGCCCGGACCGCCCGGTCATCAAGGACAAGCTGATCGCGGCCTGGAACGGGGGCACGAAGTACTGCGCCCCGTCCGAGGAGCCGCCCGCCGAGCAGCCGCCCGCCGAGGAACCGCCGGCCGAACAGCCGCCCGCCGAGCAGCCCCCGGCCTCCCCGTCCACGGAGGCGCCGCCGTCGACGCCGTCCACCGGGACGCCCCCGGAGACCACCCCCGCGTCGACCCCGTCGCCCTCCGCGCCGGAGCCGTCCGCCTCGGAGTCCACCCCGGCCGCGGCCCCCACCCCGAACGGCGGTGGCGGCGACCTCGCCGAAACCGGCGCCGACAGCAACACCCCCGTCATCGCGGGCGGCGCGGCGGCCCTGCTCCTGGGCGGCGCGGCGATCGTCGTGGCGACCCGCCGCCGCAAGGGCAACCAGGCCTGACCCTGCCGCGAACCGCGGTGAACGATCTCGCGAACCGGCCGCCCCGACGTCTCCAAGGCGCGGGGCGGCCGGTTTTTCCTCCCGTCGCCCGTCGATCGGCACGGTTCTCGCAGAGGGCTCCCTGAGCCCGGCCTCGCCCGTCAGGGCAGCACAGCCGTCGGCATCGCACGACCGTAGAGTTCGTCAAGCCCGATCAGCAGGGCATGGCCTCGCTCCGCTTCGGCCCTCAGCGCGTCGCTGAATCCCGCGGCGCTGAAACAGGCCAGCCCACATCGCGTGGTGTCCATGCCTCGTCCCGTCAGGAGATCCCTCGCCCGGCGGAGCCGCTCCAGGTGGTTCAGACCCATGACGGTCCCCCACTTCGCCTCACCGAGCAGGGTGACGGCGGCCCTGGTCCCCCCGGATCCCGGTTCGACCGCGGCCACGTCGACCTGGATCTGCCGGCGTTCCCTCGGGTCGGTCACCACCCCGTGTCCGACCTCCCCCAGTGACGTGCCGAGCAGAGAACGCCCCGGCCCGAGCACGTACTCCCGGCACACCGCCTCGAAGTGCGGACCGGCCACCTGGGCCGCGAAGCGCTCGGACGACTGCGCCCACACCTCTGCGGCCTGTCCGCTCTCCAGCCGTGCCCAGGCCGGGCGCATGACGGCCTCATAGAAGTTGATCAGCGGCTCGGTGATGCGGTACTGGGATTTCCCGGCCCGGAAAACGTCCGTCTCCCGCACCAACAGGTGACTGTCCTCCAGGACATTGAGCGGATGAGAGATGTCCACGGACTTGCGCCCTATGTAACCGGCGATGCCACCTCGCGTCGTGTTGCCCTGCGCCACAGCGGCGAGCACCGAGTGGTAGAGCGCGGTGTCACGGATGTCCGCCTCCTCGGCAAGCAGATACCGCGCTTCCCGGAACAGCGGACTGAACGGCGCGAGGACGGTGCGGCAGACCCAGTCGTCGAAGTCACCCATGCTCACCGGCACGTCGTCCGCCAGGAACTGACGACGGTATGCGGGAGTGCCTCCGAGGACGGCGTGCAGCCGTGCGGCGAGCGCGGGGTCGTCGCCGACGCTCCAGAAGTCCGCGGCGGCCCGGTACCCGAAGGGCCGTACGACCAGTTCCAGCTGCGCCCTGCCACGCAGAGGAGCGGTACTGGCCAGCAGCCCGCCCATGACGGACATGGCCGAACCGCACAGGAGCAACCGCATACGGCTCTCCTCCACCTGGTGCCGGTCGATCTCGCGCTGGATGAGTGAAGGCAGTTCCGGAGCCACCTTCACCAGGTACGGAAACTCGTCGATGACCACGAGCAGCGGGGCGTCCGTCGTCGCCCCACCGGCTGCCCGGCGTTGGGGGGCGGCGACCCCGAAGAGATAGGAGACCGCATCGTCCCAGGTGGCGAAGGAGAAGGACACGGGAGAGCCGGTGAACTCGGCCAGCGCGGAGCTGAACTGTCGCAGGGACTCGGCCTCCGTCGCCGCCGTGGCACCGAAGTAGAAACCGCCGTACTGCTCGACAAGAGCCCGGAGCAGATACGTCTTGCCCATGCGGCGTCGGCCGCTGACGATCCCGAGCATGGCGTGCGGGACCGGACGTCCCGCGAAGGCGGCCAGCGCGTCCCACTCGGTACCGCGGTCGAACACACGCGACGGCTTGTCCCGCCAATACGGAAAGGGCAAGGAGACTCCTTAGGACTACACTCCTAAGGAGTGTAGTCCTAAGAATTCCTCCACGTTTACCCTTTTGCCCTTTTGCTCTTTTGTTCCCTTTCTCGGCACGCGAGGGTCAGCACACCTCTAAGCCCCCTCGACGACCGTCAGCCACAGCTTCACGTACCGCTCCGCGTCCACCTCCAGCCCCACGTCCACCAGGGACTGTTCGCGCGGGCCGTGGTGGATCTCGGACTCGCCGGGGCGGGGGCGGCGGTCCACAACGGTCTGGCCCCGGGTGGGACCCGGGGCCAGGCTCACCTCGACGGGGAGCGGCTCGGTGGTCAGGCCGCCGGGGTCGACGACCGCGCAGACCGCGCCCGCGTCGCCGAGACCGCCCGTGGGGGTGGGGTCGCCCGAGGTGGCCGGATCGCGGTGGGCGAGGAGTTCGCCCGCCAGGCGCAGGCGGGGCTCCGCACCGGCCCGGAGCCGCTGGACGTCGGCGGCCGGCACCAGGACCCTCTTGAAGACGTCCAGGCCGTACATCGTGATCGGGACCCCGGCCGTGAGCAGGATCGCGGCCGCCTCCGGGTCGTGCCACACGTTGAACTCCGCGACCGCCGTCGCGTTGCCGGCCGCGACCGCCCCGCCCATGAACACGATCCGCTCGATGTTGCCCACCACCTCGGGGTGCGTGCGCAGCAGCAGGGCGATGTTCGTCAGGGGCGCCATGGGGATCAGGGTCACCGGCCTCGGCGAGGCGAGGATCTCGCGGCGCAGCAGCGTCACCGCGTCCACGTCGACCGGGCGGCGGGTGGGCGCGGGCAGCCCGAGGTCTCCCATCCCGTCCGCCCCGTGCACGTGCCGTGCCGTGCGCACCGGCTCGATCAGCGGGCGCTCGGCCCCCCGCGCCACCGGGATGTCCCCGGCTCCGGCCTGCTCCAGCACGGTCAGGGTGTTGCGGACGACGCCGTCCACATCGGTGTTCCCGGCCACACAGGTGATCGCCCGCACGTCCAGCCCCGGATGCCGTACGGCGAACAGCAGGGCCAGGGCGTCGTCGACCCCGGTGTCACAGTCGATGATCACCGGAATGGGCTGACCGGTCACGGCGGTGCTCCTCTGCGTCCTGAATACGGGGCGACTACGTCCGTCGACCCTACGCAGGGGACCACAGTTCGGTCCCGCGAGCCGGTGGTTAACCCGGACGGACCGCCGCGCTGGTCGGCCGGCGGTGGCGGTGGTGCCGTGGGAGGGAGCACCCCCGCGGTGCCGGGACGGACGCCCCCGCGCCCCCGTACCCCCGCGCCCCGCCCGCGGAACCCGATCCGGTGCGCACCGGCCACTCCAGGAGGCACCCCCCGATGACCCGCCGTACCCTCCTCGCCTCCGTCCTCGCCGTCACCGCCCTGGTCACCGTCGCCTCCTGCGCCACCCTCGGACTGGAGCACCCGCCGACCGCCCGGCCCGCCCTGCCCACCGTCGAGAAGTCCGGCCCGGACCGGCCCAGCGCGCCGGCCGCCTCCCCCGTGCTCACCGACGCGCAGGCGCACGCCGCGCTCATCACGGGCACCGACCTCGGCGAACCCTGGACCCCGACGCGCGGCGCCGCCACCTGGCGGGACGGCGTGCTCAAGGCCACCACCCCCACCGCCGACTGCCAGAAACTCCTCGACGGCCTCTACAGCGACGAACTGCTCGGCGCCCCGCCCCGCGCGGTCGTCGCCCTCGACGACGCCGACACCGGCGCCCAGCTCCGCTACCAGGTCAGCGACCGGCGGCCCGCCGACGTGGACCGCACCCTCGCCTGGCTGAAGACCCTGCCGCAGAAGTGCGCCCGCTTCACCGCCAAGGCACCGGACGGCACGGTCCTCGACGCCACCGTCACCGAGCAGCCGCTGCCCGAGGTGGGCGACGTCCGCCAGGGCCTGCGCGTCACCCTCACCGACTGGGACACCGACGGCGACCCCGTCGCGCTCGCCCTCGACGTCGCCGTCGTCCGCGCCGGCCGGGACGCCTTCGCCCTCACCAACGGCGGCCTCACCGACGTCCCCAACGAGGCGACCCAGGCCGCCGTCCAGCTGGGCGTGCAACGCCTCACGGAGGTGCGGAAGCAGGGGCGGGTCCAGGTGTGAGGGGCGGGGCCGGGACCGGCGGGCCCCGCCTCGGTCCGGTCCTCCTCAGTCCGGTCCTCCTCAGTCCGGTCCTCCTCAGTCCGGCCCTCCTCAGTCCGGCCCTCCTCGGTCCGGGTCGAAGCGGGTCGTGCCGGCCACGACCTCCCGGGCCACGTCCATGACCATGCGGCCCTCGGCGAAGGCGTGGGCCCGCAGGAGGGCGAGGGCCTCGTCGGGGTGGACCCCCCGCTGGGCCATGACCATGCCGACCGCCTGGTGCACGCCGTCGTGGCCGGTGGCCAGCGGGCTCAGCCAGACGCCGTCGCCGTACCGGCCGGCGTCCTCGTCGTGGGGCAGGGCCGTGAGGGCCACCGTCAGCGCGTCCGCCACCAGCCGCGCCGTACGGACCTCGTCGGCGGCCAGCTCGCCGGGGACGTCCCGGTAGAGGTCCAGGGTGCCCACGCACACCGCCGGGTCGCCCAGGGGCAGCGCGTACACCGCCCGGACCCCGGCGGCCGCCGCCTGCTGCGCGAAGACCGGCCAGCGCGAGGCGTCCCGGCCCGCCGTGAGGTCGGAGGCGAACACCGGCGCGCCGGTCTCCGCCGCCCGCAGGCAGGGGCCGTCGCCCAGTGTGGCCTGCACCTCCATCAGGTGCGCGGCCCGCTCGCCGCTCGCGCTCACGGGTACGGGCATCCCCTCGCCGCGCAGTGACACGCTCGCGCCGATCACCGGCAGCAGCCGTACCGCCGCGGCGCACAACCGCTCCGGCACGTCCCGGGGTTCGGCGCCGCCCACTTCCTGGGCGATCACCTCCGCCGCCCGTTCCCGGTTCCGGTCGGGCACGGTGATCACCTCCGCCCGCGCGTACGGCTCAGGACTCCCCGTAGCCCGCCGGGTACCGCCCTCACCGGCGCCGGAAACCGGCCCGGCCCAGGCCTTCTCGTACGGGTCACGCGGGCTGCCGCACCCGCGTGACCGTCACCGCGTCGGGGACCGGCGGCCAGGCCGCCTCCGAGCCGCGGGCGCCCTCCGGGTGCCGGACGCCGGTGACGGCGACCCACGTGCCGGCGGGCGGCGCGTCCGCGCCGTGGACCTCGGCCTTGCCGGTGGTGGCGTCGGCCGCGCAGCAGGCGACGGCGAGCAGCGCGGTGCCGCCGAGCACGGCGTGCACGAGCGCCCGTACGACGGTCCGCAGACCGTCGGCCACCGTCCGCCGTTCCCGCACGCCGTCGGCCACCGTCCCTTGTTCCCGCACGCCCGTCCCGCCGCCGTCCGCCGCACTCCGTCGCGGGCACGCCGGCGACGCCGCCCGTGCGGGACCCCGGCTTCGGCGGGGAGCGGCCGGTGAGGGCCGGGGACCGGTGAGGGGCCCGCCGACGGGGCCCGCCACAGCGGGTGAAGGGCCGCCGCGGGGCCCGCTACAGCGGCGGCTGGGCCGGTGCCGGCCCCAGGGTCGTGGTGCCGGGGGCCGTACGGTGGCCGAGGCCCGTGCGGTAGGCGTCCAAGGCGGCCTCCACCCGGCCGGTACGGCGCAGCAGGTCTCCGAGGAGACGGCACAGGTCGGCGAGGTCACCGGCGGCGCCCGCGCGTTCCAGCAGGCTCAGGGCGCGGACGTAGTGCTCCTCGGCGGCGTCGGTGTCGCGGGCGTCCTCGGCGATGATGCCGAGCAGGCGGTGCGCACCGGCCGCGTGCACGGCGCCGCGCTCCGAGGACAGGTCGCCGAGCACCCCGTGCAGCAGGGCGGCGGCCTCCTCGGACTTCCCGCGGCGGTGCAGGACGTCGGCCAGCTCGACGGCGACCTGGCTGATGTAGAGGGCGGCGCGCTGGGCCGAGAGCATGGCCTGCGCCTGCTTCAACTCATCTTCGGCCCGCTCCAGTTGGTTGTTCTGGGCGTAGACGTAGCCGCGCATCCAGTGGCAGTTGGCGAGTTCGGTGCGCAGCTGGAGCTGGCGGTACAGCTCGGCGGCCTTGGCCAGGGAGGCGTCGGCCTCGGCGAGACGGCCCTCGGCGAGGAGGGTGCGGGCCACCGAGCGGTGCATCCGGGCGACGAGGGCGGGATCGCCGGCCTGCGGCGCGAGCGCCAGGGCGAACTCGGCGGCCTGGGCGGCGCGGGCCTGGGCGCCCATGTCCATGTAGGGGCCGATGACGGAGGCGTAGAGCAGCAGCAGCGCGTCGGGGTCGTGCAGACCGCCGCGGTTCAGCTCGTCGAGGGTGGACTCCAGCAGGTAGACGGCGTAACGGAGTTCACCCGTCAGGTAGTGGGCGACGGCCCGGCCGCGCAGGGCGGGGACGCGGGCCGGGAGCGGCGCGTGCGCCAGGCAGCGCTCCGCCCGCTCGAAGTGTCCGCGGGCCGCCTCCAGCTCGCCGGTGTCGATCCCGCACTCCCCGAGCCCCAGCAGGGCGGTGGCCTGCTCCTCGACGAGGCCGTGCTGCTCGGCCTCCGCGAGCAGTTCCGTGAACTGCCGTGCCGCCTGCTGCGCCTCCCCGGTGGCCAGGGCGCGCTGGGCCTCGGTGAGCCGCAGCCGCAGACCGGTGACGAGCCGGGCGGAGCGGCCGGTGGCCAGCTCCTCGACGTCGACGCCGAGCCGCTCCGCGATGTGCCTGAGCGCCTCGTCGGAGGGCCGCACCCGGCCGGCCTCCAGCGTCGAGACATAGGCGGGGGTGTAGGTCGGCTCGGCCAACTGGCGCTGAGTGAGCCCCTGTTCGACCCGCAGCCGCTGCACCCGGCGTCCGATGACCTCCGGTTCGTCCCGCTCACCTACGGCCCGAATCACCCTCAACTACCCCTGACCCTCTTGCCGTTCGGCTTGCGCAGCCCCTAGGTTAAACGGCGTGTTAAGCATGCTTAATACACGGTTGACGTGACGGCCGCTGCCGTTCCCGCTTTTTGCCCACCGTCCCGTCCACCGCCGCTTTTCGCCCTCAGCCGCCGACGACGTTGCGAGGTTGCCGTGCAGGAACGCACATCCGCACCCTACGGGCGCCCCTCATGGCGATACGCCAGAGCCGTCGCGGCGGCCGTCATAGCCGTGGCGGCCCTCGTCACCGCCGCCAACGCGGTCCCGGCCCGCACCGCGGACACCCCCCAGCTGTCGACCGGCGTGGAGCGCGCCGGCGAGTAGGGGGCGCGGACCCGGACCGGCGGCCCCCGACTCCCGCAGGCGGGCGGGGCCGACGAGGTTCCACAGGTCGCGGCGGAGGACCGGGTCCCGGCGCCCGCAGGCACGCGGGCCCGGCGCCCGCAGGCGGGCGGACCGGTCCTACCCCTGCGTCTGGAGCTGGCGGAGCTGCTCGCGGACGTGGTCCAGGGCGCCCTGCCGGCGGCCCGGTACCCGGCCGCGCAGCTCCGCGAGCGCCGGGCCGAGGTCGCGGGCCCGGTCCCGGTCCGTGACGCGCCCCCACTGGTGGTGGGCCCGGTCCACGGCCGCCTCCACCGGCGCCGCGTCGGCGGGCTGCCCCGCGGCCAGCCGCGCCGCCGCGACCGCCATCCAGGTACGGCAACTGCGCTCGGCGTCCCCCGCGAACATCGCCAGATCGGCCCGCACCTCGGACCAGTGCAGCGCCTGCTCCGACCCGGCCCCGTGCGCGACGAGCGCGGCCTGCTCCAGGCGGGCGGCGAGAGCGTCGGCGGCGGAGTGGTCTCCGGCCTGGACGGCCGCCGTGATGCGGGCGTGGGGGTCGTCCGCCGGCCCGTCCGGCGTGTGCGGACGAGGGCCTTCCAGGGCCGGCAGCGGGAGTCCGGGGGCGCCGCCCCCGGGGGCGGCGGGGAGGGAAGGGGCGGCGGGGGCGACCCCACCGGGGACCCCCGCCCCCGGACCCGGCACGGGGCCCGCACCCGGCACTGGACCAGCACCCGTACCCGGCACTGGACCCGCACCCGTACCCGGCACGGGACCCGCGCCCGGCCCCGCAGGCGAACCCGTCCCCCACAGCACCAGGTCCCCCACCTCCCCCTCTCCGGCGATCCTCGCCAACGCCGTCTGGTGCAGCTGCTCCGGCCCCGGCCGCCCCCCGCTCCGCAGCACGGTGGCGATCGCCTTCATGTAGGTGGGCGCGGCCACCTTCCGCCGCCCCGCCGGAGGCGCGACCCTCCCGTACGCGGCGACCCCCGCCCCGCACTCCAGCCCCCGTCCCCGCAGCCATCCCCAGGTCTCGGCGTCCGCGTGCAGGTCGAGCAGCAGCGTCGTCGTCCCGGGCGCCCGCAACCGCAGCTCCTCACGGAACCAGTGCCAGGGGAAGCCGGTGTAGCGCACGGTCGACGGCGTCGTACGGGCCAGCGCCAGATGCGGCAGCCGCTGCTTGCGGTCGAGCTGGAGCTGCCCGGCGACGAACACGGTCAGCGGTCCGGGCGCCGCCGCGGCGGCCCGCAGCCGGGTCAGCACGGCCTGCGGCTCCAGCGGATCGGCGAGTTCGACGACGTTCGCCGTGTCGGTGCCGGCCAGGACGGCGGGCGGCACGGCCGCCAGCACGGGAAGCACGGATGCCGCGTCCACCAGGCACCCCTTGCCCACGGGTGAGGCCGCGAGCAGCAGCACGGTTCCGGGCATGGTCCCTCCCCCTGTCGATCACGTACGTCAGCACCGTAACCGCTGCTGCTGCAAACGGGGGCCTCAGGTCTGCAAACGTCCCCCTACGGGGCCTTCGTCTGCGTCCGTGCCCCGCCCGTCCCGCCCGTCCCGCCCGTCCGGCCCGCCCCCCGTGCCCCGCCCGTCCCGCCCGTCCGGCCCGCCCTGCGTGCTCCCCGCGCCCCGCGGCCGTACCGCGAAGATCGTCGTGTCGTCGATGAGACGGCCGCCGCAGTGCCGCAGCGTGCGGTCGCGGACGTAGGCGACCAGGCGGCCGGGGGCGGCGGTGCGCGGATCGCGGGCGAGGCCGTCGGCGACGTCGTCGGCGAGGGGGTAGAAGGCACCGGCGCGGTCCCGCGCCTCGGTGACGCCGTCGGTGACGAGCAGCAGCGTCTCCTCGGGGGCGACGGCGGCGCGCAGCACCGGCGGAGGGCCGCCGCGGGCGAGTTCGGCGAGGCCGAGGGGGAGTCCGCCGCCGTGCGGCAGCGGCCGTACGCCGCCGCGGCCGACGGCGAGCGGCGCCTCGTGACCGAACACGACCACGTCGACCACCCCGTGCTCCCCCTCGGGGAAGGCCAGCAGGACGGCCGTGGCGAACCGGTCCCCGTCGGCGCGGCCGAGGGCGACGGTGTGGGCGCGGTGGCGCCGCATCCGGGTCTCCAGCCGGTCGGCGACCGTCGCCAGGTCCGCCTCGTGGTAGGCGGCCTCCCGGAAGGTGCCGAGGAGGGCGGCCGCCGCCTCCACCGCGCCCAGCCCCTTGCCCTGGACGTCGCCGAGGAGGACGCGGGTGCCGTGCGGTCCGGGCTGGATGTCGTAGAAGTCGCCGCCCACGCGCGCGTCGGCGTCGGCGGCGAGGTAGACCGCGGCGTGGTCGAGGCCGCCCCAGCCGGGCGGCAGCGGCCGCAGCACCGTACGGCGGGTCGTGTCGGCGATGTTCCGCATGTGCAGCATCCGCCGCTCGCCGCGCACCCGGAGCGCGGCGGCCAGGACCGAGAGAGCCCCGCCGACCAGGACGAGGACGAAATCGCCCGCACCCTCCCGGTACTCGGCGGGCCAGGCGGAGTCCGCGCCGACGTAGGTGACGAGCGCCAGGACGGCGAAGAGGGCCGTCGTCCGCACCCCGCACAGGACGGCGGCCAGCGCGGCGACGAACACGCACCAGGAGACGACGCGGAACTCCCCGCTGGTGGTCAGGTCGACGACGGCGATGACGACCAGCGTCAGCAGCGGCACCAGCCAGGTGACGCTGTGGCCGCGGAACTGCAGCAGCTTCTGCCGCTCCAGCACGTCCCGGCGCCCGGCGCGCGGGTGGCGGGCGAGCAGCCCCTGGCCCCCTCGGTCGCTCACCGCCCCAGCGAAACACGCCCGCGCGGGCGCCGCACCCCGGCCCGCACCCCGGCCCGCACCGCGCGGGAGGCGCCTCCCACCGACTTGCCGCCGCCCCCGCCCAGGTGTGCCCTGGAAGCGGGGGACCAGCAGAGAGGAGTGCTCCCATGGCTCATGCGGCACCCACACCGGGCATGCGCACGCCGGCCCTGACCGGGCCCCGGGCGGGCGGCCTGCCCGACGTCTTCGACGAACGGACCCACGCGGTCGCGAAGTGGGCGGTTCCCGTCGCGCTCGGGCTGGTCTACGGCTACTGGGCCGCGGCGAACCGGCGCAGCGGCGGGCCGATCACCGGCTGGAACGTCCTGTTCGGCCTCGTGACCGCGCTCGTGTTCATCGCGCTGTACGTCGGCGTCCGCGCCGTGGCCCCGAGGCTGCGCCGCGAAGTGCACGCCCTGCTGTGGGCGGCGTTCGCCGGGTGCGCGACCGGATTCCTCGTCAACCAGAGCGGATCGAGCACGCTGTACTCGGCGGGCGTCTCGATCGCGGTCGCGGCGGGCTTCTTCGCGGTGATGTTCTACCGCTACTACACGCACGAGGACGCGGAGGGGCACCGCATCGGATAGCCACCCGACCGGACGGCAACCCGATCGGACAGCCACCCGTCCCCTGCCGCACGTGGGCCCCGGCGGTTCTCGCCGGGGCCCACGTCTTCCCTCATCCCTCCACTCACCGGACGAGCGGGACCCACACCCACTCCTCCGGCGAGGCTCCGGTGGTGCCTCCGGCGGCGCTTCCCCCGTCGCTTCCGGTGGCGCTCCCCTCGACGCTCCCCGTGGCACTGAAGCTCCACGAGCCCGAGAAGCTGAAGCTGAAGCCGACGGAGCCGGATCCGGTGACGCTCCACGGCTCGTCGTCCCAGGCGTCGTTCCAGTTGGCCCAGTCGTCGTCCTTCCAGCGCGGGCAGGGGTCGGCGCAGTCGGGCACCCGCTCGCCGCCGGTGGACACGAAGGCGGCACTGGCCCAGGCCCGCGCACCGGCCAGCCAGTACCAGTGCGCGTCGCCGTTGACGCTCTGCCCCAGCACCCGGCACTCCACCAGGTCCCGGCTGCCCGGCGCGAGCGTGCCGGCGGAGGGCGCGTGCGTGGTGGGTGCCTGCCGCAGGGTCAGGTCGGTGCGGGAGGTGACGGTGCCTCGGACGGCACCGGAACCGCTGTGGCGTGTCGCCGGGACGTCGGTGGAGGCCGACGGAGCCGCCGCCGCCGTGGTGCCGAGCGCCGCCACGGCGAAGGTGCCACCGCTGAGCAGGGCCACGGTCAGAGTCCGCAGGGCGGGTGTCCGCGGGGCGGTCGTCCGCAGGGCGGTCGTCCGCAAGGCCGGAGTGATGCGCATGATCGCCTCCTTCTCCCCAGATCCATGAGACACCCGTTCGGGTGATCGCTCCACCGGAGGGCGGAATCCCCAGGTCCGGCCGAGGGCCACCCGAGCGGCCGTACCCGTCCCGCGGCGGCCCACCCGAGTGGCCGCCCCCTGCTCGCGCGTCCGGCGCGCACGGCCTTGCCTGGAGGCGTGTCCCGACGTCTGCGGACCGCCGTGTCGGCCGCCCTCATCGCGCTGTCCTGCCTCCTGATGCCCTTCGGCGCACTGGCGGCCTGGGCGGCGTACGGCCTCACGGACACCGGCCGGTACGTCACCGCCATGGCGCCGCTCGCCGCCGACCCGGCCGTACGGGACGCCGTGGTCGACACGGTCGGCGACGGCATCCTGCGCAGGGCGGCCGCCGAACGCGGCCCGCTGCGACCCGAGATGACCCCCTTCGTGCACGACGCGCTGCGCTCCTTCACCCGCACCCGCGCCTACCGCACCGCGTGGGACGCGGGCAACGAGGCCGCGCACAGCGCCGTGATGTCGGCCCTGCACGACGACCGCGACCGCGACGTCACCGTCGACCTGGCCCCGGTCGCCGCCCGCGTCCGCGACCGGCTGGCCGCCGACCACGTGGCGTTCGCCGACCGGGTCCCGCTCGCGCACACCCGCGTCGCACTGCTCCCGGCCGATGAGCTGGCCACCCTCCGGAAGGGCTACCGCGTGCTCGACCTCGCCGGTTTCTGGCTGCCCCTCGCCGCCGTCACCCTCGCCGTGACCGGCATCGCCGTCGCTGCCTGCCGCCGCCGCGCCCTCACCGCGGCGGCGCTGGGCACGGCGCTGGGCGGCGCGTTCCTCGGCCTCGCGATCGCCGTCGCCCGCCACCTCACCCTCACGGACCTGGCCGACGGGGCCGGCCGTCCCGCCGCGGCCGCCGTGTACGACGCCCTCACCGCCACCCTGCGCACCGCGTCCTGGTTCCTGCTGGGCGTGGGTCTGACGGTGGCGGCGGGGGCGTGGCTCACGCGGTACGTGCGGGTGGGACGCCTGGTCCGCCGACGCCGGGTGACGGCTGCGGCGGCCCCGACGGCCGGGGCGGCTCCGACGGCCGGGGCGGCTCCGACGGCTCCGCTGCGATCCGGGCCAGTAGCCGCAGCGCCCGCTCCAGCTCCCCCTCCGCCGCGGACGCCAGGCCGAGTCTGACCGCGTCCGGGGTGCGGTGCGGGTCGACGGTGAAGGCGGTGCCGGGGGTGACGGCGATGCCGTGCGCGGCGGCGGCGGCCGTGAAGGTGTCCGCCCGCCACGGCGCGGGCAGCTCCCACCAGGCGAAGTAGGCGTGCGGATCGGTCCGTACGGCGAACGCGCCCAGGTGGGCCGCGAGGATCCGCTGGCGCCGGGCGGCGTCCGCCCGCTTCGCCGCCACCAGCCGTTCCACCGTCCCGTCCCCGGCCCACCGCACGGCCGCCTCCAGCGCGAACCGCCCCGCGCTCCACCCCCCGGACCGCACGGCGGCGGCCACCGCGTCCACCCGGTCCGGCGGTACGACGAGGAAACCGGCCGTCAGTCCCGGCGCGACCCGCTTGGACAGGCCGTCGACGACGTGGGTCAGAGCGGGCGCGTGGGCGGCGATCGGGGTGGCGTCCGGACGGAGGAAGGACCAGACGCGGTCCTCGACGACGGGCAGCGCCAACTCCACGGCTGCAAGGGCGAGTTCCCGCCCGCGGCGCTCGCTCGTGGTCAGCGAGGTCGGGTTGTGCAGGACCGGCTGGACGTACAGGGCGGCGAGGGGAGCGGCCCGGTGTGCGGCGCGCAGGGCGTCCGGCCGCAGCCCCTCGCCGTCGCCGCCGATCGGCACGAGCACGATCCCCAGCCGGGCGGCGATCTCCTTGACCAGCGGATACGTCAGCTCCTCCACGCCGACGCGGCCGCCCGGCCGGACCAGGGAGGCGAGCGCGGCGGCGACGGCCTGGCGGGCGTTGCCCGTGAACAGGAGCCGTGCGGGCTCGGGACGCCAGCCGGGGACGGTGAGCAGCCGGGCCGCCGCGGCACGGGCGGCGGCGGTGCCGTCGGCCGCGGCGGTGCGCATCGCCTCGGTCAGCGCGTCGGCCCGCAGCAGCGGCGCGAGACCGGCCGCGAGCAGCTCGGACTGGCCGGGCGCGGTCGGGTAGTTGAGTTCCAGGTTGACCGGCGCGGCCGTGGCCGGTTCGACCAGGGCGCGTCCCTGGGGGGCGGGCGGCGCGGCCCGCACGAAGGTGCCCCGGCCGACCTCGCCCACCACCAGCCCGCGCCGCACGAGTTCGCCGTAGACCCGCCCGGCCGTCGAGGGGGCGATCCGGTGCGTGCGCGCGAACCGCCGCTGCGGCGGCAGCCGCTGGCCCGGCGCCAGCCGTCCGCACGCGATGTCGTCGGCGAGGCGGTCGGCGATCGCCCGGTAGTCGCTCACGGCCACTCCCACTCCTCGGCCCCGCCCCTCGCCCCCCGCCCCGGCCCTCTCGGCCTCGGCCCTCAACATTGCACCGAGAGCAAAGATCTTATTGCACCGAGGAGTTGGGCGAACCTAGGGTCGACGCATGGCACCCTTCCTCGCATACGAGGACAAAGGCACGGATACCGCCGGCCGTATCCCCCTGGTCCTCGTCCACGGCCACCCCTTCGACCGCACGATGTGGGCCCCGCAACTGGAGTTCTTCGCCCCCACCCGCCGCGTCATCGCCCCCGACCTGCGCGGTTACGGCGCCTCCCCGGTCACCCCCGGCACCACGCTCCTCTCCCGCTTCGCCGAGGACGTCGAGGACCTCCTCGACGACCTGGGGGTGGACGCCTTCGTCCTCGCCGGCCTGTCGATGGGCGGCCAGATCGCGATGGAGTGCCGGGCCCGCCTCGGCGACCGGGTCCGGGGCCTGGTCCTCGCCGACACCTTCGCCGAACCCGAGACCCCCGCCGGCCGGACCGCCCGCAACGCCCTCGCCGACCGCCTCCTCACCGAGGGCATGCGCGGCTACGCCGACGAGGTCCTCCCGAAGATGGTCGCCCCGCACGCCCCGGCCGCCGTCAAGGCCCACGTCCACCGCATGATGACGTCCGCGCCCCCCGAGGGCGCCGCGGCGGCCCTGCGCGGCCGGGCCGAACGGCCCGACTACCGCCCGCTGCTCCGCCGCGTCACCGCCCCCGCCCTCGTCGTCGTCGGCGCGGACGACGAGTTCACCCCCGTCCGCGACGCGGAGACCCTGCACGCCCTCCTCCCCGACTCGGCCCTGCGGGTGATCGACGGCTGCGGCCACCTGCCGAACCTGGAGCGCCCGGCCGAGTTCGACGCGGCGCTGGCGGAGTTCCTGGCGCGGGTGGACGGGGCCGGACCGCGGGTGGACGGGGCCGGACCCGGCGGCCGGCACGGCGGGTGACACGCCCGGCGGGTGACACGCCCGGCGGGTGACACGCCCGGCGGGACGGCAAACCCTTGGCCCGCCGGCCGTCCCCGCCTCTACCGTCGTCCCATGAGCAGCACCACGACAACGACCCTCTGGCGGCCCACCGGCCCGGAGGAACTGGCCCTGGTCGAGGCCTCCGGGTGGCGGGGGTGGCCGCCGCGCCTGCCCGAACAGCCGATCTTCTACCCCGTGCTGAACGAGGACTACGCGATCCGCATCGCCCGCGACTGGAACGTCCCCGCCTCCGGCGTCGGTTACGTGACACGGTTCGAGGTGGAGAGCGACTTCCTCGCCCGCTATCCGGTGCGGCGGGCCGGCGGAGCGACCATCCTCGAACTCTGGGTACCGGCGGAGGAGATGGACGATTTCAACGCGCACATCGTCGGGACCATCGACGTCGTACGGGAGTTCCGCTGACGTGCGGCCACGGCACGGGCGGGCCTTCGGGGCGTGGTGCGCCGGGCTGCTGCTGGCCGGGGTGAGCGCCGTCGTCGCGTGCCGCGCGGCCGGCACCGACCTGCGCACGCCGGTCCCCCAGCTGCTCGCCTTCCTGCCCTGGCTGCTCGTCCCCACCGGGGTCGCCGTGCTGCTGTCCCTGCTCGCCCGCTGGTGGCCGGGGCCGGTATGGGGCGTCGTCGTGCTGGGGCTGCTCGCCTGGTTCATCGAGCCGTACGGCAAGGCCGACCGGCCCGAGGGGCCCGCCGTCGCACGGCTGCGGGTGCTCGCCTCCAACGTGGAGTTCGGCCGGGCGACGGACGCCCTCGTCACCGCCGTACGCCGGGAGGAACCGGACGTGGTGTTCGTCTCGGAGTGCGAGTACGGCTGTCAGGCCACCGTGCGCCGGGAACTCGGGACGGCGTTCCCGTACCGGCGGGCCGTCGAGGGGGACACCTCCGTCGGGTCCGTCGTCCTCAGCCGGTTCCCGCTGACGCCCGCCCCCGCCGTACCGGGCCGGATGGGCATGCCCGGTGCCGTCGCCGACGTCGACGGGCGGCCCGTACGGCTCCAGCTCGCACACCCCGAGCCGCCGCTGCCCCGGCAGGTCAGCCTGTGGAAGCGCGAGCTGGGGCGGCTGCGGGACTTCGCCGACGACCACCGCGACGACGGGCCGCTGATCCTCGCCGGGGACTTCAACGCCACCCAGGACCACGCCGCGTTCCGCCGGATCCTCGACACCGGACTGCGCGACGCCGCCCGGCTCGCGGGCAGCCCCCGGGAACCTACCTGGCCCAGCCGCACCACCCCCGTCCTCGGCGCCCAGATCGACCACGTCCTCGTCTCCGGCGAGTTCTCCGCGACCCGCGCCCGCTTCCTCGACCTCCCCGGCACCGACCACCGCTCCCTGCTCGTCGACGTCACCCTCCACCGGACCGGGTGAGCCGGGGCGGGGGCCGCGGGAGCTACAGGGGCCGCGGGGGCCGTGAACGCGACGACGGCGGCCCGGGTCCGCGTCGAGCACGGAACCGGACCGCCGTCGGAGGCGGGGATCACCCACGTCGCCCGGCGACCGGGCGAGCCGCCGGAAGGCCTGCGCGAGGAGGCGGCGGCGAGGCCTGTCGCCTCACCGCACCACCACCCGCAGCTCCCGCTTCCGTCTCAGACGCCGATGTCCTCGCCGTCCTCGCGCCACACCGACACGACCGCCGGGCGGACGATCTTGCCGGGCCCGTCGGGCCAGGTGCTCTTCGGGTTCTCCACGGAGGCGCCGTCCAGCTCGCCCGGGTGCTGCACGGCGACCAGCACACGCCGCTCCTGGATGAGCGGACCGCAGGTCTCGGCGCCCGAGGGCACCGTCAGGAACTGCTTCAGCTCACCGCGCCGCGAACCGCGGGTGGCGACCCCGAACAGCCCGTCGTGCGAACCGAGCTGCGAGCCGTCCGTGGAGATCCACAGGTTGCCGTAGGAGTCGAAGGCCACGTTGTCCGGGCAGGAGATCGGGCTGACGGCGTCCTTCGGGAAGCCCGCGAAGTACGTCGCCGGGTCCGCCGGGTCACCGGCCACCAGGAACAGCGACCAGGCGAACCGCGTCGACTCCGGACGGTTCCAGCGCTCGGTCAGCTCCAGGACGTGCCCGTGCTTGTTGGCGTTGCGCGGGTTGGCCTCGTCCGCCTTGGCGTTGGAGCCGACCCCGCGGTTGCTGTTGTTGGTCAGGGCCACGTACACCTTGCCGGTGACCGGGTTCGGCTCGATGTCCTCGGGGCGGTCCATCTTCGTCGCGCCGACCTTGTCACCGGCGAGGCGGGTGAAGACGAACACCTCCTCGGCGGTCATGCCCTCGACGTGCGAGACGGCGCCCTTCGCGGTCGCGGTCGCCAGCGGGATCCACTCGCCGGCGCCGTCGAACTCGCCGTCGGCGGGGAGCTTGCCCGTGCCGTCGATCTCGATCGCGGGGGAGTCGCCGGTGAGCCTGGCGACGTACAGCGTGCCCTCGTCCAGCAGGGAGAGGTTGTGCTCGCGCACGGACCGGCCGCTGCCGTGCCGCATCCGCTTGCTGCCGACGAACTTGTAGAAGTAGTCGAAGCGCTCGTCGTCACCGGAGTAGACGACCGGACGGCCGTCGTGCGTGAGCCGGACGGTCGCGGCCTCGTGCTTGAACCGTCCCAGCGCGGTGTGCTTGCGCGGCGTGGACGACGGGTCGTACGGGTCGAACTCGACGACGTAGCCGAACCGGTGCACCTCGTTCGGCTCCTGGGCGACGTCGAAGCGCTTGTCGAAGCGCTCCCACTTGCGCTCGGTGGCCCCGGTCCCGATCCCGTAGCGCTTGTCGGTCGCGCGGCCGCTGTTGGCGAAGTACTGGTTGAAGTTCTCCTCGCCGTGCAGCGTCGTGCCCCACGGGGTGGTGCCGCCCGAGCAGTTGTTGAGCGTGCCGTACACCTTGGTGCCGGTCGGGTCGGCGGAGGTCTTCAGCAGGTCGGACCCGGCGGCGGGCCCGGTCAGCCGGAACTCGGTGGTGGCGGTGACCCGCCGGTTCAGGTGGTGCCGGGGAACGGCGACGAGCTTGCCGGTCCTGCGGTCGCCCTCGACCACGACGGCGGACAGGCCGTGCGCGGCCCAGGCCACTTCGACCTGCTGCCGGGTCGGGTTGGCGGCGTCGTAGCCGCGGAACATGAGCACCTCGTCGGTGTACTCGTGGTTCGCGACCAGCAGCTGCCGGTTCCGCTCGCCCGGCAGCGGCAGCAGCGCCAGGAAGTCGTTGTTGTACCCGAACTGACCCGCCTGGGCGGCCGCCGTCTGGTTCTCCGGGTCGAAGGCCGGCGCCCCGCGCAGGATGGGCTCACCCCAGCGGATGACGACGTTCTGGTCGTACCCGTCCGGTACGACGACGGCGTCGACGGTGTTCGGCGCGACGCTGCCGTAGCGCAGCCCGCGCGCGCCGGACGGCTTCGACGGCTTCGAGGGCTTCGACGGCTTCCCGTGGCCGGGAGTGGCCGCGGTGGCCGGACGCGCCCCGGCGACACCGGCCGCCCCGGCGGCGCCCGCCACCGTGACGACGGCGGCGGCGCGCATCATCGAGCGGCGGCTGAGGGCCCCCGCGATGACGTCACCGACGTACTCGTTGTCGCTGGTGTTGGGCACCTCGTGGAAGCAGGCGTCACCACACCGGAAACGACAGGTCATGGCGGAGCGTCCGCCCGGATGCGACGGGGACGGTGTTCCGATGAGCGGCAGCAGCTTGCGCACCTTTGATCTCCCTTGCGTGCCCTTGGTATGGGCGTGACGGTAGGGGCACGTATGTGCGGAGGCGCTGACGCTGAGTGAACGACGGGTGAATCCCCGGCTGCCACCGGGGTGTTCACGGGGCCGGGAGGCGGTGTTGACACACCCGCCGGACGCCCACTCACCCCTGCCGAAGATCACCCCCGGAGGCCGCTAACCTTACGTGTCCGTCCTGGCCAGGGATTGACGGAACAACTCACGCGAAGGGTTGCGCACATGGGCATTCTCACTCTCCTGCGGAACGCATTCGGCCGTTCACGCAAGGGGCGCACCGCCGAGGCGGAGGGTGCGGCACGGATTCCTTCGCAGCCGGAACCCGCGAACCACCCCGAGCCGCAGCCGACCACCACGACCGAAGCGACCACGACCGAGTCGGCGGCCCCCGCCCCGGTCGTCCCCGCCCCCACGCCCGAGCCGGTGGCCCAGGTCCCCGAGCCCCGCACGGCGGCGGAAGAACACGAACTGGTCGCGGCGGCCTTCGACAACGTCACGGTCCCGGACCTGGCAACCCCCCCGAAGACGACCACCGAAGCCCCCCCGGCCTCGGAAAAGCCCGAGCCCCCGGAGGAGCCGGCCGCAAAGACCGAAACCCCGGAGGAGCAGCCCGCCCCGGAGGAGCCCGCCGCCGCGGAGGAGCCCACGGCCACGGAAGAGCCCTCGACCACGGAGGAGAGGGTGACCGAGCCGGCGTCGGAGACGGTGACCGAGCCGGTCACGGAACCGGTGGCCGAGAAGGACGAACCGGCTGTCCCGGAACCGGTCGCGGAGCCGGTGGCCGAGAAGGACGAGCCGGCTGTCGCGGAGCCGGTCGCGGAAGCGACTGCACCTGCGGTCGAGGAGCCCGCCACCGAGGAACCGGCCGAGGACGTGGCCGAGCCTGCCACCGAGGACCAGGCCCCGGAGACGACGGAGCCTGCGGAGGTGGCTCAGGAGCCCGAGGCCAAGGCGGAGGCGGAGGTCACCCCCGAGGCGGAGCCCGAGGCCAAGGCGGAAGCCGAGGTCACCCCCGAGCCCGAGACCGAGACGAAGCCCGAGCCCGAGCCCGAGCCCGAAGCTGAGGCCGAGCCCAAGGTTGAGGCGGAGGCGGAGCCCACGGCCGAGGCGGAGCCCGAGCCTGAAGCGAAGCCCGAGGCTGAGGCACAGTCCGAAGCCGAGGCAGAGTCCGAGGCGGAGGCGAAGGCAGAGGTCGAGGCCGAGGCAGAGCCCGAGTCCGAGGCTGAGGCGAAGGCAGAGGCCACACCCGAGCCGGAGGCCGAGAGCGACACGGCTGAGGCCGAGCCCGCGGCCGCCGACGGCGAGGACGCCCCACAGGGGCCACCCGCACACGACATCGAGACCCGCACGGGTGGTGCGGGTGGGAACGACCCCGCCGAAGGCGAAGCCGAGGCGGAGGCCCCCGAGGCGGAAACCCCCGAACCGGCGGAGCCAACCGCGGAGCCGACCGTCCCGCCCCACCTCACCACCGCCCACCGCGCAGCCGCGGCCACCCTCGCCAAGCTGGACCTGGCCGCCGCCGAGGCGGACGTCTACCTCGTCCTGGACCGCTCCGCGTCCATGCGCCCGTACTACAAGGACGGCTCCGTCCAGGCCCTGGCCGACCAGACCCTGGCCCTCGCCGCCCACCTCACCGGGGACCCGGCCCCCACCGTCCACGTGGTCTTCTTCTCGACCGAGCTGGACGGCACCGCCGACCTGGCCCTCACCGACCCCGAGAGCAGGATCGACGACCTGCACGCGGGGCTGGGCCGCATGGGCCGTACCAGCTACCACGTCGCCGTGGAGGCCGTCGTGGCGCACCACGACAAGCTCCACGAGGAGCGCCACGGGAAGCGCGAGTCGTCCCGCCGCCCCGCGCTGGTGGTCTTCCAGACGGACGGCGCCCCGGACGCCAAGACCCCCGCCACCCAGTCCCTCGCGGACGCGGCGGAGAGCCACCCCACCCTCTTCTTCTCCTTCGTCGCCTTCGGTGAGCACGACAACAAGGCGTTCGACTACCTCCGCAAGCTGAAGACCGGCAACACGGCGTTCTTCCACGCGGGCCCCACTCCGCTGGAGCTCACGGACCAGGAGCTGTACGAGGGCGTACTGGCGACCTGGCGCCCGTAGGCCTCGCGAACACCTTCCGTACGCCGCCCGCTTCCCACCCCGTAAAACGGGAGGCGGGCGGCGTACCCGTGTCGGCTACGATTTGAGTTCCGTACATAGCAACCTGGGAGCAGCCCCCGATGGCTCGACACCTCATCACCAGCGCCCTTCCGTACATCAACGGAATCAAGCACCTGGGCAACATGGTGGGGTCCATGCTCCCGGCGGACGTGTACTCCCGGTACCTCCGCCAGCGCGGCCACGACGTCCTGTACATCTGCGCGACGGACGAGCACGGCACGCCGGCCGAGCTGGCGGCGAAGGAGCAGGGCCTGCCGGTGGCGCAGTTCTGCGCGCAGGCGCACGACGCCCAGAAGGCGGTCTACGACGGCTTCGCGCTGGCCTTCGACCACTTCGGCCGCAGTTCCTCGCAGCAGAACGTCGAGATCACCCAGCACTTCGCCCGCCGCCTGCACGAGAACGGCTTCATCGAGGAGCGGGCGATCCGGCAGGTGTACTCGCCCGCCGACGGCCGTTTCCTCCCGGACCGCTACGTGGAGGGCACCTGCCCCCACTGCGGCTACGACAAGGCCCGCGGCGACCAGTGCGAGAACTGCACGCGCGTCCTGGACCCCACCGACCTGATCGACCCCCGCTCGGCGATCTCCGGCTCCACGGACCTGGAGGTCCGCGAGACCAAGCACCTCTTCCTCCTCCAGTCGAAGCTCCAGCACGAGGTGGAGGAGTGGGTGTCGCGGCACGAGGCGCACTGGCCCCAGCTGGCCTCCTCCATCGCCCGCAAGTGGCTGACGGAGGGCCTGCACGACCGCGCGATCACCCGCGACCTGGACTGGGGCGTCCCGGTCCCGGCCGACACCTGGCCGGACCTGGCAGCCGAGGGCAAGGTCTTCTACGTCTGGTTCGACGCCCCGATCGAGTACATCGCGGCGACGAAGGAGTGGGCGGACGCGGCACCCGAGGGAGAGGTCCGCGACTGGAAGTCGTGGTGGTACGAGGCCGACACGAGCGAGAACCCCGTCCGCTACACGGAGTTCATGGCGAAGGACAACGTCCCGTTCCACACGGTGATGTTCCCCGCGACCGAGCTGGGCGTGCGCGAGCCGTGGAAGATGGTCGACTACGTCAAGGCCTTCAACTGGCTGACGTACTACGGCGGCAAGTTCTCCACGTCCCAGAAGCGCGGCGTCTTCACCGACCAGGCGCTGGACGTCCTGCCCGCCGACTACTGGCGCTACTTCCTCATCGCCAACGCCCCCGAGTCGGACGACTCGTCCTTCACATGGGAGCACTTCACGGCCACGGTCAACAAGGACCTCGCCGACACCCTCGGCAACTTCGTCAACCGTGTGCTGTCGTTCTCCAAGAAGCGCTTCGGCGAGGAGGTCCCGGCGGGCAGTGCGCCCGGCGAGGCCGAGGAGAGGCTCGGTACGGAGATCGCGCGTCTCCTCACCGAGTACGAGGAGCAGATGGAGGCGCTCCAGTTCCGCAAGGCGGCCGCCGCGCTGCGCGCGCTGTGGTCGGCGGGCAACTCCTACCTGGAGGAGAAGGCCCCCTGGCTGGAGATCAAGACCGACAAGGACGCCGCGGCCCTGACGCTGCGCACGGCGATGAACCTGATCCACCTGTACGCGGTGGTCTCGGAGCCGTTCATCCCGGCGACGGCGAAGGTCATGCGCGAGGCGTTCTCCCTCCCCTCCGACACGGCGACCTGGGTCACCGAGGCGGAGGCGAGGGCCCTGACCGCGGTCCCGGCCGGCACCCCCTTCGCGGTCCCTCCGGTCCTCTTCGCGAAGCTCACGGACGAGGACCTGGAGACGTACAAGGAGCGCTTCGGCGGCCAGGAGGGATGACCTCGTCGACGGCGTAGTACGTCACGACGCCGACGATCCACCACGTCGACGACGCCCCGGGCCACGCCCGCACGACCGTCGTCCGGCCCGCTCACCCACCGGCACCGCCGACGGGTGAGCGGGCCCGGTCGTTCACCGGCAGCGACGAGCATGGCCGTTGAACGTTTCTTCGCCCCTCGAAAGGGTGAACACCTCCACATCGGCCGGATATCCACCCATCAGCGCATCTACGTTGCGCACATGGTCACATCAACCCACGAGGCCGCACACCGGATCTTCCAGGACCATCCGGAAGCCCTCGATCTCGTCTTCGAGACGCTGGGGGTCCCTCCCCCGGCCAAGGAGGACTACACGGCCCTAACCCCCGACGCCACGGAGATCCGACCGCTGGAGCGCCGTGTCGACACGGTGCTGAAGGTCGAGCCGCCCGAGGGGGAGAGCTATCTGCTCGCCATCGAGTCCCAGACCAAGCAGGACCCGGACAAGGCGGCGAGCTGGTCCTACTACGTGGCGTACCTGAGCGCGAAGTACGCCATGCCGGTGCTGTTGGTCGTGGTCTGCCGGGACCGGCCCACGGCGAACTGGGCCGCGGGCCCCTTCCCGTGCGCCGTGGGCACCTGGACGACGCAGGTCACGCATCCCTTCGTGCTGGGACCGGACACCGTCCCGGAGATCACCGACGAGTCGACGGTGGCCCGGCAGCCGGCACTGGCGGTGCTCTCCGCGATCGTTCACAGCGAGAGCCGTAGGGCCCCCGCCATACTGGAAACGCTGGCCCGCGGATTCCAGTCGCTCGGCCGGGGCCCCACGAAGTACTGGTGCGAGGCGACCGAAGTCGGTCTGGAGAACACTCCAGTCAGAGTGAAATGGAGAGAGCTGATGTCGAAGGTCATCACCTACTTCCCGGGGCACGGGACGCTGTTCGAGGAGACGTACCTGGAGGGCAAGGCGGAGGGCCTGACCGAGGATCGTGCCTCGCTCGTCCTGCGCGTGCTCGACAAGCGGGGCGTCGACGTCCCGGAGGGCACGCGCGAGCGCATCACCTCCTGCACCGACCTCGACACCCTCACCCTCTGGTTCGACCGGTCCCTCACCGCGACCACGGCCGACGACCTGTTCGCCGACACCCCCGGGAACGACTCGCCTCCAGCCTCCTGACCGCAGGACGGTGGCACGGGGAGAGGGACCGGCCGCGTCCCTCTCCCTCAGCCGGGATCGGATGCCGGGCAGGACAGGGAACGGCGGGACAGGTGGAGGGGTGGTCCCCCGCTTCGGCATGTTCCCGCTAAGCCGTATGGTTTCCGCCATGGCAGTTCCCGAGGTCGTTCCGATCGCCTACCAGCCGAAGCACCGCACCGAGTCCATCGGGCGGTACGCGGACGGCCAGTTCCTCGCGTCGGTCACGTACGCCTTCCCGCAGGGCTTCCGTCCCGACGACGGCTGGGAGGAGCACAAGCGCCTCTACACCGTGCTGCACACCTTCGACGCCGAGGGCCGCTACCGGGACTCGGACATCTGGTGCGCCGGCACCTGGGCGCAGCAGCAGCGCGCCCCCCACGGCGACGACTCGCCGCTCACCCGCGCCCGCGTCCGCCTGGCCGGCCTCCTGCGCAGCCTGCCCCGCCGCTCCTACACGGACATAGCCGTCCGCCCCTTCCAGGTCACCCACGAGGACGTCCTGTTCGGCCTGGTGGTCCGCAAGGACGAGGACGGCGACGAGGACGAGGACTGGGCGGAGCTGTACCCGGACCGGCTCGGCTTCGGCGCACCGTGGAACGGCACGTACGACACCTGACGGCAGCCCCGCCCGACGCGGCCGCGCAACTGTTCGGCCTCCCGGCGGCGTCCTCCCCTGCGACACCGACGACACAGCGGGGGACCTTCATGGCTCTGTTCGGCAATGCCCACACCATCGACTCCGGGACGGCCCAGCAGGACTACGCGCGGCTGCTGGGTCAGGGGGAGCAGGTGCACGCCGCGTACCTGCTGATCCGGGACACCATCCTGTTCACCGACCGGCGGCTGCTGCTGGTCGACAAGCAGGGCATCACCGGGAAGAAGGTGGAGTACCACTCCGTCCCCTACCGCAGCATCACGCACTTCGCGGTGGAGACCGCCGGCACCTTCGACCTCGACGCCGAGCTGAAGATCTGGGTGTCGGGCACGGCGACGCCGATCCAGAAGACGTTCACCAAGGGCGTGGACATCTACGAGGTGCAGGCGATCCTGACGCAGTTCGTGGCGGGGTAGCCGGGCCCGACCGTCAGCGCGCCGAGGCGTACGCCACGAAGTCCGACCAGACGGCGGGGGAGAGCGCCAGACGGGGGCCTTCGACTTGCTTGGAGTCGCGAACGTGGACGGTGCCAGGGGTGACGGCAAGCTCGACGCAGGAGTTGCCGTCCGTACCGCCGCTGTAGCTGCTCTTGAACCAAGCCAGTTCGGAGGCGTCCCCGGCGGATGCCTTGCGGATCATGTCTCTCCCAGCAATTGCTCGATGAAGGTCAACGACTCCCGCGGTGAGAGAGCCTGCGCCCGGATGGTGCCATACCGCAACTCAAGGATGCGCAGTTGCTTGGGATCGGTGATCGGCCGCCCACTGAACGCCCCGTCGGAACGCCCCACCGCCGTACCGTCCGGAAACTTCAACAGCTCGATCCTGCCGTCCAGCCCTGGGTGGGCTTCGGTGTTGGTCGGCATCACCTGAAGTGTGACGTTGTGCAACCGCCCCACCCCCAGAAGGTGTTCGAGCTGCTGTCGCCACTCCATTGTGCCCCCAACCTGCCGACGCAGCGGTGCCTCTTCCAGTACGAAGTGGATCGACGGGGCTGGATCGCGTTCGAATACCGACTGGCGGGCCAAACGAGCCGCAACCATGCGGTCCACGTCATCCGGAGAGTACGGGGGCTGCGCCGCCTGGATCAGGGCCCGCGCGTGCTCGGGCGTCTGCAGCAGCCCGGCAATGATGTTGCATTCGTACACCCCGATCTCGACCGCCTTGGCCTCCAGCTTCCCCAGCTCCCGAACCTTCTTCGGATACCGGACCTTCTTCACGTCCTCCCAGGCCGCCGCGAGGAGTCCGCCCGCGCCCAGCACCTCGTCGGCCTTGTCCAGGTACTCCTGGCGGGGGATCCGCTTGCCGCCCTCGACCTTGTAGACGAGGTCCTCCCCGTACCCGACCGCGACCGCGAAGTCGGCGGCCCGCATCCCCACCGACTCCCGCCGCAGCCTCAACTGCCGTCCCACCGTGGCGAGAACGGCCACGCCCCACTCGTCGTCCGGGTCCACCTCCCACCCGGGCTCGTCCGCCTCGGTCCGGAGCCGTACCGCCTCGCCGTCCACCGACATACCGCACCCCTCTGTCGTACCGCCGTGCCGTGACGCCCCTACCCGTAGGCCCGTTTCCGACGGTCCGGACAACGGCCGACAAGCTCCGGACAGTCACCCTACGTATCGGATCTGTCACTGTTCACGGTAAGCACGCGCGGCCACGCTCGGTCACGTGAACAGCGAAAAGTCCACCCAACTCCTCCCACCCGCCGACCACTTCAGCGTGCTCCTGTCACCCACGCCCCGCGGTGCCCGCCTCGCCCGGCTCCTCGCCACGGACTGGATGCGCGACCGGGACCTGCCCCACCGCGTCGCCGAGGCCGCCGAGCACCTCGTCGCCGAACTCGCCACGAACGCGGCCACCCACGGCCGGCTCCCCGGACGCGACTTCCGCCTCGCCCTCCTGGCCCGTGGCACGACCCTCCGCATCGAGGTCACGGACACCCGCGGGGACGACCTCCCGCACCGCCGACGGCCCACCCCCGACGCCGAGTCCGGCCGCGGCCTGCTCCTCGTCGAGGCCCTCGCCGACCGCTGGGGCGTGAAGCTGGGACCGGTCCCCCGCAAGACCGTATGGGCCGAACTCGATCTACCGCCACTCTGACCAGCGGAAACGGCATAGGCACCGGAACCCGATCGCGTGGGTTCCGGTGCCGTCGGCCGTCTTTTCCAAGGACCACGGGAGAGAAAGAAACCCCACCAAGCCCCACCCCTCCCGCCCACGGCGCAGGCTCACTCGCGCGAGTGAACATCACCAACTGGACTGGATTCGTGACGGGTTGCCTGCCCTACGCTCAGCGCAGCACGGCACACCACCCCAGACACGCAAACGGCCCTCGCGGGGACTGGCATCCCACTGCGAGGGCCTGACCACCAAGGAAGCAAGCCCTTCCCGATGGACACCCAAAACCCTAGCGTGCGCCCGCACGCCCAGTCCCGTATCGCCGGGAAAAACCACCCCTCCAGGCACGCCCACGCCAAGGACCATCCCGGTGGCGTCACCCACGACAACACCCGCCACGCCACCCGCTTCACGGTGATCGGCAACCACCTCGCCCAGCACCCGGACCTCTCCCTGCTGGCGATCGGACTGGCCTGCCACATCCAGTCCCTCCCGACCGGCGCCCCCATCGGCATCAAGACCCTCGCCGCCCGCTTCCCCGAAGGCCCGACCCGGATCGCCGCCGCCCTGCGCGAGCTGGAGGCCCACGGCTACCTGCGCCGCACCCGCGAACGCACCCCGGCCGGCCGGATCGTCACCCGCACGGTCTCCTGCAACCAGCCAGGCCGACGCGACGACCCGTCCGGAACGGGCGAGGCGACCGAGCCCCCGGCCCGCCGCGCGGCCGCCGCCCCGCAGCAGAAACCCCCGCGCCGCGCGGCCCTCCCCGCCGTACCGAAACCCTCGTACACCTCCCCCGACCTCCTCCGCACGGCCACCGACGTCCTCGCCGGCCTGCGCCGCGAGGACCCCCGCCTGCTGCTCTCCCCACCGACGCCGAGCACCTCGCCCCCGGCGTCGCCGCCTGGCTGGAGCGGGACCTGACCCCCACCGCCGTACGGAAGGCCCTGGCCGACGGCCTGCCCCTGGAACCCCTGGTCCGGCCCGCCGCCTTCCTGGCCCACCGCCTGACGGTCAAACTGCCGCCCCTCCCGCCGTACCGAGCCCCCGAGCCGCCACCGCCCATCTGGCACCCCATGCGCAACTGCGACACCTGCGACCTCGGCTACCGAGGCCCCGACCCGCACCACTGCCAGGGCTGCGCCTCAGCGGGTGTCGGTTCCGGTGTCCCCGACACCGGAACCGACGAGCCGTCCCTCGTTGAACAGGGCCGACCGTGACAGGCCGCTCGCGGCCTGCCCGGTTCCCGGTCCGGCTCCTCCGTGGCCCCGTCCGGATACCCTGGCCAGGGCACCCTGTGGAGGACACCATGAGTACTCAGGCCGATCGCGGACACGAGTTGATCCCGCGTCCCGAGCAGACTCCTGACGCCCTGCGCACGGCTCTCGCCGTGGTCGATCCGGGGCGCCTGGAGGAGATGCAGGCCACAAAGGACGACGCCTTCGCCAAAGCCGTGGAGTGGCAGTCCCTGAGCCCCGTGCGGAGCTGGGTCCTCACCTGGGCCCGAGACATCGAGATCGCCCGGCGTCCTGCTCTGTCCTCCCGCTTCGCGCAGGCACAGAGCAGGCTGGAGCACGAGAATCCCGCCATCGCCGAGGAGGCTCTGCGGGAGCTGAGCGCCGTCCTGGACGAAGCCATGAAAGCAGTGCGCGGTTGAGCTGGAAGTGGGAGTACGCCTTCGGTGCGGAGGAAACCGCCCGCACCGCACCCGCCGACTTCCTCGCCGGTGTGAAGAGGAGGGCGGACGAGCTGGTCAGAGCCGCCGAAGCCGCCCACATTCACGGCCGGGCCCACGAGGGCATCGACCCGAAGGGGGGCGACGTCATCGTCCCCGGCGGCATGTTCAGATACCAGGTCGTCGTACGCGACGAACGTGTCTACATCGTCCAGATCACCTACCTGGGGTACTGAAATCGATGACAACCCTCCTACGGGACACGCCGCAGAGCATCGCCGACCCGATCATCGAACTCGTCGCACAAAGCCTGGGCAAGCACCCGGCCGCACACCTGTGGAGGAAACTGGTGGCCGTGGACCTCTCCTTCTACAAGTCACCCATCTCCGAGGAAATCCGCGACGAGGGCCGGACTCAGCGCGCCGCCGAGGACATCCTGGACGTCCTGGAGGTGCGCGGCATCGACGTCCCCGAAGCGGTCCGGGAACGCGTCACCGGCTGCGGCGACCCCGACATCCTGCGCCACTGGCACCGGCGTGCCGTCACGGCCCCGACGGCCGAAGACATCTTTACCGACGAGTAGCCCCAGGCCGTGGCGGAGAGCCTGCCCGGTGCACGCCGGGCGGGCCCGTGAAGGGAACCCTGGCCGTACCCGGCCGGGTCGGCCCGCGCGGCCCGCGCGGCCCGCTTCGAAATTCCGGGGACTCGCGCGGTCCACCGCGGGCATACTCCACGGGCGACCGGCGGGGGCCGGTTCGTGGCGGGGACAGCGGGGACGGCGGGGGGCCAGCGCAGTGGATTTCACGTCCTGGGGGGACTGGATACGCGTGTGCCTGGGTGCGGCGGTGTCGTACCCGTTGCTCATGGCGGGCTGGTGGGTGGCCGCGCGGGCGGCCGCCTTCGGTGATCCGCACCGGCATGCCGGCCGCCGTGTCGCCTTCGTGCCGCGCCGTGCCGTCCGGCCACGGACGGAGGACCTCCGCCGACGGCTGCGAGCCGCGCTGGCACTGCGTCGGCACCAGGGCGTGGTGAGTCCGGTCCCGGCCGACGAACTGCTGCGGCGCCTGGTGGAGGCGGACCGCTCGGCGCGTGTGCTGGCGGCCGGCCGCCGGATGTGGTGTCTAGCCGTCCCGTTCACGCTGCTCGCGGGCGCCGTCCTGCTCGGGACGTGGCTCCTCGTGGTCGAGTACGTCATGGCAGGCCCCTTCGCCGAGATCAACGGCCCCTACGCCTACCTGGGCAAGATCTTCGGCACGGACGGCTGGTACATCCCGAACAGCGAGACCTGCTCCTCCTGGTCCGTGCTGAGCGGGTGCGACCCGGACGTGAGGCCGTGGTGGTACGGCACGGAGTCGGGACTGCTGTTCGGGCTCGCGCCCGCGTCCCTCGTCGCCGCATGGCGCATACGGCGGGCGGCTTCACGGAGTTTCGCCCTCTGGGCGCGACAGGAACCACCCTTCCTCGCCTGCCTGGACGTGCTGACGGCCTGCCGCGACGCCCTGCGGCCGGCGCCGCCGGAGGCGACCGTGCTCGACGAGCGCATGGCCGTACTCGCCGCCGCCCTGAGTGACTTCGCCCGGAAGAGCCTTCCTCTCGCGCAGGACCGGCGCGCCGAGCTGGAGGCGCACACCGCGCGCGTGACGGAGACCCTGAGGGAGGCGACGGGCCGGTACCTGCGCGACGGGGCCACGGCCCTGCCCGCCCTCGTCGGTCTGCTGGCCACCCTCCAGGACCGGCTGCACACCTCCCGGTGGTTCGTCCTGCTCGACCCCGCCCAGCTCACCACCGCGCCCGGCCCGGCTCCGGGACCGGCTCCGGCAGCTGCTGCCCCGGCGACCGCGCCCTCGGCCGACGCGGGCCGCTGGCAGCGTTACATGTGGGTGGCCACCGCGATGCCGGTGGTACCGGCCCTGCTGGCCCTCATCTTCACCGCGATGACCATCAGCCAGGCCAACCAGAACCTCGGCCTCTCCGAACGCGGCCAGGTGGCGTCCACGTACAACGAGACAGTCGCCAACCTGGGGGACGATTCCATCAACGTGAGGGTCAGCAGCATCTACGCGCTGCAACGCATCATGCGGGAGTCGCGCAGCGAACAGCCGGCGATCGTCAGCGTATTGAGCACCTACATCAGGGACCACGCGAAGATGCCCGGCGCGGCGGCGGCGGAACGCCTGCGCAAGAACGACAAGACACGTGCTCCCGACGACGTCCAGGCCGCCCTCGAGGTACTGGGGGGACGCGCGGAGGACCTGGAGGGCGAACCGAAGATCGATCTGCGCGACACCTTCCTGGTGGGCGCCACCTTCTACGGGACGTTCGACAACGCGGACCTGAGGGGCGCCGACCTCACCCGGGCCGACCTCCAGGGCGCCCGCTTCGAACTCGCCTGGTTCGACAACGCCCGTATGAACGACGCCTACCTGAGCAACGGAGATTTCGAGGACGCCGACTTCCTGGAAACGGACATGACCGGTGCCTGGCTGGACGGCGCGATACTCCACGACGCAGACCTGACACAGGCGAAACTCGTCAGCGTCCACGGGAATTACGAAGGCTCGTTCGCACAGTTCACCGACGCCGATCTGACGGCCGCCGACCTGACGAACGCGGACCTGAGAGGGGTGAACCTGGTACACGCCGATCTCGGGCAGGGGGTGGCTCAGGGCCTGCCTGCCGCGACCGTCACCGATACGGTCCTCATCGACGCCGACCTCACCGACGCCCTCCTCGACGGTGTCGACACCGACGCCGCCCTGTGGAAGGAAGCGGACCTGGCGAAGAAGGCGTCGGCCCAGGGCGGCTGACACACCGAGGCCGGGAAGACCGGCGAACGACCCGCGTGAACCGCTGTCCGCTGTCCGCTGTCCGCTGTCCGCTGTCCGCTGTCCGCTGTCCGCCGCATGGGTACGCGAGGGCCGGGGGCTCGTGGTCTCCCGGCCCTCGCGTGTCTCGGGTGCTACTTGAGCACGCCCGCCCCCGTCGTCGTGGCCAGCGACGTCGGCAGGCCGGCCGCCGAGGTCTCCAGGCCCGTCGTGAGGGTCGGGGTCCAGTTGACCGTGGTCTTCAGGTCCTTGGAGGAGGCGGCGTTGTAGGCGGCGACGAGGTCGGTCACCGTGCCGTTGACCAGGTTGCCGGAGCCCTTGACCGAGCCGGTGCCGTCGCCGCTGAGGAGCTTGGCGGCCTTCGCGCCGGACGGGAGCTTCCAGTAGTTGTTCTCGGCGACGACCTGGGCCTTGGCGCGGGAGTTGATGCTGTACTGCGGCGCGTAGCCGTTGAGGGTCGTGACGTCGTAGTAGTTGTTGTAGATGTGGATCTGGCCGATGCGGGCCAGCGGGGCGCGCTGGACGATGCCCTTCCACACGTTGTGGTGGATGGAGACGCGCAGCTTGCCGACGCTGTCGGTGTCGCTGCTGCCGATCAGCATCGTCTTGTCGTGGTTGGTGAACTGGTTGTGCGAGACGGTCACCAGGTCGGAGCCCTTGGTGATGTCGAGGGAGCCGTCGTGGATCTGGTACTCGCGGCCGAAGTACTTCGGGTTGGCGCTGTCGAAGTGCGGCCCGTCGGTGAACGTGTTGTGGTCCGCCCACACGTGGGTCGCCCCGCGCAGGGTCACCGAGTCGTAGTTGGAGTTCCAGTTGCCGTCGTCGCCGTCGGTCGGGTCCCACTGCGGGAAGCAGTCCTCGGTGGCGGCGAAGGCCAGGTTGCGGACGATGACGTTGTCCACGTTCTGCACCTGGAGCATGCCGCCCGTGATGCCGGCCCCGGTGCCCGGCACCCCGACGATGGTGGTGTTGGCCGGCACCTTGAAGGTGACGTTGAGGGCCTGCTTCTTCTGGGCGGCGGCCCGGGCGCTCTCCTGGGTGCCGGAGGGCAGCTTGGAGCGGCCGTAGGTGGCCGGGTCGTAGGCCTTGAGGTAGGCCGACAGCGAGTAGCCGGTGCCGGCCGCGTAGTCGGCGCAGGTCAGCTTCTTGCCGGAGTCATTGGTGTTGGCGTCGATGGTGCCGCTGACCTTGATGATCCGGGGCGTGGTGTCGGTCGCGGAACCGAGCGCCTTCACAAGCTGGGCGCGGGTGGAGACGGTGAAGGTGTGAGCGGCGTCGGCCTTCGCACCACCGGTGGTGCCCGTCCCGGACGACGCCCAGCCGTCCTTGGCTGCGAGCGTCTGGTGGTACAGGTCGACGGTCCCGGCGTTGGCGTTCATCACGACGACACCGGCGCCGACACCCGCGGCCACGACGGCGGCGGAGAGCACCAGGGCACGGCGCGAGCGGAGGGACCGGCGGTGGGAGACAGCAGCCACGGTGGATCCTTACGGGGGAGGAGCGGGGTTACGCCCTGTCAGTGGTCGCCGCCCGGTGAAGAGTTGCCGCGTGACGGAAAGTTTTTTCTCCGCCCGCCGAAACCGTCCTCCGGAGCCGCCCATCGAGGCCGCCCATCGGGGCCACTCCCCGGAACCACCCGTCCGAGCCACCCGTCCGAGCCGTCCCGCGCTCGCGTTCAGCCCGCCGCCGGTGCCGTCGGCCCCGGTCCCGGCGCCGGTGTCACGCCCGGCGCCGTCGCCGCCGTCTTCCCGGCCGGCCCCGCCCCCGCCCTGCGCAGATGGTCCAGCCCCTGCCGCGCCGTCCGCGTCACCTCCGCGTACTCCGCCGCCGTGCGGGCCTCCGCCAGTCGCGCCCGTGCCTCGCGGTGGCACTCCGCCGCCCTGGTCAGTGCCCGTGCCGTGTCCTCACCGGCGCCCGCCCAGGCCCGCGCGTCCGGCGGGCCCAGGCCCGCGCCGAGGCGTACGAGCCACTGGTTGGCCTCCGCCTCCGCGTCCAGTCCGGACGGGGGACGGGGCCGCCGCGAGCGGCGCCGGGCGGCCGTCCCGGCGACCGCGGCGACCCCTCCTACGAGCAGCGCCACCGACAACACGACCATGAACCCCATGCCTGCGTTCCTCCCTCACCTCACCGCGCGCACCCGCCCGTGCCTCCCATGAGACGCCGCCCCGCTGTGGACGGGCTCCGGGGTTCCTGTGGGGCGCCGGTGAGGTCTCCGCAAGAGGCCGGCCCGCCACCAGGGGCGGCAGCCGTCACTCCCCGGAAAAGCGGAAGTGGGGGGGGGCCCCCCCGGCGGGGGGGGCCCCCCCCGGGCCCCCCCCCCCGGCGGGGGGGGGGGGGGGCCCCGCCGGGGCGCCCACCCCCCCCCCGCCCCCCCCCCCCCCCGCGGCCCCCCCCCCACTTCCGTCACACCGGCTACTTCGGCTGCGGCTTGCGCACCGTCAGGTGCAGCTCACGCAGCCGGGCCTCCTCCAGCTCCGTCGGCGCGCCCATCATCAGGTCCTGGGCGTTGCCGTTGAGCGGGAAGGCGATCGTCTCGCGGATGTTCGGCTCGTCCGCGAGCAGCATGACGATGCGGTCGACACCGGGGGCGATGCCGCCGTGCGGCGGGGCGCCGAAGCGGAAGGCGCGCAGCATGCCGGCGAACTTCTCCTCGACGGTCTCCCGGTCGTAGCCGGCGATCTCGAAGGCCTTGAGCATGATCTCCGGCTCGTGGTTGCGGATCGCGCCGGAGGACAGCTCGACGCCGTTGCAGACGATGTCGTACTGCCAGCCCAGGATGTCCAGCGGGTCCTGGGTCTCCAGGGCCTCCAGGCCGCCCTGCGGCATCGAGAAGGGGTTGTGCGAGAAGTCGATCGCGCCGGTGTCCTCGTCCTTCTCGTACATCGGGAAGTCGACGATCCAGCAGAAGCGGAAGACGTTCTCCTCGAAGTGGCCGGCCCGCTTGGCGGCCTCGACCCGCACGGCGCCCATGATCTTGGAGACCTCGTCGAACTCGCCCGCCCCGAAGAACACGGCGTGCCCGGCGGCGAGGGAGAGCCGCTTGGTCAGCTCGGCCACGTCGTCCTCGGTGAGGAACTTCGCGATCGGGCCCGTCAGCGAGCCGTCCTCCGTCACGCGCACCCAGGCCAGGCCCTTGGCGCCCAGCGTGACGGCGTAGTCGCCGAGCTGGTCGAAGAACTTGCGGGGCTGCGCCGCGACGTCCGGCACCGGCAGGGCGCGCACGTGCTTGCCGGCGAAGGCCTTGAACTCGGAGCCCTCGAAGATGTCGGTGATGTCCACCAGCTCCAGCCGGGCCCGCAGGTCCGGCTTGTCCGAGCCGTACTTCAGCATCGCCTCCCGGAACGGGATGCGCGGGAACGGGGACGTCACGTGCCGGCCGTTGCCGAACTCCTCGAACAGTTCCGTCATGAGCTTCTCGATCGGCTGGAAGACGTCCTCCTGCTCGACGAAGGACATCTCCACGTCGAGCTGGTAGAACTCGCCCGGCGAACGGTCCGCACGGGCGTCCTCGTCCCGGAAGCAGGGCGCGATCTGGAAGTACCGGTCGAAGCCGGAGATCATCAGCAGCTGCTTGAACTGCTGCGGGGCCTGCGGCAGGGCGTAGAACTTGCCCGGGTTCAGACGGGAGGGGACGACGAAGTCACGGGCGCCCTCGGGCGAGGTCGCGGACAGGATCGGCGTCGCCATCTCGTTGAAGCCCAGCGCCGTCATCTTGTGACGGATCGCCGAGATGACGGCCGTACGCAGCATGATGTTGCGGTGCATGCGCTCGCGGCGCAGGTCGAGGAAGCGGTACTCCAGGCGCCGCTCCTCGTTGACCCCGTCCTCGGCGTTGATCGTGAAGGGCAGCGGCTGGGCCGCGCCGAGCAGCTCGACCTCACCGACCTCGACCTCGACCTCACCGGTGGGCAGGTCCGCGTTGACGTTCTCGGCGCCGCGGGAGACGACCTTGCCGTCGATGCGGACCGTCGACTCCTTGGTCAGCTTGTCGAGGGTCTCGTACGCGGGCGTGCCCGGTCGGGCGACGAGCTGCGTGATGCCGTAGTGATCGCGCAGATCGATGAAGAGGATGCCGCCCAGGTCGCGCCGATTGTGCAGCCAGCCGCTCAGCCGGACGTCGGTGCCGACGTCAGAGGCGCGGAGCTCGCCGCAGGTGTGGGACCTGTACCGATGCATCGTCGTTCATCCAGTCTTCGCGGATCGGGGGCATGTTTCACGTGAAACAACCCCCAGGGTACCGGGCGCCCCATGATCGGCTCCCACCATTACGGGCCCGGCGATCGGTGGCAATCATCGATCGCATGTTCTTAAAGTGGGGCAATGCACACTGGCGAGCCTCTGCCCGCCGTGGGGGAGGTCCTGGTTTCCCTCGCGACCGGCCTGTGGCACTGGGACACCGCCACGGGGCTGGTCACGGTCGATGCCGAGGCGGCCCGGCTGCTCGGGCTGCCCGCCGAGGGCACCGTCCTCACGGAGGCCCAGGCCAGGGCCCGGCTGCACCCCGTCGACTGGAACGAGATCACCGGCGTGGTCCAGCTGGCCGTCGCCGAGGGCACCCTCGCCGAGGTCCGCATCCGGATCATGGACGAGCGCGGGCGGATCGTCCGGGTCGTCCGCAGCCGCTCCAAGCCCTCCTTCGACCCGGCCAAGAAGGCGTACGAGCTGATCGGCACCCTCCAGGAGGTCACCGAGCCCTCGCCGGGCACCCCGGCGGGCCGCAGCGCGGTCACCGGTGACTGGCGGCGCTCCCGCGAGGCGTTCCTGCTGGACGCGGGCCGGGCACTGGCGGAGGCCCGGTCCACCCAAGAGGTGCTGCGGGTCGCGGCCGGTCTGTCGATGCCGGGCTTCTCGCCGGATGGGCTCGCCGTGTTCGGCGTGGAGGGCGACCGCCTGACGATCATCGGGCACCACGGACAACGGGACGGCGATCAGGCCCCCTTCACCCAGATGTCGCTCCAGACGGACTACCCGGCGGCGGAGGTCGTCCGCACCGGCAAGGCCGTCTACGTCTCCTCGCCCGAGCAGTACAAGTCCCGCTACCCCCTCACCTGGCCCCTCGCCGAGCAGTTCGGCCGCCATTCCTGGGCGTACCTGCCGCTGACGGTGGCCGGTCGCACCATGGGCGCCTGGATGGCCGCCTTCGCCTACCCCGTCGCGTTCACCCCCGACGAGCGGTCCGTGCTCACCACCGTGGCCCGCATGCTCGCCCAGGCCCTCACCCGGGCCGGGGCCGCCGAGACCCAGCGGGAGCTGACGGACGGGCTGCAGCGCTCCATGCTGCCCAGCCTCGGCACCGAGATCCCCGGCATGACCCTCGCCGCCCGCTACATACCGACCGGCGGCGGCCTCCAGGTCGGCGGCGACTGGTACGACCTGATCCCGCTGCCCAGCAAACGGTTCGCGCTGATCATCGGGGACGTGCAGGGCCACGACGTGCGGGCGGCGAGCCTCATGGGCCAGCTCCGCATCGCCCTGCGGGCCTACGCGGCCGAGGGCCACGGCCCCGACGCCGTCCTCTCCCGCGCCTCCCGCTTCCTCTACGGCCTCACCCGCACCGACGACGCCGACACCGGCTCCGACCTGCGCTTCGCGACCTGCCTCTACGTCGAGGTCGACCCCGTCACCGGCGTCCTGACCACCGCCCGCGCCGGGCACCTGGACCCGGCGATCCGGATGGCCGACGGCACCGTCATGGTCCGCGCCACGGCCGGTGGGCTGCCCCTCGGCATCGACCCGGACGCCGACTACCCCGTCAGCCGTCTCGGCCTGGAGCCCGGCGAGGCGCTCATGCTGTGCACCGACGGGCTGCTGGAGACCGGCGGGCACGACCTCGACACCGGCTGGCGACGCGTCCGGAGGACCCTGGAGACGCACGAGGGCGACCTGGAGGAACTGGCGGACGCGCTGGTGCAGGCGGTGCACGGGCCGTCGTCGCACCACACCACCGGTCCGCTGGCCGACCGCCGCGAGGACGACATCGCCCTCCTGCTCGTCTGCCGCCGGGGCGGCGGGGGCTGCGGCGGTCCGAGCGCCGCCGCACCGGCCCGCCCGGCCCTGCGGCGCTCCATGCTGACGATCGCCCAGGCCGAACCCGAGCGGATCTCCGAGGCCCGCGGGCAGCTGCGCGACCTGCTGCACGACTGGCCCAGCGACGACCAGGTCGACTCGGCCGTCCTGCTCGTCTCCGAGCTGCTGACGAACGTCCTCGTGCACACCGACGACGACGCGCTGCTGATGGCGGAGGTGGCCGGCGACCCCGGCGGACGCCGGATGCGGATCGAGGTCACCGACACCAGCGACTCCCTGCCCCACAAGCGCCGGCCCGGTGAGCTGGCCTCGTCCGGCCGCGGCCTGGTCCTGACCGAACTGCTCGCCGACGCGTGGGGGGTGTCCCCGCGCGGCGAGGGCAAGACCATCTGGTTCGAGCTCTACGAGCCGGTGGCGGGCGGTGCGGACGGCGAGTCCGGCGACGACGGCGCCGCGGGACCGCCCGGTGAGGTCCCCGGGGAACCGGGGACGGCGTAACGCTGCCGCAGCTCGTACAGCACCCCGAACGCCGCCGCCGTCAGCGGCACGGCGAGCAGCATGCCGAGGATCCCGGCGACCGACGCCCCCGCGGTGATCGCGAGCATCACCACCGCCGGGTGCATCTGCACGGTCCGGCTCTGGATCACCGGCTGCAGCACGTGCCCCTCCAGCACCTGCACGGCGAGCACCACCCCGAGCGCCCACAGCGCGATGACGAACCCCCGGTCGGCGAGCGCGACCAGCACGGCGACGGCCCCCGAGACGAACGCGCCCAGATAGGGGACGTACGCACCGACGAAGACGAGCGCCCCCAGCCCGACCGCACCGGGCACGTCGAGGACCAGCAGCCCGACGGTGATGCACACGGCGTCGATGAACGCGATGAGCGAGGTCCCCCGCATGAACCCCTCGACGGCATGGAAGGCCCGCCGCGCCATCGCCTCCAGGCCCTCGGCGGTGCCCTCCGGGGCGGCGGCCCGCAGCGTGGACACGACCCGGTCGGAGTCCCGCAGGAAGAAGAAGACGAGCAGCAGCGCCAGTACGGCCATGGCGAGGCTCTCGCCCACCACGCTCACCCCGCTGATCACCCCGGAGGCGGCCGTCCCGCCGAACTTCGTCGCCAGCTCGCGGGCGTTGGAGGCCATGTCGTCGAGCGAGGTCCCGGCGGCCCCGAAGTGCTCGGCGATCCCCCGCGCCGCGTCCTTCAGCGAGGCGACGATCTGGTCCCCGCTGTCCACGAGCGCGGCGACGACGATGTACACGGCCCCTCCCACCACGGCCAGAACCGCCAGGCACGTGACCCCCGCGGCCACGGAGCGGTTGACCCCCGCCCTGACCAGCCGCCGGTGGAACGGCCCCAGCAACGCCGTCCCCAGCAACGCGAGCAGCACCGGCACGACCGCCGTGCGGAACTCCGCGCACAGCCGGATCCCGACGTACACGACCCCCGAGACCAGCAGGATCACCACACACCAGGCGGCGAGACGGCGGACGGGGACGGGAAGCGACGACAGCACCCGTCCAGCCGACCACGCGCTCCGCGGGCTGTCCTGCGCGGACGGACCGGACGGGTGAGTGACGCCTCGTCATGCGGTCGTGCCGCTCGGCAGGATCGATGCGTCAGTACACAAAGGAGTGAAGATACCCATTCCGTAGACCGGTTACACCTTCCTCTCCCTACCGTCCGAGACGGAGGTGATGCTCGATGTACGAGCAGAACGACATGCCGTCCACCGAGGCGACGGCACAACAGGACGCGATCGACGTCAACGACTTCGTGTTCGCGGCGACGGGAGCGCGGGTACGGAGGCTGACGACGCCGGACGGGGAGCACTGGTTCGTGGCGGCGGACCTGGCCACGGAACTGGGGTACGTGAACACGCGGCAGGCGCTCGACTGGCATGTTGCACGAGATCGGCAAACCACCCTCAACGATCTTGCTCGAAGCGTCTATGGAGTAGACACCTCGAGCAAGATTGCAGGTCACGGGCTCAAGAAGTCCATGAAGATGGTGAACCTCAACGGTCTCATCGCGCTCGTCAACGGCTGCACCAAACCCGAGTGCGAGCCCTTCAAGACCTGGGTGTGCGAGGTCATCGCGACCGTACAGCGCGACGGCTCCTACTCCCTGGAACCGGCCGCCGTGCAGCCCGCTCCCACCGGCGGTACCGCGTACGTCATGCCCCAGCAGGTCGCCGACGCGATCGTGCGACTCGAAGAACGCAACATCCGGGCGGACGAGATGCTGCTGGCGTTCCAGGAGGAACGAAACGATCTGCTCCGCCGGCTCACCGACAGCCAGAACGTGATGGCCGACGCGTTGCGGGACATCGCCGAGGTTCTCCGCAACCCCGTCGACCGTCCCGACACCTCCCCGGCACCGAAGCCGACCCCCCAGCAGCTCCTCGCCAGGTGGAAGGCGAAGAACCTGGTCGTCACCGACGACGTCCACTCCGTCGCCGCCTACCTGGCGCCGGCCCTGGTGCACGGCGCGGCCTGTTACAGCGTGGAGCAGATCGCCCTGCGTACGGGCCTGACCCAGGACCGCGTCCAGGACTGCCTGCGGTTGCTGCTCAAGCGCGGATGCGTACGGCAGACGGGATGCTCCCCGGACGGGGTACCCGTGTACGAGCTGCCGTAGCCGGACCGCATGGCAAGGCCCGAAGTCGCAAATCCACGTTGCGGCTTCGGGCCGTGCCGTACCTTAGCCGGAGTTTCAGGCCTGCGGGCCGCTCTCCGACATTCCGTGCACCGCCGGGACGGTGCCCAGGCGGCCCTTCTGGAAGTCCTCGAACGCCTGCTGGAGTTCGTCGCGGGTGTTCATGACGAACGGGCCGTAGTGGGCCATCGGCTCGCGGATCGGCTGCCCGCCGAGGAGGACGACCTCCAGGTCCGGGGTGTGGGAGTCCTGCTTCTCGTCCGCGCGGACGGTCAGCGAGGAGCCGGCGCCGAAGACGGCCGTCTGCCCGAGGTGGACCGGGCGGCGCTCCGCGCCGACCGAGCCCCGGCCGGCCATGACGTAGGCGAGGCCGTTGAAGTCCTCGCGCCAGGGCAGGGTGATCTCCGCACCCGGCGCCAGCGTCGCGTGGACCATGGTGATCGGGGTGTGGGTGATGCCGGGCCCGGCGTGGCCGTCCAGCTCACCGGCGATGACACGCAGCAGGGCACCGCCGTCGGGGGAGGTGAGCAGCTGGACGCTGCCGCCGCGGATGTCCTGGTAGCGCGGGGCCATCATCTTGTCCTTGGCCGGGAGGTTCACCCACAGCTGGAGGCCGTGGAAGAGCCCGCCGGACATCACCAGGGACTCCGGCGGCGCCTCGATGTGGAGCAGGCCGGAACCGGCCGTCATCCACTGGGTGTCGCCGTTGGTGATGGTGCCGCCGCCGCCCTGGCTGTCCTGGTGGTCGAAGATCCCGTCGATGATGTAGGTGACGGTCTCGAAGCCGCGGTGGGGGTGCCACGGGGTGCCCTTCGGCTCTCCGGGCGCGTACTCCACCTCACCCATCTGGTCCATCATGATGAACGGGTCGAGGTGACGGTAGTTGATCCCCGCGAAGGCCCGGCGCACCGGGAAGCCCTCGCCCTCGAAACCGCTGGGCGCGGTGGTGACGGTGAGCACGGGACGCGCCACGGCGTCGGCCTGCGCGGTCACACGGGGCAGGGTCAGCGGGTTCTCGACGGTCACTGCGGGCATGTCCGTACCTCCTTGGGCGGCGTACGCCCCAGTTTAGTTGAGCGTTGAACTTTCTGCCACCCAGAACGACGAGAGCCCGGAGGAGATTCCCTCCGGGCCCGTGTCATCTGGGCGGCCGGCATCCGTCACCGGGGCGCGGGAGCACCCCCGCCTCCGGCCGGACGGTGAGCCGTCAGCCGTGCGTTCAGCCGTACATCCGGCGCATCGCGAAGTCGACCATCTGCTCGACGGCCTTCGCGTCGAAGACCATCCGGTGCTCGCCCTCCATGTCGAGGACGAAGCCGTAGCCGGTGGGCAGCAGGTCCAGCACCTCGGCACCGGTGATGACGAAGTACTTCGACTCCTTGCCCGCGTACCGGCGCAGCTCCTTGAGCGTGGTGAACATCGGGATCACCGGCTGCTGAGTGTTGTGCAGGGCGAGGAACCCGGGGTTGTCGCCGCGCGGGCAGTAGACCTTCGAGGTGGCGAAGACCTGCTGGAAGTCCTCGGCGGCCAGCTGCCCGGTGGTGAAGGCCCGCACCGCGTCCGCGAGCGAGGGCGGGGACGGCTCGGGGTACAGAGGCGGCTGCTGACCGTATCCGCCGGGCTGCTGCGGCTGGGCGTACTGCTGCTGCGCGGCGCCACCGTCCATGGGCTGGCCGTATCCATACATGGGCGCAAGCGTACCGAGGGGGGAACCCGGCGTCCGCGGGTAGACCCTTCTCACACTTGGCCGAGTGGGGGTTGCACCTTATTACCGACGGGTAGCATCATCGGAGCTACTTGTCAGTACGTGAACTAGCGCGAGGATCAAGTGCCTCGCCGATCTCTCTCTACGGAGCGCAGTCGCCATGGGGCACTACAAGTCGAATCTCCGCGACATCGAGTTCAACCTCTTCGAAGTACTCGGGCGCGACAAGCTGTACGGCACCGGCCCCTTCGAGGAGATGGACACCGAGACCGCGAAAAGCATCCTCGAAGAACTGACCCGCCTCTCGGAGAACGAGCTGGCCGAGTCCTTCGCGGACGCCGACCGCAACCCGCCGGTCTTCGACCCGGAGACCAACACCGCGCCGGTCCCCGCGTCCTTCAAGAAGAGCTACCAGGCCTTCATGGACTCCGAGTACTGGCGCCTCGGCCTGCCCGAGGAGATCGGCGGCACCACCACGCCCCGCTCCCTGATCTGGGCCTACGCGGAGCTGGTGCTCGGCGCCAACCCGGCCGTGTGGATGTACTCCTCGGGCCCCGCCTTCGCCGGCATCCTCTTCGAGGAGGGCAACGAGGTCCAGAAGCACATCGCGAAGATCGCCGTCGACAAGCAGTGGGGCTCCACCATGGTGCTCACCGAGCCGGACGCCGGCTCGGACGTCGGCGCCGGCCGCACCAGGGCGGTCCAGCAGGAGGACGGCTCCTGGCACATCGAGGGCGTGAAGCGCTTCATCACCTCCGGTGAGCACGACATGTCGGAGAACATCCTCCACTACGTCCTCGCCCGCCCCGAGGGCGCCGGCCCCGGCACCAAGGGCCTGTCCCTCTTCCTCGTCCCGAAGTACGAGTTCGACTTCGAGACCGGCGAGCTGGGCGAGCGCAACGGCGTGTACGCGACCAACGTCGAGCACAAGATGGGCCTCAAGGCCTCCAACACCTGCGAGATGACCTTCGGCGACCGCCACCCCGCCAAGGGCTGGCTGATCGGTGACAAGCACGACGGCATCCGCCAGATGTTCCGCATCATCGAGTTCGCCCGCATGATGGTCGGCACGAAGGCCATCTCCACGCTCTCGACGGGCTACCTGAACGCGCTGGAGTACGCCAAGGAGCGCGTCCAGGGCCCCGACCTGGCGAACTTCATGGACAAGACCGCGCCCAAGGTCACCATCACCCACCACCCCGACGTGCGCCGCTCGCTCATGACGCAGAAGGCGTACGCCGAGGGCATGCGCGCCCTGGTGCTGCACACCGCCGCGATCCAGGACGAGATCCAGGTCAAGGAGGCGGCCGGCGAGGACGCCGCCGCCCTGGAGGCCCTGAACGACCTGCTCCTGCCGATCGTCAAGGGCTACGGCTCCGAGAAGGGCTACGAGCAGCTCGCCCAGTCGCTCCAGACCTTCGGCGGCTCCGGGTTCCTCCAGGAGTACCCGATCGAGCAGTACATCCGCGACGCCAAGATCGACACCCTCTACGAGGGCACCACCGCGATCCAGGGCCAGGACTTCTTCTTCCGGAAGATCGTCCGCAACCAGGGCGCCGCGCTGAACTCCCTCGCCGAGGACATCAAGAAGTTCCTGGAGCTCGGCACGGGCGGCGAGGAGCTGGCGGGCGCCCGCGAGCACCTGGCCAAGGCCGCCGTCGAGCTGGAGGCCATCGTCGGCCTGATGCTGACCGACCTCGCGGCCACCGAGCAGGACGTCAAGAACATCTACAAGGTGGGCCTGAACACCACCCGCCTGCTGATGGCCTCCGGTGACGTCGTCGTGGGCTACCTGCTGCTCAAGGGCGCCGCGATCGCCGCCGAGAAGCTGGAGACCGCCTCCGCCAAGGACGTGGCCTTCTACACCGGCAAGATCGCCGCGGCGAAGTTCTTCGCGGCCAACGTCCTGCCGGGCGTCACCCTGGCCCGCAAGATCGCCACCGGCGTCGAGCTGGACCTGATGGAGCTGGACGAGGCCGCCTTCTAGACCCCCGGCACACGCACCGGCACACGCCGGTGCGCATGCCCGCGGGCACCGTCCGGACCGGCGCTCGTCCGCTTCGGCACGGTTGCCCGAACTCCACACCGTCCACACGAAGGCCCGCTCCCCATCACCGGGAGCGGGCCTTCGTCCGTCGTTAAGGTGAACCCCATGAGCGAACCCTCCCGCTTCGACCGCGGCCACACCGACGACCTCATGTCCTTCCTGACGGCGAGCCCCTCGCCGTACCACGCCGTGGCGACCGCCGCCGAACGGCTGGAGAAGGCAGGGTTCCGCCAGGTCGCCGAGACGGACGCCTGGGAAGGGACGAGCGGCGGGAAGTACGTGCTCCGCGGGGGCGCGATCGTGGCCTGGTACGTCCCCGAGGGCGCCGCGCCGCACACCCCCTTCCGGATCATCGGCGCACACACCGACTCGCCCAACCTCCGCGTCAAGCCGCTGCCCGACACCGGTGCGCACGGCTGGCGCCAGGTCGCCGTGGAGATCTACGGCGGGCCGCTGCTCAACTCCTGGCTCGACCGCGACCTGGGCCTGGCCGGCCGCCTCACCCTGCGCGACGGCTCGACCCGCCTGGTCGACGTCGGCCGGCCGCTGCTGCGGGTGCCGCAGCTCGCGATCCACCTCGACCGGGCGGTCAACACCGACGGCCTCAAGCTGGACAAGCAGCGGCACCTCCAGCCCGTCTGGGGCCTCGGCGGCGACGTCCGCGACGGCGATCTGATCGCCTTCCTGGAAGAGGAGTCCGGCCTGGCCGCGGGCGAGGTCGCCGGCTGGGACCTGATGGTGCACTCCGTCGAACCGCCCGCCTACCTCGGCCGCGACGAGGAGCTGCTCGCCGGCCCCCGCATGGACAACCTGCTGTCCGTGCACGCGGGAACGGCGGCCCTGGCGGCCGTCGCGACGAACGGCGCGGATCTGCCGTACATCCCGGTGCTCGCCGCCTTCGACCACGAGGAGAACGGCTCGCAGTCGGACACCGGGGCGGACGGGCCGCTGCTGGGCACGGTGCTGGAGCGTTCGGTGTTCGCGCGCGGCGGGTCGTACGAGGACCGGGCACGGGCCTTCGCGGGCACCGTCTGCCTGTCCTCGGACACCGGGCACGCGGTCCACCCCAACTACGCGGAGCGGCACGACCCGACGCACCACCCGCGCGTCAACGGCGGGCCGATCCTCAAGGTCAACGTCAACAACCGCTACGCCACGGACGGTTCGGGCCGGGCCGTCTTCGCCGCCGCCTGCGAGAAGGCGGGCGTGCCCTTCCAGTCGTTCGTCTCCAACAACTCCATGCCGTGCGGCACCACCATCGGCCCCATCACCGCGGCCCGGCACGGCATCCGCACCGTCGACATCGGCGTGGCCATCCTGTCCATGCACAGCGCACGGGAGTTGAGCGGAGCGGACGACCCGTACCTGCTGGCCAACGCGCTCGTGGCGTTCCTGGAGGGTTAGCCAACGGTCGGCCAAGGATGTGCTCTCGCATGGGAGTTGCCCGCCGGGGTACCCGGTTGCCGTGACCGGAACGACCGGTACACCGAGCAGGGAGGCGACATCATGGGCCTCGGCGGGTGCATCATCCTCATCGCCGTGGGAGCCATTCTCACATTCGCGACCGACTGGGACATGCAGGGCGTCAACGTCGACCTGGTCGGCGTCATTCTGATGATCGTCGGCCTGATCGGCGTGACGACCTTCAGCAGCATCGCCCGGCGTCGCCGCGTGATGGTCCCCCCGGCCTCGACGACCGTGGTCGAGACGGAACGGCACCACCACCGCGACGGATACGGCGACGGCTACGGCGTGTGACCGCTCTCCGGGATCAGGCGTCCAGGCCCGCCAGCACCAACGGCAGCCGGTCGGCGCCGCTCCCGGTGAGCGTCACCGGAACACCCCAGTCCTGCTGGTGGACATGGCAGGCGGGATACTCGACCGACGGGTCGTCGTCGCAGGACGCGGCCATCGCGGAGACGTGCAGGACCCCTTCGGCCACCGCCGGGTTCAGCTCGAGCGCGCGCGAGAGGTCGGTGCCCGCGCCCTCCCCGGCGAGCAGCAGCTCGGGCGGGGTCGCGGAGACCAGCAGGCGGGTGGCGGGGCCGTACCGGGTGTCGAGCTTCTGACCTGCGGGCGCCCGGAAGATCACGTCCAGCCGCAGGCCGCCCGGCGCCACCTCGGTGGCGGCGCGCCGCGTGCGGTGGGCGACGGCGTCGACCTCGACCGCCTCCTCGGGCAGCCGGAGCCGGGTCAGCCGGTGCCGCGCCGACTCCACGACGACGATGTCCTCCCCGACGAGGACGGCGCCGCTGGGCTCCCTCAGGTCGGTCGCCAGGGTGGTCACCTCTCCCGTCGCCGGGTCGTAGCGGCGCAGGGCGTGGTTGTAGGTGTCGCAGACGGCGACCGAACCGTCCGGCAGCGCGGTGACGCCCAGCGGATGCTGCAGGAGTGCCTGGCCGGCGGCGCCGTCCCGGTGCCCGAAGTCGAACAGGCCGGTGCCCACGGCGGTGCGGACGACGCCGTCCCGGTCCACCCAGCGCAGGGCGGAGGTCTCGGAGTCGGCCAGCCAGAGCCGGTCGGCGGTCGCCGCGAGCCCCGAGGGCTGTGCGAACCAGGCCTCGGCGGCGGGGCCGTCGACCAGCCCCTCGTTGGTGGTGCCGGCGGCGACGGAGACCGTCCGGTCGGCGGGGTCGTACGTCCACAGCTGGTGGATGCCGGCCATGGCGATCCACACCTTGCCCCGCCACCAGGCGACGTCCCAGGGGGAGGAGAGGTCGACCTCGCGCGCGGGGCCGGCGTCCGGCGCGCCCTGCATCCACTGCCGTCCGGTGCCCGCGAGGGTGGTGACGCGGCCGGATTCCGGGTCGAGGCGCCGCAGGGCGTGGTTGACCGTGTCGGCGACGACCACGGAGGAGTCGTCCAGCAGGGCCAGGCCCTGCGGCTCGTTGAAGGCCGCCGTCCCCGCCGGACCGTCGGCGAAGCCGCGCGCGCCTGACCCGATCCGCCGCACCACGCTCTCCCCGTCGGCCGCCAGCTCCACGAGCTGATGCCGTGTGGTGTCGCTGACCAGGAGGTTCCCGGACGGCAGCAGCACCGCCTTGCCGGGGAAGCGCAGATCCGTCGGCTCCGGCTCCGGCGCCACGTACGGTCCGTCGCCGCGCCGCAGCGTGCCCTTCGCGGCGTGCTCCGCCTCCAGCTCCGTCACGAGGCGCTCGATGGCGTGCACATGTCCCTCACCGGCGTGCTGGGCGACGACGTACCCCTCCGGGTCGACGACCACCAGCGTCGGCCAGGCCCGCACGGCGTACTGCTTCCAGGTGGCCAGCTCCGGATCGTCCAGCACGGGGTGCTCCACGCCGTACCGCTCCACGGCGTCGACCACGGCCCCGTGCTCCGCCTCGTGGACGAACTTCGGCGAGTGCACCCCGATGACGACCACGGTGTCCCGGTGCTTCTCCTCCAGCTCCCGCAGTTCGTCCAGGACGTGCAGGCAGTTCACACAGCAGAACGTCCAGAAATCCAGCACGAGAATGCGTCCCCGCAGGTCGGCGAGGCTGTACTGCCTGCCACCCGTGTTCAGCCAGCCGCCCCTGCCGACGAGCTCGGGGGCGCGGACACGGACACGGCGGGGTGCGGAGTCGGTCATGGATCAAGGGTGCCACCCGGCTGCGGCACTCGGCCCGTCGGGCTACTGACGGCGTTCCGCGCGGCCCCGCGGGGAAGCCGTAGTGCCATGAGATTCCTCGTGCGCGACCGCATCCTCGGCTTCGGCGACGACTACTGGATCGAGGACGACCGGGGCAACAAGGTCTTCCTCGTCGACGGCAAGGCGATCCGTCTGCGGGACACCTTCGAACTGAAGGACACCCAGGGGCGGGTCCTGATCGACATCCACCAGAAGATGTTCGCGCTGCGCGACACGATGGTGATCGAACGGGACGGCGAGCCCCTGGCCACCATCCGCCGCAAACGGCTGTCCCTGCTGCGCAACCACTACCGCGTCTCCCTGGCGGACGGCCGCACCGTGCTGGACGTCAGCGGCAAGATCCTCGACCGCGAGTTCGCCGTCGAGTACGACGGCGAACTGCTCGCCGTCGTCTCCCGGCGCTGGCTGCACGTGCGTGAGACGTACGGCGTCGACGTCGTCCGGGACGACGCCGATCCGGCGCTGCTGATCGCGGTCGCGGTGTGCGTGATCCACCTGGCGGAGAAGGAACGCGAGGACTGAGGGGACGGGAGGGAGGAGGGACAGGGGGACGGGAGAGCTGAGAAGGCCGGGAGGTACGGGGGCGGGAGGACCGGGAGGACCGAGGCGGTCGGGAGGGCCGACGCGGACCGGAGGGCCAGGGGTGGGGGCTGGGGGCGAGGGCTGGGGCGGGGGCGGGCCGAGGCGTCCGGGCCCCCGGGCTCGTCGGCGTCGTCAGCGGCGCGATGGCGGTGGCCGCAGCCCCAGCACCCGGTCCTTCAGGGCCGGGAACTGCTCCCTGGTCGCCGCGACCTTCGCCGGGTCGAACTCCACGGTGAGGACCTCCTCGCCGGGCCCGGCCTCGGCCAGCACCTCGCCCCACGGATCGACCACGATCGAGTGACCCGCCTGCGGAACCCCGGCGTGCGTCCCGGCCGTTCCACACGCGAGCACGAACGCCTGGTTCTCCACCGCCCGCGCCTGGGCCAGCAGCGTCCAGTGCGCCCTGCGGCGCTCCGGCCAGCCCGCGGGGACGACCAGGATCTCGGCGCCGGCGTCGACGAGACCGCGGAAGAGTTCGGGGAAACGGAGGTCGTAGCAGGTGGCCACGCCCAGGGTCGTGCCGGGCAGGCGTACCGTCACCAGGTCCTGGCCCGCGCCCATCAGCACGGCCTCGCCCTTGTCGAAGCCGAAGCGGTGGATCTTGCGGTACGAGGCGGCCAGCTCACCGGAGGGGGAGAAGACCAGCGAGGTGTTGTACAGGGCGCCCTGGCCCGCGGCGGAGCCGCCGTCGGAGGGAGCCCGTTCGGGGATCGAGCCCGCGTGCAGCCACACGCCCGCGTCGCTCGCCGCCTCGGCCATCGCCTCGTGCGTCGGCCCGTCCAGCGGCTCGGCCCGGGCGGCGAACTCCTCGTGGGCGAAGGCGCCGGTCGTCCACAGCTCGGGCAGGACCACCAGGTCGGCGACACCGGCCTGATCCCGCACCAGGGCCGCTACCCGGCCCCGCCGCGATTCAGCCGATTCACCCTCATCCACGGCGATTTGGAGCAGAGAGGCGCGCACACTACCACCGTCCTGGCATTCGAGCCGTCCATACGGGCCTACGATCGTCACACGAAAGCACTGCCGGGGTGCCTCACAGCAGCGTAACTTAGCGTTTCGAGACACCGCCGAGAGCCGCCTCCCGCTGGCAACGCCGCCATCACCCGCCCGTGTACCGACCGCCGAGGGGTCCCGTTCCGTGAGTCTGCATCCCACCCTCCAGCCCTACGCCGACGCCTGGACCCACTCCATCGAAGCGATATCCGAGCTGGTGCAGCCGCTTGTCGAGGGTGAGTGGAACAGGCGGACGCCGTGCCCCGGCTGGTCGGTCCGCGACCTCGTCTCGCACGTCATCGGCCTGGACAGCGAGATGTACGGCGACCCGCGCCCCATCCACACGCTCCCGCGCGACCTGTTCCACGTCACGAACGACTTCCAGCGCTACATGGAGATGCAGGTCGACGTCCGCCGCCACCACACGGCGCCGGAGATGACCTCCGAGCTGGAACTCATGATCATCCGCCGCAACCGCCAGCTGCGGAACGAGACGCGTCAGCCGGGCACCATGGTCCGCGGCCCCCTCGGCACCGAGCTGACCCTCGAGGAGTCGATGCGCAACCACGCGTTCGCCGTGTGGGTGCACGAGCAGGACCTGCGCGCCGCCCTCGGCCACCCCGGCAACCTCGACTCCCCCGGCGCGCACGTCGCCCGCGACGTGCTGCTCGACGCGCTGCCGGCCGTCGTCGCCGAGAAGGCCGACGCGCCGCGCAGCTCCGCGATCGTCTTCGACGTCCACGGGCCGGTCGAGTTCCTGCGCACGATCCGCGTCGACATCCAGGGCCGCGGCACGCTGGAGACGGCCCCCGCGCTCGGCCCGGCCGCCTCCTTCTCCCTCGACTGGGAGACGTACGTCCGCCTGGCCTGCGGCCGGGTCACCCCGGAGGCGGTGGCGGACCGCGTGAAGGCCGAGGGCGAGCCGGAACTGACGGCGGCGATCCTCAGGAACTTCGCGGTGACCAGGTAGCCGCCGGGGCGGCCGCGGACGAGGTGGCCGCCCGGCGGCCGCAGAGGAACGGGCCCGCCGTGGGGATCACGGCGGGCCCGTCGCACAGATGTGCCGGCGTCAGCTGATCTTGGCGTAGCCGTAGTTGATGAGCTTCTTCACGTCGTTCGTGCGGTTCACCGCGTCGGGGGCCGTGAGGACGGTGCCCACGACCGACTCGCCGTTGAGCGTGGCGGCGAAGATGAGGCAGTACTTGGCCTCGGTGCCGGAGCCGGTCTTGATGCCCAGCGTGCCGTTCCAGCCGAGCAGCGTGTTGGTGTTGGTCCAGGTACCCATGGTGCGGGTGGCGCCGGTCTTGGTGATCGTCTTCGCCGTGTAGGCCTTGGTCTTCACGACCGCCTTGAACGTGGAGCTCTTCATCACGCTGCGGGCGAGCTTGGTCAGGTCGCGCGGCGTCGAGTAGTTGGAGCCGTTGCTGAGGCCGTCGAACGAGTCGAAGTGCGTGTTCGTCATGCCCAGGTTCTTGGCCGTGGTGTTCATCTTGGCGATGAAGTTCTTGGTGCGGGCCGCGACGGTCGTGCCGGTGCCGAACTTGTCGGCGAGGACCATCGCCGCGTCGCAGCCGGACGGCAGCATCATCCCGTACAGCAGCTGACGGACGGTGACCTTGTCACCGACGATCAGCCTGGCCGACGAGGGGTAACCCTCGCGGACCATGTAGTCGCTGACCTCTTTCCTGACCGTGACCCTGGTGTCGAGGTTCAGGTTCGACTGCGAGAGCACGACCTTCGCGGTCATGACCTTCGTGGTGGAGGCGGTGAGCCTCTTGTAGTCGGGCAACTTGCCGTAGAGCGTCGCGCCGGTCGCGCTGTTCATCAGGTACGCGCCCTTGGCGGTGATGGTGGGCGTCGTGACAGCCTGCGCGGGCGCCGCGGTGAGGACGCCGGTCGCGAGCATCGTGCCGGCCGTGACGGCGACGGCTGCGGCCCTGCGAACCCGGAACCCCTTGATGGCGGTTATCAACTGAAATACCCCGATTACGTCGAATGCCCCTGCGGTGCGGCCGAGTTGGAGGGGAAAGCAGAAGGGGCCGCATGTGTGTGACACGTAAGTAGCACAGATGGTTGTGCGTCCGCTGCGAGGAATTCCGGACCCGCCCCTCACCCCGGTCCGCGCGGACACCGGACGGACGTCCGTTCCGCATGCTGGACCCGCCCCCGTCTTGCACACCTGTTGTATCTATGCTGTCCGCATGCCTTCCGCAGCGCCCCCGCCCGTCAAGCAGCCTCCCGCAGCCGAACGCGTCTACGCGCACGTCAAACAGGGTGTCCTGGAACGCCGTTACGAGGGCGGCGCCCTCCTCACCGAGGGCGAGCTGGCCGAGGCCGTCGGGGTCTCGCGGACACCGGTACGCGAAGCACTGCTGCGTCTGGAGGCCGAGGGGCTGCTCAAGCTCTACCCGAAGAAGGGCGCCCTGGTCCTGCCGGTCTCCGCACAGGAGATCAAGGACGTCGTGGAGACCCGGCTGCTGGTGGAGGAGCACGCGGCACGCAAGGCCGTCCCCGCCCCCGCCGGGCTGATCCGGCGGCTCGAGGAACTCCTGGCGCAGCAGAAGGCGCAGGCCGCCGCCGGTGACCTCGCCGGGGCCGCCGTCACCGACCGCTGTTTCCACGCCGAGATCGTCCGCAGCGGCGGCAACGAGATCCTGTCCCGGCTCTACGACCAGCTGCGCGACCGCCAGCTGCGGATGGGCGTCGCCGTGATGCACTCCCACCCCGACCGGATCGCCAAGACCCTCGCCGAGCACGAGGAGATGCTCCGGGCCCTGCGCTCCGGCGACGCGGAGGCGGCCGTGGGGATCGTTCACCGGCACGTCGGCTGGTTCTCGCACCTGGCACGGGGGGAGGTCCGATGAGCACCATCACCCTGCCGGGTGACCCTCCCCCGGAGGGGGCACCCCCAGGCGGACGGCGCGCGGCAGCCGTCTGGGGGATCGGCGTCTCCGTCTACTTCGTCGCCGTCATCTTCCGTACGTCCCTCGGGGTGGCCGGCCTCGACGCCGCCGACCGCTTCGACGTGAACGCCTCCGCCCTGTCGACCTTCTCGATCCTCCAACTGCTGGTCTACGCCGGCATGCAGATACCCGTCGGACTGCTCGTCGACCGGCTCGGCACCAAGAAGGTGCTGGCCATCGGCGTCGTCCTGTTCACCGCCGGACAGCTCGGCTTCGCCTTCTCCCCCACCTACGGCACCGCCCTCGCCTCGCGCGCGCTGCTCGGCTGCGGCGACGCGATGACGTTCATCAGTGTGCTGCGGCTCGGCACCCGCTGGTTCCCGGCCCGGCGCGGCCCCCTCGTCGCGCAGCTCGCGGGCCTGGCCGGCATGGCGGGCAACCTGGTCTCCACCCTGCTCCTGGCCCGGCTGCTGCACGGCATCGGCTGGACGGCCGCGTTCGCGGGCAGCGCGCTCGCCGGGGTCGTCGTCCTCGTCCTGCTCCTGCTGTTCCTGAAGGACCACCCCGAGGGCCACGAGCCCCAGCCGTTCCCGCACCGGGGCGCCGCCTACGTACGGCGGCAGGTCGCCGCGTCCTGGCGGGAGCCGGGGACACGGCTGGGCCTGTGGGTGCACTTCACCACCCAGTTCCCGGCGATGGTGTTCCTGCTGCTGTGGGGCATGCCGTTCCTCGTCGAGGCGCAGGGCCTCAGCCGCGCCACGGCCGGTGAACTGCTGACCCTGGTCGTCCTGTCCAACATGGCCGTCGGACTCGTCTACGGCCAGGTCGTCGCCCGGCACCACGGGGCGCGGCTCCCCCTGACGCTCGGCACGGTCGGGGCGACCGCGCTGCTGTGGGCGGCCACGCTGGCCTACCCCGGCGAGCACGCGCCGATGTGGCTGCTCGTCGCGCTGTGCACGGTGCTGGGCGCCTGCGGACCGGCGTCGATGCTCGGCTTCGACTTCGCGCGGCCCGCGAATCCGCCGGAGCGGCAGGGCACCGCGTCCGGCATCACCAACATGGGCGGGTTCGTCGCCTCCATGTCGACCCTGTTCGCGATCGGCGTCCTGCTGGACGCGACCGGCGACGACTACCGGATCGCCTTCTCCTCGGTGTTCGTGCTCCAGGCGCTCGGGGTCAGCCAGATCCTGCGGTTGCGCTCACGCGCGGCCCGCCGGGAGCGGGAACGCCTGGTCGCCAGCCGCGTGTCGTCCGTCCACGTGCCCGCGTGACCCGAACCGCCGGCGCGCCCTGCGGCTCCGGCCGGGCGTGCCGGCGGTTCGGGTCACGCGGGCACGCTCGCCGCCGTCTCCGCCTCCGCGGGAGGCCGCGCCCCCGTCGTTCGGGTGCGCGGCTCCTGCGGACGGGGTGTGCGCGGGTCAGCCCCAGGTGATCAGTCTCTTCGGCTGCTCCAGGACGGCCGCCACGTCGGCGAGCACCTTGGAGCCCAGTTCGCCGTCGACCAGGCGGTGGTCGAAGCTCAGCGCCAGCGTGGCGACCTGACGCGGCTTCACCTTGCCCTTGTGGACCCACGGCTGGAGCTTGATCGAGCCGACCGCGAGGATCGCGGACTCGCCGGGGTTGAGGATCGGCGTACCGGTGTCGACGCCGAAGACGCCGACGTTGGTGATGGTCACCGTGCCGCCCTGCATGGCCGCCGGGGACGTCCTGCCCTCGCGCGCCGTCGCCACCAGCTCGCCGAGCGCCTCGGCCAGCTGCGGCAGCGTCTTGTCGTGGGCGTCCTTGATGTTCGGCACGATCAGCCCGCGCGGGGTCGCGGCCGCGATGCCCAGGTTGACGTAGTGCTTGCGCACGATCTCCTGGTTGGCCTCGTCCCAGGACGCGTTGACGTCCGGGTTGCGCCTGATGGCGACCAGCAGGGCCTTGGCGATCAGCAGGAGCGGGTTGACCCGCAGGCCCTGCATCCCGTACTTGTCGGGGTCCCGCTTGAGTTCCTCGACGAGCTTCATCGTGCGCGTGACGTCGACCGTCACGAACTCGGTGACGTGGGGCGCCGTGAACGCCGAGCCCACCATCGCCGCCGCCGTCGCCTTGCGGACGCCCTTGATCGGGACACGGGTCTCGCGTGCCGTGTCGTACGAGGCGGCCGGGGCCTGGGCGGGGGCGGTGGCCGGCGCCGGGGCGGCCGCCGGCACGGGCTCCGGTGCCGTCGGCAGGGCCGGGGCCTGCGCGGAAGCCGCGGCGGCGTGGACGTCCTCGCGGGTGACGATGCCGTCCGGGCCGGACGGGACCACCGAGGCGAGGTCCACGCCCAGGTCCTTGGCCAGCTTGCGCACGGGCGGCTTGGCCAGCGGGCGGGACCGGTCGGCGGCCTGGCCCGGGGCGGCGGGAGCGGGGGCGGCCGGGGCGGGGGCGGCCGCGGGGGCCGTGCCGTGTCCGTTCAGTTCCGCCTGGACGGACACGGAGGCCGCCGCCGGCTCCTGGGCCGGGATCTCGGCGCCCTTGCGCGGACGGCGCTTGGTGGAGGACGCGGCCACGCCGTAACCGACGAGAACCGGCTGGCGGCCGGACCCCTCGGCCTTCGGCTCCTCGGGCTGCCGCTCCGCGGCGGGGGTGGGAGCGGGGGCGGGGGCGTCGGCCGGGGCCGACCCGCCCGACACGTCCACCGCGATGATCGACACGCCCACGTCGACCGTGGTGCCCTCGGGGAACCGCAGCTCCCGCACCACACCGTCGTAGGGGATGGGCAGTTCGACGGCCGCCTTGGCCGTCTCGACCTCGCACACCACCTGGCCGTCGGTCACCGTGTCGCCGGGCTGGACGTACCACTTGAGGATCTCGGCCTCGGTGAGTCCCTCGCCCACGTCGGGCATCTTGAACTCGCGCACGGACGCTTCCGTCATCGTCGTCACGACCCTCTCCTCAGTACGCCAGGGCGCGGTCGACGGTGTCGAGTACCCGGTCAAGACCCGGCAGGTACTCCTCTTCCAGACGCGCCGGCGGGTACGGGGCGTGGTAGCCGCCGACCCGGAGCACCGGGGCCTCCAGGTGGTAGAAGCAGCGCTCCGTGATCCGGGCCGCGATCTCCGCGCCCGAGCCGAAGAACACCGGCGCCTCGTGGACGACGACCAGACGGCGGGTCTTCTCCACGGAGGCCTGGACGGTGTCGAAGTCGAGCGGGGAGACCGACCGCAGGTCCAGGACCTCCAGGTTCTTGCCCTCCTCGGCGGCCGCGGCGGCGGCCTCCTGGCAGAGCTTGACCATCGGGCCGTAGGCGACGAGGGTCAGGTCGGTGCCCTCGCGGACGACCCGCGCCTTGTGCAGGGGGCCGGGGATCGCCTCGGGGTCGACCTCGCCCTTGTCCCAGTAGCGCCGCTTGGGCTCGAAGAAGATCACCGGGTCGTCGCTCTGGATGGCCTGCTGCATCATCCAGTAGGCGTCGCCGGCGTTCGACGGGGAGACCACCTTCAGGCCCGCCACGTGCGCGAAGAGCGACTCGGGGGACTCCGAGTGGTGCTCGACGGCGCCGATGCCGCCGCCGTAGGGGATGCGGACGACGACCGGCATCTTGACCTTGCCGAGCGCACGCGCGTGCATCTTCGCGAGCTGGGTGACGATCTGGTCGTAGGCCGGGAAGACGAAGCCGTCGAACTGGATCTCCACCACCGGGCGGTAGCCGCGCAGGGCCAGGCCGATCGCCGTGCCCACGATGCCCGACTCGGCCAGCGGGGTGTCGATGACGCGGGACTCGCCGAAGTCCTTCTGGAGGCCGTCCGTCACCCGGAACACGCCGCCGAGCTTGCCGACGTCCTCACCCATGACGAGTACCTTGGGGTCCGACTCCAGGGCCTTGCGCAGCGACTCGTTGATCGCCTTGGCCAGGGCCATCTTCTCCGCCATCTCAGTTGCCCCCCTCGGGAGAGTCCGCGAACGACGCCTGGTAGGCGGCGAACTGGGCCCGCTCCTCGTCGACGAGCGCATGCCCGTCCGCGTACACGTTCTCGAAGATGGCGAAGTGGTCCGGGTCCGGCATGGAACGGACCGCTTCGCGCACTCTCCTGCCCAACGCCTCGCTCTCGGCCTCGAGTTCCGCGAAGAAACCCTCGTCCGTGTGGTTTGAGGCCTCCAGGTACCGGCGCAGGCGCAGGATCGGGTCCTTCGCCTCCCAGGCCGCCCGCTCGTCGTCGTGGCGGTAACGCGTCGGGTCGTCGGAGGTGGTGTGGGCACCCATGCGGTACGTGTACGCCTCGACGAGGGTCGGCCCCTCGCCCCTGCGGGCCCGCTCCAGCGCCCACTTGGTGACCGCGAGGCAGCCGAGGACGTCGTTGCCGTCGACGCGGACGCCCGGGAAGCCGTAGCCCTGGGCGCGCTGGTAGAGCGGCACGCGGGTCTGCTTCTCGGTCGGCTCGGAGATCGCCCACTGGTTGTTCTGGCAGAAGAACACCACCGGCGCGTTGTAGACCGCGGAGAAGGTGAACGACTCGGCCACGTCGCCCTGGCTGGAGGCGCCGTCGCCGAAGTAGGCGATGACCGCCGAGTCCGCGCCGTCCTTGGCCACGCCCATCGCGTAGCCCGTGGCGTGCAGCGTCTGGGAGCCGATGACGATCGTGTACAGGTGGAAGTTGTTGCCGTTGGGGTCCCAGCCGCCGTTGTTGACGCCGCGGAACATGCCGAGCAGGTTCGCCGGGTCGACACCGCGGCACCAGGCGACGCCGTGCTCGCGGTAGGTCGGGAAGACGTAGTCGTCGTCGCGCAGGGCCCGGCCGGAGCCGATCTGGGCGGCCTCCTGGCCGAGCAGCGAGGCCCACAGGCCCAGCTCGCCCTGGCGCTGGAGGGAGGTGGCCTCGGCGTCGAAGCGGCGGGTGAGCACCATGTCGCGGTAGAGACCGCGCAGCTCCTCGGGCGTGATGTCGGCGACGTACGGGTCGTACTCGGCGTTCTTCACGCGCTCGCCCTCGGGCGTCAGCAGCTGCACGAGCTGGGGCTCGGCGGTGCCTTTCCCGGCGGCGGCGCGGCTGGTGCGGGTGGTGCGCTTGGTGCCGGTGGCCTTGGCCGCCGCGCCGGTGGCCTCGGCCGCCGTCCCGGTGCCGGTGGCGCCGGCCTTGCCTCCGGCGCTGCGTCGCGGCTTGCGCGCGGCAGTGCTCTCCACGGTCACGTGTGCTCCTCCGTCGGTCCGGCCCCCGGGGTTGCCGGGTGACCAGTGCGGCTCACCTGTTCCTCGACCCGTGCACGGGGTGGGTGCCCTCGGCCGGAACAGGCGTGACAGGTGCCCCGGCGAGCGCCCTGCAAGCCTCACGTTACCCAGTGCGACACATTTCTGTGAAACCCCCCTTGACCTGCGTTTTTGCTTGGATTTCCAAGTAAATCGGCAAAGTCCGGAAGGAGCCTGGTCACAGCCTTGCAGGAGGCCGGAGCAACGGCACGTTATCCCGCGCACCCAGGTCACGGGAAGAGTTTCCGTTCGGGAGTGCCTCCGCATGCATATGCGGACAAATAACCACAATTCTTCACGGTTCCCACCCAGGCACGCCTTCCGGAAGGCCGGCCACGGCACTCCGCAGGCCCGCACGCACGCCGTCCGCCGCCCCGCACGCACGCCGTCCGCCGCCCCGCACGCACGCCGTCCGCCGCCCCGCACGCACGCCGTCCGCCGGCCCGCACGCACGCCGTCCGCCGGCCCGCACGCACGCCGTCCGCCGCCCCGCGACGAGCGACCGCACGCGCGACGGGCGACACCCGCCGGGACCGCTTCGCCGCCGAGGCGCACCCCAAGCCGACCACCCGAGATCACTTGTGACAGTCGGTGACTTTCTGCGACAACGCCCAGCTCACAGCCTCGCCGCGTGCCCTACCATCGGCGCGTGCCGCGCTCCTGTGTACCACCCCTGATGACCCACGCGCCCCCCGTGAGCGCCCTGCTCCGGCGTTACGCCGCCGGCTCCGCGCTCGCCTGCGAGCCCGTCGACCAGGGGCTGCTGAACCGCGGCTACCGACTGCGCACCACCCGCGGCCGCTACTTCCTCAAGCACCACTTCGATCCCGACACCGCCGACCCGGCCTCGATCGTCCGTCAGCACCGGGCCACCCAGCGCCTCGCCGACCTGGGTGTCCCGGTCGCACCCCCGCTGCCCGGCCGCGACGGCCGCACGGTCGCCGTCGTCGGCGGCCACGCCTACGCCCTGCACCCCTGGGTCGACGGCCGGCACCGCCACGGCGCCCAGCTCACCCCCGGCGCGTGCGGGCGTCTGGGAGCACTGCTGGGGGTGGTCCACGCGAGCCTGGAACGCGTGATGCCGGCCCACGCGCGGGCCCGCGCCGCTCCCGCCGAGAGCCCCGCACCCGCCGACACCTTCGCCCTGATCGACGACCTCCTCGCGCGCGTGCACCGGCACCGCCCCGCCGACTCCTTCGACGGACTGGCCCGCCACCGGCTCCTGGAACGCCGCACCCTGCTGGAACGGCACGCCGACCGGCGTCCCCCGCACGCCGGCCCGGCCGGCTGGGTGCACGGCGACTTCCACCCGTTCAACCTGCTCTACCGCGGGGAGGCGCCCGCCGCCATCGTCGACTGGGACCGGCTCGGCGTGCAGCCCCGCGCCGAGGAGGCCGTACGGGCCGCCGCGATCTTCTTCGTCCGGCCCGACGGCACCCTCGACCTGCCGAAGGCGCGGGCCTACGCGCGCGCGTACCGGCGCGCCGCCGGGGCCACGTCCTGCGAGCTGGCGGCGGCCGTGCACCGGGTGTGGTGGGAGCGCCTGAACGACTTCTGGATGCTGCGCTGGCACTACGAGCGCGGCGACACCCGCGCCGACCCGCAGTTCCCGGCCGCCTCCGCGCTCGTGGTGTGGTGGACACGGGAGTACGACGCGGTGTGCGACGCGTTCACGGACTGAGGGTCGCGGGCGGGGAGCACCCGGAAACGGTCACGCGCGCGTGAGCCCCGCGAGAAGGAGCTCACGCGCGCGTGCCCGGCGCTGCGGTGGGTCAGCCGGTGGTCGTCCCGGCACTGCCGCCGGTGGTGACGCCGGAGACGGTGCCGCCACCCTGGGACGTGCCGCCGTCGGTCGTGCCGCCGTCGGTGGTGCCGGGATCGGTCGTCACCGGTGGGTCGCTCGACTCCTCCGGTGCCGGGTCGCTCGTCGCCGGTTCCGACGGCTCCTCCGACGGCTTGTTGCTGTAGCTCGGGGACGGCTCGTACGACGGCGTGTACGACGGCGTCCAGTTGGACCCGGAGTTCGAACCGGTGCTGCCGCCCTCGGAGGTGTCCTGCGACGCCTCGTCGGACGGCTCCTCGCTCGGCGACGCGCTCGTCTTGTCGTCCGAGGCGGACGGGGTGGCGCTCGGCGACGTCGAGGTCCCGCTGCCGCCGCCGCTGCCGTCGCCCTTGGTGTTCAGCGCGAGCGCGACGCCCGCGGCGATGGCGATCACCGCGAGGACGGCGAGGATCCACAGCTTGCCGCGGCCGTTGCCCTGGTTGCCGTGTCCCTCGAACCCGCCGTCGTCGCCGTTGCCGTAGCTCGCGGGCAGGATCGGCTGCGGGATCTGCGAGGTGTGGGAACCGGCGGTGCCCTGCGGCAGCACGCTGGTGCTCGCGAAGCCCGCCGCGGCGGCACCCGCGCCGGTGGCCGTCCCGACCGGACCGGTGTTCCAGGTGCCGGTGTGGGCGCCCTGTTCGTACAGCATCTGGAGCCCGTACTGGATGAGGCCGCGCATCTCCTCCGCGGTCTGGAACCGGTCGTCGGGGTCCTTGGCGAGAGAACGCATGACGAGGCCGTCGAGTTCCGGCGGGCACACGCCGTCCGAGGTCCGCGACGGCGGCACCGGGATGTCCTGCACGTGCTGGTAGACCACCGACAGCGGGGTCTCGCCGGTGAAGGGCGGCCGCAGCGCGAGCAGTTCGTACAGCAGGCAGCCGGTGGCGTACAGGTCGGAGCGGTGGTCGACGGCCTTGCCGAGCGCCTGCTCCGGGGAGAGGTACTGCGGGGTGCCCATCACCATGCCGGTCTGCGTCATCGTCGTCGACGCCCCGTGCAGGGCGCGCGCGATGCCGAAGTCCATCACCTTCACCGCGCCGTTGTCGGTGATGATCACGTTCGCCGGCTTGATGTCGCGGTGCACGATGCCGTGCTGGTGCGAGTAGGCGAGCGCCTCCAGGACCCCGGAGACGATGATCAGGGCCTGCTCGGGACCCGGCGCCTCGGCGTTGAGGAGCAGGTCGCGGATCGTCCGCCCCTCGACCAGCTCCATCACGATGTACGGCACGCTCTGGCCGCCGACGACGTCCTCGCCGGAGTCGTACACGGCGACGATCGCGTGGTGGTTGAGGCCGGCCACCGACTGGGCCTCGCGCGTGAAGCGGGCCTTGGACACCGGGTCCTCGGCGAGGTCGGCGCGCAGCAGCTTGACCGCGACGGTACGGCCGAGACGCACGTCCTCGGCGGCGAACACCTCCGCCATGCCGCCCCGCCCGAGTCTGCCGGTCAGCCGGTAACGGCCGTCTCCGACAAGCCCGCCGTTACCCCACATCTCCGGCGCATCTGACATACCGCCGCCAGTCGCCTCGGGGTCGGACGGGCCCTGAGCGCGCTGCTGCTGTGCCATCAGTCCTCGCCGTCGTTTCTGCCCGCGGTGCGCGCGGTGTTGTCACGGTCTCCGTCGGCCACGCTACAGCCTCCGCGCAAGCCGCCGGTCCGGGATCAGCCCGGGTATCGGACCCAGACGGATCGGCCATCAAACCCGCACTCCGCGCCGGCGTGCAAATTCTGTGCACCGGCGGTACGGCACCTGTAACGCTTCCGCGACTCTTCTTGCGCGTACGGTCACGGAACGGGCACCGAGCTTGACGTGTCGGTGCCCTGGGGCAGACTTGGCCGGGAATAGCACTTTCGATCAATGGGCAAGCCACGGCGAGCGGCAGCGCTGAGGGCCTGACGGGGGACGCAGAGAATGAGCCAGGACGGCGCGCAGGGCCGGTACGCGGGGCGGGCGCTCGCCGGCGGCCGCTATCAGCTGCGCGACTTGCTCGGCGAGGGCGGCATGGCCTCGGTCCACCTCGCCTACGACTCGGTGCTCGACCGGCAGGTCGCGGTCAAGACGCTCCACACCGAACTCGGCCGCGAACAGGCCTTCCGCGAGCGTTTCCGCCGCGAGGCCCAGGCCGTGGCCAAGCTCACCCACACCAACATCGTCTCGGTCTTCGACACCGGCGAGGACGACGTCGACGGCCTGACCACGCCGTACATCGTCATGGAGTACGTCGAGGGCCGCCCGCTCGGCTCGGTGCTCGACGAGGACGTACGGCGGCAGGGCGCGATGCCCGCCGACAAGGCCCTGAAGATCACCGCGGACGTCCTGGCCGCGCTGGAGATCAGCCACGAGATGGGCCTGGTCCACCGCGACATCAAGCCGGGCAACGTGATGATGACCAAGCGCGGCGTCGTCAAGGTGATGGACTTCGGCATCGCGCGCGCGATGCAGTCCGGGGTCACCTCGATGACGCAGACCGGCATGGTCGTCGGCACCCCGCAGTACCTCTCGCCCGAACAGGCCCTCGGTCGCGGCGTGGACGCCCGCTCCGACCTGTACTCGGTCGGCATCATGCTCTTCCAACTGGTCACCGGACGGCTGCCGTTCGATGCCGACTCGCCGCTGGCGATCGCGTACGCGCACGTGCAGGAGGAGCCGGTGGCTCCGTCCTCCATCAACCGCGCGCTGCCGCCGGCCGTCGACGCGCTGGTCGCCCGCGCGCTGAAGAAGAACCCGAACGAACGCTTCCCCACCGCCGTCGCCATGCGCGACGAGTGCCTGCGCGTCGCGACCTCCCTCCAGCCCGCGCCGCCGAGCATCGTGCCCGGCACCCCCGCGCAGAGCGGCTCGGGCGTCGGCTCCGCGGTGTTCCCGCCGGTCGGCCAGAACCCCCAGACCCCGGCGGGCAACGTCCAGACGCCGTACCAGCCGGCCCCGACGCCCAACCCGTACGGCACGCCCTCGACGCCCGCCCCGTCGTACGGCTATCCGCAGCAGGGCTACCGGACGCCCGCTCCGGCCTACGGCCACCAGCAGGGTCCGCAGACCCCGCCCGGGTACCCCGTGAACCAGCAGGCCTCGGGAGCGCCGGGCGGCGGGCGCAGGAGCAACGCGGGAGTGCTCGTCGGTTCGGCGATCGTGGCCGTCGCGACCGTCGGCGCCCTGATCGGCACCCTCGCCTCCGACGGCAGCGGTGGCGACGAGGGCGGCGAGCCCGTCACCATCGCCTCCGCCTCGTCGACGAAGGCCTCCGGTTACCGGGGGCCGGACACGTCCAGGACGATCGACACGACCGAGTGCACGGAGCCGCAGGAGTCGTACAACGACCCCGAGAAGATCCGGGTCCCCAGCTTCAAGTTCAAGAACATCGACTCGGTCAAGGCCTGCTTCCAGGCAGCCGGTTGGTCGATCAAGACGAAGGACCAGGACGAGAACACCTACGGCGACGGCACGGTCATGGACCAGTTCCCGTCCGCCGGGACGGACGTCGACCCGGAGGACATGCCGGAGATCGAACTGAGCGTCTCCACGGGCAACCCGCCGTCCTGACCCCCGCGCAACCGAGAAGGGCCCGGCGTCGGTCGCCGGGCCCTTCTCCTCGTCGGTACGGATGTGATCGGTTCGGACCGGATCCTCGGGCGGGGCCCTACAGGTAGGGGCCGCCCGAACGGCCGCCCGCGCGCGGGTCGTCGGGGCCCTCCGGACCGCCCACTCCCGGCGGCAGGGCGCGGCGCATCTGCTCCAACTGAGCCCGCGCGGCCATCTGCTGGGCGAACAGCGTGGTCTGGATGCCGTGGAACAGGCCCTCCAGCCAGCCCACCAACTGGGCCTGTGCGATCCGCAGTTCCGCGTCGCTCGGGGTCGACTCCTCGGTGAACGGCAGGGAGAGCCGCTCCAGCTCCTCGACCAGTTCCGGCGCCAGGCCGTCCTCCAGCTCCTTCACCGAGCTCGAGTGGATCTCCTTGAGACGGACGCGGCTGGCCTCGTCGAGGGGGGCCGCCCGCACCTCCTCCAGCAGCTGCTTGATCATGCTGCCGATCCGCATGACCTTCGCCGGCTGCTCGACCTGCTCGGTCACGGGGATCTCACGGGAGTCGTCGTCCGCGTCGATGCCACCGAGAGCCATGCCGTCCTGGCCTACGACCAGGATCTTCTGGGCGTTCTCCGGCGACCGTTCGTTCCTCGGCATCTCCATGCCGCCATTCTCTCGCACCCGTACACCTCATCACCGTGGCGCCCCCCGTGAAGGGCGATCCCCCGTTTTCCCGTTCAGCGCAGTCCGGAATGCGATGAGCAATCCGTCATGTGAGGCTTGTGGCCTCATTTTGTGACGAATTTCGCGAAGACTGAACACCGGGAGGGGGTCACGGGCGTGACTCCATGGCGGCGGGGGCTGTGCGGGGTGGGAGTGGGGACGGGGTTGCTGGTGGTCGTGCTGCCGTACGGGGGTGTGCGGGCGGACGCGGCGGCACCGGCGTACGGCTCCGGGACGGCGTACGGGAGCAGGGCGGCGGACGGGAACCGGTCGTCGGAGGGAAGCCGGTCGTCGGAGGGAAGCCGGTCGTCGGAGGGAAGCCGGTCGTCGGAGGGAAGCCGGTCGTCGGACGGGAGCAGGGCGGCCTCCGGCCGTGGCTCGACGCACGGTCCCGGAGAGACGCACGGTCCCGGAGGAACACACGGCCCTGGAGGGACGCACGGTCCCGGTCCGGGGCGCGAGACCGATCCGGCGCGCGGGACAGATCCGGGGCGCGGGACCCGTCCGGCGTACGGGCGTCCCGTCTCGACGCCCTCGCAGGCTGCCGGGCACGACCGCGTCCCGCCGTCAGCCGGCCAGCCGTCGTCCGTCCCCGTGGCGGCGTCCCCGACGGCGTCGCCATCCGCCTCGGCCTCGGTGCCCGACCGGGCCGGAAGCCGGGCCGGGGAGGGGCGGGCACGTCCCGGCCGCACCGAGGAGGAGGCCGGAACGGACCCCGAGGCGGTCGACGAGGACTCGGGCTCCGGTGACGAGGAGGGCTACGACGAGGAGCCGGCCGAGACGGCGGCCGGGGGGACGACCGCCCCGGACGAGGCCGGGCTCGTCCCCTCCCCGTCGTCGCGGGCCGTGCGGCAGGCCGAAGCCGCGGAGGAACGGCCCGTCGGACGGATGCTGCGGATCCTGCCCCTCGGCAGCGGTCTGGTCCTCATCGGCATGGGCCTCGGCCTCGCCTTCCTCGGCCTGCGGCTGCGCCGCGGTTAGGGCCTGTCGTGGGGATCGGGCCGGAGCCCGGCCCGATCCCCACGAGAAGCACCGAGGCCCTGCGGTGCCGGTTCAGCGGGCGACGAGCAGGACCTTGCCGACGTGCCCGCTGTCCTCGACGACCCGGTGCGCCGCGGCCGCGTCGCTCATCGGGAGTTCGCGGTCCACGACGGGACGGACCTGGCCGGCGGCGAGCAGCGGCCAGACGTGTTCGCGTACGGCCGCGACGATCGACGTCTTCTCGCCGAGGGGGCGGGCCCGCAGCGAGGTCGCGCTGATCGCGGCACGCTTGCCGAGGAGCGCGCCGATGTTCAGCTCGCCCTTGACGCCGCCCTGCATGCCGATGATCGCCAGCCGGCCGTTGACGGCCAGGCTCTGGACGTTGCGGTCCAGGTACTTGGCACCCATGTTGTCGAGGATGACATCGGCGCCGGCGCCGTCGGTGGCCTTCCCGATCTCGGCGACGAAGTCCTGCTCGCGGTAGTTGATCAGGATGTCCGCGCCCAGCTCGGCGCACCGTGCCAGTTTCTCCGCGCTGCCCGCGGTGACGGCGACCGTGGCGCCGACGGCCTTGGCCAGCTGGATCGCCATCGTGCCGATGCCACTGGAGCCGCCGTGCACCAGCAGCGTCTCGCCGGGACGGAGGTGGGAGATCATGAAGACGTTCGACCAGACCGTGCAGGCCACCTCGGGCAGCGCCGCGGCCCGCACGAGGTCGACCCCTTGGGGCACCGGCAGCAGTTGTCCGGCCGGTACGGCGACCTTCTCGGCGTATCCGCCGCCCGCGAGCAGAGCGCACACCTCGTCGCCGACGGCCCAGCCGGAGACGCCGGGGCCGAGCGCGGCGATCCGGCCGGAGCACTCCAGGCCGGGGTAGGGCGAGGCCCCCGGCGGCGGGTTGTAGAAGCCCTGCCGCTGGAGGACGTCGGCACGGTTGACGGCACTGGCCACCACCTCGACCAGGACCTCGCCCTCGCCGGGTACGGGATCGGGGACCTCGTCCCACACCAGCGCCTCGGGACCACCAGGTTCGGGAATCGTGATCGCATGCATGAGAGCGACGCTACCCCGCGGTGGCCGGTCGCGGCCGTCCCGCCCGCCGGGCCGGTCCGTGGCGAGAACCCGGTGCGCGACCGATGAGTTCGCGCGACGGTGGGGGTCTCCCCTGCATCACCCACATGCGCGGAAGGAACACCCCACCATGAGCCAGCACACCGCCGGCCTGGCGATCGAGACCGCGGGCCTGGTGAAGACGTTCGGCGGGACCAGGGCCGTGGACGGCGTGGACCTCGCCGTCCCCGCCGGCACCGTCTACGGCGTCCTCGGCCCCAACGGCGCGGGCAAGACCACCACCGTGAAGATCCTCGCCACCCTGCTGCGACCCGACGGCGGCCAGGCCCACGTCTTCGGCCACGACGTCGTCCACGAGGCCGACACGGTGCGCGGCCTGGTCAGCCTCACCGGGCAGTACGCGTCCGTGGACGAGGACCTCACCGGCGCCGAGAACCTGGTGCTGCTGGCCCGGCTCCTCGGGCACGCCAAGAAGGCCGCGCGCGAGCGGTCCGCGCAGCTGCTGGAGGCCTTCGGGCTCACCGACGCGGCCTCGAAACAGGTCAAGCACTACTCGGGCGGCATGCGCCGCCGTATCGACATCGCCGCGTCCCTCCTCAGCACGCCCGACCTGCTCTTCCTCGACGAGCCGACGACCGGGCTCGATCCGCGCAGCCGCAACCAGGTGTGGGACATCGTGCGAGCGGTGGTCGCGCAGGGCACCACCGTGCTGCTGACCACGCAGTACCTGGACGAGGCCGACCAGCTGGCGTCCCGCATCGCCGTCATCGACCGCGGCAAGGTGATCGCCGAAGGCACGAAGGGCGAGCTGAAGGCGTCCGTGGGCGCCGGGTCCGTCCATCTGCGGCTGCGGGACGCCGCACAGCGCCGACAGGCCGCCGAGGTGCTGAGCAGGGTCCTGGGCGCGCTGGTGCAGCACGACCCCGACCCGGTGGCCCTGACGGCCCGGCTGGCGGCGACGGCCGGCGACACGGCCGCCGAGCAGGCCGCCCGGGCCTTGGCCGAGCTGGCCAGGGCCGGTGTCACCGTCGACAACTTCTCGCTGGGCCAGCCCAGCCTGGACGAGGTCTTCCTCGCCCTCACCGGACACGACACCCAGGCGGACGACGCCCTGAACGACGAGGTGGCCGCATGAGCACCGCGACGACGAACGAGACCCGCGACCTCGCACCGGTCCGCGCCGACTCCCTCGCGGCACTGCTGGTCGCCGAAAAGCGCCCGCGGCGGCCGAGCGCCTGGTCGGCCTCCCTCACCTTCGGCTGGCGGGCCGGCCTCAAGATCAAACACGTGCCGGAGCAGCTGTTCGACGTCACGGCGTTCCCGATCATGATGGTGCTGATGTACACGTACCTCTTCGGGGGCGCACTGGCCGGGTCGCCCGAGGAGTACATCCAGTTCCTGCTGCCCGGCATCCTCGTGATGTCGGTCGTGATGATCACCATGTACACGGGCGTGTCGGTGAACACGGACATCGAGAAGGGCGTCTTCGACCGGTTCCGCTCGCTGCCGATCTGGCGGCCGTCGACGATGGTCGGCTACCTCCTCGGAGACGCCCTGCGCTACGCCATCGCGTCCGTGGTGATGCTCACCGTCGGCATGATCCTCGGCTACCGGGCGGACGGCGGGGTCCTCGGGGTCCTCGCCGGCGTCGCCCTGCTGATCGTCTTCTCGTTCGCGTTCTCGTGGATCTGGACCATGTTCGGTCTGCTGCTGCGCACCGAGAAGTCGGTGATGGGCGTCAGCATGATGGTGATCTTCCCGCTGACCTTCCTGTCCAACGTGTTCGTCGACCCGAGGACCATGCCGGGCTGGCTCCAGGCGTTCGTGAACAACAGCCCGGTCACCCACCTCGCGTCCGCGGTGCGCGGGCTGATGGCCGGCGACTGGCCGGCCGCCGAGGTCGCCTGGTCCCTGGGCTGGGCGGGAGTGTTCCTACTGGTCTTCGGGCCCGTCACGATGCGCCTCTACAACCGCAAGTAGCGGTTGGGCCCTACCACCCCGACTTGCGGTGGCGCCTCTCTCAGCCGCGGGCCGGGGTGTGCGGCCCGGTCAGAGGGGTGTCCGGCCCGGTCAGAAGCGCAGCGCCTTCGGCGGCTTCGGCGGCACACGCACGATGGTGACGAGACGGTCCGTCAACTCCAGCACTCCGATGGCCGGATCGTCGTAGGCCAGCACCCGGTGACCGCGCACGACGCTCACCACCAGGTCGTCCGTCTCGCGCGGGATGCGCCCCGCCTCGGCCTTGGTGACCGGCCGTTCGACGAGGTCGAGTCCACTGCCCTGGTGGATGAGGTCCTCCATCACCCGGCCCGCCGCGGGGCTGAGCACGGACAGGCCGAGAAGCCGCCCGGCCGCTCCCGCACTGGTGATGACCTCGTCGGCGCCGGACTGCTTCAGCAGCGGCGCGTTCTCCTCCTCGCGCACCGCGGCCACGATCTTCGCCCGCGGGTTGAGCTGGCGGGCCGTCAGGGCCACGAGCACGGCCGTGTCGTCGCGTTCCGTCGCGATGATGATCCGCCCGGCCCGCTGCACCTCCGCCCGCCGCAGGACGTCACTGCGGGTGCCGTCACCGACCACGCCCTCGTAGCCCTCGGCCGTCGCCGCCTCGATCATCCTGGCACCGGGATCGATCACGACGACCTGCTCCTTCCGCAGGCCCGCCGTGCAGGCGGTCCGGATCGCGGACCGGCCTTTCGTGCCGAATCCGACGACGACAGTGTGGTCGCGCAAGGGGGACCTCCGGGTTGCTGGGCGAAAGGTCAGTGGGCGAACGGGTGTCGCGTGCGATGGGCGCAACTCCGCCGGGAACCATGGTGCCCACCGATCGGATCACCACCACAGGGGGCCACGCGATGCGAGACCATGAACGACAGTCGGCCGGGCCGGGACGGCTCTCTCTCTTCCGGTCCCTGTGGTACCGCTCGCGCGCCGAAGCACGGGACGACGCCGAGGCGGGCCGCTCCATCACGATGCCGCTGCAGAGCGCCCTCCCCCCGCTCCAGCAGGTGCTGCGGCGCCTCGCCCTCGGTCTGCTGGTGCTGATGGTCACCACACTGATCGTCTACCTCGACCGAGGCGGCTACAACGACAACTCCGACGGCTCCGTCGACTTCCTCGACGCCGCCTACTACGCCACCGTCACCCTCTCCACCACCGGCTACGGCGACATCACCCCCGTCAGCGACTCGGCCCGACTCGTCAACATCCTCGTCATCACGCCGCTGCGCGTGCTGTTCCTGATCATCCTGGTCGGCACGACCCTCGAAGTCCTCACCGAGCGCACCCGTCAGCAGGTCCGCATCCACCGCTGGCGCAGCCGCACCCACCGGCATGTCGTGGTCGTCGGCTACGGCACCAAGGGCCGGCACGCGGTGAAGACGCTCGTCGGACAGGGCGTTCCCAAGGAGCAGATCGTCGTGGTGGACGCCCAGAGCAAGGCCGCGCACGCGGCCGGGGACGACGGGCTGGTGTCGGTGGTCGGGGACGCCACCCGTTCGGAGACGCTGCTCAAGGCCGAGGTCGCCCACGCCTCCCGGGTGATCGTGGCCCCGCAGCGCGACGACACCGCCGCCCTGGTCACGCTCACCGCCCGCCAGCTGAACAAGCGCGCCACGATCGTCGTCACCGCGAGGGAGGACGAGAACGTGCCGCTGCTCAAGCAGAGCGGTGCGGACACGGTGGTCACCAGCTCCAGCTCCGCCGGCCGGCTGCTGGGCGTCTCCATGGTCAGCCCGACCGTGGCCAGAACCCTGGAGGACCTCATGACGCTGGGCAGCGGCCTGGATCTCATCGAGCGCCCCGTCACCAGGCAGGAGGCGGGCAAGTCGCCGCGCGCGTCCACGGACCTGGTGGTGGCGGTCGTCCGCGGCAAGGACCTGCTGGACTTCGCCGACCCCCGCCTCACGCAGCTTCAGGCGGGGGACCGGGTGATCACGGTGAGCCGGGCGAAGGTGGTCGAGCAGTCGTGAACAGGGCGCCACGCTTCTGACGGCACCCTCTTTCACAGGGATGTTTCACGTGAAACAGGCCGAGGCGAGTCGTCCGGGTGTTTCACGTGAAACACCCGGACGACTCGCCTTCTTCAGGTGTTTCACGTGAAACAGGCGCCGACCCCGGCTGCCGCCCACGGCAGATCGAGCAGTTCCGTCTCCTGGCCGGCCCCCGCACCACCGGGCGGTACGACGGCGAGCGCGTCGGCCGCCGCGATACCCCGCAGCATCGCCGGGCCGTTGTAGTGCAGCGGTACAGCGTGATCGCCTCGCAGGACGACCGGGACGAGCCGGGTGTCCCTCGGATGACCGTGCGCCGCCTCCCGCAGGGGCAACGTGTACGGCTCCGGGGCGGGGCGGCCGGCGAGGGTGCGCAGCAGGGGCTCGGCGAGCGTGAGGAGCCCGGAGACGGCCGCGAGGGGGTTGCCCGGCAGGCCGACGAGGTACCGGCCCTCCGTGATCCCGGCCAGCAGCATCGGATGGCCGGGACGCACCTCGACCCCGTCGACCAGCAGTTCGGCGCCGATGCGGCACAGAATGGGGTGAACATGATCGACGGGCCCTGCGGCCGTCCCGCCGGTGGTGACGATCAGATCGGCCGTGGACGTGGTGAGAGCCTGGTGCAGGGCTTCCGCGTCGTCGCCGAGCCTGCGCAGCGCCACCACCTCGGCGCCCATCGCCCGCAGCCACGGCGGAAGCATCGGTCCGAGCGCGTCCCGGATGAGTCCGTCGTGCGGGCGGCCCTCGGTGAGCAGTTCGTCGCCGAGGACGAGCACCTCGACACGAGGGCGGGGGACCGCGGCGAGCGTGTCGTATCCGGCGGCCGCGGCGAGCCCGAGCACGGCCGGGGTCACCACCGCTCCGGAGGGGAGCAACTGGTCACCGCTGCGGCACTCCTGGCCGCGCGGACGGATGTCCTGTCCGTGCGGGAGATCCCGGTCGGGGTACAGACGGCCCTTCTCGTCGGTGCGGCCGTGCTCGCTGCGCAGCACCGCGGTCGTGTCCGAGGGGATCCGGGCGCCGGTGGCGATCCGGACGGCCTCGCCGTCGACGAGGCGTACGGGTCCGGCCCCTCCGGCCAGAACACCTTGGTCGCGTACGGCCCAGGGACCGGGCCCCGCGACCGCCCAGCCGTCCATCGCGGAGGTGTCGAAGGGGGGCAGGTCGGTCAGGGCGGTGAGGGGAGCGGCCAGGACGAGGCCGAGGGCGTCTTCCAGAGCCACGGAGACGGGCGTGCTGCGGGCGGCGAGGGAACGGGCGGCACGGCCGGCGCGGGCTCGGGCGTCGGCCCAGGGGGTGGCGACGGCCTTCCCGTGGCGTACTTCGCGGGCGGGGGCGGTGTCGGCGTGCGAGCCATGCCCCTCCCCGTGTGTGACCGCCGGGACGGGTGTGGCGCCGGCGGCCGGACGGGCGGGTCGGTTGCCGTGCTTCACGAGGGCGAGCACCTCCTCGACGTCGAGATCCTCTTCGGCGTCCTCACCGTCCCGGATGCCGGGGGCGGTCATCCTGCGTCCGGGCGGGTGTCGGGCGTGGCGTCGGGGGCCACGTCGGGCTGTCCCGGGGTGGACCCGGCACCGGGAGCGGCCCCACCGGTCCCGTCGGCCTCCTCCGCCCAGCGGATCGCCAGGGCGGTGGCCTTGCGGGTCGCCTCGGCGACGGCTTCCGGGCCTCCCCCGGCCCGCCCGGCGACGTAACCCACCAGGAAAGTGGTCAGGGGAGCCGCCGGCCGGGCCACTCCGTGGGCGGCGTCGCGGGCGAGGTCGAGCAGGGCACCGGTGTCGACCTCGAGATCGATGCCCAGCTCGTTCTTGACTGCGGAAATCCATTCGTCCAACACGTGGCCATGCTCCCTGATGCGTGCTCTGGCGGCGGCGATGTCGTCCCAGGTGTCGCAGTCGAAGGACGCGACGGGATCGGGGACGCGGGTGAGGTCGAGACCGGCGGTCAGCCGGCGCAGGGGCAGCCCCGTGAGGCCGCCGTGTTCCTCGCCGAGCGCCGAGAGTTCACGGCGCAGGGCGGACGTGCGGTAGGCGGCGACGAGCGGCTGGTCACGGCCGTCGGCGTCGGTGAGCAGCGCGCCCTCGGCACCCTCCGCGTTCAGGGCGGCCAGCAGCCGCCGGACGGTGTCCGCCGCGAGGAACGGCAGGTCGGCGGAGAGGACGACGACGGAGCCCGCGGTGACCTGGCGCAGCCCGGCGCCGAGTGCCGCCACCGGTCCCACGCCGGGCGGATCCTCGCGTGCCCAGCGCACGGGCCGGACGGTCGGCCGCGGGTCCGCGACGACGACCGTGGTCTCCGCGTCGGCGCAGGCTCCGAGCACCCGGTCGAGCAGGGCGCGCCCGCCCACCCGCACACCGGGCTTGTCGGCGCCGCCGAGCCGGCGGGCGCCACCACCGGCGAGCACGACGGCATCGTGGCCGTCGGCACGGCGGACGAGGGGGACGCCGACGCCCTGCTCGAAAGGCGCGGCGGCGTCCTGGGCGGGGCGATCGCCGGAGGTGACCGCCCGCGGCTCGTTCGGAGTCACCCCCCGAGTATGCGCGGCACTCCGATCACACGGAACGGCGGAGTGCCCACACGGTCACAGGGTGCGCAGCAGCACCGCCGGCTGTTCCACGCAGTCCGCCACGTAGCGCAGGAAGCCGCCCGCCGTGCCGCCGTCGCACACCCGGTGGTCGAAGGTGAGCGAGAGCTGGACGACCTGACGCACGGCCAGTTCACCCTCGTGCACCCAGGGCTTGGGCACGATGCGGCCGACACCGAGCATGGCGGCCTCGGGGTGGTTGATGATCGGCGTGGAGCCGTCGACGCCGAAGACGCCGTAGTTGTTCAGCGTGAACGTGCCGCCGGTCAGATCGGCCGGTGTGAGGGTGCCGGTGCGGGCCGCCTCGGTGAGCCGGGCGAACTCCGCGCCGAGTCCCTCGGTGTCGCGGGCGTGCGCGTCGCGGACGACGGGCACCACGAGACCCCGCTCGGTCTGGGCGGCGAAGCCGAGGTGGACGTGGTCCAGGCGGACGACCTCCCTGGCTTCCTGGTCGACGGTGGAGTTGAGCTCCGGGAAGCGGGCCAGGGCCGCGGTGCAGATCCGGGCCAGGAGCGCCAGGAGGGAGATCTTCGGCCCCCCGGCCGCGTTCATCGCCGTACGGGCACGCATCAGCTCGGTCGCGTCCGCGTCGACCCAGCAGGTCGCGTCGGGAATCTCGCGCCGGCTGCGGGAGAGCTTGTCGGCGACGGCCCCGCGGACGCCCTTGAGCGGGATGCGGGTGCCGGACGTGGCTGTGGTGGGGGCGGGGGTGACGACCGCCGCCTGTGAGGCCACACGCGGGTGCGGCTCGGCAGTCGCCGTCGTGGTCCGGCCCTGCGCGGCCGCGGCCCGCAGCGCGTACTCCACGTCGGCCCGCAGGATCAGGCCGTCAGGACCGGAGCCGGTCAGCTCCCTCAGGTCGATGCCGTTCTCACGGGCCAGCCTGCGCACGAGGGGGGAGATCACCGCCACGGGGCCGTCCGCCGTCTCGGCGGTCCGCGCTCCCCCGTTCGCCGAGGCCACCGTCGGCGCCACGGGCACGGGGGCGGGGGCCGGCCGGTCCGGCCGCACCCTGCGGCGGCGCGCGGGCGCCTCGGAGGTGCCGTACCCCACGAGGACGTTGCCCGAGCCCTGGGCGCCCGCGGCGGCCGACGCGCTCTGGGTGCCCTCGGTGACCGGGGCGTCCGGGCCGTCCGTCGCGTCGCCGGAGGCCGGTGCGCCCACGGCGACCGTGATCAGCGGGGCGCCGACGGGCAGTTCCGTACCCTCCTCGCCGAAGCGGGCGGTGACCACACCGCCGTAGGGGCAGGGGACCTCGACCATGGCCTTGGCCGTCTCGACCTCGACGACCGGCTGGTCGACGGCGACGACGTCACCGACCTCGACCAGCCAGCGGACGATCTCCGCCTCGGTGAGTCCCTCCCCGAGGTCGGGGAGCTTGAACTCCAGCACCTGTGCCATCAGCTCTCGGCCTCCCACTGCAGACGCGCCACGGCGTCCAGGATGCGGTCGACGCCGGGCAGGTGGTGGCGCTCCAGCATCGGCGGCGGGTAGGGGATGTCGAACCCGGCGACGCGCAGCACCGGTGCTTCCAGGTGGTGGAAGCAGCGCTCCGTGACGCGGGCCGCGATCTCCCCGCCCGGGCCTCCGAAGGAGCCCGATTCATGGACGACGACCGCCCGTCCGGTCCGCCGCACCGAGGCGGTGACCGTCTCGTCGTCGAACGGCACCAGGGAGCGCAGGTCGACGACTTCGAGGTCCCAGCCCTCGGCCCGGGCCGCCTCGGCGGCTTCGAGGCACACGGGCACCGACGGCCCGTACGTGATGAGTGTGGCGCTCCGGCCCGAGCGCCGCACCACCGCGCGGCCGATGGGTTCAACGGCTGCCGGCTCCTCAGGGTTCCAGGAGTCCTTCGACCAGTACAGGCGCTTGGGTTCGAGGATGACGACCGGATCGTCGGAGGCGATGGCGGCACGCAGCAGACCGTAGGCGTCGGCGACCGTGGCGGGCGTGACGACGTGCAGCCCGGGGGTGGCCATGTAGTAGGCCTCGGAGGAGTCGCTGTGGTGCTCGACGCCGCCGATGCCGCCGCCGTAGGGGACGCGGATCGTGACGGGCAGCGGCATGCGGCCGCGGGTGCGGTTGCGCATGCGGGCGACGTGGCTGACGAGCTGCTCGAACGCCGGGTAGGCGAAGGCGTCGAACTGCATCTCCACGACCGGGCGCAGGCCGTACATGGCCATGCCGACCGCGGTGCCGAGGATGCCCGCCTCGGCCAGCGGGGTGTCCGTGCAACGGTCCTCGCCGAACTCCGCGGCGAGTCCGTCGGTGACCCGGAAGACGCCGCCGAGGGTGCCCACGTCCTCACCGAGGACGTGCACGGACGGGTCGGCGGCCATCGCGTCGCGCAGGGCGCGCGTGAGGGCCTGCGCCATGGTGGCGGGCTTGACGGCGACAGTGGTCATCAGTGCGTTCCTCCCTGCTCCGCCTCGATCTCGGCCTGCAGCAGGGCGCGCTGTTCACGGAGTTGCGTGGTGGGCTCGGCGTACACATGGGCGAAGAGGTCCATGGGGTCGAGCGGGGCGTCCTGGTTCATGCGGGCGCGCAGGTCGGCGGCCATGGTCTCGGCGGCGTCCCGCGCCGCCTGCCTCGTCTCCTCGTCGAGCAGCCCGCGCGCGGTCAGCTCGTGCTCCAGCAGGTCGATCGGGTCGTGCCCGCGCCAGGTCTCGACCTCGGCGTCGCCGCGGTAGCGGGTCGCGTCGTCGGCGTTGGTGTGGGCGTCCACGCGGTAGGTGATCGCCTCGACGAGCGTGGGACCGCCACCCGCGCGCGCGTGCCGTACGGCGTCGGCGAGCACCTCGTGCACGGCGGCCGCGTCGTTGCCGTCGACCAGCCGGCCGGGCATGCCGTATCCGACGGCCTTGTGGGCCAGCGAGGGCGCGGCGGTCTGCTTGGCGAGCGGGACGGAGATCGCGAACCCGTTGTTCTGGACGAGGAAGACGACCGGCGCCCGCCAGACGGCGGCGAAGTTCAGCGCCTCGTGGAAGTCGCCCTCGCTGGTGCCGCCGTCGCCGACCATGGCGAGCGCCACCACGTCGTCGCCCTTGAGGCGGGCGGCGTGCGCGAGGCCCACGGCGTGCGGGAGCTGCGTGGCGAGCGGGGTGCTCAGGGGGGCCACGCGGTGCTCGTAGGGGTCGTAGCCGGTGTGCCAGTCGCCGCGCAGCAGCGTGAGGGCCTCCACCGGGTCCACGCCGCGGGCGACGACCGCGAGGGTGTCGCGGTAGCTGGGGAAGAGCCAGTCCTGTTCCTGGAGGACGAGGGCGGCGGCGACCTCGCAGGCCTCCTGGCCGGTGCTGGAGGGGTAGACGGCGAGGCGGCCCTGCTTGGTCAGGGCGGTGGCCTGCGCGTTGTACCGACGGCCGCGCACCAGCTGGGCGTAGAGCCTGCGCAGCAGCTCCGGGTCGGCCTGCGCGGCCGCCTCGGTGCCGAGGACGCGGTACGGCTCCGCGTCGGGCAGCAGCGGCGCGGGGTCGGTGCGGGGCTGCCAGGCGGGCGGCGGTGTCGGCCGGTATCCGCCCCGCTGCTCCATGACCGTCATGACGGCACCTCCTCGTGGGAGTGGCTACGGGGGACGGGTCGGCTGTGACCCGCCTCACCTACCGATTGTTCGGTCGTCGGCACATTTTGGCTACAGGGCCCCCCAGGCTGTGGACAAACGGTTCCTCACAACCTGAGATGGGTGCAGGACGTCCACGGCGAAGAGGCGGGGGGACATGGCAGCTGAACAAATGGCCGAAAGCGCCGAGAGCGCCGAGAGCCAGGACGGCAGCTCACCGCCGCGCGCGGAGACCACGGCCCCACCGCGCGCGGAGACGATGGCCCCGCCGCGCCCGGAGGCCAAGGCCCCGCCCCGACCGCTCGACGCCATCGACCAGGACATCCTCCAGATGCTCCAGGCGGACGGCCGGGCCTCGATACGGTCGGTCGCCGAGCGGGTCCACGTGTCGCGCGCCAACGCCTACGCACGCATCAACCGGCTCATCGAGGACGGCGTGATCCGCGGCTTCGGCGCGCGCGTGGACCATGAGCGCGCGGGCCACGGAACGTCCGCCTACGTCACGCTGAAGATCGTCCAGAACTCCTGGCGCACGGTCCGCGAGCAGCTCAGGCAGCTGCCCGGCGCCTCCCACATCGCCCTGGTGGGCGGCGACTTCGACGTCCTGCTGCTGGTGCACACGCCCGACAACAGGTCACTGCGCGAACTGGTGCTCACCCGTCTCCAGGCGATCCCGGAGGTGCTCAGCACGCGCACGCTGCTGGTGTTCGAGGAGGAGGACCTGGAGCCGCAGGGATGACCTCAGGCCCGCCGCAGCCCTGAGAACACCAGCCGGGCGACCGCGTCGCCCACCTCGCGCTCGCCCATGCCCCGCCCGTCCGGGCGGTACCACTCGACGATCGAGTTGATCATGCCGAAGACGAGCCTGGTCGCGAGCCGCACCTCCACGTCACCGCGTACGTCCCCGTCGGCGGCGGCCGCCCTCAGCAACGCGGCCACCCGGTGGTCGAAGTCGCGCCGCCGCTCCAGCGCCCACCGCTCGGTGGCGGTGTTGCCGCGCACCCGCAGCAGCAGCGTCACGTACGGCAGTTCGGAGATGAGCACCTCGACCATGCGCCGCACGACGTACTCCAGACGCTCCACCGCACGTCCCACACGCGCGTGCTCCTCGTCGAGGATCGCGAACAGTCCGTCCAGCGCCCGGCTCACCGCCCGCCGCAGCAGTTCCTCCTTGCCGCTGACGTGGTGGTATATCGACGACTTGGAGATGCCGGCCGCCTTGGAGAGGTGCTCCATGGAGGTGCCGTCGTAGCCGCGCTCGATGAAGACCTGCACGGCGACCGAGAGCAGGGTCTCCGGGGTGTACGTGTCGCGCTTGGCCGTGGTCATGGGGTGCCCTCCCGCTTGTCGGCGGAGTGTCCGTGGCGGTAGAGCGCCAGAGAGGGCGCGTAGCGGCCGGAGGGCTCACGCAGGTGCAGCTCCTCCAGGAGGTCGTGGGCCCAGACCCGGCCGAGCCTGCGGCTCCACTCGAAGGGGCCGAGCGGGTAGTTGACGCCCAGGCGCATCGCGGTGTCGACGTCCTCCTCGGTGGCGACGCCCTTGGCGACGGCGTCGTGCGCGAGGTCGACGATCCGCGCGACCGTACGGGCGACGATCATGCCGGGGACGTCGCCGATGACGCTGACGTCCTTGCCGAGCGCCTGGAAGAGGCCGACGGCCTCGGAGAGCGTCTGCTGGGGGGTGTCCTGGGAGGCGGACACGGCGATGCGGGTGGCCTTGCGGTAGTCCAGGGCGAGGTCGAAGTAGACGACGTCCCGGAACTCCACCGAGGTCTGGCCGTCGGCGAGGGCGAGCTGGCCGCCGCTCGGCAGCACCAGGCGGGTGCCGCCGTCCTCGTCCTCCTCGCGGACCTGGATGCCCGCCTCGCGGATCATCACCAGCAGCTCCGAGGCGGGTCCCAGGTCGCCCTCGGCGACCACGTACGCGGGCGGCCGGCGCTTCTCCGCGGTGTGCGGCTCGGCCCGCTCGGCGCCGTCGCGGTGGTCGAACCAGCCCTGTCCGGTCTTGCGGCCCAGGCGGCCGGACTCGACCAGGCGGCGCTGGGACAGCGAGGGGGCGAAGCGCACGTCCTGGAAGAAGGACTGCCACACGGAGTGCGTGACGGACTCGTTGACGTCCTGGCCGATCAGGTCGGTGAGTTCGAACGCCCCCATCCGGAAGCCGCCGGACTCGCGCAGGACCGCGTCGATGGTGGCCGGGTCGGCGCCCTGCGCCTCGTGGACCGCGAAGGCCTCGGCGTAGAAGGGCCGGGCGATGCGGTTGACGATGAACCCCGGGGTGTCGGCGCAGGCGACGGGCGTCTTGCCCCAGGCACGGGCGGTCTCGTACGCGCGCGTGGCCGACGAGACGTCGGTGGCGAACCCCGAGACGACCTCGACCAGCGGCAGCAGCGGCGCCGGGTTGAAGAAGTGCAGACCGACGAGACGGCCCGGGTTGCGCAGGGCGCCTCCGATGGCCGTCACCGACAGGGAGGAGGTGTTCGTGGCGAGCAGACAGTCCTCGCCGACCACGTCCTCCAGGGCGCGCATCAACTCCTGCTTGACGTCCAGCCGCTCCAGGACGGCCTCCACGACCAGCGCGCAGTCCGCGAGTCCGGCGAGGCCGTCCACGGGGGTGAGGCGGGCGCGGGCGGCGTCCCGCTCGGCGGCGGTGAGACGGTCCTTCTCGACGAGCCGGTCGAGACGGGCACCGATCGTGGCGGCCGCTTCTCCCGCGCGCCCGGCGACGGCGTCGTACAGCCGCACCGGGTGGCCCGCGGTCAGCGCGACCTGGGCGATGCCCTGGCCCATGGTGCCGGTGCCGACGACGGCCACGGGGCTGCTGAGGTCGAGTGCTGTCATGTGCGCGATCCTCCCGCACGGGGTTTTCCACAGATGCGGCGGACCCCCTTGTCCCGACCGATCGTTCGGTTACTCTAACCCTGACTGCCCGTTCCTGTCCCTGTTTCCGTCCAGGTCCAGAGCTCGACGAAGAGTTCTCCAGACGAGGAGTTGGTCCCGCATGGCCGCCGAACTCACCGCTCACGCCTTGATCGCCAAGCACCGGCCCACTCTCGACCAGGCCCTGGAAGCGATCCGCACCCGCGCGTACTGGTCCCCGCACCCCGAGCACCCCAAGGCCTACGGCGCCGACGGCAGCCTGGACGCGGCGGCGGGCAAGGCGGCCTTCGACGGCGTCCTGGGCACCCGCCTGGACCTCGGCCAGCCCGGCACCGACGGCTGGGTGGGCGGCGAGGTCTCGCCGTACGGCATCGAGCTGGGCGTCGAGTATCCGCACGCGGACATCGACGAGCTGCTGCCCGCCATGAAGGCCGGTCAGCGCGCCTGGCGGGACGCGGGGGCGGAGATGCGCGCGGTGGTCTGCCTGGAGATCCTCAAGCGCGTCAGCGACCGGACCCACGAGTTCGCGCACGCGGTCATGCACACCTCCGGCCAGGCCTTCATGATGGCGTTCCAGGCGGGCGGCCCGCACGCGCAGGACCGCGGCCTGGAGGCGGTGGCGTACGCGTACGTGGAGCAGGTCCGCACGCCCGAGACGGCGGAGTGGACCAAGCCGCAGGGCAAGCGCGACCCGCTGGCGCTGACCAAGCAGTTCACGCCGGTGCCGCGCGGGATCGCCCTGGTGATCGGCTGCAACACCTTCCCGACGTGGAACGGCTATCCGGGCCTGTTCGCCTCCCTCGCCACCGGCAACGCGGTCCTGGTGAAGCCCCACCCGCGCGCGGTGCTGCCGCTCGCGCTGACCGTGGCCGTCGCGCGCGAGGTGCTCGCGGAGGCGGGCTTCGACCCGAACCTGGTGGCGCTCGCCGCCGAGCGGCCCGGCGAGGGCATCGCCAAGACCCTGGCCACCCGCCCCGAGATCAGGATCGTCGACTACACCGGCTCGACCGCCTTCGGCGACTGGCTGGAGGCCAACGCCCGCCAGGCGCAGGTCTACACCGAGAAGGCCGGCGTCAACACGGTGCTCGTCGAGTCGGCCGCCGACTACCGGGGCATGCTGTCCAACCTGGCGTTCTCGCTCTCCCTGTACAGCGGCCAGATGTGCACCACCCCGCAGAACCTGCTGATCCCCCGTGACGGCATCCGTACCGACGAGGGGCCCAAGACCTACGACGAGGTCGTCGCCGACCTGGCCCGCGCGGTCGACGGCCTCCTCGGCGACGACGCGCGCGCGAACGCCCTGCTGGGCGCGATCGTCAACCCGGACGTGCAGGCCCGCCTGGAGGCCGCGGCCGGTCTCGGCGAGGTCGCCCTGGCCTCCCGCGAGGTGAGCAACCCCGAGTTCCCGGGCGCCGTCGTGCGCACCCCGGTGATCGTCAAGCTCGACGGGGCCAAGCCCGAGGACGAGGCGGCCTACATGAGCGAGTGCTTCGGACCGGTCTCCTTCGCCGTCGCGGTCGACTCGGCGGCGGACGCCGTCGAGCTGCTGCGGCGCACGGTCCGCGAGAAGGGCGCGATGACGGTCGGCGCGTACACGAGCGACGAGGAGGTGGAGCGGGCCGTCCAGGAGGTCTGCCTCGAGGAGGCGGCGCAGCTCTCGCTCAACCTCACCGGCGGGGTGTACGTCAACCAGACGGCCGCCTTCTCCGACTTCCACGGCTCGGGCGGCAATCCGGCGGCCAACGCCGCGCTCACCGACGGCGCGTTCGTGGCGAACCGCTTCCGCGTGGTCGAGGTCCGCCGGGAGGCCTGAGGACCCGCGCGGGACCTGGTTCCCTTCGTGTGGATCAGGCCGGGCTCGCGGAGCCTGGCCTGATCCACACGAAAGAACCTAAGCGCGCGGGGCGCCCCCGGTCGCGCTCCAGTGGTACAGCGTCATGGCCACACTGGTCGCGAGGTTGTAGCTGGAGACCTGGGGGCGCATCGGAAGGGCCAGCAGGTGGTCGGCCCGCGCGCGCAGCACCCCGGACAGCCCGCTGCGCTCCGAACCGAAGGCGAGGACGGCGTCGTCCGGGAGCTTCACGCCCCGGATGTCCTCCCCTTCCGGGTCGAGCGCGAACACCGGCCCGGCCGGCAGCTCGTCGGCGGTCAGCCGCTCCACGGCGGTCGCGAAGTGCAGGCCGGCGCCGCCACGCACCACGGTCGGGTGCCAGGGGTCGAGCGTGCCGGTGGTGACCACGCCGGTCGCCCCGAAGCCGGCGGCCAGCCGGATCACGGCACCCGCGTTGCCGAGGTTGCGCGGATCGTCGAGGACCACGACGGGCGCCGGGCGGGGCGTGCGGGACAGCACCCGCAGATTGGCCTCGCGGGACGGCCGTACCGCCAGGGCGGCCACGGCGGTGGGATGCGGCCGCGGCACCAGCGAGGCGTAGACCGCCTCCGGCACCTCCGTCAGGAGCGCCTCCAGTGCCACCCTCACGTCGGGGGCGAGATCGTCGGCGAGGGCGAGCGCCGCCCGCCGGTCCACGGCGACCGCCACCGGCACGTCGGCCCCGAAGCGCACGGCGTGCTTCACGGCGTGGAAGCCGTCGAGCAGCACACAGCCGTCGGCGAGCCGGCGCCACCGGCCGAGCGGATCGGGATCGGTCATGCCGGGAAGCCTACGCGGCTGGGCTCGGCGTCCCCCGGCTCGTGCGCCCTCCGCTGCTCGGGCACCGCGGCACCGCGCCGCGGCAGCAACGCCTCCCACACGCGCGCGGCCCAGCCGCCCAGCCTCCGCAGGAACGACGTCGGCAGGAAGACCGCGTCCGTCGCGATCATCGCCAGGGAGAAGAACGGCAGCCCGAGGAGCACCGCGATCGCGGTGTGCTCGGCGATCATGGCGACGAGCAGGACGTTCTTCACCCGCCGGTTGAACAGGGTGAACGGGAAGGCGACCTGCACGATGACCGTCCCGTACGTCACGAGCATCACCATGGTGCCGCTGGACGACAGCAGATCGCCGAGCGCCGGCCAGGGGGAGAAGTAGTCCAGGTGCAGCGGGTAGTAGGCGGCGGTGCCGTCCTGCCAGCGCGAGCCCTGGATCTTGTACCAGCCGGCCGTCGCGTAGATCAGACAGGCCTCCGCCATGATCACCAGCAGGGCGCCGTTGTGCAGGACGTCGGTGATCACGTCGAGCAGGATCCGGGGCTGCGCGGACGTCACGAGGCGCCCGACGGCCCACCGCACGCCCAGCGCGGCCCACACCGTCCACAGGATCAGCGGCACGGTCCAGTCGCCGTCGAGCCGGCCGCCCGCGGTCACCGCGACCAGCACCACGCCGGACACGCTCCACAGGGCGGGCCCGACCCGGTCGGTGACGCGCTCCCCACGCGCGCGTGCCTCGGCCGCGCGCCGCTCCCGCCGCGCGTCCAGCGACCAGACCCGGCCGCAGCGCAGGAAGACCAGGTACATCGACATCAGGTGCAGGACGTTGTCGCCGCCGTCGCCCACGAAGACGCTGCGGTTCTGCAGCGAGAGCACGCCCACCATGAACAGCACCGACATGGTGCGGGTGCGCCAGCCCAGCAGCAGCAGCAGGCTCGACAGGACCGACAGCGCGTACACCGTCTCGAACCAGCCCCGGCCGTCCGACCACATCAGGGCCGTGAAGGCGCCGTTGTCGTCGATGAGCCGCCGGGCCAGCTCCCAGCTCCACGGGCCGTCGGGACCGTACAGCTCCGCACGGTGGGGAAGCTCGCGCAGCAGGAACAACAGCCAGGTCAGGCTGAACCCGATGCGGACCACGGCGCTCTGGTACGGCCCGAGCGCCGAGCCGGTGACGCGCGCGATCACGGCGGACACCGACAGGGAGAACCGGTTCACCGCATGCCTCCCTCGGTGTCACCGGCGGCCAGTGGCCACCAGGGCAGCACCCGGTAGACCGGCGTCGACGAGACCTTGTCGGTGCTCCAGGACGGCGCCGGCACGTTGGTGGTGCGGGAGCGGACCTGGACGCGTTCTATGGTGCCGCCCCGGCCGGCCGCCTCGCCGCGTTCCAGCCGCAGCACGACGATGTTGCAGAGGTAGGTCTCGGCGAGAGTGCTGCGCGGGCCCGTCGAGCGGTTGTCGGAGTCGTGCGAGCCGGCGTAGAAGTCCCAGGCGCGGCGCAGCTCGTTCTGCTGGGTGTGGCTCGGCACCAGGTTGCCGTCGATGCCCCGGCCGTCCTGGGCGGACAGGTCGAACCAGCCGGTGGTGCGCGCCGTGCCGTCGGCGGTGCGGACGTCGGCGCGGACCTGGACGGCGATGTTCTGCTGGAGCGGGTTGGGCGCGAAGAGCTTCCAGTTCTGCTCGAACTCCGGGTAGACGTATTCGTCGATCGCCTTGCCGTGCGCCTTGGTGACCGTGTTGGACGGCGCGACATGGAGGAACACCATGCCGACGTGGACACAGACGGCGACCGCGACGACGGCGAGCGCCAAGGCGGCGACGACCTGGTAGCGCGGGGAGAGGGCGGCAACGCCGCCCCGCGGCTCGGCTCCGGCCGGGGTCCCGTCCTGCACGGCCCCGGGCCGGACGCCGGGCGGATCGCCCTGAACGTCCTCGGATCGGACGTCTGCCAGGCCGCCCCGAGCGTCCTCGGTCCGGACGCCGGGCAGGTCGTCCCGCACCCGCCGCTCCTCCGCCGACGCCTCCGGCCCGCGTGGCGCATCGGCCTCCCGCGGGGGGCCGGCGCCTCCGTCGTACGCGTTCATTCCGCCCCGTTCCCCGATTCCGGTCCGTCTTCCGCCTGCTCGCCGGGCCACGGCGACCCGTTCGTACCCGCCGGCGCGTCCACGTCGACCCGCTTTCGCGCACCGCGTGCGCGGGCACGGGTCGGGACAGCCTTTGTACGGCTGTCGCACAGTCGTCGCACGGAACGGTACTCAGCCCGACCCGGCCCGCGCAGCCCTCCCCCCGAGCGGGGCCGGTCCGGTACGCCGCGAGGCCCCGCCGCCGACGGGCCTCCCGAGTTTTTCCACAGGAACGCCCGCAGGTTGTCCACAGCGGTTGACACCTTACGACGGCCGTCTCACCATGGAATCGCACGGACCGAACGATCGGTCGGGAGACGGCTCGGAGAGAGCCCGAGGTCGAGGGGGACCGCATGGCGACAGCAGCCGCGCACCAGACGGCCCGCACACAGCGGTACGGCGGCCGGGAAACCGCCGACGGCGAGCAGGACGCCTGGGAGCGCGCCTTCGACGCCGCGGTGGCCGCCGACGAACGCATCGAGCCACGCGACTGGATGCCCGACGCCTACCGCGCGACGCTGGTCCGCCAGATCGCCCAGCACGCCCACTCCGAGATCATCGGCATGCAGCCGGAAGCCAACTGGATCACGCGCGCGCCCTCCCTGCGCCGCAAGGCCATCCTCATGGCGAAGGTCCAGGACGAGGCGGGCCACGGCCTGTACCTCTACAGCGCGGCCGAAACGCTCGGCACGAGCCGCGAGGAGCTGCTGGACAAGCTGCACACCGGTCGCCAGAAGTACTCCTCGATCTTCAACTACCCCACCCTGACCTGGGCCGACGTCGGCGCGATCGGCTGGCTGGTGGACGGCGCCGCGATCACCAACCAGGTCCCCCTGTGCCGCTGCTCCTACGGCCCGTACGCACGCGCGATGATCCGCGTCTGCAAGGAGGAGTCCTTCCACCAGCGCCAGGGATACGAACTGCTGCTGGCCCTCAGCCGCGGCACCCCCGAACAGCACGCGATGGCCCAGGACGCGGTGGACCGCTGGTGGTGGCCCTCGCTGATGATGTTCGGCCCGCCCGACGACGAGTCCGCGCACTCCGCGCAGTCGATGGCCTGGAAGATCAAGCGGCACTCCAACGACGAACTGCGCCAGCGCTTCGTCGACATCTGCGTCCCGCAGGCCGAGTCCCTGGACCTCACCCTCCCCGACCCGGACCTGAAGTGGAACGAGGAGCGCGGCCACCACGACTTCGGCCCGATCGACTGGACGGAGTTCAAGGAGGTCCTCAAGGGCAACGGCCCGTGCAACGAGCAGCGGCTCAGCCAGCGCACCCGGGCACACGAAGAGGGCGCCTGGGTCCGGGAGGCCGCCGCGGCCCACGCGGCCAAGCACAGCCGGGAAAAGAACGAGAGCCGCGAGAACCGTGGGACGGGAGCGAAGCAGGCATGACGAACACCGACTGGCCCCTGTGGGAGGTCTTCGTGCGCTCCCGCCGCGGCCTCTCCCACACCCACGCCGGCAGCCTGCACGCGCCGGACGCGGAATTCGCCCTGCGCAACGCCCGTGACCTGTACACCCGGCGTGGCGAGGGCGTCTCGCTCTGGGTCGTGCCGTCCGCCGCCGTCACCGCCTCCTCACCGGACGAGAAGGACCCGTTCTTCGACCCGGCCGCCGACAAGGCGTACCGGCACCCGACGTTCTACGAGATCCCGGAGGGGGTGAAGCACCTGTGACCACGACCGCGCGCACCAACATCGCCGCTCTCGCCCTCGGCGACGACGCCCTGGTGCTCTCCCACCGCCTGGGGGAGTGGATGGGCCACGCGCCCGTGCTGGAGGAGGAGGTCGCTCTCGCCAACATCGCCCTCGACCTGCTGGGCCAGGCCCGCATCCTGCTGTCGATGGCCGGCGACGAGGACGAACTGGCCTACCTCCGCGAGGAACGCGCCTTCCGCAACCTCCAGTTGGTGGAGCAGCCCAACGGCGACTTCGCCCACACCATCGCCCGCCAGCTGTACTTCTCCACCTACCAGCACCTGCTCTACGACCGACTGGCCGCCGGAGAGGGACCGTTCGCGGGGCTCGCGGCCAAGGCCGTCAAGGAGGTCGCCTACCACCGCGACCACGCCGAGCAGTGGACCCTGCGCCTCGGCGACGGCACCGAGGTCAGCCACGAGCGGATGCGACGGGCCTGCGACGCCCTGTGGCGGTTCACCGGCGAGATGTTCCAGCCGGTGGACGGCGTCGACACCGACCCGGCCGGCCTGGAGACCATCTGGCTGGAGTCGGTCGGAGCCGTGCTGCGCCGCGCCGGACTGGAGCTGCCCCAGGGGCCGCGGACCGGAGCATGGCGCGCGGGCGCGGGCCGTCAGGGCCTGCACACGGAGTCCTTCGGACGGATGCTCGCCGAGATGCAGCACCTGCACCGCAGCCACCCGGGGGCGTCATGGTGACCCTCACCCCCCTGGAGGCGGAACTCCTCGCGGTCGCCGGTTCGGTGCCCGACCCCGAGCTGCCCGTGCTCACCCTCCAGGAGCTGGGCGTCCTGCGCGCGGTCCATGTGCGCGACACGGACGCCGTCGAGGTCGAACTGACCCCGACCTACACCGGCTGCCCGGCCGTGGAGGCGATGTCCACGGACATCGAGCGGGCACTGCGCGACCACGGCGTCCGCGAGGTCACCGTGCGCACGGTACTCACCCCCGCCTGGTCGACGGACGACATCTCCGCCGAAGGCCGTCGCAAACTACGGGAGTTCGGCATCGCGCCGCCGCGCGCGCAGGGCCCGGCCGGACCGGTCGGCGTCACCCTCGGACCGACCCGCACCGCCGAGCAGGACCCGGTCCGCTGCCCCCACTGCGGCTCTGCCGACACCGAACTGCTCAGCCGTTTCTCCTCCACCGCCTGCAAGGCGCTGCGGCGCTGCCTGGCCTGCCGTGAACCCTTCGACCACTTCAAGGAGTTGTGATGGCCCGCTTCCACCCGCTCCCCGTGGCCGCGGTGGACCGGCTCACCGACGACTCCGTGGCCCTGACCTTCACCGTCCCCTCCGCACTGCGCGAGGAGTACCGGCACGCGCCGGGCCAGCACCTCGCCCTGCGGCGCAGGGCCGACGGGGCCGAGATCCGGCGGACGTACTCGATCTGCTCGCCCGCGCCGGAGCCCGCCGGGGAGGGCCCGCGCACCCTGCGGGTGGGCGTGCGACTGGTCGAGGGCGGCGCCTTCTCGACCTACGCGCTCAAGGAGATCAACGTCGGGGACGAACTGGAGGTGATGACACCGGCGGGCCGGTTCACCCTCGATCCCGCCCCCGGTCTGTACGCGGCGATCGTCGGCGGCAGCGGCATCACCCCGGTGCTGTCGATCGTCTCCACCCTGCTGGCGCGCGAACCCGAGGCCCGGTTCTGCCTGATACGCAGCGACCGTACGGCAGCGTCGACGATGTTCCTGGAGGAGGTCGCCGACCTCAAGGACCGGTATCCGCAGCGGCTGCACCTGGTCACCGTGCTCTCCCGGGAGGAACAACAGGCCGGGTTGCCGTCCGGGCGGCTGGACCGGGAGCGCCTGACCGGGCTGCTGCCGGCGCTGCTGCCCGTGGCGGACGTGGCGGGCTGGTTCCTGTGCGGGCCGTTCGGCCTGGTGCAGGGCGCGGAGCGGGCCCTGCGGGAGCTCGGCGTCGCCCGCGCCCGCATCCACGAGGAGATCTTCCACGTGGACGTCACAGCCCCCGCCTCCACCTCCCCCGCCCCGGCGCACAGCACGGTCACCGCCCGGCTCGACGGCCGCGGTGGCAGCTGGGCCGTGGCGGACGGCGAGTCGGTCCTGGAGACCGTGCTGCGCAACCGGCCCGACGCGCCCTACGCCTGCAAGGGCGGGGTGTGCGGAACCTGCCGGGCCTTCCTCGTCGCCGGCGAGGTGCGGATGGACCGCAACTTCGCGCTGGAACCGGAGGAGACCGAGGCCGGCTATGTACTGGCGTGCCAGTCGCATCCCCTGACCGAGGCGGTGGAGGTGGACTTCGACCGGTGAGCCGGGAAGGACACGGCGACGGCCGGAGCACGGCGCCCGGCCGCTCCCGTCCTCTTCTCCTGCAACCCGTTCCGTCCTGGCGGGTCGTCAGCCCTGCCGGCCCGTCGGCGGGACAGACCGTGGACTTCGGCTTCCCGGAGGGGCAGCGGGCGGCGGCCGAGGCCGCGTGAGGCGTCTTCGCCGCGTCGGCTGTCCGCTGCACCGCTGCCGCGCGTGGGCCGAACACCCGGAGCTCCCCCCTGGGCCCGCGGCGGCGCACGAGGAGGTCCTGGGCGACCTGTCGGCCGCCCGCACCCTCGGCTGAAGCCCCACCCGCCCGCAGCCGCACGGACCCGCAGGTCCGGGCGGTGCGGCTGCGGGACTACAGGACGAAGCCGGGCTGCCCGTCGTCGGTGACGACCGGGCGGCCCACGGCCGACCAGTGCTGCATGCCGCCGTCCACGTTCACCGCGTCGATGCCCTGCTGCGCGAGGTACATGGTGACCTGGGCGGAACGGCTACCGGAGCGGCAGATCACATGGACCCGCCCGTCCTGCGGAGCCGCCTCGGTCAGCTCGCCGTAACGCGCGACGAACTCGCTGATGGGAATGTGCAGTGCCCCTTCGGCATGACCCGCCTTCCACTCGTCGTCCTCCCGGACGTCCAGCAGGAAGTCGCCGTCCTTGAGGTCCTCGACCCCGACCGTGGGCACACCAGCTCCGAAACTCATGCCCCCGACGCTACCGGACGCCCCACACCTCCCGACGGCCCCGCCGCAGCTCCGATGCGCCCGCCGCAGGACTCCACCCCGGGACCCCGCCTCGGACACCCGGCGACCAGACCCCGGTGCCGACCGGCAGGGCCCGCCGCGGACCCGGACCACCGCCCCGAACCGAAAGCCCCTCAGCCCCTCAGCCCCTGGGCATCTCAGCCGGTCAGCTCCGCCAGCTCGGCCTCCCGCTTCGCCACCTCGGCCAGGAGCTGCTCGGCGATCTCCTCCAGAAGCCGGTCGGGGTCGTCTGGCGCCATCCGGAGCATCGCGCCGATCGCGCCCTCCTCAAGCTCCCGGGCCACCAGCGCCAGCATCTCCTTGCGCTCGGCGAGCCACTCCAGCCGGGCGTACAGCTCCTCGCTGGGGCTGGGCCGCCGCTCCTCGGGGGCCGGGCCGGCCGCCCACTCCTCGGCCAGCTCCCGCAGCACGGCCTCGTCGCCCCGGGCGTAGGCGGCGTTGACCCGCGTGATGAACTCCTCACGCCGCGCCCGCTCCGCATCCTCCTGCGCCAGGTCGGGATGGGCCTTGCGGGCCAGCTCCCGGTAGAGCTTGCGGGCCTCGTCGCTGGGCCGCACCCGCTGCGGCGGCCGCACCGACTGGTCCGTGAGCATGGCCTCGGCCTCCGGGAACAGGCCGTTGCCGTCCATCCAGCCGTGGAAGAGCTCCTCGACCCCGGGCATCGGCATGACCCGGGCCCGCGCCTCGTCCGCCTTGCGCAGGTCCTCCGGATCACCGGTGCGGGCGGCCGTGGCCTCGGCGATCTGCGCCTCCAGCTCATCGAGCCGGGCATACATCGGACCGAGTTTCTGGTGGTGGAGCCGCGAGAAGTTCTCGACCTCGACGCGGAAGGTCTCCACCGCGATCTCGAACTCGATCAGCGCCTGCTCAGCGGCCCGTACGGCCTTCTCGAGCCGCTCCTCGGGCCGCGACTGCTCAGCTTCGGGGGTCGTCACCCGACCAGCGTAGGCCACCCCTGAGGGGGAGCTCCCTCAGTCCCGGTGCTCCGGGCGGTCCGCCGCCACCCGCTCCGCCTCCGGATCCCGGCAGACCACGAGGAGCGTGCCGGGGCGGCAGGCCAGTTCGTGGGTGCGGCCGCCGGGGTGCGGGAGGATCTCGTCGAGCATCACCGCGCCGACCTCGTCGAGAGCGCAGCCGTCGAGGACGTCGGCCTGGAAGCGGGAGACGCCCCGGTAACGGACGACGAGGTCCGCGTCGTGCTTCCAGCAGTCGTGCCGGAAGCGGATCTCCAGGCCCGCGTCCCCCTCCGGCGGGCCTCCACCGGCCGGAGATCCTTCACGCACCGTCCGCCCGGGAAGGCGTGGTGATCCGGATCGGTGGCGAACGCGCGCGCCCCGGGAGGCAGTTGCCCGCCCGGTACCGGCAACCGCTCCAGGTACGGCCTCGGATCGAGGACCCCGGTGAGGTCGCCGACCCGGCCGTCCAGCTCGACGTACTTCACCGAACGCCCCTCATGCCGCCTTCACCGAACGCCCCTCATACGGCGCTCACACCCCCGTCTCCGCCGCGATCCTCCCCGTCCGTACCGCCGTCACCAGGTCCGCGTGATCCGCCTCCGTGCGGTCGGCGTAGGCCATGGCGAAGGCGGCCACCGCCTCGTCCAGTTCCTCGTTCTTGCCGCAGTAGCCGGCGATGAGCCGCGGGTCGGCACTGTGCGAGTGGGCACGGGCCAGCAGGGCACCGGTCATGCGGCCGTAGTCGTCGACCTGGTCGGCGGCGAGAGCGGCGGGGTCCACGCTGCCTTTGCGGTTGCGGAACTGCCGGACCTGGAAGGGCCGGCCCTCGACCGTGGTCCAGCCCAGCAGGGAGTCGCTGACCACCTGCATGCGCTTCTGCCCGAGGACCACCCGCCGCCCCTCGTGCTCGACGGCCGGAGGCTCGAAACCGGCGCTCACCAGATGCGGCACCAGCACCGAGCGCCGCGCCTCCTTCACCTGGAGCACGAGCGGCTCGCCCCGGTGGTCCAGCAGCAGGACGACGTAGGACCGGGTGCCCACGCTGCCCGTGCCGACGATGCGGAAGGCCACGTCGTGCACCGCGTGCCGGGCCAGCAGGGGCAGCCGGTCCTCCGGCAGCGTGGTCACGTACTGCTCGAGGGACGCGGCCACCGCGGCGGCCTCCGCGTCGGGGACGCGCCGCAGCACCGGCGCCGCGTCGACGAAGCGGCGCCCGCCCTCCGGAGTCGGCTCGGTCGACTTCGCGGCGAACCGTCCGCTCGTGTTGGCCCGCGCCTTCTCCGAGACCCGCTCCAGCGTGCCCAGCAGGTCGTGGGCGTCGGCGTGCGAGACGAGTTCCTCGTCGGCGATGGCGTTCCACGCGTCCAGCACCGGAAGCCGGGCCAGCAGGCGCATGGTGCGGCGGTAGGCGCCGGCCGCGTCGTGCGCCGCCCGGCGGCAGGTGTCCTCGTCGGCGCCGGCCTCCCGGCCCGCGAGCACCAGGGACACGGCCAGCCGCTTGAGGTCCCACTCCCAGGGGCCGTCGACCGTCTCGTCGAAGTCGTTCAGGTCGATGACCAGGCCGCCGCGGGCGTCGCCGTACAGCCCGAAGTTGGCCGCGTGCGCGTCGCCGCAGATCTGTGCCGTGACGCGGGTCATCGGGGTACGGGCCAGGTCATGGGCCATGAGGCCCGCCGAACCCCGCAGGAACGCGAACGGTGTGGCGGCCATCCGCCCCACCCGTATAGGCGTGAGTTCGGGGAGGCGTCCCCGGCCGGACTCCTCGACCGCGGTCACCGCGTCGGGGCGGGAGGGGTCCAGGTCGAGCCCGGCGTGCGCCGCGCGCGGCACCTGGCGGCGCAGGGCCTTGCCCTCCTCCTTCGGCGAGCCCGAGGCGGGCCACTCGGCGAACCCCCGCGTCCGGGGAAGGCGCGGCCCCTCACCCCGGATCACCCGCGCACCCTCACCCGCGCCCCCGTCCGCGCTCGCACTCGCGCCCACTCCGGCACCGGCCTCCGTCACCACGACCGCCTCCCCCGCACCCCGACGAACATCAACTCCTGCAGACCGTACCGCCGACGGCCGAAACCCGTCAGACCCTGTGGACAACCACCCGGGCCCCGCCCCGCCCGCACGCGACGCCGTCCCTCTCACCCGTACAGGACGCCCCGTCGACCACGACTGCCCGCCCCGTCCACCAGGTCCGCCCCGTCCGCGCCCGCTCGCCCCGCCACACGCCGCCCCACGCCCCCGTGAGATACCTCACGCGCGTGAGCTGCATTCACGCATCCGGACACCCCCGCCTGCACGTCCGCACGCGTCCGGGCCTCCCCGCCCCCGCGTCCACGCATCCCGCACGCATCCACACCCCGGACATGCGAAAGCCCCGCAGATCCGAAGATCTGCGGGGCTTTCAGCTGTGCGCGAGGGGGGAGTTGAACCCCCACGCCCTTGCGGGCACTGGAACCTGAATCCAGCGCGTCTGCCTATTCCGCCACCCGCGCATTGGGTGTGTCATCAGGGTGTTGGCCTCGCGGCCCGGCGCCTTCCGACATGCAGAACATTAGCACGTGGGCCAGGGTGCGTTCACATCCCTTCTTCCGGGGCAGAGGTCACCGCGAGAGGTCCGCGGCAACCTCCCTACGTCTCGGCGACGACCGGTTCACGTATCAACCTCGTACCTATGACGGCCGTCTCCCCGGTAGGCGGGCGAGCTCCACAGTCAGGTGCGGGACACTGGTCCTCGGCCGCCTCTACGATCCTGGGCAGAAGGACGAGCGAAGGACGCGCGGAGGACGCCGTCGACACCGGTCGGCGGAGCCGACAGGGGGAACCGGCCGATCGACCGGCGCGTGGATACGATCAGTAAGCAGTACCAGGTAGGCAGCAGGACACGGGACGCAAGTCACGACGGAGGAGGTGCCCCATGGGAGTCCTGAAGAAATTCGAGCAGCGTCTCGAGGGTCTGGTCAACGGCACCTTCGCCAAGGTGTTCAAGTCCGAGGTGCAGCCCGTGGAGATCGCGGGAGCGCTCCAGCGGGAGTGCGACAACAACGCGACCATCTGGAACCGCGACCGGACCGTCGTACCCAACGACTTCATCGTGGAGCTGAGCACGCCGGACTACGAGCGGCTCAGCCCCTACTCCGGCCAGCTCGGCGACGAACTGGCCGGCATGGTCCGCGACTACGCGAAGCAGCAGCGCTACACCTTCATGGGACCGATCAAGGTCAACCTGGAGAAGGCGGACGATCTCGACACCGGTCTGTACCGCGTGCGGAGCCGCACCCTCGCTTCCTCCACCAGCGGCCCGCAGGCGCCCGAGCGCGCGCCCGGCGGCCGCCCCGGCGGGTACGGCGGGGGTGCGGCGGCCGCGCCCCCCATGCCCGCCGCACCCCCGCCCGCCGCGTCCGGCGGCCGCCCCGGCGGGTACGGCTACCCGCCCGCGGCCGGCGGCCAGCGCCCGGCGGGCGGCGGACTCGCGGGTGCCCCGGCGCCCGGCTCCCGGACCCGCCACTGGATCGAGATCAACGGCACCCGTCACCAGATCTCCCGTGCGACCCTCGTGCTGGGCCGCAGCACCGAGGCCGACGTGCGGATCGACGACCCCGGCGTCTCCCGCCGGCACTGCGAGATCCGGACCGGAACGCCCTCGACGATCCAGGATCTCGGGTCCACCAACGGCATCGTGGTGGACGGGCAGCACACCACCCGCGCTACGCTCCGCGACGGCTCGCGGATCGTCGTGGGCAGCACCACCATCATTTACCGGCAAGCCGAAGGGTGAAGCGGGGGCAATGTCAGAGCTGACCCTCACGGTCATGCGGCTGGGTTTCCTGGCCGTACTGTGGCTGTTCGTGATCGTGGCCGTGCAGGTCATCCGCAGCGACCTGTTCGGTACGCGTGTCACCCAGCGCGGTGCGCGCCGGGAGGCGGCCCGACCGCAGCAGGCCCAGCGCCAGGCGCCTCCGCAGCAGCGCCAGCAACCCGCCGCGGGCGGCGGACGCAGGGGGCGCAACGCCCCGACGAAGCTGGTCGTGTCCGAGGGCACCCTCACCGGCACGACCGTCGCGCTCCAGGGCCAGACCATCAGCCTGGGCCGCGCGCACGACAGCACCATCGTGCTGGACGACGACTACGCCTCCAGCCGCCATGCCAGGATCTACCCGGACCGCGACGGCCAGTGGATCGTCGAGGACCTGGGCTCCACCAACGGCACGTACCTCGACCGAACGCGGCTGACGACTCCCACACCGATCCCGCTGGGCGCGCCGATCCGTATCGGCAAGACCGTCATCGAGCTGCGGAAGTAGTGCTACATCATGAGTGAGCGCGAGCGGAGCGAGCACGCCAGGCCGGCCGGCACCCAGGGCCCCGGCGCGCTCTCGACCGGAGGGTGGGCAGTGTGGCTCGACACGACCGGCTGTACCCGGGGCCGACGGGCGAGGTGCGCATGAGTCTGTCACTGCGCTTCGCCGCCGGATCGCACAAGGGCATGATCCGGGAGGGCAACGAGGACTCCGGTTACGCCGGTCCGCGCCTGCTCGCCATCGCCGACGGCATGGGCGGCGCCGCCGCCGGTGAGGTCGCCTCCTCCGAGGCCATCTCCACCATCGTCGCCCTCGACGACGACGTGCCCGGCTCCGACGTCCTCACCTCGCTCGGCACGGCCGTGCAGCGCGCCAACGACCAGCTGCGCTCGCTGGTCGAAGAAGACCCCCAGCTCGAGGGCATGGGGACCACGCTGACCGCGTTGCTGTGGACCGGCCAGCGGCTGGGGCTCGTGCACGTCGGCGACTCGCGCGCCTACCTGCTGCGGGACGGCGTACTGAGCCAGATCACGCAGGACCACACCTGGGTGCAGCGCCTCGTCGACGAGGGCCGGATCACCGAGGAAGAGGCCACCACCCACCCGCAACGCTCACTGCTGATGCGGGCGTTGGGCAGCGGGGAGCACGTGGAGCCGGATCTGTCGATCCGCGAGGTGCGGGCCGGCGACCGCTATCTGATCTGCTCCGACGGCCTGTCCGGCGTCGTCTCGCACCAGACGCTCGAGGACACCCTCGCCAGCTACCAGGGCCCGCAGGAGACCGTGCAGGAGCTGATCCAGCTCGCGCTGCGCGGCGGCGGCCCCGACAACATCACCGTGATCGTCGCCGACGTGCTGGACCTGGACACCGGCGACACCCTCGCCGGGCAGCTGTCCGACACCCCGGTCGTGGTCGGCGCCGTCGCCGAGAACCAGAACCAGCCGCACGTCAACGGCATCATGCAGACCCCGGCCGGCCGCGCCTCCGGCCTCGGCCGACAGGGCCGCGGCCAGGGCGGCGGCGAGTTCGGCCCGCCCGGCTCCGGCGACGTCACCGGCTTCATCCCCACCGACGGCTTCGGCGACTACACCGACGACGACTTCGTCAAGCCCCACAAGGGCCGCCGGTGGCTGAAGAGATCCCTGTACGGCGGTCTCGCCCTCGCCGTCATCGGCGGCGGGCTGTACGCCGGCTGGCGCTGGACCCAGACCCAGTACTACGTCGGCACCAAGGGCGAGCACGTCGCGCTGTACCAGGGCATCAGCCAGGACCTGGCCTGGGTCTCGCTCTCGAAGGTCGAGAAGGACCACCCCGAGATCGAACTCAAGTACCTGCCGCAGTACCAGCAGAAGCTGGTCGAGGCGACGATCGCCGAGGGCAGCCGGACCACCGCCCAGAAGAAGATCGACGAACTGGCCGTGCAGGCGTCCGCGTGCCGCAAGCAGGCGGAGGCGGCCACCGCGACCGCCGCGACCCCCAGCAAGGCCGGATCCACGACCGGTGAGGGCGAGGCCGACGGCACCGCGGGAACCACTCCCGTCTCCCTCACGTCCAAGGCATCGCCGACCCCGACCCCGTCGGGATCGGCGCCGTCCCCGTCCGCGTCTCCGTCCACATCAGCGACCGCCACTCCCGGCCCCGGCCCCACCCTCTCGGAGGATGAGCAGAAGGTCGTCTCGCTGTGCGGTAAGCAGTAGGCAAGCCGTGAGAGGCCCCGTCACACGATGAGCAGTACAACCAACACGTCGACGCACCACACGTCCACGATCGGCTCGATCGGCACCCCGAGCCGGCGCAACACCGAGCTGGCGCTCCTGGTGTTCGCCGTCCTCATCCCGGTGTTCGCCTACGCCAACGTGGGCCTCGCCATCAACGAGCAGGTGCCGGCCGGCCTGCTCAGCTACGGCCTGGGCCTCGGCCTGCTGGCCGGCGTCGCCCACGTGGTCGTCCGCAGGTTCGCCCCGTACGCGGACCCGTTGATGCTGCCGCTGGCGACGCTGCTGAACGGCCTCGGGCTCGTGGCGATCTGGCGGCTGGACCAGTCGAAGCTGCTGCAGTCCATCAACCAGGCCGGCAACGCGGCACCACGCCAACTGATGTACACGGCGTTGGGCATCGCCCTCTTCACCGTGGTGCTGATCTTCCTCAAGGACCACCGCGTCCTGCAGCGCTACACCTACATCTCGATGGTCGCCGCGCTGGTCCTGCTGCTGCTCCCGCTCGTCCCGGGCCTCGGCGCCGACCTCACCTACGGCGCCAAGATCTGGGTCAGCGTCGCCGGCTTCACCATCCAGCCCGGTGAGTTCGCCAAGATCGTGCTGGCGGTCTTCTTCGCCGGCTACCTGATGGTCAAGCGCGACGCACTCGCTCTCGCCAGCCGCCGCTTCATGGGCATCTACCTGCCGCGCGGCCGCGACCTCGGCCCGATCATCGTCGTCTGGATGATCTCGATCCTCATCCTGGTGTTCGAGACCGACCTCGGAACGTCGCTGCTGTTCTTCGGCATGTTCGTCATCATGCTGTACGTCGCCACCGAGCGGACCAGCTGGATCGTCTTCGGTCTGCTGATGTCCGCGGCCGGCGCGGTCGGCGTGGCCAGCTTCGAACCGCACGTCCAGACCCGTGTGCAGGCCTGGCTCGACCCGATGCGCGAGTACCAGCTCAGCCGCGCCGGAACCAGCGACGGCATCGTCCACTCCGAACAGGCCATGCAGGCCCTGTGGGCCTTCGGCTCCGGCGGCACCCTGGGCACCGGCTGGGGCCAGGGCCACTCCGAACTGATCCGGTTCGCCGCCAACTCCGACTTCATCCTCGCCACCTTCGGCGAGGAACTCGGCCTGGCCGGCATCATGGCACTCCTTCTGCTGTACGGCCTGGTCGTGGAACGCGGCGTGCGCACCGCCCTCGCCGCCCGCGACCCGTTCGGCAAGCTGCTCGCCATCGGCCTGTCCGGCGCCTTCGCGCTCCAGGTGTTCGTTGTCGCCGGCGGTGTCATGGGCCTCATCCCGCTCACCGGTATGACGATGCCGTTCCTCGCCTCCGGCGGTTCCTCCGTCATCGCCAACTGGGCGCTGATCGGCATCCTGATCAGGATCAGCGACACCGCGCGCCGTCCGGCCCCGGCCCCCGCATCCAACCCCGACGCCGAGATGACCCAGGTGGTCCGCCCGTCATGAACAAGCCCCTGCGCCGGATCGCGATCTTCTGCGGACTCCTGGTCCTCACCCTGCTGCTCCGCGACAACTACCTCCAGTACGTCAAGGCCGACACCCTGGCCTCCGACACCGACAACCGCCGCGTCAACATCACCCGCTACGCCACCCCGCGCGGCGACATCATCGTCGGCGGCAAGGCCATCACCGGCTCCGTCGAGACCACCAGCGGCGACTACAAGTACAAGCGCACCTGGACCAACGGCGCCATGTGGGCGCCGGTCACCGGCTACTCCTCGCAGGCCTTCGGCGCCAACCAGCTGGAGAGGCTCGAGGACGGCATCCTCACCGGCAACGACGACCGGCTCTTCTTCCGCAACACGCTCGACATGATCACGGGCAAGAAGAAGGAGGGCGGCAGCGTCGTCACCACCCTCAACGCCGCCGCGCAGAAGGCCGCCTACGAGGGACTGGGCGACAAGAAGGGCGCCGTCGCCGCGATCGACCCGGCCACCGGCAAGATCCTGGCGCTGGTCTCGACGCCGTCGTACGACCCGTCGAAGTTCGCCGGATCCTCGGACAAGGACGCCGAGGCCTGGAGCGCGGTCCAGAAGAAGAACAACCCCGACGACCCGATGCTGAACCGGGCGCTGCGCGAGACCTACCCGCCGGGCTCCACCTTCAAGGTCGTCACGGCGGCCGCGGCGCTGGAGAACGGCGTGGCCTCCGGCATCGACGACGCCACCAAGACGCCGGACCCGTACCAGCTGCCGGGCACCACCACCGACCTCACCAACGAGCACGGCGAGTGCGAGAACGCCAGCCTGCGGTACGCGCTCATGGTGTCCTGCAACACCGTCTTCGCGAAGCTGTCCGACACCGTCGGCAACGAGAAGATGATCGAGCAGGCGCAGAAGTTCGGCTACAACAACAAGGAGCTGGACACCCCGGTCCGCGCCTCCGAGAGCGTCTACCCCGAGGACAACAAGCCGCAGAACGCCATGGACGGCATCGGCCAGGCCTCCAACCGGGCCACCCCGCTCCAGATGGCGATGGTCGCCTCGGCCGTCGCCAACGACGGCAAGCTGATGAAGCCGTACATGGTCGACCAGCTCAGGGCCGCGAACCTCGACACCATCGAGACGACCGAGCCGCAGGAGCTGTCCCAGGCGGTGTCCTCGGAGACCGCGCAGAAGCTCCAGCAGATGATGGAGACGGTCGTCAACGACCCGCAGGGCACCGGCGGCAAGGCGAAGATCTCCGGCGTCACGGTCGGCGGCAAGACCGGTACCGCCCAGCACGGCCTGAACAACAGCGAGAAGCCGTACGCCTGGTTCATCTCCTACGCGAAGCTGGCCGACGGCAGCTCGCCGGTCGCCGTCGCGGTCGTCGTCGAGGACGGCGCCGCCAGCCGTGACGACATCAGCGGTGGCGGTCTCGCCGGCCCGATCGCGAGGGACGTGATGAAGGCCGTCATCGACAGCAAGAAGTGACCCCCATCACGTCGCCCACACATCGGTGCACGTTGCGATACCGGTCCGGTATCGGGTGACGGGCTTGGCCAAGTCACACAGCGCCGTCCGGGTACGGTATGCCCGGGCGGCAGCCGCCGACCGCACACGTGTGCCGGTCGGGACCGACGGAGAGGGCTGGTAGGTAGCTATGGAAGAGCCGCGTCGCCTCGGCGGCCGGTACGAGCTGGGCCACGTGCTCGGCCGTGGTGGCATGGCCGAGGTCTACCTCGCGCATGACATCCGCCTCGGCCGCACCGTGGCGGTGAAGACGCTGCGCGTGGACCTCGCGCGCGATCCTTCCTTCCAGGCCCGGTTCCGCCGGGAGGCCCAGTCGGCCGCCTCGCTCAACCACCCTGCGATCGTCGCGGTCTACGACACGGGCGAGGACTACATCGACGGGGTCTCGATCCCGTACATCGTCATGGAGTACGTCGACGGCTCCACGCTCCGCGAGCTGCTCCACTCCGGCCGCAAGCTGCTGCCGGAGCGGACGCTGGAGATGACCATCGGCATCCTCCAGGCCCTGGAGTACTCGCACCGCGCCGGCATCGTGCACCGCGACATCAAGCCGGCGAACGTCATGCTGACGCGCAACGGCCAGGTCAAGGTCATGGACTTCGGCATCGCCCGCGCCATGGGCGACTCCGGCATGACGATGACGCAGACCTCGGCCGTGATCGGCACCGCCCAGTACCTCTCCCCGGAGCAGGCCAAGGGCGAGCAGGTCGACGCCCGCTCCGACCTGTACTCCACGGGCTGTCTGCTGTACGAACTGCTGACCGTACGGCCGCCGTTCGTCGGCGACTCCCCGGTCGCGGTCGCCTACCAGCACGTCCGCGAGGAGCCCCAGGCGCCCAGCGTCTTCGACCCCGAGATCACGCCCGAGATGGACGCGATCGTGTTGAAGGCCCTCGTCAAGGACCCCGACTACCGCTACCAGTCCGCCGACGAGATGCGCGCCGACATCGAGGCCTGCCTCGACGGCCAGCCCGTCGCGGCCACGGCGGCCATGGGCTCGGTCGGCTACGGCGGCTACCCGGACGACCAGCCGACCACCGCGCTGCGCTCCACGGACGGCGGCGCCACCTCGATGATGCCCCCGGTGAACCCGGACGGCGGCGGCTTCGGCTACGACGACCGCCCGGACCGGCGCCGCCAGAAGAAGTCCAACACCTCGACGATCCTGCTGATCCTCGCCGCCGTGCTGGTCCTGGTGGGCGCGATCCTGATCGGGAAGTGGGTGTTCAGCGGTGGCGGCACGGGCAACGACACGGTGACCGTGCCCACCCTCATCGGGAAGACCCAGGCCGAGGCCACCCAGCAGCTGACCAACATCGACCTCAAGGTCGGCACCGTCACGCAGAAGCCCTGTGAGGACCAGGCCAAGGGCAACATCTGTGACCAGGACCCGGATCCCAAGGCCGAGGTCGACAAGGAGTCCGCCGTCAACCTGGTGGTGTCCACGGGGGCGCCGAAGGTCGCGGTGCCCAGTGTCCTCGGCAAGAGCCTCGACGACGCCAAGTCGATCCTGGAGGGCGACCAGTACCAGCTGGTCGTCGACACCAAGAACGAGATCTCCACGGAGGAGCCCGGCACCGTCCTGGACCAGGACCCGAAGCTGGGTTCCGAGGTCGAGAAGGGCTCCAAGGTCACTCTCACCATCGCCAAGGCGGAGGACAAGGCGACCGTCCCCGACGTCCTCAACCAGAGCTGTGACCAGGCCAAGGCCCAGATGCAGGCCAACAACCTGGTCGGCAACTGCACCGAGGTCGAGACCCAGGACCAGAACCTGGTCGGCAAGGTCATCTCGACCACACCGTCGGCCAACTCGAAGGCCACGAAGGGCTCCCAGGTCCAGATCCAGATCGGCAAGGCCCCCGAGAACCAGCAGACGCAGGTTCCGGGCAACCTCCAGGGCATGAAGCTGAAGGACGCCAAGAAGGCGCTCCAGGACGCGGGCCTGAACGTCGGCAACGTCACCGTCAACGACGACAACGCCACCGTCATCAACTCCGACCCGGCGCCCGGCAGCACCGTGAACAAGGGCCAGACGGTCAACCTGGTCACCATCGGTGGCGGGGGCAACGGAGGGAACGACGGCGGGGGCGGTTTCTTCGGCGGGGCCGGATAACCGCCGCACCACGCGAAAGGCCTCGGGCCCTGCCGGACGGACGATCCGGCAGGGCCCGAGGCCTTTGCTCATGGCTCAGCAGGGCCGGGGCCCGGCCTCAGCGCAGCTCCGCCGGCGGTGTCCGCTCCGCGTCCACCTTCTCCACGCGGTCCAGTTCGCCCCACACCACGTACCGGTAGCGGCTCGTGTAGACGGGGGTGCAGGTGGTCAGGGTGATGTACTTGCCGGCCTTCTTCTTCCCGGACTCCTTCGGGACCGCGCCGAGGACCTCGACGTTGTACTTCGAGGTCTCGGGCAGGACGGCGTACACCTTGTAGACGTACCAGTTGTCCTTGGTCTCGAAGACGATCGGGTCGCCCTCGTCGAGCTTGTCGATGTTGTGGAACTTGGCGCCGTGGCCGTCGCGGTGGGCGGCGAGGGCGAAGTTGCCGTCCTTGCCGCTGGTCGGGAGCGTGGCCTTGACGGGGTCGGTGTAGTAGCCGGCGACGCCGTCGTTGAGGATCTTCGACGTGGTGCCCTTCTCGACCAGGACCTCGCCGTCGCCCAGGGCGGGCACGTGCAGGAAACCGATGCCCTCCTTGGTGTCGAGCGCGCCCGGACCGGCCTCCTGCGCCCAGGTGTCGCGGACCTTGTCGCCCTGCCGGCCGGCCTTGCGGTCGGCGACCACGTTGGTCCACCACAGGGAGTAGACGACGAACAGGCCGAGCACCAGCCCGGCCGTGATGAGGAGTTCACCGAAGAAGCTGACCGCCTGCGCGATCCGTCCACCGCGCCGCCGCGGGGTCGGGGGCGGGGCGGCGGCGTCCCGCATGCCGCTGTGCTCCTGGTGACCGGTGTGCTCGGTGTCGCCGGTGGTCGCTGCCACGTTCACTCTGCCCCTACTCGACTGCACGCCTACTCGACGAGCGCATCCGGCTTGCCCTTGCTGCGCGGCCGTTCCTCGACCATCTTGCCCCAGACGATCAGCCGGTACTTGCTGGTGAACTCCGGCGTGCACGTCGTCAGCGTGATGTACCGGCCCGGCCCGGTGAATCCGGATCCCGGCGGCACGGGTTCGAGGACGCTCACGTTGCTCGGCGAGGTCACCGGGAGCATCGACGCCATCTTGTAGACGTAGTACTCGTCCTGCGTCTCGACGACGATCGCGTCGCCGGGCTGGAGCCTGTTGATGTACCGGAACGGCTCGCCGTGCGTGTTGCGGTGGCCGGCGAGCCCGAAGTTGCCGGTCTTCGCGTCGGGCATGGCCGTCTTCAGCGCGTCCTCGCCGTAGTGCCCGACCATGCCCTTGTCGAGCACCTTCTTGTTGCTGATGCCCTCGGCGATCGGCACCACCACGTCCAGCTTCGGGATGTGCAGGATGGCGAAGCCCTGTCCCGGCGAGAAGGTGCCGGGGTTGCGCCTGCCGCTCGCCCAGTCGTCCTGGAGGCTGCTGGCCTCCTTGTCCGCCTGCGCGTGCGCCCGGACGTTCGTCCACCACAGCTGGTAGGTGACGAAGAGGAGCATCAGCACACCGGTGGTGATGAACACCTCGCCGACCGCCCGGCTGGCGACGACCGCCGCGCTCGGCTTGCGGGCCCGCGCCTGCCGACGGGCCTCCACCCGTGAGAGGGGCCGCGCCGCCGTTCCCGACGGACCCTCGGCGCCTCCAGCGCCACCAGCGCCGCCCTGGCTGCCGTGGTCACCGTGAACCCCGTGGCGCCCGTGACGGCCCTTGGCGGCCTTCCTGCGGGCCGCACGGCCGCCCGCCGGGGTTCCCGTGACAGGAGGGGCCGTCGAGGCTCCAGAAGCGGACAGGGAATCGCCGCCGAACGCGGACCCGGGCGACTGCGGTATCCGCAGCGCCACCGTCTCCTCGTCGATGGGAGCCTCATACGGCGTGCCGCCGTACAGGTGATCCTCACGCTCGGGGCGCACTGCGGTCACGCCGTGGCCCTGCCCACCACCGGGGCGAGCCCCGCCGACCTCGCCACGGCACCCTGGTCGCCGCACTCCACCAGCCAGTTGGCCAGCATCAGGTGCCCGTGCTCGGTGAGCACCGACTCCGGGTGGAACTGCACTCCTTCGACCGGCAGTTCACGGTGGCGCAGACCCATGACGATGCCGTCCTGGGTGCGGGCCGTGACCTCCAGCTCGGCCGGGACCGTCGCCGGCTCGGCCGCGAGCGAGTGGTAGCGGGTCGCCGTGAAGGGCGAGGGCAGACCGGCGAAGACGCCCTTGCCGCCGTGCTCCACCAGCGAGGTCTTGCCGTGCAGCAGTTCCGGCGCCCGGTCCACCACACCGCCGTACGCCACCTGCATCGACTGCATGCCCAGGCAGACGCCGAAGACGGGCACCCCGGTGCCCGCGCAGTGGCGGACCATGTCCACGCAGACACCGGCCTCCTCCGGGGTGCCGGGGCCCGGCGACAGCAGGACGCCGTCGAAGCCGTCCTGGGCGTGCGCCGTCGACACCTCGTCGTTGCGCAGGACCTCGCACTCGGCACCCAGCTGGTACAGGTACTGGACCAGGTTGAAGACGAAGCTGTCGTAGTTGTCGACGACGAGAATGCGCGCGCTCACTGGTTGTCCACCGTCACATCGTTGAAGGGAAGCAGCGGTTCGGCCCACGGGAAGACGTATTGGAAGAGGGCGTACACCACGGCCAGAACCAGCACGATCGAGATCAGCGCCTTCACCAACGCGTTTCCCGGCAGATGCCGCCAGATCCAGCCGTACATGCCGTCCCTTCCGTCGCACCACGGCACCAGACTCACGCCGTACGTCACCAGACTAGCGGCGCAGGGCCTTCGGTTCGTCTGCCTCCACAGGCTGTGTGGAGGCCGGATGCGCCCGGACGATCAGCCGGCGACCGTGCTCCCCACCGGGGCCGGCACGTGGTCGGCGTCGCATGGCGTCCGGGACGCGTCTACCCCGACTTACGTGGCGCGGGGCCGATCACCTCGACGTCCGGGGGCACTGTTTCAGGGAAACGGTCGCCGTCCCCTCGAACACCGGCATGTTCCACGTGAAACCACGCCGCGGGGTGTGCTACTCCACCGGCTTCGCGTAGTGCAGATCCACTGTGCCCGAGTAGCCGGGCAGCGTCACGGTGCCGTCCTCGGTGACCTTCCAGCCGAGCCCGTAGACGTTGACGTACACCATGTAGTTCTGGATCGCCAGGGAGTCGGCGAGCGCCTGCTGGAGCTTCTCGGGGTCCCCGACCGCCTGGATCTTGTACGGCGGGGAGTAGACGCGGCCCTGGAGGATCAGGGTGTTGCCCACACAGCGCACCGCGCTGGTGGAGATCAGCCGCTGGTCCATGACCTTGATGCCCTCGGCGCCGCCCTGCCACAGGGCGTTCACCACGGCCTGGAGGTCCTGCTGGTGGATGACCAGGTAGTCGGGCTGGGGCTCCGGATAGCCGGGGAGCTTGGCGGTGGCGTTCGGCGGGGCGTCGTTGAGCGTGACCGTGACCGCCCGGCCCTTGACCTTCTGAGTGCCCGCAGCGTCCTCGAGCCGGGCCAGTTTCTCGTCCTCGGCCAGGGTGCTTCCGTCGTCGGCCTCGGCCAGTGACTCGACCTCGTCGCGCAGGGCCGCGTTGGACTCGTCCAGCTCGCCGTTCTTGTGACTGCGCTCCTGGATGAGGTCGGACAGCTTCAGCAGCGAGGCGTCCGTGCGGATGTTGGTGCCCTTGGCGGTGTCGAAGCTGGTGAAGAAGATGAGACCCGCGAGGGCGAAGACACCGGCGGTGAGCACACGGACCGGCCGGAAGCGCGGACGGCGGCCGGGAGCGGAACCCGTTGAACCCGTCCCGGGGAAGTCGGCAGAATTGCTCAACGTACCCTTATCTCCTTCGGCGCCGTAGAAGCACTACGCTAACGGACGCCCGGGGGAGCGGTCAGTGTCCCCTTGTACGCCGCCCCGAACCCGACCCAGTACCCTGCGCGGCCACGCAGCGCATCGACAGGAGAGACCCTCGTGCCGAAGTCACGTATCCGCAAGAAGGCCGACTACACGCCGCCGCCCGCGAAGCAGGCGACCGCCATCAAGCTCAACAGCCGTGCCTGGGTCGCGCCGGTGATGCTGGCCATGTTCCTCATCGGACTCGCCTGGATCGTCGTGTTCTACGTGACCGACGGATCACTGCCCATCGACGCCCTGGGCAACTGGAACATCGTGGTCGGCTTCGGCTTCATCGCCGCCGGCTTCGGTGTCTCCACCCAGTGGAAGTAGCCGGCGGAGCACCTCCGCCCAGGGGTGTCCACCGAGTTATCCACAGCCCTTTTCCACAGTGGGGAAAAAGAATGACCATCTGTGGATAACTCTTCTGGCGTTGACGCCGGTATGACGAACGGCCAGTAATCGAAAACTTGTTCGCCCCCTGCCTGACCTGCGGAAAAGCTGGTCGCTGGCAGGGGGCGCCGTTGTTCCCGCACCGTGTGCACAAGATCGGGCACACGCTGTGGACAACGCGACTTCCGGATTGCGCTCAGGTGAGCTGGGCGGTCCTCAGGAGCGTGACGACCACGATCACGGCCAGCACGAGGGCGCAGGTGCCGTACTGCACGAGGGAACGGCGATCGCGCGGGGCGTGGACCATGGCAATCCCGATGACCACGCCCGCCACCAGGCCGCCGATGTGGGCCTGCCAAGCGATGTTGCTCCACCCGAAGGTGAAGATCAGGTTGATCACCAACAGGGCGATGATCGGCCGCATGTCGTGCCGCATGCGGCGCATCAGCACCGCGGTGGCGCCGAAAAGCCCGAAGACGGCGCCGGAGGCACCGAGCGAACCGCCGCTCGGTGAGGCCAGCAGATAGGTCAGGGCGCTGCCCGCGAGTCCGGAGAGCAGGTAGAGGGCCAGGTAGCGGACACGCCCCAAGGCCTCTTCCAACGGGCCACCGAGCCACCACAGGCTCAGCATGTTGAAGGCGATGTGCCAGATGGCCTCGTGCGTGAACATCGAGGTGAAGAGCCGGTACCACTCGCCCTCGGAGACCCCCTGGGTGGCGCCGAACGGCGCCGGGGGCCACTGGCCGACGAGCACCAGGTCGCCCAGCAACGACGAGCGCACATGGACGGCGAGGAAGACCGCCAGGTTGATCCCGATCAGGATCTTCGTGAGCAGCCGCGGATCGGCCACGACGGTCCCGCCCACGAGGGTGCGGGGCCGGTTCGCATCCGGCGCGTGTCCCGTGCCGGAGCCGTTCCGCACGCACTCCGGACACTGGAAGCCGACGGAGGCGCTCACCATGCACTCGGGGCAGATCGGGCGCTCACAACGCGTGCAGCGCACGCCGGTCTCACGACCCGCATGCCGATAGCAGACCGGCAGACCACTCTGCGCGTCGTCCGGCCGACTGCCTGGCGCCTGATCCATGGGCTCCCCCGATCTCGTCGTGAACAAGGCTGTGCCCCGACCGTCCCTACGGACGAGCGGGGCAAATGGTTCCCACGGGGCACCGGACGCCGACCGGCCCGGTGCCGCACCACGCTGTGCCGTGCCGTGCGCTCAAGCGCGGATCAGGGCTACCGCTTCTCGACGACGACCGACTCGATGACGACGTCCTTCAGCGGGCGGTCGGTGCGCGGGTTGGTCTGGGTGCCCGCGATCGCGTCGATGACCTTCTGGCTCGCCGGGTCGGTGACCTCGCCGAAGATGCTGTGCTTGCGGGTCAGCCAGGCCGTCGGGGAGACGGTGATGAAGAACTGCGAGCCGTTGGTGCCCGGGCCGGCGTTGGCCATCGCCAGCAGATACGGCCGGTCGAAGCGCAGGTCCGGGTGGAACTCGTCCTCGAACTGGTAGCCGGGCCCACCGGTGCCGTTGCCCAGCGGGTCACCGCCCTGGATCATGAATCCGCTGATCACCCGGTGGAAGACCGTGCCGTCGTAGAGCTTGGCCGAGGACTTCTCGCCGGTGGCGGGGTGGACCCACTCCCGGCCCCCGGTGGCGAGGTCGACGAAGTTCTTGACCGTCTTGGGCGCGTGGTCCGGGAAGAGCCGGACCTCGATGTCGCCGTGGTTGGTCTTCAGGGTGGCGTAGAGCTGCTCGGCCACGGTCTGCCTTCCGTTGTCTTCGTGTGACCCACCGATCCTCGCACGCCCGGGGCGGACCGTCGCCCGGCCGCGTCCCGTGCGCAGGAAGCGTCCACTTCATGTGGGGAAAAGTGCCTGTCCCGCCCGGGACGGGGGCAAGCCGGGCCGATCCGTGGCATTGTCGACGACAAGTTCCCGTTGCCCGGTATTCACCCGCTCTTGGATCCGATCAAGACAACTCGGGCGTCCGGCACCCGTATGCCCGTCCGCGCATGCCCCAGAAGCTGTCGGCAGGCATGATCCGTAAAAGGGTGGAAAGTCGAAATACCGTACGCCACCGAGGAGGAGGAACCCGTGACCCGCATCGACAGCGTGCGCGCCGCGACCGGTTCGGCGAAGGACAGCGTGCTGCACGCCGCGGAAGTGGTGGCGCCCTACGCCGACACGGCCAAGGAAAGGGCCGCGCTCTACGCGCACGAGGCCCGCGTACGGCTCGCGCCCAAAGTGTCGCAGGCCGCCGAACAGGCCCGCGTCCAGTACGACGCCCTTGTGGCGCCCCGCTTGGAACAGGCGTTGGCGCATGTCCCGCCGAAGGTCGACCAGGCCGCTCATGAAGCGGCCCTCCGTACGCGCCTGGCCGCCCGGCAGGCCGCCGAGTACTCCCGGCCGAAGATCGAACAGGCGGTGGCCGCGGCCGGGCCCGTGAAGAGCGAGGCCGCCGCCCGCAGCGTCGCCGCGATGGCCGCCCTGCGCGGTCAGGTGACGCCGAGGGAGATCGAGAAGCTGGTGCGCAAGCATCGCCGCCGCGCCAGGGCGGGCAAGCTCGCCAAGGCACTGGCGGTGGCCGGCGTCGTGGCCGGGGGCGCCTTCGCCGCCTGGAAGTGGTGGGACAAGCAGGCCAACCCCGACTGGCTGGTCGAGCCCCCCGCCGCCACCGAGGTACCCGCCGCGAGCGGTCTGACATCGGTCGACGGCAGCGGTGACACCTCGGCTCTCGACCCCGAGGTGCAGGCGAAGGAGGACGAGGAGACATCGAACCGCGAGGACCGCGGCTGAGCCTCTCCGCCCACGTTTCACGTGAAACAGCCCCGAGGATCCCGGGGGCCGTCGCTCCGGGGATCCGCGGGATCGCACGAAGAAGAGCCCCTCCGTCCGGTGGTCACCGGACGGAGGGGCTCTTTCGATGTGGAGCCTAGGGGAGTCGAACCCCTGACATCTGCCATGCAAAGACAGCGCTCTACCAACTGAGCTAAGGCCCCTCATGGGGAAGCGTCCGGCCGGAGGAGACGATCCCGGCGGGCGCCGACGACCAGAGTACCGGGTCACCCCCCGTATCTCGCAAAAAGATTGGGGGTCCCCGCGGATGACCACTCTCCGTAAGATGCTCGGCGTGGTTCGCGACAGCGAACCGCGGTTTCTTGGGGAAGCGATGGGGAGACGCACATGGACGCCGCACAGCAGGAAGCAACCGCGAGAGCGCGGGAACTGCAGCGGAACTGGTACGGGGAGCCGCTGGGGGCGCTCTTCCGTAAGCTCATAGACGACCTCGGTCTCAACCAGGCTCGTCTCGCGGGGGTGCTGGGGCTGTCGGCGCCGATGCTGTCCCAGCTGATGAGCGGGCAGCGGGCGAAGATCGGCAACCCGGCGGTCGTACAGCGGGTGCAGCTGTTGCAGGAACTGGCGGCCCAGGTCGCGGACGGCAGCGTCAGCGCCGCCGAGGCGACCGAGCGCATGGACGAGATCAAGCGGTCGCAAGGGGGATCGGTGCTCAGCAACACCACGCAGACGACGAGCGGTTCGGGGGCGCCCACGGTCAAGCGGGTCGTCCGCGAGATCCAGTCGCTGCTGCGCTCGGTGGCCGCCGCCGGTGACATCATCGACGCGGCCGACACCCTCGCCCCGACCCACCCGGAACTGGCGGAGTTCCTCAAGGTCTACGGCGCCGGCCGCACCTCGGACGCCGTGGCGCACTACCAGTCCCACCAGAACTGAGCACCGGGCCCGGTGACCGAAGGGGGTTCGGCGACCGGGCCGACGGCACAGTGCGGGACCGCGAGGGGCGCGGAAGTGCCGCTCTTCGACGGGGGATGACGCGAGCCGGATAGTGACGGGCCACGGGGGTCGTATCACTCATCACCGGGTAGCGAGGGGACAGCAGGGGGAATCCCGACGGGGAGGAGCGACGCACCACCATGGGTGAGGTCTTCGCCGCACGGTACGAACTCGCCGATCCGATCGGCCGCGGAGGAGTAGGCGCCGTCTGGCGCGCCTGGGACCATCGTCGCCGCCGTTACGTCGCCGCCAAGGTGCTCCAGCAGAGCGACGCCCACGCACTGCTCCGCTTCGTCCGCGAGCAGGCACTGCGCATCGACCATCCCCACGTCCTCGCCCCCGCCAGCTGGGCCGCGGACGACGACAAGGTCCTGTTCACCATGGACCTGGTCACCGGCGGTTCCCTGGTACACCTCGTGGGCGACTACGGCCCACTGCCTCCCCTGTTCGTCTGCACCCTCCTCGACCAGCTGCTGTCCGGACTCTCCGCGGTCCATGCGGAGGGCGTCGTCCACCGTGACATCAAGCCCGCCAACATCCTGCTGGAGGCCACCGGGACGGCCCGCCCACGGCTGCGGCTGTCCGACTTCGGCATCGCGATGCGGCTGGGCGAACCACGCCTGACCGAGACCAACCTCGTGGTGGGAACACCCGGCTACCTCGCCCCCGAACAGATGATGGGTGCCGAACCCGACTTCCCCGCCGATCTCTTCGCCGTCGGCCTCGTCGCCCTGTACCTCCTGGAGGGCGCCAAGCCGGACGCCAAGGCCCTCCTCCAGTACTTCGCGGAGCACGGAACTCCGGGCGCGCCCAGAGGTGTCCCCGATCCGCTGTGGCAGGTCGTGGCGACACTGCTGCAACCGGACCCCGAAGCCCGCTTCCGCACCGCGACGGGGGCGCGCAAGGCACTGGCCGCGGCCGCCGAGCTGCTTCCCGAGCCCGGCCCGGACGACGAGCAGATCGAGATCTTCGACCAACTCGGGCCGCTGCCGGAGGGCTTCGGACCACAGGGCCCCTCGAAACCGGCGCCGGGCGTCGCGGGGACCTCGCCCTTCGGGCGGATGCCGCCGCAGCGGGACACCGCGGGGCCCACTCCCGGCGGACCGGGCCGGGATCCCCTGCCGGCGTGGCCAGGCACGGGTCCCGTGACGCCCGGAACCCCGGCCCCGCCCGTAGCGCCACCCACCGCCCCGCCCCCCGGCCCTCCCGTCGTTCAGCCTCCGGTGCCGCCGCGATGGCCGCCCCTGCCTCAGGCCGGAACGGGGCCGGCTGCGGGCGCCGGACCGCACGGGACCGGCGCCGTACCGCCCGGCTCGCCCCTGTCCGACGGCCCGGGGGCGGGGGGCTTCCCGGCGCCGGACGCTCCACCGCATCTCTCCGACACCGACGATCCACGTCGGCGGCGTGACACCTCGTCCACCGGCCCCGTCCACTCCTTGTCGGACACCGGCAGCTTCCACCTGCCGCCTCCCCCGCACCCGGGCACGGCCTCCGGACAGGCCCCCCTCCGTGGCACCCCGAGCGAGTCCACCTTCGTCCTGCCTTCCCGCCCCTCGCCCGCCCGGCGTGTCGACACCTCCACCGCGTCCTACACCGCTCAGGACCCACAGGCTCCGCCCCCTGCGGACCCTGCTCCGGGACCACCGGTTCCCGTCCGCCGCCGTGGTCACCGCCGAGCGAAAGCGGCCCGGCGGCCCGGGCCGCCCGCCAAGGTCGCGCTGCCCCTCCTGCTGCTGGCCCTGGCCTGCTACGCCGTCGGGTTCTGGGCGTTGGCCCGGATCTGAGCGGCGGTGCGGCGCCTGACTGTCACCGTCCACACGCCGAGCACCAGCAACAGCGCGCTGCCGGTACCGATGCCGCCCACGGCGACCGCCGCCATCGCGCCGTCACCCCCGGCACCGCCACCGCCGTCGGCCGTACCGCCGGCCGAGGCGCCCCGCCCGCTCCGCGCGCCGGTCTCGAAGACACCGCTCGGCACCGACCGGCCCTCGTAGCCCGGCCCGGCCTGTGCGGTCCCGCCGATCCGGACGCGCAGCTTCACGTCGTAGGGCCCCTCACCGAAGCGTTCGGCGACGTGCGCAGAGAGGTACATGGCGAGGTAGTGGAAACCCGCGAACCGCAGGCTCTGGGCCGGGTCCGTGGGGGCGTACCGGTTGACGTAGCGAACCGGTGGCAGCGGGGGCAGAGAGGTCGACTTCTGGGTGCCCCCGTAGCCGACGCTGGTGCCGGCGATCTCGGCGCGCACCGGGTTGTAGACCGTCAGGTCGAGGGCGGGGACCACGAATCCGGAGTCCGTGTCCGCGCTGCCCAGATCGACGGTGGCGTACAGCTGCTGTCCCCAGTCGACGGGCACCTTGTAGTAGAGGGTCTGTCCGGGGACGATCCGGTCCCGCCAGACGCCCTGCCCCACGGCGGTCGCGCCGGAGAAGCCGCCGCCGCCCGGACGGTCGACGGGTTCCGCGCCGAGGGGCGCGGGCGTGGCGGAGTCCCACGCCCCGGGCACGTTCGTCGCACCGTCACCGGCCGCCGGCGGCTCGGACACGGGTGCCAGTTCCAGTTCCCAGGGCTGTTCGGTCGCGGTGCCGGTCTCGGTGCGCTCGACCACGAGGAAGTAGGTGCCGGCCTCCTGGCACAGGCCCTTGCCCGCCAGGATCTCGCGCGCCCCCCAGGCGGTGATCGGATGCGGGTCCGTGGAGGCACCCACGGTCACGGTGTCGTAGGAGCAGCTGCTGCCGTCGGCGTTCTGCACGGCGACCTTGACGCCGTCGCCACTGGTGAGCGTGGTGCCGGGGCGCGGGACGGCCGTGACGGAGACGTACGCGTTCGAGGCGTCGTCGAGTTCCAGCCGGTAGTAGGCCTTCTCGCGGCCCTCGAGGGCACTGCGGTACGTGACGCCCGGCTCCAGGCGCGCGGCGTCGGCGGTGCCGTCGGCGGCGGTGACAGCGCGGGCGCTCCGGTCGAACGCGTAGGCGGGTGCGTCGGCCTCACCCGCGGCCCGGGCCGCGGTCCCCGGCAGCCCGGCCGAGGCCACGCAGAACACCGCCGCCACGGCCACGACCCGCCCGACGGCCGACCGCGCCACGACCTCGCGCAGTGCGGTCCTCCACCCCGTACGCCGGCCCATCACACGCCCCCTCGACCTCGCCGGCAGCGGTCCTGTCCGGACCCGGCCGTGGGCCATCCTGCCCTGCCGTCCCGGGCGCCGCCCCCGCATCCCGCACGAACGTCCGAAACGGCAGCCCCGCCGCCCCTAACCGAGGTCGGCCTCCCCCACAACACAAAACCCCGACCGCACGGAGCGGTCGGGGCCTGATCAGTATTCGGTGTCGATACTCACGAACCCGTGGGCACGGAGTCAGTCGCCTCCGTCCACAGATCCTGCTCGGCGCGATCCGCCTGGATCTGGCGGTACACGAGGAGCCCGCCGATGGCGGCCAGTGCGACCAGGAGAAGCTTCTTCACCGCGCGACCTCGTCTTTCCTTGACGTAGGGGACCTCTGGCGCCCGACTATACACACCGACCGATACCGATCGGTGACCTGCGTCGACCCTCCAACTCCCGCCCTCGACAGCCCTGTAGGCAGGGCCATGGCAGAGGATCACGCCCTCGGACCAGAGGGTGATCACGCCCGCACGGACGGTCACTTCGCCCGCCTTCGATGAGTTATCGACCCTCTTGCACCCATCCGGGTGGTGTTCATCGGAACAACGCCACGCCACGGGCGTCGGTCCACCACTTCGCGCCCCGCATACACATCATGAGGAAAGTACGCAAATCGCCCGACCCGAAAGTGAGGGGCCATGACCGACAACCGGATCACGAAGCTCTGGACCGCCTTCATCACCGCTTTCCTCGCGCTCTGCACGGCGCTCGGACTCATCACTACCACCGCCACGACGGCGGTAGCGCAGAGCGAGCCGACGCGCAACAGCGGCGAAAGCAACAGCGCCGTACACGCGAACGTGCCGGCGGTGTCCCCCTGGGCGTCCTGGCTACTGGCCCGGTCCCTGCCCCCCACGATGAAGCAGCGCATCCACGCCGAGGCCCACGGGAAGTCCCCCCACTGCCGCCAGCGCCCGCTCCCCGAGACGGAACCGGACGACCTCACGGCCCCGTGCGACACCGAGACCGACCTCGCCGCCGAGCCCGTCGCCCCCCTCCAGCGCTGACACCCCGGCACCACGTGCCGCACCCGGCCACGATCACGACGTAACGGCGAACTTGCGTACAGCCGCACGATGCAGGCCCGGCAGCTCCCCAGGAGCAACCGGGCCTTCGCCATGCCCACGCATGGCATCTCCCGCTCCCGCGCCCCCGTGCGGGGTCATGAGTGACGAGTCATGAGCACGAGTTCCACGGCTCAGGGCCCGGGGTTCAGAGGTCTGGGCACAAGGCCCAGGGCCCAGACCGAGCCTCACAGCCCGGCAGCACCCCGCATACCCGGCACCCGACACCCGGCACCCAGTCAGACCGTCAAGCCTCAGCGATCGGTCACCCGGTCTCACCCCTGCACCCACACCCGGCCCGCCCACCCCCCAGACGGCTCGCCGCCCCGACCCCACGCAAACACGCCGAAGGCCCCCAACCTGACCGGTTGGGGGCCTTCGTACTGGTGGGGCTAACAGGATTTGAACCTGTGGCCTCATCCTTATCAGGGATGCGCTCTAACCAACTGAGCTATAGCCCCGCCGCGCTTTGCGGTGTGTGTCCCGCGCGCTGACTCCTGAAGATTAGCGCACGACGCGGGCAGTCCCAAAATCGGTTGTCGCCGGAGGGGCGGCGGAGGTTTGGAACGGCCGGCGCGGCCAAGTCACTCGTCTTCGGCGAGGGTCAGCTCGACGCCGCCCACGAAGCCCGCGGAGAGGTTGTAGATGAACGCGCCGAGCGTCGCGAGAGCCGTCGCGAGGACGACGTCGATGACCGCGATGATCGCCGTGAACAGCAGCACGTTGGGCAGGGAGAGGAAGGACTGGAGGTCGAAGCCGTTCGACTCGTTGGAGCCGGTCGCCTCGGAGATCGTGCCGCCGACCGTCGAGAAGACGCCCATCGCGTCCATGACCATCCACAGCACGGCGGCCGCGATGATCGTGCAGATGCCCAGCGCGATCGAGAGCAGGAAGCTGACCTTCATCACCGACCACGGGTCGGCCTTCGCCACGCGCAGCCGGGCCTTGCGCACCCGGGGCGTGGTCCGGGCGCCGGTGCGCGGCCGGCGGACCGCGCCGGCCGGGGCCGGGGTCGAGTAGGCCTGCGGCGGGTGGTAGGGCCCGCCGGGCTGCTGCCCCTGGCGTTCGCCGGGCAGCGGGGAGGCCTGCTGGGCCTCACCGGCCTGGCCCGCTCCAGCGGCGTACTGCTGGGTCTGCGAGCCTCGGGTGTCCGTCACAGTTCCCCCCTGGGATCCATGCGTGTCGGGCGAGTGCGAGTCCTTCGCGGGCGACTTGATCGCCTGGAGGTTGGTCGTGTGCGGATCCGTCACCTGCGCATCGGCCGTACGCGCGTCCTTCTTCACCGCGGCGGAGCCACGGCCGCCGTCCGTTTCCGTACCGGCAGGGGTGCCGGTCGAAGGGCCGGCAGAGGTGCCGGCCGATGTTCCGACCGAACCGGCGCCCGTGGCTCCGCTCACGATGACTCACTCCTCGTGCTACTCGGTCGAGGGCGCCTCACCCTCGTCCGTGCCGCTGGTCGCGGCGTCCTCGGCGATGTCGTCCACGGCGATGTCGCCGTCGACCTCCTCCGCCTCGCGCCCCGCCTCGGCGTTACGTGCGATGCCGACCACGGCATCGCGCTTGCCCAGGTTGATCAGTTGGACGCCCATGGTGTCACGGCCCGTCTCCCTGACCTCGTTGACTCGCGTACGAATCACACCGCCGGACAGTGAGATGGCGAGGATCTCGTCGGTCTCCTCGACGATCAGCGCGCCCACGAGGGAGCCGCGGTCCTCGACGATCTTGGCGGCCTTGATGCCGAGGCCGCCGCGACCCTGGACGCGGTACTCGTCGACGTTGGTGCGCTTCGCGTACCCACCGTCTGTGGCAGTGAACACGAACGTACCGGGTCGAACAACATTCATCGAGAGCAGCTCGTCGCTCGCACGGAAACTCATGCCCTTGACACCCGAGGTGGCGCGGCCCATCGGGCGCAGAGTGTCGTCCGACGCGGTGAACCTGATCGATTGGGCCTTCTTGCTGATCAACAGCAGATCATCGTCGGCCGAGACGAGTTCGGCTCCGATCAGTTCGTCGTCGGATCCGTCCTCCCGCTCCCGCAGGTTGATCGCGATGACACCGCCCGAACGCGGCGAATCGTAATCCTTCAGAGGCGTCTTCTTGACCAGACCGCCCTTGGTGGCCAGGACCAGGTACGGCGCCGCCTCGTAGTCGCGGATCGCGAGGATCTCGGCGATCGCCTCGTCCGGCTGGAAGGCCAGCAGGTTCGCCACGTGCTGTCCACGCGCGTCACGCCCGGCGTCGGGCAGCTCGTAGGCCTTCGCCCGGTAGACGCGGCCCTTGTTGGTGAAGAACAGCAGCCAGTGGTGCGTGGTGGAGACGAAGAAGTGGTCGACGATGTCGTCCTCCTTCAGCTTCGCGCCCCGCACGCCCTTGCCGCCGCGCTTCTGCGCCCGGTAGTCGTCGGTCTTGGTCCGCTTGACGTAACCGCCGCGCGTGACGGTGACGACGATGTCCTCCTCGGCGATGAGGTCCTCGATGGACATGTCACCGTCATAGGGGATCAGCTGGGTCTTGCGGTCGTCGCCGTACTTCTCGACGATCGCGGCCAGCTCGGCGCTGACGATGCCGCGCTGGCGGACCGGCGAGGAGAGGATCTCGTTGTACTCCGTGATCTTCGCCTGCAGCTCGTCGTGCTCCTGGACGATCTTCTGGCGCTCCAGGGCGGCCAGGCGGCGCAGCTGCATCTCGAGGATGGCGTTCGCCTGGATGTCGTCGATCTCCAGGAGGTCCCTCAGGCCCGTGCGCGCGATGTCGACGGTGTCGCTGCGCCGGATCAGCGCGATGACCTCGTCGATGGCGTCCAGGGCCTTCAGCAGGCCGCGCAGGATGTGCGCCCGCTCCTCCGCCTTGCGCAGCCGGAACTTCGTACGGCGGACGATGACCTCGATCTGGTGCGTCACCCAGTGGCGGATGAACGCGTCCAGGGAGAGGGTGCGCGGAACACCGTCGACCAGGGCCAGCATGTTGGCGCCGAAGTTGGTCTGCAGGTCCGTGTGCTTGTAGAGGTTGTTCAGGACGACCTTGGCGACCGCGTCCCGCTTGAGGACGATCACCAGGCGCTGGCCGGTGCGCGAGGACGTCTCGTCACGGACGTCCGCGATGCCGCCGATCTTGCCGTCCTTCACCAGGTCGGCGATCTTCTGCGCGAGGTTGTCCGGGTTGACCTGGTAGGGCAGCTCCGTGACCACCAGGCACTGGCGGTTCTGGATCTCCTCGACCTCGACGACCGCGCGCATGGTGATGGAGCCGCGGCCCGTGCGGTACGCCTCCTCGATGCCCTTGCGGCCGACCACCAGGGCACCGGTCGGGAAGTCGGGGCCCTTGATGCGCTCGATCAGCGCGTCCAGGAGCTCCTCGTGCGAGGCCTCCGGGTTCTCCAGGTACCACTGGGCGCCGGCCGCGACCTCGCGCAGGTTGTGCGCGGGGATGTTGGTCGCCATGCCGACCGCGATACCGGCCGAACCGTTGATCAGCAGGTTCGGGAAGCGGGCCGGCAGGACGGTCGGCTCCTGGGAGCGGCCGTCGTAGTTGTCCGTGAAGTCGACGGTCTCCTCGTCGATGTCGCGGACCATCTCCATCGACAGCGGCGCCATCTTGCACTCGGTGTAGCGCATGGCCGCCGCCGGGTCGTTGCCGGGCGAGCCGAAGTTGCCGTTGGAGTCCACGAGCGGCATGCGCATCGACCACGGCTGCGCGAGACGGACCAGCGCGTCGTAGATCGAGGAGTCACCGTGCGGGTGGTAGTTGCCCATGACGTCGCCGACGACGCGGGCGCACTTGTAGAAGCCGCGCTCGGGGCGGTAGCCGCCGTCGTACATGGCGTACAGGACGCGGCGGTGGACGGGCTTGAGGCCGTCCCGCACGTCCGGCAGCGCACGCGAGACGATGACGGACATCGCGTAGTCGAGGTAGGAGCGCTGCATCTCCGTCTCGAGCCCGACGGGCTCGATGCGCATGGCGATGTCGCCGCCCTCTTCAGGGGTGACGGGAGTGTTCTCGTCGGTCATTGCTGGTGTTGATCCTTCCTGGTCCGGTCAGCTGAGACCGACTCAGATGTCGAGGAAGCGGACGTCCTTGGCGTTGCGCTGGATGAAGGCGCGGCGCGCCTCGACGTCCTCGCCCATGAGGACCGAGAACAGGTCGTCGGCCTGGGCGGCGTCGTCGAGGGTGACCTGGCCGAGGACGCGGTGCTCCTGGTCCATCGTCGTGACGCGCAGTTCCTCGGCGTTCATCTCGCCGAGCCCCTTGAAGCGCTGGATGGAGTCCTCGCGCACCCGCTTGCCGCGCTGGCGGCCCATCTCGATCAGCGCGTCCCGCTCGCGGTCGGAGTACGCGTACTCCACGTCGTCCCGACCCCACTTGATCTTGTAGAGCGGGGGACGGGAGAGGTACACGTGCCCGGCCTCGACCAACGGCCGCATGAAGCGGAACAGGAAGGTCAGCAGCAGGGTGCTGATGTGCTGGCCGTCGACGTCGGCGTCCGCCATCAGGATGATCTTGTGGTAGCGCAACTTCTCGATGTCGAAGTCCTCGTGCACACCCGTGCCGAAGGCCGAGATCAGCGCCTGGATCTCCTGGTTCTGCAGGATCTTGTCGATCCTGGCCTTCTCGACGTTGAGGATCTTGCCGCGGATCGGGAGGATCGCCTGGTACTGCGGGTTCCGGCCGGACTTGGCCGAGCCGCCGGCGGAGTCACCCTCGACGATGAAGATCTCGCACTTGGTGGGGTCGTTCGACTGGCAGTCGGAGAGCTTGCCCGGCAGCGACGCCGACTCCAGCAGGCCCTTGCGGCGCGTGAGGTCGCGGGCCTTGCGGGCCGCCACGCGCGCGGTGGCCGCCTGGATGCCCTTGCGGATGATGTCCGCCGCCTCGACCGGGTTGCGGTCCAGCCAGTCGTTGAGGTGCTCGTAGACCGCCTTCTGGACGAAGGTCTTCGCCTCCGTGTTGCCCAGCTTGGTCTTCGTCTGGCCCTCGAACTGGGGCTCGCTGAGCTTCACCGAGATGATCGCGGTCAGACCCTCGCGGATGTCGTCGCCCGTGAGGTTGTCGTCCTTCTCGCGCAGCAGCTTCTTGTCGCGCGCGTACTTGTTGATCAGCGAGGTCAGCGCCGCACGGAAGCCCTCCTCGTGCGTACCGCCCTCGTGGGTGTGGATGATGTTGGCGAAGGAGTACACGCCCTCGCTGTAGCCGCTGTTCCACTGCAACGCGACCTCGAGGGACAGGTTCTTGTCCTTGTCCTCGGCCTCGAGGTCGATGATGGTGGGGTGGACCGCCTCCCCCTTGCGGGAGTTGAGGTACTTCACGAAGTCGACGATGCCGCCCTCGTAGTGGTACGTGACGGACTTGACCTCGTCCTTCACGTCCGCGCCCGCCTCGTCCGCACCGGTCACGGCCTTCGCCGACTCGCGCTCGTCAGTGAGTTTGATCGTCAAACCCTTGTTGAGGAACGCCATCTCCTGGAAGCGCCGCGACAGCGTCTCGAAGGAGTACTCGGTGGTCTCGAAGATGTCGCCGTCGGCCCAGAAGGTGACCGAGGTACCGGTCTCCTCCGTGGCCTCGTGCTGGGCCAGCGGGGCCGTCGGGACGCCCATCTTGTAGTCCTGCGTCCAGCGGTGGCCGTCGGTCCGCACCTCGACGGAGACCTTGGACGACAGGGCGTTCACGACGGAGACACCGACACCGTGCAGACCGCCGGAGACCGCGTAGCCTCCGCCGCCGAACTTGCCTCCCGCGTGCAGCACGGTCAGCACGACCTCGACGGCGGGCTTGCCCTCGGAGGGGACGATGCCCACCGGGATGCCGCGGCCGTTGTCGACGACGCGCACGCCGCCGTCGGCCAGGATCGTCACGTCGATGGTGTCCGCGTGCCCGGCCAGCGCCTCGTCGACGGAGTTGTCGACGACCTCCTGCACCAGGTGGTGCAGACCGCGCTCACCGGTCGAGCCGATGTACATGCCGGGTCGCTTGCGGACCGCGTCCAGGCCCTCGAGGACGGTGATGGCGCTGGCGTCGTAGGAGGCCGTGACCTCGCTGGTCGAGGTCACGGCCTCGCTGGTGACGCCGGCGTCGGTGGACGGGATGTTCTCGTTGGGGTTGCCGGAATCGGCCACGAAGCGCCCTTTCTGGCACAGCACGAGCCGGGCTCGTCGGCGGGTTGCCGGAGCGGCTGCGGCATGTTGCGTTGGTAAGCCTTGATCAGCGTTGCTCAGCGTCTCCCGGGCGGTCCCCACGTTCGGGGCGGGATTGGCTTCCAGTCTACCGGTAGCGCCGACAGTGATGGGGGTTTGCCGGTACCTGAGTCCGCATGTGCCGCCCTCAACCGGTCTCCACCGGGTCCCCATATACGGAGCGGGCCCCCAAGAGGCTCACGGAGGCACTCAGCGCTTCCGGGTGTCAACCCTTGGCTACCGGCGAGTCAGTTCCGGTTCCGCCACCTCGTCCGCACCTCGCACGGCCTCTCCGGGAACGGCTTCCGACCCGGCCGGGACCGTCCGGGAACGGGTCCGGACCACCCGCGAGCAGCACGGAGCCGCGCGCCCGCGCACGAAGACGGCCGGGACGGTACGACAGCACCGCCCCGGCCGGAGTACGTGACAGATGTCACCCGTAGGTGTCGCCGGGCCCCTTGCTGCCCGGGGCCCGCAGGGGGCCGTAACGACGGACCGGACCCGCCGGACCCTGCACCCTGATCTGCCGCACCCGGCCGTGGCCGAGGTCCTCGTTGAGCCGGGCGACCAGCGTCGGGGCGAGCAGCCGCAGGTTCGTCGCCCAGGCCGTGGAGTCGCAGCGCACGAACAGCACCCGCTCGTCCTCGTCGTACCTCTCCGGCTCGCAGTGCTTGGCGACGTCGTCGCCGACGATCCGCGGCCAGCGCCCCATCACCCCGCCCACCGCGGCCGGCGCCTCCCAGCCGCGCTCGGTGAGAAGCCGGTTGATCGCCGCACCGAGCGCCATGGGGTCCCGGCCGTCCGCCCGCGCGCCGGAGCGCAGGCCGCCGCCGCGCCGCGCCTGCTTCTTCTGCTGCACCGCGTCCCCACGCGCGCGGGCCTGCTCGCGCGCCGCCCTCAGCGCCACGCGCGCCAGATCGATCCCGGAGGGCTCGGGCGCCTTCTTCGGCTCCTGCGGCGTCATACGCGCTCCACCGTCCCCTGCGCCACGGCGTACCGCGCGCCCGCGAGCACGTGCGGGACGTCGTCGTCGACGGCGGCCGTGACCAGCACCTGCTCGCCCTGCGCCACCAGCTCCGCCAGCCGTTCCCGCCGCCGGCTGTCCAGCTCGGCGAAGACGTCGTCGAGGATCAGCACCGGCTCGTTGCCCTCGGCCCGGAGCAGGTCGTAGGAGGCCAGCCGCAGGGCCAGCGCATACGACCAGGACTCACCGTGGGAGGCATAGCCCTTGGCGGGCAGCTGACCGAGTTTGAGCAGCACGTCGTCCCGGTGCGGACCCGCCAGGGTCACGCCCCGTTCGATCTCCTGCTTGCGGACCTCGGCGAGCGCGCCCATCAGCTGCTCGTAGAGGTCCTCGCGCGCGTGCGCCTCGCCCGGCGCCGACGCCTTGTACTCCAGCGCGACCGGGCCGCCGCCGGGGGCGAGCTGCTCGTACGCCTTGTCGGCGAGCGGCTGGAGGGCAGCCACCAGATCGAGACGGGCGGCCAGCAACTCGGCGCCCACGCGCGCGAGGTGCTGGTCCCACACGTCGAGCGTGGACAGGTCCATCGTCCGGCCGCCGTGCCGACGGGCCAGCGCGGCGGACTTCAGCAGGGTGTTGCGCTGCCTGAGCACCCGCTCGTAGTCGGAGCGCACCCCGGCCATCCGCGGGGAGCGCGCGGTGATCAGCTCGTCGAGGAACCGGCGCCGCTCACCGGGATCGCCCTTCACCAGGGCCAGGTCCTCGGGCGCGAACAGCACGGTCCGTACGATCCCCAGCACGTCACGCGGTCTGACCTGCGAGGACCGGTTGATGCGGGCACGGTTTGCCTTGCCGGGGTTCAGCTCCAGCTCGACGAGCTGCTGCCGCTCGCCCTGCCGGACCTGCGCCCGGACGACGGCGCGGTCGGCGCCCATGCGCACCAGGGGCGCGTCGGAGGCGACCCGGTGACTGCCCAAGGTGGCGAGATAGCCCACGGCCTCGACGAGGTTCGTCTTGCCCTGCCCGTTGGGGCCGACGAAAGCGGTGACGCCCGGGTCGAGCGGGACTTCGACCCGGGCGTACGAGCGGAAGTCGGCCAGCGACAGATGCGTGACGTGCATGGTCGTTTCGCCGACCTCCCCGGCGTGGTGGACCGTCGGAACGGTCCTGCGACGGACCGCCGAAACGGTCGTGTGGACTACTTCTTCTCTACCGCGTGGCCGCCGAACTGGTTGCGCAGGGCGGCGATCATCTTCATCTGCGGCGAGTCCTCCTGGCGGGAGGCGAACCGCGCGAACAGCGAGGCCGTGATGGCCGGGAGCGGCACCGCGTTGTCGATGGCGGCCTCCACGGTCCAGCGGCCCTCGCCGGAGTCCTGGGCGTAGCCGCGCAGCTTGTCCAGGTGCTCGTCCTCGTCGAGGGCGTTCACCGCCAGGTCGAGCAGCCAGGAGCGGATGACGGTGCCCTCCTGCCAGGAGCGGAACACCTCGCGGACGTCGGTGACCGAGTCGACCTTCTCCAGCAGCTCCCAGCCCTCGGCGTAGGCCTGCATCATGGCGTACTCGATGCCGTTGTGGACCATCTTCGCGAAGTGGCCGGCGCCGACCTTGCCCGCGTGCACCGCACCGAGGTCGCCCTCGGGCTTGAGCGCGTCGAAGACCGGCTGCACCTTGGCGACGTTCTCCGGATCGCCGCCGTACATCAGCGCGTAGCCGTTCTCCAGGCCCCAGACACCGCCCGAGACGCCGCAGTCGACGAAGCCGATGCCCTTGGCGGCCAGTTCCGCGGCGTGCTTCTCGTCGTCGGTCCAGCGGGAGTTGCCGCCGTCCACGACGACGTCCCCCGGCTCCAGCAGTTCGCCCAGCTCGTCGACGGTCGACTGGGTGGCGGCACCGGCCGGGACCATCACCCAGACCACCCGCGGGCCCTTGAGCCTGTCCACGAGCTCGGAGAGGCTGTGGACATCGGCGAGGTCCGGGTTGCGGTCGTATCCGACGACGGTGTGGCCTGCGCGGCGGATCCGCTCACGCATGTTGCCGCCCATCTTGCCGAGGCCGACGAGACCGAGCTCCATCAGTTGTTCCTTAGGTCGCTGTGTGGCGTGTGGGGCACCTTCGTACCCCTGTCCGAGCCTAGTCCCGGACCGTCACGCACACCTGTGGGCATACGCGCTCAGACGTACCGCCCAGCCACGCGCTCACCTGCGGCTTCGTCCACAGGCCGGGAGTCGTTCCTCCACGGCCTGTGGACAGATCCGGGCGGCTCAGCCGCTGAGGCGAACCGGCATGATCAGGTACTTGTAGGCCTCGTCCGCCTCGGCGTCGACCGCCGGCCTGCCGCTGAGCAGCGCGGGCTTGGTGGACGTCGTGAAGGACAGCTGGGCCACCGGGGAGTCGATGGCGCTGAGGCCGTCCAGCAGGAAGGTCGGGTTGAAGGCGATCGAGATGTCGTCGCCGTCCAGCTGGGCGTCGACCCTCTCCACAGCCTGTGCGTCGTCGCTGGAACCGGCCTCCAGGATGAGCACGCCCTGCTCGAAGCTGAGTCGCACCGGCGTGTTGCGCTCGGCGACCAGGGCCACGCGCTTGACGGCCTCGACGAAGGGGGCCGTCTCGATCACGGCGACGGAGTTGAACTCCGTCGGGAACAGAGTGCGGTACTTCGGGAGGTCGCCCTCCAGGAGCCGGGTGGTCGTACGCCGGCCGGCGCCCTCGAAGCCGATCAGGCCCTCGCCCGCGCCCGAGCCGGACAGCGCGATGGTGACGCTGTCGCCGCTCGTGAGCGCCTTGGCGGTGTCCAGGAGCGTCTTGGCGGGCACCAGGGCGACCGCGGACGCGTCCGGGTTCTCCGGCTTCCACAGGAACTCGCGGACCGCGAAGCGGTAGCGGTCGGTGGAGGCCAGCGTCACGGTGTCGCCCTCGATCTCGATGCGCACACCGGTGAGGACGGGCAGGGTGTCGTCGCGGCCGGCCGCGATGGCGACCTGGGCGGCGGCGGAGGCGAAGACCTCGCCGGGGACCGTGCCCGTCGCGTTCGGCATCTGGGGCAGCGACGGGTACTCCTCCACAGGCAGTGTGTGGAGCGTGAACCGCGAGGAACCGCAGACCACCGTGGCCCGTACACCGTCTGTGGAAATCTCCACGGGGCGGTTGGGGAGCGCCCGGCAGATGTCCGCGAGCAGCCGGCCGGAGACGAGGACGGTGCCCTCCTCCTCCACCTCGGTCTCCACCGACACGCGTGCGGAGACCTCGTAGTCGAAGCTGGAAAGGCTGAGGGCTCCGTCCTCGGCCTTCAGCAGGAGGCCGGCGAGGACAGGCGCCGGCGGACGGGCCGGGAGGCTGCGCGCCGCCCAGGCCACTGCCTCCGCGAGTACGTCGCGTTCCACCCGGATCTTCACTCTTGCCGCCTCCTGCTGTTGCCGGCGCTTCTCGCCCTGCCTGGCCTTCGTCGTCTGTCTCGGTGTCGTCGGCCCCGGTGAGGGGAAGGACCACCGGGGACCAGTCTGACGCACCGCACTGACAGTAGGTGCCCGTCGGGGTCAAGTCGTGACGAGGGGCAGCCGGGCCCCGGACGACGAGTTGTGCACAGGACCCCCTTCGAACCGGATTTCTCGCTCTCTCTGGTTGGGAGTAGTAGTAGGGGCTGTGGATACCGTGGATAACCCTGTTTCCGCAGCTCAGAGGCGATATTTTGTCCACTGGTCCTGGGGACGGAGGCGGTGGACAACCGGGGTCATCTGTGGAGAACAGAAAGTTCTGCACACCCCATGCACAGGGCGAGGCGACTTCTCCCCAGGACCGTCCCCAGCTTTACCCGGCTTTCCCACAGCCCAATCCGGCATCCCCGTGTGACGCCTTTCACTCGGACCGGTGAGGAGGGGCGTCGGATTGCCGAACAGTGGACAGCCATGTGGAGAAACCACTGATCGCTGGGGACAACCGGCCAGATCCTGTGGGTTGCCCGTGGACAACTCCGTGCACAGCCTGTGGATCGACTCACCGTCCACAGCCTGTGGAAAACTTCTGTCCACCAATCCACAGCCAGGTGACCTGCCTCGATTCTCTTTCACCCGGGCCGCCTGTGGACAGAATCTGGACAACTTGGCAGTCCCCAGGGTGTGGACGCGAGAAAGTCGCCGAATCTGTGGAGAGTGGCCGTAACCCGGCGAGTAATCGAACAGCGGATGGCCGGGCGCCGACCCGCAGCACGAAGAAGGGCGTCCCGGGAACGGCTCCCGGAACGCCCTCGACAGGTCCGTGCGGCCCCGTCAGCCCGCCTTGATGCGGTTGGTCAGCTCGGTCACCTGGTTGTAGATGGAGCGCCGCTCGGCCATCAGGTTGCGGATCTTGCGGTCCGCGTGCATGACCGTCGTGTGGTCGCGGCCGCCGAACAGGGCGCCGATCTTCGGCAGCGAGAGGTCCGTCAGCTCGCGGCACAGGTACATGGCGATCTGCCGGGCCGTCACCAGCGCGCGGCCGCGGGAGGTGCCGCACAGGTCCTCGACCGTGAGCCCGAAGTAGTCGGCGGTCGCGCCCATGATGGCCGTCGAGGTGATCTCGGGTGCCGAGTCGTCACCACCGGGCATCAGGTCCTTCAGGACGATCTCGGTCAGGCCCAGGTCCACCGGCTGCCGGTTGAGCGACGCGAACGCCGTCACCCGGATCAGCGCGCCCTCCAGCTCACGGATGTTGCGCGAGATGCGGGACGCGATGAACTCCAGCACCTCCGGCGGGGCGTTGAGCTGCTCCTGCACCGCCTTCTTGCGCAGGATCGCGATCCGCGTCTCCAGCTCGGGAGGCTGGACATCGGTGATCAGGCCCCACTCGAAGCGGTTCCGCAGCCGGTCCTCCAGCGTCACCAGCTGCTTGGGCGGCCGATCGGAGGACAGCACGATCTGCTTGTTGGCGTTGTGGAGCGTGTTGAAGGTGTGGAAGAACTCCTCCTGCGTCGACTCCTTGTCCGCCAGGAACTGGATGTCGTCGACGAGCAGGATGTCCATCTCGCGGTACCGCTTGCGGAAGCTGTCGCCCTTGCCGTCGCGGATGGAGTTGATGAACTCGTTGGTGAACTCCTCCGAGCTCACGTACCGCACCCGCGTGCCCGGGTAGAGGCTGCGCGCGTAGTGCCCGATGGCGTGCAGCAGGTGCGTCTTGCCGAGGCCCGACTCCCCGTAGATGAAAAGGGGGTTGTACGCCTTCGCGGGCGCCTCGGCGACGGCCACCGCGGCGGCGTGCGCGAAACGGTTCGAGGCGCCGATGACGAACGTGTCGAAGAGGTACTTCGGGTTCAGCCGGGCGGTCGGCTCGCCGGGCCCGCTCGCCGGCGCGGGTTTCGCGCCCAGCGCACCGGGGGCGCCGGACTGACCGTGACCGGCCGGGCCGCGGTGCGGATGACCGCCACCGGCCGAGGACTCCGGCATCTCCCGCCGGGTGGGGTCGCGCTGGTCGTACTCGGGGCGCGCCTGCTGGTACTCGGACCGCTTCTGGTCGTAGGGCGAGCGGTCGTAGGACGGCCGCTCCATGGCCTGCGGCCGGTAGTCCTGCGAGGGCGGCCCGTAGGAGTCCTGGTCCTGCGAACCGTACGCGTCCTGGGACGGGGGGCCGTACGCGTCCTGCCCGGAGGAGCCGCCGTAGGAGTTCTGGGACGGCGACGCGTAAGGGTCGCGCTCGGGGAAACCGAGGCGCTGCTGCTGCCAGCCGTACTCGTCCTGCCCCGGCCGGGGCCAGGCGCCGGGCTCGGGCCGCTGGTACTCCGAGGGGTAGGCGGGCCGCGCGGTGGGCAGCTGGTCCTGGCGGGCGCCCTGGTCGCCCCCGCCCTGGGACTGATCGGCGCGGTGCCGGCCGTAGCCCTGGTACGGGTTGTCGCGCGGGCCGTCGTACGGGCCCGGCTGGTCCTCGGGTTCGTCGTAGCGCGACGGCGCCGGCGGGGCGGAGGGTTCGCCCGCGGAGTCGTCGACGGTGATCGCGATCCGGATCGGCCGGCCGCACTCACGGCTCAGTGTCTCGCTGACGATCGGGGCGAGGCGACCCTCCAGCACGCCCTTGGCGAATTCGTTCGGCACGGCGAGCAGGGCGGTGTCCGCGACCAGGGCGAGCGGCTGGCAGCGCCTGATCCAGTGCTCGTCCTTCACCTCGACACCCTGGCCGCGGCCCTCACCGAGGAGCTGCTCCAGTACGCGTGGCCACACTGCGGCAAGATCGGCAGGTACGTCAGCCACAGGGCACGCTCTCTCGTGGGTCCCACGTTCGTGTGATGGTGGGACGGTTGGGGATTCGCATCGGGTGGGATCAGGGACAAAGGAACGAATCGGAGTTCAGCCACGGTAGTCAGGCCGACGGCTGCGGTTCAAGTTGTTGTCCCCAGCCTGTGGACAGTGTCCCCCGACGGAGGTCGGTTTGACCGGATGGCGTAGCCGCGCGTACCGTGACCAGGTCGAGTTGTCGATGGCTGCTGCCGCCTGCCTCCGATGGGCACAGATCACGTCAGGTGATCGGGAAGCGGTGCACTCGGGCGTTGACCGCGAGCTACCTCGTGGGCGCACGGTGACAGCCAGGACGGCACCCCGCCACCACCGATTGATTTCTGGAGCCCCCGAGTGAGCAAGCGCACCTTCCAGCCGAACAACCGTCGTCGCGCCAAGACCCACGGCTTCCGCCTGCGGATGCGCACCCGTGCCGGCCGCGCGATTCTCGCGAACCGCCGCAGCAAGGGTCGCGCCAACCTGTCCGCCTGAGCCTGATCAGGTCATGACGTCGTGCTGCCTACCGAGCATCGGCTGAGGCGGCGCGAGGACTTCGCGACCGCGGTACGACGGGGTCGTCGGGCAGGACGCCCGACTCTCGTCGTCCATCTTCGAAGCGGTGCAACGGACCCGCACGCGCCTGGGGAGAGCGCTCCCCCGACGCGTGCGGGTTTCGTCGTGAGCAAGGCCGTGGGCGGAGCGGTCGTGCGCAACACAGTGAAGCGCAGACTGCGCCATCTGATGCGTGACCGAGTCACCCTCCTGCCCCCCGGTAGCCTGGTAGTCGTACGGGCGCTGCCCGGCGCGGCTGACGCCGACCACGCACAGCTGGCCCAAGACCTCGATGCCGCCCTTCAACGGCTACTAGGAGGGGGCGCGCGATGAAGTACCCGCTGCTGGCCTTGATCAAGCTCTACCAGTGGACGATCAGTCCGCTGCTCGGGCCGGTGTGCAAGTACTACCCGTCGTGCTCCCACTACGGCTATACGGCCATCGACCGACACGGTGCGATCAAGGGAACGGCCCTCACCGCCTGGCGCATCCTGCGATGCAATCCGTGGTCACTCGGCGGCGTGGACCATGTCCCGCCGCGTAAGCGTCCGCGGTGGCACGAGATGCTGCGCAACACATGGCGCGCACGCAAGGGCGGGCCCTCCGCCGCCGAAACGGCCACCGGAGAGAATCCTTCTTCGAGCCCGGCCGCAGAGACCCCGTCCCATGCCCAAGGAGCATGATTAGTGGACACGATTGCCAGCCTCTTCAGTTTCATCACCACACCCGTCTCCTGGGTCATCGTCCAGTTCCACAAGGTGTACGGCGCCCTCTTCGGCGCCGACACCGGGTGGGCCTGGGGCCTGTCCATCGTGTCCCTGGTGATCCTCATCCGGATCTGCCTGATCCCGCTCTTCGTGAAGCAGATCAAGGCGACGCGGGCGATGCAGACTCTGCAGCCCGAGATGAAGAAGATCCAGGAGCGCTACAAGAACGACAAGCAGCGCCAGTCCGAAGAGATGATGAAGCTGTACAAGGAGACGGGTACCAACCCGCTCTCCTCGTGCCTTCCCATCCTGGCGCAGTCCCCGTTCTTCTTCGCCCTCTACCACGTGCTCAACGGCATCGCCAACGGTGACACCATCGGTGTGATCAACGAGAGCCTGCTGCAGAGCGCGCAGAAGGCGCACATCTTCGGCGCCCCGCTGGCCGCGAAGTTCACCGACAGCGCCGCGGACGTCTCCGCGCTCGACGCCTCGCTGGCCACCGTCCGCATCGTCACCGCGGTCATGATCGTTATGATGTCGGCCTCGCAGTTCTTCACGCAGCGCCAGCTGATGACGAAGAACGTCGACACCACGGTGAAGACGCCTTTCATGCAGCAGCAGAAGATGCTGATGTACGTCTTCCCCGTCATGTTCGCCGTCTTCGGCATCAACTTCCCGGTCGGTGTCCTCGTCTACTGGCTGACCACCAACGTGTGGACCATGGGCCAGCAGATGTACGTCATCCGCAACAACCCGACCCCCGGCTCCAAGGCTCAGGGCGCCTACCTGGAGCGCCTGTACAAGCAGGTCACGCACCACGGCAAGACGCGCAGCCGCGGCCAGAAGGCCATCGTCAAGGCGATCGTGGCCAAGGGCCGCGACCTCAACGACTACGAGCGCAAGTTCATCAACGGTCTGAACAAGGCGGGCTTCGCGGCCCAGCCCGACGGCACCGTCGCGAGGGGCGAGGTCCAGACCGCCACCCTCACCGAGGACGGCGAGGTCGCGACGGCCACGGCCCGGCGTCAGCAGCCCAAGCGACAGACCAAGGCCCAGCGCCAGTCCGGAACCACCAAACCGGCCGGCGAGCCCACCTCGCTGACGAAGTCCGACGAGCCGCAGGACGCCAAGCCCGCCGGCGCCCCCAAGCCGAAGACCGGTTCCGGTGGCCGCAGCAGGGCCCAGTCCGGGCAGCGCAAGGGTGGCCCGCAGCGCCCCAAGTCCCCGTCCAAGAAGTAAGAAGGAGTCCATCCCGTGACGGAAGGCACCACCTCCGCCGCCGCCGAAGGTGCAGACACCCTGACCCGCCTGGAGCAGGAGGGTGAGATCGCGGCGGACTACCTCGAGGGTCTGCTGGACATCGCCGACCTCGACGGCGACATCGACATGGATGTCGAGGCCGACCGCGCTTCGGTGTCGATCATCAGTGACACGAGCGGCCGAGACCTGTACAAGCTCGTCGGCCGGGACGGCGAGGTGCTGGAGGCACTGCAGGAGCTGACGCGCCTTGCCGTGCACCGGGAGACCGGCGACCGCAGCCGACTGATGCTGGACATCGCCGGCTACCGGGCCAAGAAGCGCACCGAGCTCTCCGAGCTGGGCGCCAAGGCCGCGGCCGACGCGAAGAACAGCGGTGAGCCGGTCAAGCTGAACCCGATGACGCCCTTCGAGCGCAAGGTCGTCCACGACGCGGTCAAGGCAGCCGGTCTGCGCAGCGAGTCCGAGGGCGAGGAGCCGCAGCGCTTCGTCGTCGTGCTGCCCAACTGATTCAGTACGCACGTATCACCGGCCCCGTCTGTCGCGCAGGCGGGGCCGGTCTTTGTCAGCCTGGTAGTTCTGGTGGTCGGCGCGAAACGCGTCGATGCGGTACGGAAGGACGGTCCCCGTGACGGAGGCAGCGGAGCTCCCCCCTGCGCCCGAGCAAGCACGCGAGGTATTCGGTGATCGCTTCGCGGATGCGGTCCGGTACGCCGAGCTCCTGGCAGAGGCAGGTGTGCAGCGTGGGCTCATCGGCCCACGAGAAGTGCCCCGGCTGTGGGAGAGGCACATCCTGAACTGCGCGGTGCTCTCCGAGGCCGTGCCCGAGGACGTGACGATCTGCGACGTCGGATCCGGTGCCGGCCTGCCCGGCATCCCCCTGGCCCTGGTTCGGGAGGATCTGAAGATCACCCTGTTGGAGCCGCTCCTGCGACGCACCAACTTCCTGACCGAGGTCGTCGAGCTCCTCGGCCTGGACCATGTGACCGTCGTGCGCGGCCGCGCCGAAGAAGTCATGGGCAAGCTGCCGCCTGTCCACGTTGTGACCGCCCGCGCTGTCGCTCCCTTGGATCGCCTGGCCGCCTGGGGTATCCCGCTGCTGCGCCCCTACGGTGAGATGCTCGCGCTGAAGGGCGACACTGCCGAGGAGGAGCTGAAGAGCGCCGCCACCGCGCTGAGCAAGCTCGGCGCGGTGAGCACGTCGATCCTTCACGTCGGCGAGGGAGTGGTCGATCCGCTCTCCACGGTCGTGCGGGTCGAAGTCGGTGAGAGCCCCGGTGGGGTGAGGTTCGCCGCGAAGCGTGCCAAGGCGGCCCGGACAGGTCGCACGCGCCGACGTCGCTGATTCAGCCCGAAGAACAGTCGTACTCCACACAAGCTGCCCAACCTGCGTATGACGGAGTGTCGCGGCAGTTCGGTCGCGGGCGCTGTGCATCGTGTTTCACGTGAAACCTCGCTCATTGCTGCACGGCATCATCAGCCGCGGACGCGTTGCGGCCGAACCTCGCGATCGGAAGCCTCTCGGCTCACTCGCCAGTGGGGTGGAGTTGTCCACAGAGGTGGATTTCTCCACAGAAGACCAGGCCTCACTGGTTCACGACCCCGAAGGCATGGGAGGCTCTGTGCATTGCGAGCCTGAAGTCGAGGAGAGTGAATCCTTGCGGTCCGACGCCAACATCGCGGGACCGATGACCGATCCGGTCCCCGGTCCCCGTACCGAGTCGATGGGGGAGGATGTTTCACGTGAAACACCGCCCCCCATGGACGACACCCCGATCGGTCATGCTGCCCAACTGGCGGTAGAGGCTCTCGGACGCGCCGGCGAAGGCCTGCCGCGGCCCGAGCAGACCCGCATCATCGTGGTGGCCAATCAGAAGGGCGGTGTGGGCAAGACGACGACGACCGTCAACCTTGCCGCATCGCTGGCTCTCCACGGTGGCCGTGTTCTGGTGATCGACCTCGACCCACAGGGCAATGCCTCCACCGCTCTCGGGATCGACCATCACGCCGAAGTCCCGTCCATCTACGACGTACTGGTCGAGAGCCGCCCCCTGGCGGAAGTGGTCCAGCCGGTCCCCGATGTCGAAGGCCTCTTCTGCGCTCCCGCCACGATCGATCTCGCCGGTGCGGAGATTGAACTCGTGTCGCTGGTGGCGCGCGAAAGCCGGCTCGAGCGAGCCATCCAGGCATACGAGCAGCCGCTGGACTATGTCCTCATCGACTGCCCTCCCTCGCTCGGCCTCCTGACGGTCAACGCGCTGGTCGCCGGCCAGGAGGTCCTCATCCCGATCCAGTGCGAGTACTACGCACTGGAGGGACTGGGTCAGCTGCTGCGCAACGTCGACCTGGTGCGAGGCCATCTCAACCCCACCCTCCATGTGTCGACCATCCTGCTCACCATGTACGACGGCCGGACGCGCCTCGCGTCACAGGTCGCCGAGGAGGTGCGCACCCACTTCGGCGACGAGGTGCTGCGGACGAGCATTCCCCGCTCGGTCCGTATCTCCGAAGCGCCGAGCTATGGCCAGACGGTACTGACCTACGATCCTGGATCGAGCGGTGCCCTGTCCTACCTTGAAGCAGCCCGAGAGATCGCGCTGAGGGGCGTCGGCGTCAGCTACGACGGCACGCACGCCCATATCGGCGCGCAGAACAACCCGACCATGGAGGGGATGCAGTGAGTGATCGACGGAGGGGGCTGGGCCGTGGTCTCGGCGCACTGATCCCTGCTGCCCCGACGGAAAGGACACCGGCGCAGACCGCGGTGGGAGGTGGAACCTCCACGTCCTCCGCCGGTGTTCCGGCCCTGACGACCGACCGTGGGGTGGCTGCGGCGAAGGTAGCCACGCTGCCGCCTGTTTCACGTGAAACCGAGGAGTCCTCGGCGAACGGTGCAGTGGACGTTCCGGCGCCGCCCCTGGGCGCCCACTTCGCGGAGCTTCCGCTCGACTTCATCACCCCGAACCCACGCCAGCCGCGCGAGGTCTTCGACGATGACGCGCTTCAGGAGCTGATCACCTCCATCAGGGAGGTCGGTCTCCTCCAGCCGGTCGTCGTACGACAGACCGGTCCCGCGCGCTATGAGCTGATCATGGGCGAGCGGCGCTGGCGGGCCTGTCGTGAGGCGGGCCTGGAGGCGATCCCGGCGATCGTCCGAGCCACGGACGACGAGAAGCTCCTTCTGGACGCACTGCTGGAGAACCTCCACCGGGCTCAGCTGAACCCGCTGGAGGAGGCTGCCGCGTACGACCAGTTGCTGAAGGACTTCAACTGCACCCATGACCAGCTGGCGGACCGAATCGGACGCTCACGTCCTCAGGTCTCCAACACGCTGCGGTTGCTGAAGCTCTCACCGGCAGTCCAGCGCCGGGTCGCGGCCGGTGTGCTCTCGGCCGGCCACGCGCGGGCGCTGCTCTCCGTCGACGACTCGGAGGAGCAGGATCGGCTGGCCCACCGCATCGTGGCGGAGGGACTGTCCGTACGGGCGGTCGAAGAGATCGTGACCCTCATGGGGTCGCGCCCCCAGACCCCGCAGCGATCCAAGGGGCCTCGTGCCGGAGGCCGGGTGTCGCCGGCGCTGTCCGACCTCGCCACCCGGCTCTCGGACCGTTTCGAGACACGGGTCAAGGTCGATCTGGGGCAGAAGAAGGGCAAGATCACCGTCGAGTTCGCCTCCATGGAAGACCTCGAGCGGATTCTCGACAGTCTGGCCCCCGGCGAAGGGCCCGTCCTTCAGAAGGGTCTCGTGGAGGGCGAGTCCGAGGAAACGGACGACTGAACCTTTCCCCGGCAGGGCCGCCCTCGACTGCCAAGAGCGAGCCGCCTCCGTTGCGTACCGGAGCACGGCTCGCTCTTTGCTTTCACGCGGTGTCGAGAGAATCGCCTCGTGGATACGATGCGAGGAGCTATGGCGCCACCACCTGATGACACCTGTGAGTGGCGGGCAGGGCCATGCGAAGGATGAACCGGGCCGACTGATGAGCACGGCCGTGGGTACCGGTGTGGTCGATGGGCTCGTCGGCGGTCGGCTCAGGTAACGGAGCGCTCTGACAGCCGCTCGCGGTGCCGCGGGCGAAGGAAGCGAGGATCAGCCTTCATGGGGCGTCGGCTCGTACCGCTCACGCTGGACAACCTTCAGGACCTCCCCCAGCGCTGCCGCTCGTGTGTCTTCTGGGAATTGGACCCCGTCAGTGGCGAGGCAGCGCTGAGGACGGGGACGACAGCGGTGGAGAAAGAGGCCTGGATCTCCGCCGTACTGCTCGACTGGGGCTCCTGTGGCCGGGTCGTTTACGTCGATGACGTCCCGGTGGGCTATGTGCTCTACGCTCCGCCCGCGTACGTTCCCCGCTCGACGGCGTTCCCCACGAGCCCTGTCTCCCCGGACGCGGTGCAACTGATGACCGCGTTCATCGTGCCGGGCTATCAGGGCCAGGGGCTCGGCCGGGTGATGGTGCAGACGGTTGCCAAAGATCTGCTGCGCCGCGGCTTCAAAGCGATCGAGGCGTTCGGTGACGCCCGCTGGAAGGACCCCGCCTGTCTTCTCCCGGCCGACCATCTGCTGGCGGTGGGCTTCAAGACGGTTCGGCCCCACCCTGCACATCCACGGCTGAGGCTGGAACTGCGCACCACCCTCTCCTGGAAGGAAGACGTGGAGATGGCGCTCGACCGGCTTCTGGGGGCCGTGCAGAAGGAGCCGGTGCTGAGACCGTTGTGATCGGCTCAGACTGGCTTCTGAGACGGCTGCGGAGGACGGGTCCTAGGGGATCGACTCTTCGGACAAGCAAACGGGCCGGCCCTTTCGGGTCGGCCCATTCATGTTTCACGTGAAACATTCGTCGCGTGCGCGACGCTCAGAACGTCACTCGGTGATGAAGTCCTCGAGGTCGCGGACGAGCGCGGCCTTGGGCTTGGCGCCGACGATGGTCTTGGCGACCTCACCGTTCTGGTACACGTTCAGAGTCGGGATGGACATCACGCCGTACTTGGCAGCCGTACCCGGGTTCTCGTCGATGTTGAGCTTGACGACCTCGATCTTGTCGCCGTACTCGGCCGCGATCGCTTCGAGGGACGGGGCGATCTGGCGGCACGGGCCGCACCAGGCAGCCCAGAAGTCCACCAGGACGGGCTTGTCGCTCTTGAGGACGTCCTGCTCGAAGGAGTCGTCGGTTACGTGCTTGAGGTCGGCCACGGCGGGCTCCTTTAAGTGATGTGTGCGGTGGGGCGGGAGGTCAGACGGCGGTCTTCTCGGGCTCGGCCTGCTCCTCGTCCGCGAGGGCGGCGAGGTAGCGCTCGGCGTCGAGGGCGGCGGAGCAGCCGGTGCCGGCTGCGGTGATCGCCTGACGGTAGGTGTGGTCGACGACGTCGCCCGCGCCGAAGACACCCGTCACGTTCGTCCGGGTGGACGGGGCGGCGACCTTCAGGTAGCCCTCCTCGTCCAGGTCGAGCTGGCCCTTGAAGAGTTCGGTGCGCGGGTCGTGGCCGATCGCGATGAACAGGCCCGTCACCGGCAGGTCGGAGAGTTCACCGGTCTTGAGGTTGCGCAGCTTCAGACCGGCCAGCTTCGGGTCGCCCTGGATCTCGGCGACCTCGCTGTCCCAGACGAACGTGATCTTCGGGTCGGCGAAGGCACGCTCCTGCATCGCCTTGGAGGCGCGCAGGGTGTCACGGCGGTGGACGATCGTCACGGACTTGGCGAAGCGCGAGAGGAAGGTGGCTTCCTCCATGGCGGTGTCACCGCCGCCGATCACGGCGATGTCCTGGTCCTTGAAGAAGAAGCCGTCACACGTGGCACACCACGAGACGCCGCGGCCGGAGAGGGCGTCCTCGTTGGGCAGGCCGAGCTTGCGGTGCTGGGAGCCGGTGGTGACGATGACAGCCTTGGCCCGGTGGACGGTGCCGGCCGTGTCGGTCACGGTCTTGATCTCACCGGTGAGGTCGACGGAGACGACGTCGTCGGGGATCAGTTCGGCACCGAAGCGCTCGGCCTGGGCGCGCATGTTGTCCATGAGCTCGGGGCCCATGATGCCGTCCTGGAAGCCGGGGAAGTTCTCCACCTCGGTGGTGTTCATCAGGGCGCCGCCCGCGGTGACGGCCCCCTCGAACACCAGCGGCTTCAGCGAAGCGCGGGCGGTGTAGAGCGCCGCCGTGTAGCCGGCGGGCCCGGAGCCGATGATGATCACGTTTCGGACGTCGCTCACGGCTTGATTCCTCGTCTCTGGTCTGTGTCGATCGACCGGGGGAGCTTCTGGGAACTCTCACCCCACCCAACGGATCCTAAGGGGCGCGCATTCCCGGTGTGTCCGGGCACACCAAGGGGCCGACACCGTACGGGATACCGCGCACGGCGGAGACGATGTCGGGAGGCGTCAACGGCGAGTGTAGGAGTCCTTCAGGAGGATCTTCGCCGTGTCGGACGACGGTCGGCTGACGCAGGTCGCATCCATGAGGTACGCGGTGACCCGCGTGCTGTCGGAGCTGTCGGGGAGGACGACGAGGAGAGCTTCTTTCCCCTGGAACGTGCCTTTCTCGACGACCAGGGCCGCGTCTTTTCGGTCCATGCCCTTCTGGACACAGTCGGGCACCGTGGGCTGGTGGAGGACCCGGGGACTGTTGGTCTCCGGCTCGCCCTGCATACCCAGCGTCTGTGGACTGGATGCGGGGGAGGCGGCGAGGAGATCGACGACCTGCTGCTCCAGACCGTTCTCCGAAAAGGTGTCCGCCACGGTGGCCTGCCGACCGGGTGCCGAGGTGCCCGGTCCCTCGTCGCCGGTCAGCGACGACACCAGGACCGACCCGATGCCCAGCGTGGTGACGGCGAAGACGGTCCCCAGGACGGCGATCCTGCGCCGCCCGCCCCGACGGCGACTCTTCCGACCGGGGCCGCCGGCAGGAGGACGAGCCCGCCCTGCGGGCCGCGACTGCACCGTCGATGTTTCACGTGAAACATGTGCAGCGGTGCCGCTCGACCCGGGAACGGCAGCCCTCACCGGAGGTTCCGGAGTGGTGGCGCTGACCAGTGCTTCCGCGGCGAGTGCGGTATCAATGCGCTGGGCGACATCGTCCGGCATCCGCGCCGCTCCGGGCAGCCTCCCCAAGAGGCCTCTGATCTCCTCCAGCGAGGCGTGGACGTCCGCACAGGACACGCAGGCGTCGAGATGCCGACGCACCTCCGCGCTGCGGGAGGGGGTGAGCAGCCCTTCGGTGAGCTCGGAGATCTCCGCTACGTCCGGGTGTCCGGCCGTGTCCGTCGTCGATGTCACGTTCGCCCACCTCCGCCCTTCACAGCAGCTGAATCGCCGGTTTCGGCGCCGTCCGGATCCTCGTTCCGGGGACCCGCTGCCGGTGGGACGGATGTCCCCTCCGCCCGGTTCCGTCCCCGACTGTTTTCCCTCACCTCGCCGGAACTCGCCGGTCGCAGATGGGTGAGCAGCGGCAGCAGTCTTGCCCTGCCGCGGGCGCAGCGGCTTTTCACCGTCCCCGTGGGAATGTCGAGAAGGCGGGCGGCCTCAGCGACGGGGTAGCCCTGCATGTCGACCAGGACGAGCGCCGCACGCTGGTCGGGCGGCAGGGTGCCGAGGGCGTCGAGCAGCTGACGGTGCAGGTCGTTGCGTTCGGCGGGTGCCGACGCCGACTCGTGCGGCTCCAGCAGCTGCTCCAGACGCTCGGTGTCATCGACCGGGGAGGTCTTGCGGGAGGCTGCCTTGCGGGCTCGGTCCAGACAGGCGTTCACGGTGATCCGGTGCAGCCAGGTGGTGACGGCGGACTGGCCGCGGAAGGTGTGGGCAGCCCGGTAGGCGGACACGAGGGCGTCCTGAACCGCGTCAGCAGCCTCCTCGCGGTCTCCCAGCGTTCGCAGGGCCACGGCCCACAGTCGGTCGCGGTGACGCAGCACAAGCTCACCGAAGGCCTCGGAATCACCTTCCACGTGACGGGCGAGGAGATCCTGATCGCTGATTCCATCGTAGTCGGCGCCTGCTGTCATCGGACCCCCTCCCCTTCGGACGAGATCTCAGCCCGTGAACTTCACGTCCGTGACGGCCTGTTTGTAGCCGGAACCACTGAAGCCGTCGGTGGGGGCATACGGTACGGCGGTGATCCAGAGCAGCACGTACTGGGTCTTCACCGCCTTCGACGCCTTCACCGTCAGCGAGGTACCGCTGGCGTCGGCGGTGCCGATCTCCTTCATGCCGCTGATGCCCGTGGACGGGGTGAGCGAGTCCGCTGCGTAGAGCTTCACGGTCGTGTGGTCGCCGGCGTACCGGAGTCCTATCGACGCCGCGGAGACCTCCTGGGCCGATCCGAGGTCGTAGACGATGCCCACGCCGGGCTTGTACGGAGCGAGGTTCGGGCCCTCCGTGTAGCGCTTGGTCCGCCAGTAGGTGGAGCTGTCGCCGTCATAGGTGTTGGCGACGTCTTCCGGTGCCTGGGCGGAGCCGCTGGCGACGTACTCCTGCGAGCCCTGGATCTTGAGCTGCTGGACCGGCTTGGGCGCGGCACTGTTGTTGTCGTCGGCGTCCGTGGTCTGCGTCTGGTTCGTGTCGTCGGTGTCGACCCGGTCCATCAGGGCGTCCGCGAGCTGCCAGCTGCCGAGGCCGAGGGCCGCGATGAGCAGTGCGGAGACCGCCCACTTGAGCGCCTTGCCGGTGCGGCTCTGCAATGGGGGAGGCGGGGCCTGTACCGGCTGGGTGGCGCCCGGATGCGTCGAGGGGCGTCCGTAGCTGCCCTGCTGGTACGTCGTGTGCTGGTACTCGGGAGGTGTGGTGAAGGCGGGCTCCGGCGGGCGGATGCGGGGCATCTCGCCGATGGCCTTGACCAGCTCCTCAGGGGTGGTGCAGGCGGACTCGTGCCGGGAGGCGGTCGCCCCGTCGTTGACGAGGGCACGCATGGTCAGCTCCGACAGGCCGCGGTGGACGCCGGCACGCACCTGGTCGGGAGGGATCAGTCCGATGTCCTTGGGCAGCCCGGACAGTCCATAGGCGTCGTTCTCGTACGGCCAGCGCTGGGTGAGCGCCGCGTACAGCAGGGCGCCGATCGCCTCGGTGTCGGTGCGCTGGGGGGTGTCGGAGCTGATGCCGCGCAGCGCCGCGTTCACGGCGAGTCCGCGGATGCGCCACTGGCCCGTGGAGGTGCGCAACACGGCGTTGGGGTTCAACCGCAGGTGCGCGAGTCCTTCGCGGTGGGCGGCCGCCATGGCAGAGGCGATCTGACTCACCATCTGGTAGGCGTCGTGTGGCTCCAGGGGTCCGGAGGCGAGAAGGGTGGTCAGTTCGGTGGCATCGGGCAGCCACTCATGGACCACGTAGACGAGGTCGTTCTCCTCGACGGCGTCCAGGACCTGGACGAAGCGAGGATCGCCGAGCAGGGCGGAGGACCGGGCCGCCGCCAGGACGGAACGGGCCCGCGGATGATCGGAGGGCAGTACATGGACGCCGACGGCACGACGGAGTTTCTCGTCGACCGCACGCCAACTGCTGAAGCCGTCCAGACGGGTGACACAGTCCTCGAGCCGATAGCGTCTGGCGAGCTTGTGGCCGCTGTGCAGCTCCGGCGCCGAGGCCTTTCCGGGACCCCCGGTCCCACCACTCCCCTGTGCCTCGTCGCTGTCCGTGTCCCGCTCCCGGTTCTTGGCCACACCGTCGGCCGTGGACTGGTCCGCCTGTGCGGTCAGCGGCTCGTCACCGCTGTTGTCTGCCACGTCGACGGCAGCCGTACTCGGTTCCGCCACCGTCGTCCCTGCCTCCCCATCCATGCGCGCCGTCCGACTCCGTGCGCGCCGTCCGACGCCGAAACCAATTGTGCCCACAGTCCGGCGCTATGCACGACACACGGCGGCGGACGATGGTTGTGCGCCTACCCCTGCCTCAACGCCCCAGGCGTCCGCGCACCATGCCGACGAGCGAGTTGAGCTCCTCGATCCGCATGCGGCGGGCGGCCACGAAGAAGACACCGAGCAGGACGGCCCCACCCGCCAGCAGCGCGGCGAAGGAGCCCGGGACACCCTGTCCGAGAGTCTGGGCGATGCCGTAGCAGGCGGCGCCGCTGAGCAGGGCGGCCGGTACGGCGGCGATGCACAGCCGCGCGTACGTCCGCAGCACGCGGGCACCGTCCAGGTCCCCGCCGAGCCGCTTGCGCAGACGGTTCCAGGCGACGCCGACACCGATGGCGTAAGCCAGGCCGTAGGAGGCGGCCATGCCGACCACGGCCCAGCGGGCGGGCAGCAGGAAGTAGCAGGCGGCGGAGGCGGCTGCGTTGACTGCGGCCACGATCACCGTGTTGTAGAAGGGGGTCCGGGTGTCCTCGTACGCGTAGAAGGCGCGCAGGACGACGTACTGCACGGAGTAGGGGATCAGGCCGAGGCCGAAGGCCATCAGCATGAAGCCCATGTTCGTGGCCTCGGCGACACCCGAGGAGCCGAAGATCAGCGTGCACATCGGGACACCGAGTGCGATGAACCCGAAGGCGATGGGCACGATCGCGACGGCTGTGGTGCGCAGGCCCTGGGAGATGTCGTCGCGGACGGCACCCGCGTCCTGCTCGGCCGCGGAGCGCGAGATACGGGGCAGCAGGGCGGCCATCAGTGACACGGTGATGATGGCCTGCGGCAGGCCCCAGATCAGCTGCGCGTTGGCGTAGGCGGCGAAACCGGTGCCCTTGACGCCCGAGTCGATGCCGGCCGCGGTGGACAGCTGGGTGACCACCAGCGCGCCCGCCTGGTTGGCCAGGACGAACAGGATCGTCCACTTGGCGAGCATGGCGGCCTTGCCGAGGCCGTGGCCCTTCCAGTCGAAGCGCAGCCGCATCCGGAAGCCGGTCTCGCGCAGATACGGGATCATCGCGAGGGCCTGGACGACCAGGCCGAGCAGGATGCCGATGCCGAGGAGACGCTGGCCCTCCGGCGGGATGTTCGTGACGCTCATCTCGGAGTCCGCCGAGGTGCCGTACACCCACAGGAACGCGCCGAGCGTCACGATGATGACGACGTTGTTCAGGACCGGGGTCCACATCATCGCGCCGAACTTCCCCCGGGCGTTGAGGATCTGCCCCATCACCACGTGGACGCCCATGAAGAAGATCGAGGGCAGGAAGTAGCGCGTGAAGGTGACGGCGACCTCGTTGGCCGCGGGGTTGTTCGCGACGGGGTTCGCCAGCATGCGGACCAGGAGCGGCGCGGCGAACATCGCGAGGCCGGTGAGCGCCGCCAGGGCCACCATCACGAGGGTCAGGAGACGGTTGGCGTACGCCTCGCCGCCGTCGTCGTCCTCCTTCATGGCACGGACGAGCTGCGGCACGAAGACGGAGTTGAGGCCACCGCCGACGGTCAGGATGTAGATCATCGTCGGCAGCTGGTAGGCGACCTGGAACGAGTCACCGAGGAAGCCGAGACCCAGGGCGGAGACGATCATCGCCGACCGGATGAACCCGGTCAGGCGCGAGACCATCGTGCCCGCCGCCATCACGGCGCTCGACTTCAGCAGCCCCGTGGCCCGCCCGCCCTTCTTCGCGGACGGTGCGGGGGCCGCCGCCGGGGTGGCGGTGAGGTTCATGGTCTGCTCGACGCCGGACGCCGGCCCCTCAGGTCCTGGAACACGGACGGCCGCGGGCGCCCGGTACTGCGCGGCGGGACCCGGGCCGCCCGGAGCGTGCGCCGGCCCCGGTACCGCGGGCGAGTCCGTCTGGGAGCGGGTGCCGCCCTGCTGCTGGTCGCGGAAGAGGTGGGCGAAGGCGTCGGGTTCGTGACGCTCCTCACCGGAGTGCGTGACGAGATCGTCCACACCCACGAACTGGGTCGTGCGCGGGTCGTCGCCGTACGGCAGGTACTGCGTCGGGCCCTCCGGCTCGGGCGCCGGGGTCTGGGCCCAGACCCGGGGGTCGGGCGCGTACGGCGACTGCTGCGGCTGCCCGTAGAGCGGCTGCTGGGGGGAGTGGGCGCCGGGCGGTGGCGGGGGGTGCGCGGCACGGTCGTAGAGCGCCTCGGCGACCGGATCCTGCGCGGTGAGGTCCTGGGACCGGTAGGGGTCCTGGTCGTAGGCGTCCTGGAGGTACATGTCCGCGGGGTGCTGCGGCGGCACCTGGCCCTGCTCGGGCGGCGGGCCCTCGGGGTGGCCCGAGCTGCCCGCGGCCCGGCCGCGGTCACCGTCGTACGGCGCGTTCATGGTTACCCCACCTCATCGTTCCGGGCCGTCCGGCCACGACATCCTCAACGGTCCACTCTCTCACCCGTCCCGGAAGGGCCGGTGTTTTCCGCTGCGGTGTCCGGTGTCCCGTCACTCGGCTGCACCGGGCCGCCCGTCCCGGACCGGGCACCCGACTCGTCGTCGGGACGGCTCTCTGAGTCCTGCGCGGTCTCGGCGGCGTCGGCCGCCGGGTCCGTTCCGTCGGCGGCGTGGTCCTCGGCCCCCCGGGCCGCGGCGCGCTTGCGCTGGGTGTACATGCGGAAGCCGGCCAGCACCAGCAGCAGGACACCGCCGCCGATGACGAGCATCACGGTGGCCGTGATCTCGGTGACCTTCACGTCGAAGGTGACCGGTGCGCCGTACGCCCTGCCGTCCTCGGTGTACAGCTGGGCGACGACCGCCGCCTGGCCGTTGGCGTTCGCGGAGGTGGTGAACTTCACCGTCGTGCTGTGCCCGCCGGAGACCGCGATGGGCCGCTCGTCGTAGGCCTTGCCGTCGATCTCGAGACGGGTCGGATTGGTCGAGGTGAGCCGCAGCACCAGGTGGTCGACACCCTGGACGAGGTTGTTCTGCACGGTCACCGGGATGGTGGCGCTGCGCCCGGAGAGCTTCAGCTCCGACTTCTCGATCAGCTTGACCTGGCCTGCGAGCGTGGCGAGGTAGGCCTGGACGCCCTGGCGGAAGCTGCTCGCCGCGGCGGTCCGGCCCCGCCAGGACATGGACATCTCACGGTTGACGGCCCGCCCGAAGGGGGTCACCACCCGGGACTCGTCGGTCAGGATCACCTTGAAGTTGTCGAGCCGGTCCTGCGTGGTCGCGATGTCCACGAAGGCCGACCGCGGCAGCTCACGCTTGGCGAGCGAGGCGGGGTACGCCGACCGGGACGGCACCTTCGTCGTGGCGCCCGGGTCGGGCTTGGCGGTGGCGGCCGCCGTGAGCTGCTGCGCCTGCGACCAGGTCCCGCCCTGCAGGGCGGTGACCGCTTCCGCCATCGCCTGGGCCTGGGCCGCGGTCGGCATGCGCTGAGGGGCCACGACGATGCTGCGCTGTTTGTCCGACTGGAGGTTCAGCGCCAGGCTCTGCGCCAGGAACTCCTGCACGGCGAGCGTGGACGCGGAGGCCGTCGACAGGTCGCTCTGGAACGCCTGCGACAGCCTGGTGTCCGCCACCACCGCGGTGGTGCCACCGCCGATGGGGCGGGCCGCGGAAGGCGTGTACGACAGGCCGCCGTTCTCCGTCAGGCTGTCGCTGCGCGCGATCACCTTGTCGGCGCCCGCGGAGGTGGCGACCTTGACGATCGACGGGTCCACGGCACCTTCGACCGGCCAGGCGAAGTCGGTGCTGGGGGTCACGTGGAGGATGGTCTCCACCGTGCCGGCGGCGACGTCCGTGGCTGCCTTGAGCTGGCTCAGCGAGCCGGTGACGCTGGTGCCGCTGTGCGCGAGCGAGGCCAGGTCGGGGTCGGCGTAGGGCAGGGCGACGACTTGCTTGCCCCGCACGGCCTCCTGCAGCGCGGCGAGCCACTTACTGGCGACGGCCTGGTGCTTGCCGGCGGTGGTGGTGTCGCCGGCGAGGATGTCGTACCGCTCGGTCATGGCGTCGACGGAGGCCAGCAGGTCCGGGTCGATCACCCAGGTGACATCGAGGGTCCTGCCCAGGCTCAGGAGCTGGTCGAGGCGGCCGCCGGGCGAGATCTCCGCGGCGAGGTCGTCGTTGAGGAAGACCGGCGTCTGCTGTTCGTCGGACCCGGTCTCGGCCGTCATGTGGACGCTGGAGACCAGCGGCCACAGCACCGTCGTACGGGTCCTGGTGTCGGCCTGGTCGGGCTGCCACGGCAGAAACGTCCGCTGGATGCCGAGTACCTGCTCCCACGGCTTCGCGGACGTCTCACCCGAGAGGGAGACGCCCAGGGGATACACACCGTCCGCCCCGAGATCGAGCTCGTCCACCGGTACGGAGATGCTGAACTGCTGGGCGACCCCAGGAGCGAGCTTGGCGAACTTGGCGATGTACTTGTCGCCGACCTCGGATCCGGTAGCGCTCGACAGGTCGTCGGGCCGCTTGGCGGTGCTGTCGATCGCCGAGCGGGTCGTCAGAGCGGACCCCAGGCGCAGGTCGACGTGCGCGTCCGTGACGGTCTGCTTGCCCTTGTTGGTCACCGTGCCGGACACGGTCAGCGTGTCGCCCTCGGTGGGGGCACTGGGGGTGAGCGAGTCGACGGCGACGGCGACCGTGCCGGTGTCCGAGGCCGCCTTGGCGGAGGTCTGTTCGGCGGCCGACGCCGAGGACGCGGGCAGCTGGAGCAGACCGGCCAGCAGAGGCGCCCCCGCGAGCAGTGCTCCGGTGCGCCGCAGCCACCGGCGGGCAGGTGAGGGAGCCATCCCCGGGAAGTCTGCCGCCTCGGCCACGCGCTCGTCCGTCCCTCGTCGTCGTCAGTGGTCGTCGGTATGTGCGTCCACGCATGGTAACGATGCCTGCCGAGGGTAAGTGCCACGGTCTGCTGTGCAAGATCAGGTGCGACCCACAGTGAATCCTCTATGTACAGGCACAGGAGGGAGTGGTCGTGTATGTCACGAAAGCTGGTGATTGTGCGACTGTTGAGGGAGGTGGCTGTCCCCTTTTATAGGGGCGCCCGTGCTGTGCCGGGCCACGTACCCTCTTCTGTTGTGCCGAACGCCAACGAAGACAACCTCAGTGTCCTGAGCCAGGTGCAACATCGCGCGGTGAGTGAATTGCTGCGGGTGGCTCCTGTCGCCGACGACCTCGCCCGCCGTTTCCAGGAGGCCGGGTTCTCACTCGCCCTGGTCGGCGGTTCGGTCCGGGACGCGTTGCTCGGCCGACTCGGCAACGATCTCGACTTCACGACGGACGCTCGTCCCGAGGACGTGCTGAAGATCGTCCGACCCTGGGCGGACGCCGTATGGGAGGTCGGGATCGCGTTCGGCACGGTGGGAGCGCAGAAGGAAGCCCGCGTCGGAGGTGTTGATCGGAGCTTCCAGATCGAGGTGACCACCTACCGTTCGGAAGCCTACGACCGGACGTCCCGCAAGCCCGAGGTGTCGTACGGCGACTCCATCGAACAGGACCTGGTACGGCGCGACTTCACGGTGAACGCGATGGCCGTGGCACTCCCGGAGAAGGAGTTCATCGACCCGCACGGCGGCCTCCATGATCTCGCCGCGCGAGTGCTGCGCACCCCGGGGACGCCGGAGGAGTCCTTCTCGGACGACCCGCTGCGGATGATGCGTGCCGCCCGCTTCGCCGCCCAGCTCGACTTCGAGGTGGCCCCGGAGGTCATCACGGCGATGACCGAGATGGCCGGCCGGCTCGAGATCGTCTCGGCCGAGCGTGTGCGGGACGAGCTGAACAAGCTCATCCTTTCCTCGTGTCCCCGTAAGGGCCTGACGTTGCTGGTCGACACCGGGCTCGCCGAGTACGTGCTGCCGGAGTTGCCCGCCCTGCGGCTGGAGAGTGACGAGCACCACCGGCACAAGGACGTCTATGAGCACACACTGATCGTCCTGGAGCAGGCGATCGCGCTGGAGGACGACGGCCCCGACCTCACCCTCCGTCTGGCCGCACTGTTGCACGACATCGGCAAGCCGCGAACCCGTCGGTTCGAGAAGGACGGCAGGGTCTCCTTCCACCACCACGAGGTGGTCGGCGCGAAGATGACCAAGAAGCGCATGACCGCGCTGAAGTACTCCAATGAACTGGTGAAGGACGTCTCACGCCTGGTCGAACTCCATCTTCGCTTCCATGGCTACGGCACCGGTGAATGGACGGACTCCGCTGTCCGCCGGTACGTACGGGACGCCGGGCCGCTGCTCGAGCGCCTTCACAAGCTGACCCGCTCCGACTGCACGACGCGCAACAAGCGCAGGGCGACCGCGCTCTCCCGTGCGTACGACGGGTTGGAGGAGCGCATCGACGAGTTGAAGGAACAGGAGGAGTTGGACGCGATCCGTCCGGACCTCGACGGCAACCAGATCATGAAGATCCTGGGTGTCGGTCCCGGCCCTGCCGTGGGCAAGGCCTACAAGCATCTGCTCGAACTCCGGCTGGAGAACGGCCCGATGGAGTACGACGCGGCGGTGGCGGCTCTTCAGGAGTGGTGGGCCAAGGAAGCCTGAGGCGTGCGCAGCAGGGGCATGTTTCACGTGAAACATGCCCCGTCCGGATATGCCGAGGGGCGGTGTTTCACGTGAAACACCGCCCCTTCCGTGTCTGCCTTACTTCGTGTAGTCCTTCAGGCAGAGCAGGAAGTTGCTGCCGTCGCCGGTCTCGGTGTACGAGTACTGGAAGTCCTTGGCCTTTTCCGAGCACTTGGTCTCCGCGCTGATCGCGGAGAAGTCGCCCTCGATCTTCGCCAGCACCACATACTGGGCCTTCGAGGAATTGCACTCGACGACCTCGAGGTCGGGGTCGTTGTTGTCGGTGCTGCCGCGGTGCATGCAGTCGCCGACCGCCGCGGTGTTGGCGTCGTCCTGGCTCGATATGAAGGCAGCGATGCCCGCGCCGATGACGGCCAGGACGATCACGACGTTCTTGATCAGCTTGAAGCTGACCTTGCGGCTGGGCGGCGCCGGGGGGACCGCGCCGTAGGGGGCGGTGGGCTGCTGCGGGAAGCCCGGCTGCGGCGGGTACGGCGCCTGGCCCTGCGGCTGGCCGTAGGGCTGCTGGCCCTGCTGCGCGAACGGATTCTGGCCCTGGGGCGGCGGAGTCGTCACTGGGGGTCCCCCTAGAGAACATAGGTGTGCGACGCGCGTAAGGCGCGAGATAAGACGCACGTAAATTACCGGCCACCACTGACAACGCTGTAGCCCAGGAGGGGTCTGTGGCATTGATGTGACACTTACTGGCGTTCAAATCGAGCCATAGCAGCAGAAACAGCCCCGTAGATAACGGCGACCGTGACCACCAGGGCCGTGGAGCGCCCGTCCGGCGGCAGCATCACGGCGGCCACTCCGGCGGCGCCGACGAAGGCGACGTTGAACAGCACGTCGTAGAGGGAGAAGACGCGGCCGCGGAAGCCGTCCTCCACGGAGAACTGGACGATGGTGTCGGTGGCGATCTTCGCGCCCTGGGTGACGAGTCCCAGGACGAAGGCCGCGACGAACGCGGTGGCTTCGGCGAACGGAAGCATCAGCGCGGGTTCCAGCACGGCGGCCACGGCCGAGCAGACGACGATCCAGCGGCCCGGGCCCAGACGCCTGGTGGCGGACGGGGTGACCACGGCCGCCATGAAGAAGCCCACGCCCGCGATGCCCACCGCCAGCCCGAGCAGGGCCAACCCCTCCTCCGGGTCGGAGGACCAGGCGTACCGGCAGAGCATCAGCGTCATGACGGTCAGGGCGCCGTAGCAGAACCGCATCAGCGTGATCGCGCCGAGTGCCCAGGAGGCCTGCCGTCGACCCGGCTCGGCGAGGTGACGCAGGCCGGCCGCCAGACCGCGGGCCGTTCCACGGAGGGTGGTCGTGAGACGGGGCGGGATCCCGTTCCGCTCGGGGCCCAGCAGATCCACCGCCAGGCGCAGGGACACCAGGGCGGCGCACAGGTACAGCGCCGATCCCAGCAGGACGACGGCGGCGTCGGAGTCGGCGGCCAGCAACCGGACCATGAAGGCGAGCCCTCCCCCGGCGGTTGCGGCGAGCGTGCCCGCCGTCGGTGAGAGGGAGTTGGCGATGACCAGGCGCTCGGCGTCGACCACGCGCGGCAGCGCCGCCGACAGACCGGCGAGGACGAAGCGGTTGACCGCGGTGACGCAGAGAGCGGAGGCGTAGAAGAGCCAGTCGGGAGCACCGCTGACGATCAGGGCGGCCGTGACCGAGGCCAGCAGGGCCCGCAGGAGGTTGCCGTAGAGGAACACCTGGCGGCGACGCCAGCGGTCCAGCAGGACGCCGGCGAAGGGGCCGACCAGGGAGTACGGGAGGAGCAGCACCGCCATCGCGGAGGCGATCGCGGTGGCCGAGGTCTGTTTCTCCGGGGAGAAGACGACGTAGGCCGCGAGCGCGACCTGGTAGACGCCGTCGGCGCACTGGGAGAGGAGCCGTACGGCGAGCAGGCGCCGGAAGTCGCCGAAGCGCAGCAGGACGCGTAGATCGCGGACGACGGCCATGGGGGACAGCCTCACATACGGCGAAGCCCCCGGATCACACGACCCGGGGGCCCTCGTCAGCCCTGGCAGGAGCGAATTTCAGCGCTGCCGGACGCAGCGCGGTGTGCCGTACCGAGCCGGCGCGCGACCCTAGGTCGCGTCTGCGCGCCGTGCTCGGTCGAATCAGCGCTCGACTTCGCCGCGGATGAACTTCTCGACGTTCTCGTAGGCCTCGTCGTCGAAGTACTGGACCGGCGGGGACTTCATGAAGTAGCTGGACGCCGACAGGATCGGGCCGCCGATGCCGCGGTCCTTGGCGATCTTCGCGGCACGCAGGGCGTCGATGATGACACCCGCGGAGTTCGGGGAGTCCCAGACCTCGAGCTTGTACTCCAGGTTCAGCGGGACGTCACCGAAGGCGCGGCCCTCGAGACGGACGTACGCCCACTTGCGGTCGTCGAGCCAGGCCACGTAGTCCGAGGGACCGATGTGGACGTTCTTCTCGCCCATGTCGCGGTCGGGGATCTGCGAGGTGACGGCCTGCGTCTTCGAGATCTTCTTGGACTCGAGGCGGTCGCGCTCCAGCATGTTCTTGAAGTCCATGTTGCCGCCGACGTTGAGCTGCATGGTGCGCTCGAGCCGGACACCGCGGTCCTCGAACAGCTTCGCCATCACACGGTGCGTGATGGTGGCGCCGACCTGGGACTTGATGTCGTCACCGACGATCGGCACGCCGGCCTCGGTGAACTTGTCCGCCCACTCCTTGGTGCCGGCGATGAAGACCGGGAGGGCGTTGACGAAGGCGACCTTGGCGTCGATGGCGCACTGGGCGTAGAACTTCGCCGCGTCCTCGGAACCGACGGGCAGGTAGCAGACGAGGACATCGACCTGCTTGTCCTTCAGGACCTGGACGACGTCCACCGGCTCCTCGGCGGACTCCTCGATGGTCTGGCGGTAGTACTTGCCGAGACCGTCGAGGGTGTGGCCGCGCTGGACCGTGATGCCCTTGTTCGGCACGTCGCAGATCTTGATGGTGTTGTTCTCGCTGGCACCGATGGCGTCCGAGAGGTCGAGGCCGACCTTCTTCGCGTCGACGTCGAAGGCGGCGACGAACTCGACGTCACCGACGTGGTAGTCCCCGAACTGCACGTGCATCAGGCCCGGGACCTTGGACGCCGGGTCGGCGTCCTTGTAGTACTCGACGCCCTGCACCAGCGACGCCGCGCAGTTGCCCACGCCGACGATGGCTACGCGAACCGAACCCATTCCGGTTGCTCCCTGTGTGTACGAGTGAGGCCCTGAGTGGGCGCTCACGTGGCGGTTTCGCCGGGCGTATCCGTCCCGGGGGTGTCCCCGGGACGGGGCAGGCCGCCCGTCGATCCAGATGTGGTGTTCTGCTGAGCGGATCCTCCGGGACCGGACCCCTTCAGGTCCCGTCCGGCCCGCTCGCTCTCGATGAGCTCGTTCAGCCAGCGCACTTCGCGCTCCACGGACTCCATTCCGTGGCGCTGGAGCTCAAGCGTGTAGTCGTCGAGGCGCTCCCTTGTACGCGCCAGGGAGGCGCGCATCTTCTCGAGGCGCTCCTCCAGGCGGCTGCGACGGCCCTCCAGGACGCGCATGCGCACATCGCGGGAGGTCTGGCCGAAGAAGGCGAAGCGAGCGGCGAAGGTCTCGTCCTCGTACGCGTCCGGGCCCGTCTGGGAGAGAAGTTCCTCGAAGTGCTCCTTACCTTCTGCCGTCAGCCGGTAGACGATCTTGGCGCGGCGTCCGGTGAGCGGAGCGGCCAGGGCGTCCTCCGGGCTGTTTCCCGCTTCTTCGATCAACCAGCCGTTGGCGACGAGCGTCTTGAGGCAGGGGTAGAGGGTTCCGTAGCTGAAGGCACGGAACACACCCAGTGACGTATTGAGTCGTTTGCGCAGCTCGTAGCCGTGCATCGGGGACTCGCGGAGCAGTCCGAGGACGGCGAACTCGAGGATTCCGGAACGTCGGCTCATCGTCGCCTCCTCTCTCTCGCGACCCGTGGTGACGGGCCCGCTGACGGTCTTATGCCGTGCTGATGTATCGACTCGATACATCAGCACGATAGAACGGCCCCGCGGCTGGGACAAGAGGGGCGATGGTGAACGGGATCACATCACGGTTTCATTGCGGGCAAGTTGCCTGGTTTGAGATGAACTTCGGAGCTGGACGGGTTTTGAGGGTGCGTAGTCTGTGCGCCATGAAAACCACCGGGACTCGCGAGACGCCGGGGGGCGTCGAGTTCCCCGGTGCAGTACGGGTGAATGCGCCAGCGACCCCATCCGTACTTCGGGGGGACAGGAAACCAGCCGCCGTTTCCAGGCGCGCACGGATGCGCCTGCCCGAGGAGTAGTCGTTCGATGAGCGAGCACCGTCGCAAACCGCCGCAGCCGCAGGAAGGCGGACGTGCCGCGGCCCGACGCGGCCAGTCCGGCTCGTCCTCCGGCCGCCGTGCGGCACCGCGAGGCGCCACCGGGTCTCCTTCCGACTCGTACGGGTCGGGCTTCCACGGGCCGGGAGGCGAGGACCCCTCGTCCGGGGGCCGCGCCGACGCCCGGCGCGCGGCACAGAGGAGCGCGGGTGGCCGGCGCAGAGCCGCCGAGCCGGCAGGAGGCCGCCGAGGCGGACCGTCCGGCCCTCCGGGCCGGGGTCGTCCGGCACCCGCCAAGAAACGCCTGGTCGACTATCCGCGCGCCGGCAAGTACGGCTGGCAGCGCTGGGTGCCGTCCTGGAAACTCGTCACCGGCCTGTTCGTCGGCTTCATGGGCAGCCTGGTCGCGGTGGCGGGCGTCGGGTACGCCATGGTCGCCGTCCCGAAGGTCGACGAGACCGCCACCGCGCAGAACAACGTCTACTACTGGAGCGACGGCAGCCAGATGGTCGCCACCGGTGGTGAGACGAACCGCCAGATCATCGATCTCTCGCAGATCCCCGAGGCGATGCGCTGGGCGGTGATCTCGCAGGAGAACAAGACGTTCTACGACGACAGCGGCATCGACCCCAAGGGCATCGCGCGCGCGGTGTTCAACATGGCGCGGGGTGGACAGACGCAGGGCGGCTCGACCATCACCCAGCAGTACGTCAAGAACGCCATGCTGAACGACCAGTCCCAGACGATCTCCCGCAAGTTCAAGGAGATCTTCGTGTCGATAAAGGTCGGTGCGGAGGAGGACAAGGACGACATCATCGAGGGCTACCTGAACTCGGCGTACTACGGGCGCAACGCCTACGGGATCCAGGCCGCCGCCCGCGCGTACTTCGACAAGGACGCCATCAAGCTCAACGAGGGCGAGTGCGCCTTCCTCGCGGCCACGCTGAAGGGTGCCACCTACTACGACCCCGCCGGCGCCACCTCCATCGACGCGTCCGCGACGCCGGAGGCCAACCGCAAGCGGGCTCTGACCCAGATGCAGGACACCCTCGACAAGATGGTCGAGTACAAGCACCTGGATGCCGCCAAGCGGGCCACGTTCACCACCCTGCCCAAGCTGGAGAACCCGCGGTCCAACACCCAGTTGAGCGGTCAGACCGGCTACCTCGTCGATCTCGCCAACGGCTACGTGATCACCCACAGCAAGGAAACGGGGATCACGCAGGACAAGCTCCAGCAGGGCGGCTACTCGATCTACACGACCTTCGACAAGAACAAGGTCAAGCAACTGGAGAAGGCTGTCTCCGCGGTCCAGAAGGCCAACATCAAGCCGAAGGAACGCCCCGATACGGACACCCACGTCCAGTTCGGCGGAGCGTCCGTCAACCCGGCCACCGGCGCCATCGAGGCGATCTACGGCGGTGAGGACGCGACCAAGCACTTCACCAACAACGCCGACCAGACCGGTGCCCAGGTGGGCTCCACGTTCAAGCCGTTCGTCCTCGCGGCCGCGATGAGCTGGGGCGTCCGCGACAAGGACCTCGGCTCGTCACAGGCCCAGGACGAGCGCACCATCGTCTCCCCCAAGAGTCTGTTCAGCGGCAAGAACAAGCTCAAGATCAAGAAATACGACGGGACGATCTGGAAGAACGAGAAGGGTGAGGAGTGGCTGCAGACCAACGACGGCCAGGCGTCCTACGGCAGCCCGCCCAACTTCAAGATCGACCTGCGGGAGGCGATGCGCGAGTCGGTGAACTCTGCCTTCGTCCAGCTGGGCATGGACGTCGGCCTGGACAAGGTGAAGGAGGCTGCCATGAGCGCCGGTATCAAGGAGAGCAGCCTCACGGGCGCCGACTTCCCGTCGTTCTCGATCGGCATCTCCGACCCGAGCGCGATCCGGATGGCCGGTTCCTACGCCACCTTCGCGGCCAGCGGCAAGCAGCGTGACCCCTACTCGGTCCAGAAGGTCACGAGCCGGGACGGCGTGATCTACACGCACAAGACCGAGACGAAGGAGGGGTTCACCTCCAAGGTCGCGAACAACGTCACGGACGTCCTGAAGACCGTGGTCGAGAAGGGAACGGGTAGCGCCGCGCAGTTGCCCGGCCGTGACGTGGCCGGCAAGACCGGTACCACCGACGGCAACAAGTCGGCCTGGTTCGTCGGCTACACGCCGCAGCTGTCGACCGCGATCACCATGTTCCGGTACGACGACGACGAGACCAAGAAGAACCGCACGTTTCTGGAGATGTTCGGAACCGGTGGCCAGAAGAAGATCCACGGTGCTTCGTTCCCGGCGGAGATCTGGCACGACTACATGGCCGAGGCCATGAAGAACCTGCCGAAGAAGAGCTTCCCGGAACCCGAGCCCATCGGCGAGGTCCTCAACGAGGACCCGATCCCGTCGCCCAGCCCGTCGGTCACGGAGAGCGAGGAGGCGAGCCCCTCGCCGTCTCCGACCCCCACGGAGTCGGAACAGCCTGAGCCCTCGCCCTCCCCGAGCGACACCTGCAACAACTTCTTCGGTTGCGACAACAACTCGGGCGGCGCGAACGGCGGGGGCACCACCGACGGCGGTACCGGAACGACGAGCCCCTCACCCTCACCCAGCGACACCGGTGACGTCACCAGAGGCAACGGCAACGGCGGCTTCCTCGGAGGATCGAGCGGCTAGTCGGGCAATCGCCTCACACATGCGTTTCACGTGAAACATGGGGACGTTTCACGTGTAACGAGGGTCGCCCCACCGGACCAGGTGGGGCGGCCCTCGGCGTTTTGCTAGGTCCGTACGGCAGGATGTGGGCCATGCCCAGTGCAGAATCGACGCCAGCGCGCGTGCGCGAGCCTGATCCGGTGCAGCCGACCAGGAACGACGAGGTGGCCGCGGCCGGCAGTGAGCTGATCGGCGGCCCCTTGGGGCAGCGAGCCCTGACCGGGACGTCCTGGCTGTCGCCTGTACGCGTGGTCGCGCTCGTGGCCATCGGGATGTTCGCCCTCGGCCTGATCCAAAAGGCGCCCTGCTACAACGGCGGCTGGTTCTTCGGCGCTGTTTCCCAGTACACGCACGCGTGCTACTCGGACATCCCGCACCTGTACCAGGGGCGCGGATTCGCCGACGGACTCGTGCCGTACTTCGACAAGCTCCCCGGCGACATGCAGTACCTCGAATACCCGGTCCTCACCGGAGTGTTCATGGAAGTGGCCGCCTGGCTGACGCCGGGCAGCGGCAGCGCCCAGCACCAGGGCCAGTGGTACTGGATGGTCAACGCGGGAATGCTGATGGTGTGCGCGGCCGTCATCGCCGTCTGTGTGGCCCGGACGCATGCCCGGCGGCCCTGGGACGGCCTGCTGGTGGCCCTGGCGCCCGCGTTCGCGCTGACCGCCACCATCAACTGGGATCTTCTGGCAGTCGCTCTGACGGCCGCGGCCATGCTGATGTGGTCACGCGGACGGGCGCTGGCTTTCGGGGTCCTGCTGGGGCTCGCCACCGCCGCCAAGCTCTATCCCGTCTTCCTCCTGGGCCCGCTGTTCGTCCTGTGCTGGCGAGCGGGGAAGTGGCGGGACTTCGGTACCGCCCTCGGCGGTGCGGTCGTCGCCTGGCTGGTGGTGAACCTGCCAGTGATGCTCTTCGCCTTCGAAGGCTGGTCGAAGTTCTACACGTTCAGCCAGGAGCGGGGAGTCGACTTCGGGTCGTTCTGGTTGATCCTGGCTCAGAACTCCAGCGATCCGCTCACCACCGACAGCGTCAACACGCTCGCCACGCTTCTGGTCGTGGCGTGCGGACTGGGGATCGGGGCGCTGACGCTGACAGCTCCGCGGCGCCCCCGCTTCGCCCAGCTGGCCTTCCTGATCGTGGCGGCCTTCATCCTCACCAACAAGGTCTACTCGCCGCAGTACGTCCTGTGGCTCGTGCCGCTGGCTGTTCTGGCCCGGCCCAAATGGCGGGACTTCCTGATCTGGCAGGCCTGCGAGGTAACGTACTTCCTCGGCATCTGGCTGTACCTCGCCTACACCACCAGCGGAGAGGCCCACAAGGGACTGCCGGTCGACGGCTATCACTGGGCCATCGGCGTCCACCTGCTGGGGACGCTCTATCTGTGCGTGATGGTGGTGCGGGACATCCTGATGCCCGAGCGGGACGTGGTCCGCCGGGCCGGGGACGACGATCCTTCGGGTGGGGTGCTCGACGGTGCGGAGGATGTCTTCGTCCTGGGTGCGGTGGCTCATCCCGCCCGGCACGCCGCCCACTTCGAGGGGCCGCAGGTGGAGTGGGGCAAGCGAGACACCGTCGACGGTTCGCCCTGAGCGAACACGCCGGAGCCCGGCGACCACGTGAAAGGCCGTACACGGAAACCCGTGTACGGCCTTTCGTCGTCGTGCTGCTCAGCGGTCCACGATGCGGTCGAACTGCGTGGTGGTGTGCCGCAGATGGGCCACCAACTCGTCGCCGACCGTCGGCTCCGGCGCGTCCGAGGGGACGAACAGGATGGACACCTGCATGTGCGGCGGCTCGGCGAACCAGCGCTGCTTGCCGCCCCACACGAACGGCGAGAGGTTCCGGTTCACCGTGGCCAGGCCGGCGCGTGCGACGCCCTTGGCGCGCGGCATGACGCCGTGCAGGGCCTTGGGGGCCTCCAGGCCCACCCCGTGGGACGTACCGCCCGCCACGACCACCAGGAAGCCGTCGGAGGCCGCCTTCTGCTGCCGGTAGCCGAACCGGTCGCCCTTGGCGACGCGTGTGACGTCCAGGACGGCGCCGCGGTACTCGGTGGCCTCGTGGTCCCCCAGCCACAGCCGCGTGCCGATGCGGGCACGGAAGCGGGTCTGCGGGAACTGCTGCTGCAGGCGGCTGAGTTCATCGGCCTTGAGGTGGCTCACGAACATCGTGTGCAGCGGCAGCCGGGCCGCGCGCAGCCGGTCCATCCAGCCGATGACCTCCTCGACGGCGTCCGAGCCGTCGGTACGGTCCAGCGGCAGGTGGATGGCGAAGCCCTCCAGACGGACGTTCTCTATGGCGGCGTGCAGCTGCGGCAGGTCCTGCTCGCTGATGCCGTGCCGCTTCATCGAGGACATCACCTCGATCACCACGCGCGCGCCCACGAGGCCGTAGACACCGTCGATCGACGACACCGACCGCACGACCCGGTCCGGCAGCGGGACGGGCTCCTCGCCGCGCCGGTACGGCGTCAGCACCAGCAGGTCACCGCCGAAGAAGTCCTTGATGCGCGCGGCTTCGTAGGTCGTACCGACGGCGAGGATGTCCGAGCCCAGCCGGGTGGCCTCCTCCGCCAGCCGCTCGTGCCCGAAGCCGTAGCCGTTGCCCTTGCAGACCGGGACGAGTCCCGGGAACTGCTCCTGCACGTGCTTGTGGTGCGCCCGCCAGCGCGCGGTGTCGACGTAGAGCGTGAGCGCCATGGCCGGACCTGGAACCTTTCTCGTGGCTGCGGTGTGTCAGAGGTGGGGAGCTGTCGAGACGTAGGACGCCATCGAAGCAGCTGACGGGTGATCAGCGGCGCGACATGTAGATGTCGAGCGCCTTGTGGAGCAGCTTGTTCAGCGGGAAGTCCCACTCACCCAGGTACTCGGCGGCCTGCCCGCCCGTGCCGACCTTGAACTGGATCAGGCCGAACAGGTGGTCCGACTCGTCGAGCGAGTCGGAGATGCCGCGCAGGTCGTACACGGACGCACCGAGTGCGTAGGCGTCGCGCAGCATCCGCCACTGCATCGCGTTCGAGGGCCGGAACTCACGGCCGATGTTGTCGGAGGCGCCGTAGGAGTACCAGACGTGCCCGCCGACGATCAGCATGGTCGCCGCCGAGAGGTTCACGCCGTTGTGGCGGGCGAAGTACAGCCGCATGCGGTTGGGGTCCTCGGTGTTGAGGGCCGTCCACATGCGCTGGAAGTACGACAGAGGGCGTGGCCGGAAGTGGTCGCGCACCGCCGTGATCTCGTAGAGCCGCTGCCACTCCTCGAGGTCGTGGTAGCCGCCCTGGACGACCTCGACGCCGGCCTTCTCGGCCTTCTTGATGTTGCGGCGCCAGAGCTGGTTGAAGTTCCTGTGGACCTCTTCGAGAGAACGGTTCGCCAGCGGCACCTGGTAGACGTAGCGCGGCTGGACGTCGCCGAAGCCGGCGCCGCCGTCCTCACCCTGCTGCCAGCCCATGCGCCGCAGCTTGTCCGCCACCTCGAAGGCCCGCGGTTCGATGAAGTCGGCCTCGACGTCCCGCAGCCGCTTCACGTCCGGGTTCTGAATGCCCGCCTTGATGGAGGAGGCCTCCCAGCGCCGGATGATCACCGGCGGACCCATCTTCACGGAGAAGGCGCCCTGATGCTTGAGGTGCGCGAGCATCGGCTCCAGCCACTCGGTCAGATTCGGCGCGTACCAGTTGATGACCGGCCCTTCGGGCAGGTAGGCGAGGTAACGCTTGATCTTGGGGAGCTGGCGGTAGAGGACGAGGCCGGCACCGACGAGTTCACCGGTCCTGCCGTCGAACCAGCCGAGGCTCTCCGACCGCCACTCGGCCTTGACGTCTGCCCAGGCCGGAACCTGCATGTGGCTCGCCGCAGGCAGGCTCTGGATGTACGCCAGATGCTGCTCGCGGCTGATCGTCCTCAGGGTCAGGCTCATTCGGGGCGCTCCTCGGGCTGGTGTGTCCCCATGGGTACAGGGGCTCCGGCTCTCGCGCCGAAGCCTACTGCGCCGTGCGAGCGCCCCGACTGGGCGTACGGCACCTTTGCCCCGGCCAGTGGACGGCCGGGGCGTTCCGCCGGTGCTCTGCGGCTCCGGAAGCCGACACCGGCGGGAGGTGCCGGGCCGGCGTCGGTCAGGTCACCAGAGGCCGCCGAAGAGGCCGCCGTGGGCCATGCCGAGGAAGAAGCCGACGCCGGAGGCACCGAGCCCCAGGATCAGGCCGAAGCGCTCACGGGTGGTCTCGGAGATCCACTGTCCGTACGCGCCGGTGAAGATCCCCACCAGGCCGGCCCACGAGCTGAGCAGGTGGAGGCTGTGGAACATCGCCGTGACGAAGGCCACCGTGCCCAGGACCAGGGTGACGGCCATGAGCGTGTCCTGGAGCGGATGGGGCCTGCCGTCGGTGGCGAGGAGAGAACCGGCGGTGTTGGGTCGCAATGCCTGTGCCATGAGGCACCTCCTGCGGAAAGCGGCGCATCGTAGCGCCATACACACCCGACGTGTACAGACTGACGGCCTCCGGGGCCGGATTTCAACCGGAAGCCGGTGTGCAGGTAGTCTGTACCGTCTGCACCGGTGTCTGCCCAGGCACAGCCAGGGAGTCCGCCCAGCTCAGAGCGGGAACGTCGCTACGCGACCCCGATTGTCAGTGGCGGCCGATACCGTTGCGTACGCATCACAACCCTCCTGCCACGGAACGACCGTGGCCGTTGAGTCCAAAGGAGGTGGGTTCCACATGCGTCACTACGAAGTGATGGTCATCCTCGACCCCGATCTCGAGGAGCGCGCTGTCTCCCCGCTGATCGAGAACTTCCTCTCCGTCGTCCGTGAGGGCAACGGAAAGGTGGAGAAGGTCGACACCTGGGGCCGTCGTCGTCTCTCGTACGAGATCAAGAAGAAGCCCGAGGGCATCTACTCGGTCATCGACCTGCAGGCCGAGCCTGCGGTCGTCAAGGAGCTCGACCGCCAGATGAACCTGAACGAGTCGGTCCTCCGGACCAAGGTCCTCCGCCCCGAGACCCACTGAGCTTCCCCGCTCAACTGGTCTCGGGATTCGAGTAGCAGCACCAGCAGCCAGCAGCAGCAAACCCGCCGAGAGGTTCCCCCATGGCAGGCGAGACCGTCATCACGGTCATCGGCAATCTTGTCGATGACCCCGAGCTGCGCTTCACCCCCTCCGGTGCGGCGGTCGCGAAGTTCCGTGTCGCGTCCACTCCCCGCACCTTCGACCGTCAGACCAACGAGTGGAAGGACGGCGAGAGCCTGTTCCTGACCTGCTCGGTCTGGCGTCAGGCGGCGGAGAACGTCGCCGAGTCGCTCCAGCGAGGCATGCGCGTCCTCGTGCAGGGCCGGCTGAAGCAGCGGTCCTACGAGGACCGCGAGGGCGTCAAGCGCACGGTCTACGAACTGGACGTCGAGGAAGTCGGCCCCAGCCTGCGCAATGCCACGGCCAAGGTCACCAAGACCACCGGCCGCGGCGGCCAGGGTGGCGGCGGTGGCTTCGGCGGCGGTGGTGGCGGTGGCGCCCAGGGCGGCGGCTGGGGCGGTGGCCCCGGCGGCGGTCAGCAGGGCGGCGGCGCTCCCGCCGACGACCCGTGGGCGACCAGCGCTCCCGCCGGTGGCAACCAGGGCGGCGGCGGTGGCGGCGGCTGGGGTGGAAACTCCGGCGGCGGTGCCGGCGGCGGCTACTCGGACGAGCCCCCCTTCTAGGCCTTCTGGCCCGGTTCTCCGGGCCGGTTCAGGCCGAAGGCGGGTCGTATCCCCACTTCTTGATCACACAGGAGAATCACCATGGCGAAGCCGCCTGTGCGCAAGCCGAAGAAGAAGGTCTGCGCTTTCTGCAAGGACAAGGTCACGTACGTGGACTACAAGGACACGAACATGCTGCGGAAGTTCATTTCCGACCGCGGCAAGATCCGTGCCCGCCGCGTGACCGGCAACTGCACGCAGCACCAGCGTGACGTCGCCACGGCCGTGAAGAACAGCCGTGAGATGGCGCTGCTGCCCTACACCGCCCAGGCGCGATAAGGGAAGGGTGACCGAAAAATGAAGATCATCCTCACCCACGAGGTCTCCGGCCTCGGTGCCGCGGGCGACGTCGTCGACGTCAAGGACGGCTACGCTCGCAACTACCTGATCCCGCGGAACTTTGCGATCCGCTGGACCAAGGGCGGCGAGAAGGACGTCGAGCAGATCCGTCGTGCTCGCAAGATCCACGAGATCCAGACCATCGAGCAGGCCAACGCTGTGAAGGCCCAGCTTGAGGGCGTCAAGGTCCGCCTGGCCGTTCGCTCCGGCGACGCCGGTCGTCTCTTCGGCTCCGTCACCCCGGCCGACATCGCCTCGGCGATCAAGGCTTCCGGTGGCCCCGAGGTCGACAAGCGCCGCATCGAGCTCGGTTCGCCGATCAAGACCCTGGGCGCCCACGAGACGTCCGTGCGTCTGCACCCCGAGGTTGCCGCCAAGGTCAGCCTCGAGGTCGTCGCGGCCTGATCGCTGCGCTCGGCTTGTAGAGCTGAGAAGGGGCCGCACCCTCCAGGGTGCGGCCCCTTCCGCATGCTCGGCCGATCCGCAGGTAGCGGAACGGTGGTGTTTCACGTGAAACGCCGGTTTCGTGTGCCGCGATCAGCGGGTCGCGCCAGTGACCAGCCAGCGCCCCGAGCGGGTGCGCAGCCAGAGGGTCAGCATCCGGACCGCCATCATCAAGGTCATGGCTCCCCACAGTGCGGTGAGGCCGCCACCGAGGGTGGGAACCAGCAGCGCGACCGGAGCGAAGACCGCCAAGGTGAGAACCATCGCCCAGGCCAGATAGGGGCCGTCACCCGCGCCCATCAGTACGCCGTCCAGGACGAAGACGACGGCACAGACCGGCTGGGACAGGGCCACCACCAGCAGAGCGGGCAGCGCGGCGTCCTTGACCCCCGGGTCCCCGGTGAACAGGGGCAGGAACAACGGCCGGGCCAGGACCACGAGCAGAGCCAGTACGACACCCACGGCGAGGCCCCACTCCACCATGCGGCGGCAGACGGCCCGGGCACCGCGGGGGTCGTTGGCACCGAGGTAGCGTCCGATGATCGCCTGTCCGGCGATGGCGATGGCATCGAGGGCGAAGGCCAGCAGGCTCCACAGTGACAGGACGATCTGATGGGCGGCGATGTCCGCGTCACCGAGGCGGGCGGCGACAGCGGTCGCGATCATCAGCACGGCTCGCAGGGACAGGGTGCGTATCAGCAGGGGCACGCCCGCCTGGGCCGACGCCCGGATGCCGGCGGCGTCGGGGCGCAGCGAGGCGCCATGACGGCGGGCCCCCCGGATCACCACGACGAGGTAGACCGCCGCCATGCCGCACTGGGCGGTGACGGTGCCCCAGGCGGATCCGGCGATGCCGAGATCCGCGCCGTAGACGAGACCGACGTTCAGAAGGGCGTTGGCCACGAAGCCGGCGACGGCGACGTAGAGAGGCGTCCTCGTGTTCTGGAGTCCGCGCAGAACGCCTGTTGCGGCGAGGACGACCAGCATGGCGGGGATACCCAGTGCGGAGATGCGCAGGTAGGTGATCGCGTACGGGGCGGCCGTCTCCGAGGCGCCGAACAATTCCACGAGGGAGGGTGCGGAGGGGAGGACGAAGGCGATCACGGCTGCGCCGAGCAGCAGCGCCAGCCAGATCCCGTCCATACCCTGGCGGATGGCTGCCGGGAGATCACCAGCGCCCACGCGACGGGCGACGGCCGCCGTGGTGGCGTAGGCGAGGAAGACGAAGATGCTGACGGCTGTGGTCAGCAGGGCGGAGGCCACGCCGAGGCCGGCGAGCTGCGCGGTGCCGAGGTGGCCCACGATGGCGCTGTCGGCCAGGACGAAGAGGGGCTCGGCGACGAGCGCGCCGAAGGCCGGGACGGCCAGTGCGACGATCTCCCGATCGTGCTGTCGCCGGGTGGCCTTGGGGATCGTGGGAGCCGGTGTCATGGCCACCAATCTAATCGTCCACAGGTAAGAGATGCAATTGGCTAACGACCCTTACTTGGTGACTCACTGTGCGTGCTTACCTGCACCCTTCGCTGTGAACGTGATCCGACTGGGGAAGTTTTTCTTCTGCACAGCCAGTGGATGGTAAAGATGCTGGTCAGCGAGGTCGCACGGGACAAGAAGAGGGCTTGTTCACAGGCCTGTCCACCGGGTCGTGCACAGGTTTTGAGCAGTTCTCCACAGCATCGGGGGCGTCGTCCACATGGCCTGTGGATAACCAGATTGGCTGAGGTCGCCGTCGGGCCTACCGTGGTCCGGCGCCCGCTCCGTTCCTCGGCTGTGAAAGTCCCGCAAAACCGACGCGCTCGGACCGGAGTTGGGCCTCTTAGTTGTCAGTGCCGTGCCGTAGAAATGAGGGGCGCGGCGAGGTCCGCTCCGCGGACGGGAGGAGGTGGCTCGGTTGAGCATTTCCGAGCCCTTGGACGATCCGTGGGCCGACAGCGGTCCCAGTGATCGTCTGCCTTCCTCCCGTCGGCGTGACGGAGGCCGCGGACGCGACGAACAGCACGACCGGGGCCGGGACAGCGGCGATTGGGACGGCGGCGGAACGCCTTTCGAGCGGGTGCCACCGCAGGACCTCGACGCCGAGCAGTCCGTGCTCGGTGGCATGCTCCTGTCGAAGGACGCCATCGCCGACGTCGTCGAGATCCTGAAGGGCCACGACTTCTACAAGCCGGCGCACGAGACGATCTACCAGGCCGTCCTCGACGTCTATGCCAAGGGCGAACCGGCCGACCCCATCACGATCGCCGCCGAACTCACCAAGCGCGGCGAGATCAACAAGGTCGGCGGTGCCTCCTATCTGCACACACTCGTCCAGACCGTGCCGACGGCGGCGAACGCCGAGTACTACGCGGAGATCGTGCACGAGCGCGCGGTCCTGCGCCGCCTGGTCGAGGCCGGCACCCGCATCACCCAGATGGGATACGCGGGCGACGACGACGTCGACGAGATCGTCAACCGTGCCCAGGCCGAGATCTACGCCGTCACCGAGCAGCGCACCAGCGAGGACTACCTCCCCCTCGGCGACATCATGGAGGGCGCCCTCGACGAGATCGAGGCGATCGGCTCGCGCAGTGGCGAGATGACCGGTGTGCCCACGGGCTTCACCGACCTCGACTCGCTCACCAACGGGCTGCATCCCGGCCAGATGATCGTCATCGCCGCCCGGCCCGCCATGGGCAAGTCCACGCTCGCTCTCGACTTCGCCCGCGCGGCCTCGATCAAGCACAACCTGCCCAGCGTCATCTTCTCCCTGGAAATGGGGCGCAACGAGATCGCGATGCGCCTGCTGTCCGCCGAGGCCCGCGTCGCCCTGCACCACATGCGCTCCGGCACGATGACGGACGAGGACTGGACCCGTCTGGCCCGCCGGATGCCCGAGGTGTCGTCCGCGCCGCTCTACATCGACGACTCGCCGAACCTGTCGATGATGGAGATCCGCGCGAAGTGCCGACGGCTCAAGCAGCGCAACGACATCAAGCTCGTGATCATCGACTACCTCCAGCTGATGCAGGCCGGCGGCTCCAAACGCTCCGAGAGCCGCCAGCAGGAGGTCTCGGACATGTCCCGTAACCTCAAGCTCCTGGCCAAGGAGCTCGAGGTCCCGGTGATCGCGCTCTCCCAGCTCAACCGTGGTCCCGAGCAGCGCACGGACAAGAAGCCGATGGTGTCCGACCTGCGTGAGTCCGGCTCCATCGAGCAGGACGCCGACATGGTGATCCTGCTGCACCGCGAGGACGCGTACGAGAAGGAGTCGCCGCGCGCGGGCGAGGCGGACATCATCGTGGGCAAGCACCGTAACGGCCCGACGGCCACGATCACGGTGGCCTTCCAGGGCCACTACTCGCGCTTCGTGGACATGGCGCAGACCTGATCACGTGCCGGTGGCGTCCCGGACTCCGTCAGGCTGGAAGAACGCCAGCATTTTCCGGCTGGCATCCGGTGACATCAGGATTTTCTGAATGTGTGCGGACTGCCGGCCGGCGGCGCCGGTGCGTTCGAACATCTCGCGTTCATATTCTTTGACGGCGGTGGCGAAGTCGTCCGGGTGCGCGGCCAGCGCGAGGCCGAGCAGTGCGCCGTCGAGCAGGGCCATGTTGGCGCCCTGGCCCACCGGCGGCATCAGGTGGGCGGCGTCGCCGAGCAGCGTGACGCCTGGTGTCGACTGCCAGGTCAGGCCGACCGGGAGAGTAGTGATCGACCGTGGCAGGATCGTGTCGTCGCAGGCGGCGATCAGTGCGGTGAACCGTGAGTCCCAGCCGGTGAACAGGTCGATCAGCCGCATCCGGGCGGCGGCCGGCTCGTCGAACGGGATCCCGCTGGTTGCGAACCAGTCCTCGGCGGAGTTGTAGAAGCTGAGGTAGACGCGTACGCGGCCGTCACCGTTGCGCTGCGCCGCCAAGGACTGTCCGTCGCCGAGCACCCAGTAGTTGCCGCGCCCGACCATCGTCGCGAGGTCGGGGTGGGTGCGGTCGATGTCGGGAATGCCGAGCTCGACGATGTTTTGACCTATGTGCGTCGGCTGGGCGTCGGTGAGTCGCGCGCGGACGCGGGAGTTTGCACCGTCGGCGCCGACCAGCAGGTCATACGTCGCGCTGCTGCCGTCGGCGAAGTGCAGCAGCCCGTTGTCGGCGGATCGGAACGCGTGCCCCCAATGCATCACGTGTTCGGGGAGAGAGTCCAGCAGCAGGTCACGTAGATCGGCACGGTCGACCTCGGGCCGCTCGAGCGGGGCGTCGTCGGGCGTGTCCTCCTGGAGCAGCAGGGTGCCGTCCGGCTCGAGAAGACGCATGTCCTGCCCTGCGCGACGGGCAATCGCGTGGAACTGGTCGATCAGGCCGGCCTCGCGCAGCGCCCGCTGCCCGGTCCCGGAGTGCAGATCGAGCATGCCGCCCTGACCGCGCGCGTCGCGTGACGGTTCGCGTTCGTACACGACGGCGTCGATACCGTTCGTGTGCAGTACACGCGCGAGAACCAGGCCGCCGAGGCCGGCTCCGACGATGGCGATGGTCATGACTGCCTCCCTTTCGATACACCGTATTGGCCGATACACTGTATCGCCTGATGCGATGTACTGTTGGCGGCATGTTGGTGTGGGAGAGGCCGGAGCCACCGAATCGACCCGTGCCGGCCCCGTTGAGCCGGGAGCGGATCGTGCGGGCGGCGATCCAGCTGGCCGACGCGGGCGGCCTGGACGCGGTGTCGCTGCGCAAGGTCGCCACCGCGCTGGACGTCCGTCCGATGCGGCTGTACGGCTACATCGCCGGCAAGGAGGAATTGCTCGACCTGATGGTCGACGCCGTCCACGCCGAGATCCGGCCGCTCGGAGGCGGCTGGCGGGAGGTGCTCCGGTCTCTCGCCGAAGCCACTCGGAACGCCGCTCACGAGCACGAATGGCTCGCCGATCTACTGGGTGGCCGACCCCAGCTCGGGCCGCACGCGCTGGCCGGTGGGGAGGCCGTGGTGGCCGCACTGGACGGCGTCGACGTGGACGCCGTCATGCCGGTGGTCGCCGCAGTCAACGCGTACGTGATCGGCGCGGTGCGTCGGGAGATCGCCGAGCGGCGTGCCGAGCGGGCCACCGGAATGGACGAGAAGCGTTGGCAGGCCTCACTCGGGCCCTATCTGGAGCGGACCTTCGCCACCGGCCGATTCCCCGCGCTGGCCACGGTGGTGCGCGATGCCGCCCATCTGGACGCCGACCACACCTTCCGGATCGGCCTGGACTTCCTGCTCGACGGCATCGAGGCCCGCATCTCCAGGTGACGTGCGGCGAAGGCCCGGGTCGTTACCGCCCATAGCGCCAGGCCGACGCTGGTGCGTGGAGACGACGCAACCTCACCAAAGCGCGTGAAAACTGAAGAGATGTCACGAGGCTGAGATTCGAGCCGCATCACAGCCCGTGAGACGCCCCAGGGATCCGCTGGTCGGCTGAGAACGACATGTCACGTGATGCGAGGTCCTGCCGTGCTCTCGGCGAAATGGGCTCGACGCGGGCGGCGCCGCCGGGTGGACTGGGCCCATGACGACACCTCTGGAAGAGCTGCTTCCCGGCACCCGGCGGGCGCTGCTGCACCGGATCGCCGTGGCCCAGTCCGAGGGGCGGGCGCCCTCACTCGTCGCCGCGGTGGTGCGGAACGGGCGGGCCGTGTGGCACGGGGCGCGGACCTCGGTCGACGGGCACGCTCCGGATGAGACGGTGCAGTACCGGATCGGCTCGATCACCAAGACCTTCACCGCCGTTCTCGTGCTGCGGCTGCGCGACGAAGGAGTGCTCGACCTCGAGGACCCGGTCGAGAAGTACCTTCCGGGCTCGGGCGCCGGGGAGGCGACCGTCCTCCAGCTTCTCGCGCACACGGGCGGCTTGGCGGCCGAGTCGCCCGGCCCATGGTGGGAGCGAACTCCCGGCTCGCTGCGTCCCCGCCTCTCCGACGTTCTTGGTGACCAGGCAGCCCTGCACCCGCCGGGGCGTCGTTTCCACTACTCCAACCCTGGCTACAGCGTCCTCGGCGCTCTCGTCGAACAACTCCGCGGTGCTCCGTGGGACGAGGTGCTACGGCGAGAAGTGCTCGAACCCTTGGGCCTTGAGCGTACGAGCGTCCGGCCGAACGCTCCCCACGCGGGTGGCTGGGCGGTGCATCCGTGGGCCGACGTGATGCTCCCCGAACCCACCGAGGACTTCGGCCGGATGGCCGCGGCCGGTCAGCTCTGGTCCACGAGCGGTGATCTCGCGCGGTTCGCCGCCTTCCTGGTCCGGGGGGATGACAGGGTGCTGAGCGCGGAGACCCTCAAGGAGATGCGAACGCCCGCGGCGCCGGCCGAAGTCACCGACCCCGCGGACGGTGGCACGTACGGGCTCGGGATGCGGATCGAGAACCTGGGCGGAAGGGTGCTCGTGGGGCACTCGGGGTCGGTGCCAGGGTTCCTGGCCGGTCTCACGATCAGTGTGGCCGACGACGTCGCCGCTGTGGTCCTGGCCAACTGCACGTCGGGCCCGATGGTGACTCAGGTGGCCGCCGACCTCGTACGCATCGTGGCCGAGGCCGAGCCGCGGACCCCCGAGCCCTGGCGGCCGCTGCGGGACATCGATCGGTCCGTTCTGGAGCTGGCGGGCCAGTGGTACTGGGGGACCAGTCCGTTCGCCCTGCGGGTCACCGCTGACGGTCACGTCTCGCTCGGGCCGCTTTCCGGCGGTGGGCGACGCTCGCGGTTCCGTCCGAACGGTGACGGGACGTGGTCGGGCCTGGAGGGGTACTTCGCCGGCGAGACTCTGCGGCCCGTACGGCGACCGGACGACACCGTGGACCATCTCGACCTCGGATCGTTCGTGTTCACCCGCCGACCGTACGACGATGAGGCCGAGGTGCCCGGCGGCGTGGACGCGGAGGGGTGGCGGGGGATCGGCTAGGGCCTCCCGTTCGGATCATGCCGGGCTCGCGCGGTCCGGCCTGATCCGAACGGAAGACCGCAACGCTCTACGGAGGGAGACAAGGTGTCGTGTTTCACGTGAAACACGACACCTTGTCCGTGTGAGATCCGGTCCCTGACCTGCGCCGTTCAGAGCTGGAGCTTGAAACCGACGTGCGAGGCCTCGAAACCCAACCGCTCGTAGAAGCGGTGGGCGTCGGTGCGCGCACTGTCGGAGGTCAGCTGGACCAGCCGGCAGTCCTCCCGCCGGGATTCCTCGATCGCCCACTCGATGAACCGGGTACCAAGGCCGCCGCCGCGCTCGTCGGCGTGGACACGTACGCCCTCGATGATCGACCTGGTCGCCCCGCGCCGGGAGAGACCGGGCACGATCGTCAGTTGGAGGGTGCCCACGACACGTCCCTCGCGCACGGCCACCACCAGGCGCTGGTTCGCATCGGCGCTGATTCGCTCCAGCGCGCTCAGGTAAGGGATGAGGTCGTCCGGCGACTCACGCCGCGCACCCAGAGGGTCGTCCGCGAGCATGTCGACGATCGCGGGAATGTCCTCGGCCACGGCAGTGCGTATTTCAAGATCTCCCATGGCCGCACCCTATGCAGCTGCGGGCGCCTTCAGGGACTCCACGACCCGGACCAGCGGAGCCAGTTCCGGGTTCTTCGCCGCCTCGTCGAGGGCCTTGCGAAGGGCTGCGTCATTGGTGGGGCGGGCCTCGTCCAGCAGCTTCATACCTGCCTCGGTGACGTTCGTGTAGATGCCGCGGCGGTCGGTGGGGCACAGGTACCGCTCGAGCAGGCCACGGTCCTCGAGGCGGGTGACCAGTCGGGTGGTGGCGCTCTGGCTGAGGACGACAGCGTCGGCGACCTGCTTCATCTGCAGGTGTCCCCCGTCGCCGTCGTGCTGGCGGCTGAGCACGTCGAGGAGGGAGTACTCGCGCACGCTCAGGTCGTGCCGGGCCTGGAGAGCGCGCTCGATGTGGGCCTCGATCCTGCCGTGAAGCAGGGAGAGGGCGCACCAGCCCTGAGCGAGAGCGGTGAGTGCGGGGTCCGTCGCAGTCATGGGTGTTCTCCTCCGTCCCGGTGCGGCTGAATCCCAGGATAGAGCAATGCCGCAATAGACTGCGGTTGCGTGTAGCCCGCGTCTGCAACTATTGTTGATGCACGCTAAGAGCTCCCGCAATCGTCTGGAAGGTTTCCCCACCATGCCTCTCGCGCTACTGGCCCTCGCGATCGGGGCCTTCGGCATCGGCACGACCGAGTTCGTGATCATGGGCTTGCTGCCCGAGGTCGCAGGCGACTTCGGTGTCTCCATTCCCACGGCCGGCTTCCTGGTGACCGGTTACGCGCTCGGCGTCGTGCTCGGTGCCCCGCTGATGACCGTCCTCGGCACCAAGGTGTCCCGCAAACGGATGCTGATGCTGCTGATGGGCTTGTTCGTCGTCGGCAACCTCCTGTCGGCCGTCGCCCCGGCTTTCGCCGTCATGCTGATCGGCCGGGTCGTCGCCTCGCTCGCCCACGGCGCGTTCTTCGGCATCGGCTCGGTCGTCGCGGCGGACCTGGTCGCCCCGGACAAGAAGGCCGGCGCCATCGCGATGATGTTCACGGGTCTCACCGTCGCCAACGTCGTCGGCGTACCGTCGGGCACGCTCGTCGGGCAGACCGTCGGCTGGCGCGTGACCTTCGGGATCGTTGCCCTTCTCGGCGTCCTCGGACTGGCGGGCATCGCCAGGCTGGTGCCCGAACTGCCCCGCGCGGAGGGCGTGCGCCTGCGACACGAACTGGCCGCGTTCAGGAACACACAGGTCCTGCTCGCCATGGCGATGACCGTCCTGGGCTTCGGCGGTGTCTTCGCGGCCATCACCTACATCGCGCCGATGATGACCCACGTCGCGGGCTTCGCCGAGGGCTCTGTCACCTGGCTGCTCGTCCTCTTCGGGCTCGGCATGGTCGGCGGCAACCTCGTCGGCGGCAAGTACGCCGACCGCGCTGTGATGCCGATGCTGTACGTCTCCCTCGGCAGCCTGGCGGTCGTCCTGGCCCTCTTCACCCTCACCGCGCACAACAAGGTCCTCGCGGCCGTCACGATCGTCCTGATCGGTGCCCTTGGCTTCGCCACGGTCCCGCCGCTCCAGAAGCGCGTCCTCGACCAGGCGCACGGTGCTCCGACGCTCGCCTCGGCGGTGAACATCGGTGCCTTCAACCTGGGGAACGCCCTCTCCGCCTGGCTCGGCGGCCTTGTCATCGCCGCGGGTCTCGGTTACACCGCCCCGAACTGGGTCGGCGCTGCCCTTGCCGCGGCGGCTCTTGCTCTCGCCCTCGTGTCGGCCGCGCTGGAGCGCCGCGACAGCACCGCCAGTGTCGTCGTCACCGGACGGACCCCGGCCGAACAGCCGACAGCCGTTCGTCACTGAGCCGCTCCACGGTGCGGAGCCAGGGCCGTTCCCACACCTCTCGATTCACCGCCTTCCTGAGAAATGCCCGCGCGGAATGCCCTTCGGGAATTCCGCGGGAGATACACCCCCGAGGAGAAAGTCCCCCATGACCACCAGCACCGCCTTCGCGCCCCTGACCGTCCAGGATGCCGACGTCCTCCTCACGGCCGCCCGCCGCGCGGCTGAAGCCGCCGGGGTCACGGTCAGCGTCACCGTCCTGGACGCGGGTGGTCACCTGCTGGCCTTCCGCCGGGACGACCGCGCGGTGCTGGTCTCCGGCGAGACGAGCACACGCAAGGCCTACACGGCGCTCCAGTTGAACGCCCCCACCGCCGACCTCGTCGACGCGGTCCAGCCCGGCGGTCTGTTCCACACCCTGCCCACCGCGCTCGACAGGCCGCTGCTGTTCATCGCGGGCGGCGTGCCGGTCCACCGCGACGGACGCCTGATCGGGGCTGTGGGTGTAGGTGGTGGTGCGCCGGAGCAAGACCACGGCTTCGCCACCGCGGCCGTGGAGGCGCTGGCCTGACCTCTGCCTCTTCATGAAGGGGGCCTGCGCCCTTCCGGAATGTGGATGCACGCCGGTGTCCGAGGCATCTCGGACACCGGCTTTCGCGTCCCCCCGCCTCAGCCGGCTGCCACCGTGAGTGGAGCGAACCGCCGTCTCCAGTCGCCGGGCAGTTCGTTGAAGCCGCAAGTCATGACGGTGTTGAAGGTGACCGATGACAGGCCCCGCTCCTTGACCCAGGCCAGCAGCTCCTCGTGCCGGACGTCGATGTCGGTGCGCAGCGGCCGGTCGGAATGCTCGGCCAGGGACGCCAGGAGCGCTTTCGCCGTTTCGGTGTCGCGGGCGATCAGCGGTCCCACGACATGGGTGTCCATGTTGGGCCAGGCAGCCGCGTAGCCGACGATCCGGCCGCCGTCCTCGGCGACCCGTACCTGGTCGGCGAAGGCGGGCAGCCGGGCGATCACGGGGGTGCGGTCGGCGCCGAACACCTCCTCGTCCAGGCGGAGGATCGTGGTGAGGTCCTCCGCCGTGGCCGCACGCGTCATGACGCCGGGTCCCGGCCCGCCGGGCGTGAAGCGGCCGGCCACCATCTCGGCGTGGCCCGTGGCCTTGAACCCCAGCTCCTCGTACAGCGGACGGCCGTTCGGCGTCGCGTGCAGCGTCAGCGGCGTCGTGCCCATCACGGAGGCGATGTGCCGCATGAGCCGGCGACCGACACCTTGCCGGGCATACCGTTCAGCGACCAGCACCATGCCGACGGCACCGAAGGCCGGTTGGCCATGAGGGCCGTACTCGGTGACCACGCAGGCGCTGACGAGGCCCCCGTCCGGGTCGTCGATTCCATAACCCTTTCCGGCGGTGAGGAGGAAGCCCCACTTGTGTTCCTCGCGGGGCCACCCCCTGTCCTCGGACAAGTCGGCGCAGGCGATGAGGTCACGGTGCGTCAGACGGCGGATGGGGAGAGCGGCGAGGGAAGGAGTCGGCACGCAGGTCAGGCTGTCCGACCGGCACCTCTGACGTCCACCTGTTTCCCGCAGTCGTATGCGCTTTTGGCCAACCCGTGGCCCACTGCACAACGTGTGGACAGCCAGGCGTCGTTTCACGTGAAACACCTGGGGCGTAGGCAACCTGTCGGCAGTCCGGGCGGCCGGCGGAAGCTGACCTGGAACCCAGGTCCTCACCCCAGGTCGGGCGCGTGCATGGCGCGTACTCCCTCGATGTTGCCGTCGAGGTAGTGCCGCAGAGACAGTGGGACGAGGTGGACGGAGGCGATGCCGACCCGGGTGAACGGCACGTGGACGATCTCGTACTCCCCGACGGGTTCGTCGATCTCGGGGCCGTGCCGCAGGGCGGGGTCCATGGACTCCAGCCGGCAGACGAAGAAGTGCTGTACCTTCACGCCGGTCGCGCCGCCGTCCTCACCGATGTGCTCGACGGTGTCGACGAAGCAGGGGACGACGTCGGTGATCTTGGCGCCGAGTTCCTCGTACACCTCACGGTGCAGGGCGTCGACGACGGTCGTGTCCTCGGGCTCGACTCCGCCACCCGGTGTGACCCAGTACGGATCAAGGCCGGGCTTGCTGCGTTTGATCAGGATCAGGTCGTCGCCGTCCAGCAGAACGGCACGTGCGGTGCGCTTGACCACAGGTCGGACGGTCATGGGAGGAATGTGGCCCGGCTGGTTCCACGTGAAACATCCCGCATCGTCACCACGTGAGCCCGTTCCGTCATGCCTGGACGAGTGGGTTCAGCACCAGTCGGTCGCCGCCCTCAGGAGCCAGTCGTGTGCCCGTGCGATCAGCGGTATCGCCAGCGTGCCGGTGCGCACCACCAGAACGTAGGTCCGCAACGGCGGCACCGGTGGACGGTGCAGTTCGACGACGTCCCTGCGGTCCAGAGCGGCCGCGCACAGATAGCGGGGCAGTACCCCCAGACCCGCGCCCGCGGTCACACAGGCCAGGACGGCGCGCAGGTCGGGGACGATGACAGCGCCGGTGGCCGCGGGCCGGGAGTCGAAGACGGACGCCCAGTAGCGGGAGACGAAGGGCAGCGACTCATGGACCTCGACCACGGGAAGACCTTCCAGGGTGGCAGCCTCCGCCCTGTACGGCTTCTCGGTGCCGACCAGCCCGACTCTGCCCGGCGCGGCGATCAGGACGTGCTCCTCGTCGCACAGCGGGGTGGCGCTGAGCAGGGCGCCGCGCGGCCGGGACGTGGTGATGGCGAGGTCGTGGTGACCGGCTGCCAGTCCGTCCAGAACCTCCTCGGCGGTTCCGAAGGAGGCACGCAGGGTGAGCCCCTGTCCGCCCTCGCCGGTCAGCCCGGCGAGGGCGGGAAGGGCCCGTTCGGCGGTGAACTCGGGTGGCCCGGCGAGGTGCAGGGTCCGTAGGGAGGACTCGTCGTCCAGGCCGGTCTCGGTGATCTCCACGAGGGCGTCGAGGTGCGGGGCGGCCTTGTGGGCGAGCTCGTCCCCGATGCTCGTCGGCGTCACACCGCGGGCCTGGCGCAGGAACAGGGGTCGGCCGAGCTGTCTCTCCAGGGTGCGGATCTGGGAGGTGACGGCCGGCTGGGACAGGCCCAGCAGGGCGGCGGCGCGGGTGAAGGAACCGGCCCGGTGCACGGTCACGAAGGTGCGCAGCAAGCCCAGATCCATGGTGCGCGCTCCCCTCCCTGCCTTTCTTCCAGGCTTGAGGCAGGACCCAACTATAAATAAGTCGATAGGTCTCTGTCGCTACGGTGATTGGACACTGACACTGAGTCAACTAGCCTGTTTCGCACGGTTCTTCGCACGGTTCTTCGCGCGCGGAACCGCTGACGGTCCGAGCCACGAGGGGGGAGGCTCGGACCGTCCTCTGTACGGTGCGGGGCGCACGGCGGTCATCCGTCAGCCGGTCATCGCGACGACTCCTCCAGCGCGCGCAGCACGTCCGCCACCAGATCCTCCGGGTCCTCGGCGCCGACCGACAGCCGGATGAAGCCCTCGGGCACCGCGTCCCCTCCCCAGCGCCCACGGCGCTCGGCGGTGGAGCGCACCCCGCCGAAGCTCGTCGCGTCGTCCACGAGCCGCAGCCTGTCGAGGAAACGCTCGGCACGCGCACGCGTGGGCAGCGTGAAGGAGACGACGCACCCGTAGCGCCGCATCTGCCGCGAGGCCACCTGGTGCGACGGATCGTCCGGCAGCCCCGGGTACCGCAGGCCGGTCACCTCGGGCCTCCCCCGCAGTACCCGGGCCACGGCCAGCGCGGTGGAACTCTGCCGGTCCACCCGCATCTGCAGCGTGGCGATCGACCGGTGCGCGAGCCAGGCCTCCATGGGTCCCGGAATCGCCCCGACGATCTTGCGCCAGCGCCGCACGGCGGTCATCGGCTCACCGGAGCGTCCGGTGACGTAGCCGAGAAGGACGTCGCCGTGACCGGTGAGCTGCTTGGTGCCGCTCGCCACCGAGAAGTCGGCGCCCAGCTCCAGCGGGCGCTGTCCGAGCGGTGTCGCCAGTGTGTTGTCGACGGCCACCAGGACGCCGCGCGCGTGTGCCGCCTCCACGAGACGCCGGATGTCGCACACGTCCAGACCCGGGTTCGACGGGGACTCGATCCACAGCAGCTTCGCCCCGTCGAGGGCGCCGAGCTGGGCGTCGCCACCGGTCGGCGCGGTGCGCACCTCGATGCCGTACGCCTCAAGCTGGGCGCGGACCAGGGGGAGCGCCTGATAGCCGTCGCTGGGCAGGACCACGGTGTCCCCGGTGCGCAGCTGGGAGAAGAGCACGGACGAGATCGCCGCCATGCCGGAGGCGAACACGAGCGTCTCCACGCCCTCCCGCCCCGGCATCTCCAGCTCGCCGACGGCGCGCTCCAGATGCGTCCAGGTGGGGTTCTCGTCACGGCCGTAGGTGTACGGCCCCGTGGGCTCGCCGGGCAGGTGGAAGTGCGCGGCGAACACCGGTCCCGGCAGGGTCGGTTCGTGCTTGACCGGCTCCGGAAGACCCGCCCGCACCGCGCGCGTGCCCTCACCGGAGCCTGCGACGACACCCCCGGCCGCGATGGAGTCACTCATGCCGTTCGTCCTTCCACGTCCGCGCGAACCGCGGCGAGCAGGCCCACGCTCGCCCCCTCCACCATCTGCAGGCACTCCTCGAAGCCGCCCCGGTCGCCGTAGTACGGGTCGGGAACGTCCAGGTCGGCGGCGGCGGGGTCGTACGCGCGCAGCAGCCGGACCTTCCGGGCGTCCTCGTCGGTCGGGGCGAGGCGGCGCAGGGCCCTGAGGTGTCCGGCGTCCAGAGCGATCACGAGGTCCAGACGGGCGAACCAGGACCGTTCGAACACGCGGGCCGTGTGCTCGACGGCGTAGCCGTTCTCCTCCAGGACGGAGACGGCGCGAGGGTCGGCCTCCTCGCCCACGTGCCAGTCGCCCGTGCCGGCGCTGTCGACCTCGACCAGGTCATCGAGGCCGGCCTCCGCGACACGTGCGCGGAAGACGGCCTCGGCCATCGGGGAGCGGCAGATGTTGCCGGTGCAGACGAAGCAGACGCGATACCCCATCGTGTGCTCAGTCCTCGTCGGGCAGGACGACGTTGAGCGCCCAGGAGACGACGGAGATGATCAGACCGCCCAGGACCGCGGTCCAGAAACCCTCCACGTGGAAGCTGACGTCGAGTTGGTCGGCCAGCCACGAGGTGAGCAGCAGCATCAGAGCGTTCACGACCAGGGTTATCAGGCCGAGCGTGAGGATGAAGAGGGGGAAGGTCAGCACCTTCACGACGGGCTTGACCAAGAAGTTGACCAGGCCGAACAGCAGCGCCACCACGATCAGGGTGCCGACCTTCTCGCCCGTGCCGGCACCGGTCAGTGTGATCTTGTCGAGCAGCCAGACGGCGACCGCCAGGGCGCCTGCGTTGGCGATCGTCTTGACTACGAAATTCTTCATGTGTCTGATCGTGGCAGAACTGATCGACCAGGAGGGCGGACGAGGGCGATGAAGGCATTCCGGTTGGATGAACTGGAGGCGGAGAGAGCCGCCAACGACGGCGCCTACCTGCAATTCCTGCGCGAACGGAACATGTCGGTCGGCCTCTACGCACTCGATGCCGGAGCCCACGACCCACAGAACCCGCACAACCAGGACGAGGTCTACTTCGTCGTGAGCGGACGCGCCTCCCTCACGGTCGGTCTGGAGACCACCCAGGTCGCGCGCGGAAGCGTCGTGTACGTGCCGGCCGGAGTGGCCCACAAGTTCCACCACATCAGCGAGGACCTGCGGGTCCTGGTGGTGTTCTCGCCGCCGGAGGGCTGAGTGTCTCCGCCCGGCAGGGGAGGCGCCGCCTCGGGGTTCTCTCAGGGATCGGTCAGGGGAGGACCGGGGGTGCACGGCCCCCGCGGGCACCCCTCGGGACCTAGCATCGACGACAGGACATCGAAAGATCCGGGCCGTCGGTGGCACCGGACACCGCACAGACGAGGACGAGGACGATGCGAGAGATCTTCGCGGGACTGCCCTGGTGGGTGAAGTGGGTGGCGGTGCCCGTCATCGCGCTGGTCGTGTTCGGCGGCCTGATAGCGAGCGTCGTCGGCTTCGTGATCGGCCTGCTCTTCAAGCTGCTGGTCTTCGTGGCACTGGTCGGCGGGCTGATCTACGTGGTCCGGAAGTTCACGGCGGGTTCCTCCTCACGCGGCGACTGGTGAGCGGTGCGGGGAGCGGGCACCGGTGACAGCGATCGCCGGTTCCCTCGGCCGGGGGAAGTTTTCCGGACAGCGGGACCGTCGGCGGTGGCGGGTCGTTAAGGTCCGGAACCCTTCGCGGGGTCACATCCCGCGAGCGGCGCCCCCTCCCTCCCGTGCTCCCCGCACGGACCGCCCTCTCGAACTTCGGGAGTGACCCTTGGCCACGGTTGACACCGCAGCATTCGCGGCACCTCACCCACCCCCCGTCCACACGCGTCCCACCACACCCCTGCTCCAGCGGCCCGCGGGCAGAGGCGTTCCCGAACAGCCGCAACCCGCGGCGACGCTCATCGGGTCCGTGCAGCGCGCCATGCGGCTACTGGAATCCGTGGCCCGGCACCACGGCGGGGCTCCGGCGAAGCAACTCGCCCGCGAGGCCGGCCTGGCGCTGCCCACCGCCTACCATCTGCTGCGCACCCTCGTGCACGAGGGCTATCTGCGGCGCGACAAGGGGATGTTCTTCCTCGGCGAGGCGGCCGAGCGCCTGGGCGGCAGCGGAGCCGCGCAGAAACGTCGCAGCACCGTGGTCGCCACCCTCGCGCACTGGCGTGATTCAATCGGCGTTCCGGTGTACTACGCCCGCTACCAGGACGGCGAGATCGAGGTCATGTGCGTCTCCGACACCCCGGGCAATCCGGCGGTCGAGGAATGGGCCGACTTCCGCGAGACCGGACACGCGCACGCCATCGGCCAGTGTCTGCTGGCCCAGTTGGACGAGACGTCCCGCCGCGAGCACCTGGACCGTTACCCCGTGCGGTCGATCACGCCGTACACCGTGCGGGACGAGCACACCCTGTTGCGGCGGCTGGCCCGCATGCGGCGGATGGAGACGGTCGTCGAGCGGCAGGAGTACGCGCTGGGCACGGTGTGTGCCGCGATCCCGATCACCGTGGGCACGACCGCCGCCACGATGGCCATTTCCCTCTCCGCCCATCAGGCCGACCGGCTGCCGACGGCGGTACAGCAGTTGCAGAGCGAAATCGGGCGGATGCTGGGGGCACTCGCTGTCTCTATCAGCATCTGAAAACTTACTCCTTGTGATCTGTTGTGCACTTTCAGCAAGATGCCAGCAGTGTCAAGGGTTGATTCCCAGCCAGTCGACGGCGATGACGGGATAGGGCGATGCGCGAGTCCGTGCAGGCAGTAGAGGCAGAGGTCATGATGAGCTTTCTCGTCTCCGAGGAGCTCTCTTTCCGCATCCCGGTGGAACTGGGCTACGAGACCTGCGATCCGTATGCCGTACGGCTCACGTTTCATCTGCCCGGTGATGCCCCGGTGACCTGGGCGTTCGGGCGTGAGCTGCTCATCGACGGGGTGGGCAGACCGTGCGGTGAGGGAGACGTGCGGGTCTCGCCGGCCGACCGGGATCTCCTGGGTGACGTGCTGATCCGGCTTCAGGTGGGCTGTGACCAGGCGGTGTTCCGCTCGTCGGCGGCTCCGCTCGTGGCCTTCCTCGACCGCACCGACAAGCTGGTGCCGTTGGGGCAGGAGGGCGCGTTCGCCGACTTCGACGCCCATCTCGACGAGGCCTTGGACCGGATCCTGGCGGAGGAGCAGAGCGCCGGGTGAGGTCTGGTGAGGGGCTGGTGGCAGGCCGGTGAAGTAACGCTTCTGCTGGAACGGTGGCGAGGCGCCCGGCAATCGGCCCGTCCCGATCGGCGAAGTGGCGTGCACGAGGAGGATGACGTCCCGGGTGCGCGAAGGGCGCCGTGCCCGATGCCCCCTTCGCACACCCGGGAACGTCAGCGTTTGCGGCGCCTGCCCCGGCCGCCCCGAGCGCTCTGCGCGGCCGGACCCGCCGTACCGGCCGACGGCGCCCCCGGAGCTGCCGCGGCGACGGCGCCCGTGCCCGACCGGTCCGCCGACACCACGAGCGCGGCGAGTGCCGTGGTCACCGGAACCGACGCGACCAGGCCGATCGAACCGACCAGCGTGCGCACGATCTCCTCGGCGACCAGCTCGCTGTTGGCTACCATGCCGACGCTGCTCTGCGCGATGGAGAACAGCAGCAGCAGCGGCAGGGCTGCGCCGGCGTAGGCCAGGACGAGCGTGTTGACCACGGACGCGATGTGGTCGCGACCGATCCGGATGCCCGCCCGGTACAGCCCCCGCCAGCCCATCGTGGGGTTGGCCTCGTGCAGTTCCCAGACCGCCGACGTCTGGGTGACCGTCACGTCGTCGAGGACACCGAGCGATCCGATGATGATCCCGGCGAGGAGCAGACCGCTCATGTCGATCGTCGGGTACAGGCCGTGGATCAGACCGGTGTTGTCGTCCGTGTTGCCGGTGAGCGCCGCCCAGTCGACGAACCAGGAGCCGAGGACGCCGATCAGCAACAGGGAGATGAGGGTGCCCAGAACCGCCACGGAGGTGCGGGCCGACAGACCGTGACACAGGTAGAGGGCGATGAGCATGATGGCGCTCGCCCCCACGACCGCCACCGCGAGCGGGTTCGAGCCTTGCAGGATCGCGGGCAGGACGAAGAAGTTCAGCACCATGAAGCTGATGGCCAGCGAGACCAGCGCCATGACGCCCTTCAGCCGCCCGACGACCACGACGGCGACGGCGAAGATGAGGGCGAGCACGGTCAGCGGGACGCGGCGGTCCACGTCGGTCACCGAGTACTGAAGGTCCTTCGGCGCGGAGGGCTCGTAGGCGACCACGACCTTCTGCCCCTCGTGCAGCTGCCGTGACTGGTCCGGCTGGACGATCTCCGTGAAAGTACGGCCCTTGTCCGCGCCGGTGTCCACACGGATCGTGGCCTTCTTGCAGGTGCCGTTCGCCTGCTGGGCCGCGGAGGAGCCTTCAGCGGTGGAGGTGTCGCCGGTGGGGGTGCCGCCCGAGGCGTTCGCCGACGAGCAACTGATGCTCTCGACGTCGGAGACCGTCGCCCGCTGCGTCTGCCGGTCGAAGCCGACGCCGGTGCGCTCGTGTGCCGGGGCACCACCGGGCCACAGCACGACCAGACCGGCGAGCACGGCCACGCCGAAGGGGATGAGGACGGCCGCGATGACCTTGCGCAGATGCTGGGAGACGGGAGCGGCCGGGCCATGACTGTGGCTGTGCCCGTGGCCGCCACCCGGACCGGGGACGTGGCCACCGTGCCCACCGCTGTGCCCGTCGCCGGAGCCATGTCCGTGGCCCTGGCCGTCATCTGCACCGCGCCCGGGGCCGGGGCGGAAGGCGTGTCCGTCGCCCCCGCCGGCGCTTCCGTTTCTCTCACCGGCACCGCGTCCATGACCTGCACGGGGAGCACCGCCCTGACCGGTCCCGGGTGCGTGCGCACCCTCGCCGGGCAGGTGCCCGTGGCCCCCGCCGGAGCCCTGTCCGCCCTCGCGGCTGAAGCCGTAACAGCCGTCGGGACCCGGACCGCCGTCGGGACCCGGATCGGCACCCGGACCTGGACCGGCACCCGGACGAGGGCCCGATCCGGGAACGGAACTGCCCCTGGGGCCGTACCCCTGCCCTCGCCCGGGGTGTCCGGGGGGAGGAATGCCCGGACCGCGGGGCTGTTCGGGTGGTGGGAACGGAGGCTGGGGTGTCGTGGTCACCGCCCGATCATCGCAAGAACGACCGAGGCCCACTGTTCACCGCGCCACAAAGGACGCTAGCGTGGAGGCACCTTTGCACACGCGGGAGCTCGGAGCACCGGGCTGAGAGGGCGCTGACCTCCGTCTTCGCGATGTTTCACGTGGAACGTCACCTTCACCGAGTGATGTTTCACATGAATCGTCGGCAGACGGAAGCCGCTGCGTCGACCGCTGAACCTGTTACCGGGTAATGCCGGCGTAGGGAGTAGGTCTCATGACCAACAAGGATGCACGCACGCCTGCCTCCGCGCAGACCTCCGACGAGGCCTCCGTCGACGGGGAGGCCGGGAAGCCCATCGGCGGGAAGTCCATCGGATGGCACAAGGCGTATGTCGAGGGTCAGCGCTCCGACCTGCGCGTGCCGGTCCGTCAGGTGCACCTCACCAACGGGCAGTCGGTCACTCTGTACGACACCTCCGGCCCGTACACCGATCCGCTCGTCGAGACGGACGTACGCAGGGGGTTGCCGCCTCTGCGGGAGAACTGGGTCATCGCCCGTGGCGACACGGAGGAGTACGCGGGCCGCCCCGTCCGTCCGGAGGACGACGGGGTCAAACACACCTCGCCGCGCGGCGGACTGCGCAACCTCGACGCGGTCTTCCCCGGACGGCCCCGCCTGCCGCGCCGCGGCCGGGAGGGGCAGGCGGTCACTCAACTCGCTTACGCACGCCGGGGCGAGATCACACCGGAGATGGAGTACGTGGCCATCCGGGAGAACGTGGAGCCCGAGATCGTCCGCGAGGAGATCGCGGCCGGACGTGCGGTGCTGCCCGCCAACGTCAATCACCCGGAGATCGAGCCGATGATCATCGGCAAACGGTTCCTGGTGAAGGTCAACGCCAACATCGGCAACTCGGCGGTGACCTCCTCCATCGAGGAGGAGGTCGAGAAGATGACCTGGGCCACCCGATGGGGCGCCGACACGGTCATGGACCTGTCCACCGGCCGCAACATCCACACCACCCGCGAGTGGGTGCTCCGCAATTCGCCGGTCCCCATCGGCACGGTGCCGCTCTATCAGGCGCTGGAGAAGGTCGACGGCCGGGCCGAGGAGCTGACCTGGGAGATCTACAAGGACACGGTGATCGAGCAGGCCGAGCAGGGCGTGGACTACATGACCGTCCACGCGGGCGTGCGCCTGCCGTACGTCCCGCTGACGGCGAACCGCAAGACCGGCATCGTCTCCCGTGGCGGCTCGATCATGGCCGCGTGGTGCCTGGCCCACCACAAGGAGTCCTTCCTCTACGAGAACTTCGAGGAACTCTGCGAGATCCTCGCGGCCTATGACGTCACGTACTCGCTGGGCGACGGGCTGCGGCCCGGCTCGATCGCGGACGCCAACGACGAGGCCCAGTTCGCTGAGTTGCGCACCCTCGGGGAACTCAACCGCATCGCGAAGCGTTTCCATGTTCAGACCATGATCGAAGGCCCGGGACACGTTCCGATGCACAAGATCAAGGAGAACATCGACCTTCAGCAGGAGATCTGCGATGAAGCTCCGTTCTATACGCTCGGCCCGCTGACGACGGACGTCGCCCCGGCGTACGACCACATCACCTCCGGCATCGGTGCCGCGATGATCGCCTGGTGGGGCACGGCGATGCTCTGCTACGTCACACCCAAGGAACACCTGGGTCTGCCCAACCGTGACGACGTCAAGACCGGCGTCATCACCTACAAGATCGCCGCCCACGCGGCCGACCTCGCCAAGGGGCACCCCGGTGCGCAGGAATGGGACGACGCACTGTCCGACGCCCGCTTCGAGTTCCGGTGGGAGGACCAGTTCAACCTGGCTCTCGACCCGGACACCGCACGGGAGTTCCACGACGAGACCCTGCCGGCCGAACCGGCGAAAACGGCCCACTTCTGCTCGATGTGCGGGCCGAAGTTCTGCTCGATGAAGATCTCCCAAGACATCCGTCGTGAGCACGGAGGCAGTCGGGAGGAGGCCGAGGAGGGTATGGCGCAGAAGTCCAAGGAGTTCGCGGCCGCGGGCAATCGGGTGTACTTGCCGATCGCGGACTGACGCGAGGCAACGGCGCCGCTGCCGTGCCGGTTGGGGCACGGCAGCCGGGCCGCCGTGTTGAGGGCCGGGGCGGCGTCGGCGGTGGTCGCGAGGGTGGGACGCGGGTGGGCGGCCGTTGGTTTCCGTTGGGGAGGTACTTCTGGCGTGTGGCTCGGCAGACTGGTGTCATGACAGCGCAATCCATGAGCAAGGGCGCCAATCTGCCGGTCGATGTGCCGTCCGTACGCGTCGAGATCAGCTGGTCCGAACAGGGCGGCGGACCGGACGTGGACGTGTCGGCCCTCCTGCTGACGGTCGCCGGCAAGGTGCGTGACGACGCGGACTTCGTCTTCTACAACCAGCCGCGGCACGCCTCCGGCGCCGTGCGGCATCTGGGGAAGCGGAGCGCCGACGGTGTCACCACCGACACGGTCGAGGTGGACCTGCGTTCGCTGGAGAGTGCCGTCGCCCGTGTGGAACTGTGCGCGTCCGCCGACGGCGGCACCTTCGGTCAGGTGGCCGGTCTGACGCTCAGGCTGCTCGACGTCGGGGGCCCGGCGGAGCTGGCGCGGTTCGACATGCGGGGGGAGACCGAGACCGCGTTCATCGGCGGTGAGCTGTACCTGAGGGAGGGGCGCTGGAAGTTCCGTGCGGTCGGGCAGGGGTATGCCTCCGGGCTCGCGGGCCTGGCCACCGATTTCGGGATCAGCGTCGATGAGGAGCCCGCCGCTACGGCAGCCGGCCCCGGGGTGCCGTCCGTACGCACGCCTCCGCCGCCTCCACCCGTCGTGCCCATGTCGCCCCCGCCCCCGCCCCCGCCCCCGCCTCCGTCGGCCGCGCCTCGGCCCTCTCCGGTCGTGCCCACGTCACCGCCTCCCGCTCCGGCTCCCTCCACCGCCGTGTCCGCGTCGTCCTCCGGGGGCGCCCGGCTGACCAAAGGGGAGGAACGCCTTCCCGTCGAGATGCGCAAGCGGCTGTCCCTGCGCAAGCAACAGGTGGCCGTCAGCCTGAGCAAGCGTGGTGCGGCCGGGGTCAGCGCGCGGGTCGTTCTGGTGCTCGACGCATCGGGGTCCATGTCGTTCCTGTACTCCCGCGGTGTGGTGGCGGACGTGGTCGAGCGCATGGCCGCGGTGGCGGCACAGCTCGACGACGACGGCGAGATGCAGGCCTGGACGTTCGCCTCGAACCCGGCCCGGCTGCCGGATCTGCGCCTGGGGGAACTTCCCGAGTGGCTGCGGCTGCATGTGCGGGTGGGGGAGATCAGCCTGTTCCGGCGGAGCAAGAAGCCGCAGAAGGGGCTGCAACCGGGCCAGGTCGACATGCGCTCGGTCGGCATCCAGAACGAGGAACAGAAGGTCATCGCCCAGGTCAGAGACTTCGTCCGGGCGAATCCGGCGGCAGCCCCGACGCTGGTGCTGTTCTTCTCCGACGGAGGCGTCCACCGCGACGCCGCGATCGAGAAGGAACTGCGGGCCGCGGCGGAAGAGCCGATCTTCTGGCAGTTCGTCGGACTCGGCCGCTCCCACTACGGCGTCCTCGAGCGGTTCGACACGCTGCCCGACCGACGCGTGGACAACGTGGGCTTCTTCGCCGTCGACGACATCAGCACGGTCCCGGACCCCGAGCTCTACGACCGGCTCCTGTCCGAGTTCCCGCAGTGGCTCACGGCCGCGGGGCAGGCGGGCATCCTCTGACCGGCAGACCGGCAGACCGGCAGACCGGCAGACCGGCAGACCGGCAGACCGGCAGGGGCCTCGCTTCTGCTCCGTACGGCTTGCGCTCCCCGGGGCGGGGGCGCAAGCCGAGGGCCTATTCCGGCTGGTGCTCGGGGCCTCCGAAGTCCGGGCTGGTGTAGTCCGGGCTGCTGAAGCTCGGGCGGGAGCTGCCCGACGTCCCTTCGTCGGGGCTGCTGAAACCCGGACGGCCGTAGCCGATCTTCGGTAGACGGCCGGTGGGCGCCGGCGGGGCCGGTGCGGGGTCGAGCGCGACGCTCGTGCCCGTGTCGGCGAGGACCTCGCGCAGGAAGGGCAGGATGCCCCGCTCCAGCAGGGCTTCCTGCCAGGCATCCTTGGCGCGGTCCACCTCCTCGCTCAGTTCGCCGTACGGGCCGGCCTCCAGGGAGGGACGGTTGCGCAGGGCGGTGAGCAGGAGGCCCACGGTCGCGACGAGGATCGCGGCCGCGGCCACCGCCCCGAACGTCCATCCGGTGGTGAGCATCGTCGTGGCGAACGCCGGCTCGGGATCGAGCATCCGCAGGATGTAGCCGACGAGCAGGAAGATCACCGCGGCGGTGCCGGCGAGGACGGGGGTGAGGACGGCGGCGACGGCGACGGCGCCCGCTCCGGCGGCCTCGGCGGCCTGGGCCGCCTCCCCCACGGTGGTGGCGAATCCCATTCCGGCGCCGCCCGGCTCACCGGAGCCGGACGCATGGCCGGCCGAGGAGGGGCTGGACGGCGCCGGATGGCGCAGTTCCTCGCGGACCTTCACGTAGTGCTGGTACTCGGTCGCCGCGGCCGCCGTGATGAGCGCGGAGGCGTTGAGCGCCATGGTGCGCAGTTGTTCGGGGTTGAGCCGCTGTCCCGCAGCGGTCGCTTCCGGGCGGTGTGGTGCGGAGCGCAGCGCCTCGTCGAGGAGCCGCTCGTACTCCTGGCGGTCCTCGCTGTGCAGGTGCTGCGGAACGCTGTTCATGTGCATCCCCCGATGCTCCGTAGGGCTTGGGGCTCGCATGCCAACGAGCCGTCGGGCAGAAACGGAGGGGAGCCTGCTACGGATGAACCGATGGTAGAGCGGCGACGGCCCGGGGTAACAGGGGGTTCGCCGAAATTGACCCCTGGCCCACGGTGCCGCCGGGCGGGTCCGACGCGGGCGGCGACGGACCCGGGAACGGTCAGACGGGCAACGGAAGTTGCTGGACCAGCAGTTTTCCGGCCATCGTCACGCCACCGTCCATCGCGATGGCCAGCCCGTCGGCGTAGACGTGCGGCCCTTCGACCACGGGACGGGTCGATTCCTCGTCCTCCTCGGAGCCGACTTCGCCCAGCAGATACGGAATCGGGCTGTGGCCGTGAACGATGCGGGTGCCGCCGTACGTATCGAGCAGGGAGCGAACGGCGTCGGAGCCGCCCTCGTCGCGGAAGGAGAAGCGCTTGGTGAACTTGCGGAACAGGTCCCACACCTCGTCCGCGTCGTTACGCGTGATCGTCTCGCGGACGGTGTCGTTGACCGCCTCGATCGAGTCGCCGTAGTCGAGGTAGGCGGTGGTGTCGGAGTGCACGAGCAGATGACCGTCGACCTCCTCCATGGCGTCGAGGCGGGCCATCCACTGGAGGTGGTGGTCCTGGAGTCGGTCCATGTCGGACTTCTGGCCGCCGTTGAGCAGCCAGGCCGCCTGGAAGGTGGCGGTGCCCGCACCGGAGTTGACGGGTGTGTCGCCGAACCGCTTGGCCCCGAGCAGGAGCAGCTCGTGGTTGCCCATGAGGGCCTTGCAGTAGCCGCCGGCCGCGGCGGCCTCGGCGGACAGCCGCATCACGAGGTCGATCACCCCGATACCGTCGGGACCGCGGTCGGTGAAGTCGCCGAGAAACCACAGCCGGGCGGTGCCCGCGCACCAGTTGCCCGCCGCGTCGACCAGGCCCTTCTCCCGGAGGGCGGCGACCAGTTCGTCGAGATAGCCGTGCACGTCGCCCACGACGAACAGCGGACCGGGACCGGTGGCGGCCTGCGGAGCCTGCGCGGCAGCCGGGTCGACGGTCACCTGAAGGGTGTCGCCCCGGTTGATGACGGGCAGGTCGCGCTGGGTGGGCGTGTAGCCCTCGGGGGGCTCGAGGGGGTCGTCGAGGGGCGGTACCACGTTCCCTGGATGCGCGCTGTGAGCGTACGGACCGGTCTCGTGGACGTACGCGGGCACTCGGAAGTCGCGCACCGTCGCCGTACGCTCCACCTCGGGTCCCTGACCGGCCCCCTGAGTCATCAGACCCCTCCACCATCGCGCCGCATCTGCACCGCTTCGGACTGCATGGTCGCAACGGCCCGCGGTGCCGTGCGCCCATCATAGGAATGCGGATCGTGCCGTGTGATGACCCAGGGGTGGTGAATCGGAGCAAGGCTCCTGTTCACCGCGGCTTTCGCCCCGATTGGGCCGGGCTTCGGCAGTGCTCGCTCACCCAGTGCACACCGTGCTTACACCCTCGGCCCACGTGGCGTCGGCGTCGCCGCGCCGTCCGGGGGCGTGTTGCGTGGTGGACGGGGTGGGGCGCGAGCCCGGTGCGATCACCCGTCCGAAGGATTCCGGGTGGCGCCGATCGACCTCATCCCGGCTGCCGCCCGCCGGTTCCGGGGCCGGCGAGCCGGGAAGCCGCCACCGGCGGAACAAACTCCTTCGGCGGACTCGCCCCCGGCGGCCTCCGCAAGGCCCCGGTCGGCCGCCGTCGACCCCGTCCGCCCCTGCCTTCGCGGTCGTGCGACCCGCGGATCCTCCGCGGCCGCCCGACCGGCGGGGCCACGGAGGGATCACCCCTACGCGCCCCGCCCAGTACCGGAATCGGGTTACGTCCCCCGCTCAGGACCGGAATCAGGTCGTCCGACCTGTCCTGGCTCCCGGGCCCACGCACCCCGCTGATCGCTCGCATGTTCCTACTTCTCGTCCGGCACCCGGGGCGGGCTGACCGTCGTGCGCGGCGAACGCCGCTGGGACGAGGTACGCACGATCAGTTCCGTCGGTATCACCTGCTCGACCGGCCGGTCGGTCTCGACGCCCTCGATCGCGTCGATGAGGAGCTGCACCACCGCGGTGCCGATGCGCCGGGGCTTCAGCGACAGCGTGGTGATGGGCGGTTCGGTGTTGGCGTAGACGGTGGACTCGCTGCAGCACACCAGCAGCAGGTCCTCCGGTACGCGCAGGCCGTAGCGGCGCGCGGCGGCGAGCAGATCGGTGCCGTTGGGGTCGAACAGGCCGTAGACGGCGTCGGGGCGGTCCGGCCGGGCCAGCAGCCGGTCGGCGGCGACGGCGCCCGCGCACGGATCGTGGGCGGGGTAGGCCTCGTAGACCGGGTCCTGTCCGACGCGCTCGCACCAGTGCAGATACGCGCTGGTCGACAGGTGGGTGTAGGTGTCGGTGGTGGTGCCGGTGAGGAGACCGATGCGGCGGGCGCCGGCGGCGGCCAGATGGTCGAGGATGTCGAGGACGGCCGCCTCGTGGTCGTTGTCCACCCACGCGGTGACCGGGAGCGGGCCGGCCGGGCGGCCGTCGGAGACGACGGGTAACCCCTGCCGGACGAGTTCGCCGACCACCGGATCCTGGTCGGACGGGTCGATGACGACCGTGCCGTCCAGGGCGACGTTCGACCACACGTCGTGGCGCGAGGTGGCGGGGAGGATGACGAGGGCGTAGCCGCGGGCGAGCGCGGCGGAGGTGGCGGCCCGCGCCATCTCGGCGAAGTACGCGAACTCGGTGAAGGTGAAAGGTTCATCCCCATAGGTGGTCACGGTCAGACCGATGAGGCCCGACTTGCCGGTACGGAGGGTTCGGGCCGCGGCCGAGGGGCGGTAGCCCAGTCGTTCGGCGACCTCGCGGACGTGGCGTCGGGTGGCGTCCGGGAGCCTGCCCTTGCCGTTGAGGGCATCGGAGACGGTCGTGATGGAGACTCCGGCGGCGGCGGCCACATCCCTGATGCCCGCTCGGCCCGGCCGGTTGCCTCGACGTGAGGTTTCCGCGCGGCTCACCTGGTGCTTCCCTGCTGCTGTCATAGCGAGCCGATAGTAGGGCTCATCCGGTGGGGTAGGGCGGACGCATATGCACGCATTGACAGGCACGTTTCTGCATGGCGAGAATAGGTCAACTGCCTTGGAAAGAAAGGTAGTTGACCCCATCCACGCCAGGACGTGGCGCGTGGGAAGGGATGAACCTGCCAAGGCGCCGATGTTTCGAAGAGGTCTCAACTCACCTGCACGGGGGATGCGCGCCACGGCGCGAGCCACCGGCGCGTAGATATATGTACGGCGCGCCCCCAGCGTGCACGCCTTCGTCCGTCTTCGTGCGGGGATGCCGCTGATGTGGAGGAGCGCGTGATGGCTCCGCACGGTTTTGGCCGAGGGAGGTCCGTCTCCAGCTGTACGCATGCGGGCCGAATCCTCATAAGGTGAGCAGTATTGAGCCGGTGGTGGTCACGAGGAGGACTGCGGTGAGCGAGACAAGCCCCAAGCTGCGCGCCGAGCTGGAGGGGATCCCCACCTACAAGCCGGGCAAGCCGGCTGCGGCGGGCGGTCCCGTGGCCTACAAGCTGTCCTCCAACGAGAACCCCTACCCGCCGCTGCCGGGCGTGCTGGAGCGCGTCACGGCCCTCGCCGGGTCGTTCAACCGCTACCCGGACATGGCGTGCTCGGGTCTGGTGGAGGAGTTGTCCGAGCGCTTCGGCGTGCCGGCCTCGCACATCGCCACGGGCACCGGCTCGGTCGGCGTCGCCCAGCAGCTGATCCAGTCGACGGCGGGGCCGGGCGACGAGGTGATCTACGCGTGGCGGTCCTTCGAGGCGTACCCGATCATCACGCAGATCAGCGGTGCGACCTCGGTGCGGGTGCCGCTGACGGCCGGCGATGTGCACGATCTGGACGCGATGGCCGACGCCATCACCGAGCGGACCCGGCTGATCTTCGTCTGCAACCCCAACAACCCCACGGGGACCGTGGTGCGGCGGGCCGAGCTGGAGCGGTTCCTGGACCGGGTGCCGAGTGATGTCCTGGTGGTGCTCGACGAGGCCTACCGGGAGTTCGTCCGCGACGCAGAGGTGCCGGACGGTGTCGTGCTGTACCGGGAGCGGCCGAACGTCTGTGTCCTGCGGACGTTCTCGAAAGCGTACGGGCTTGCCGGGCTGCGGGTCGGTTTCGCGATCGCCCATGAGCCGGTGGCGGCGGCGCTGCGCAAGACGGCGGTGCCGTTCGGGGTGAGCCAGATCGCGCAGGAGGCGGCGATCGCCTCGCTGCAGGCCGAGGACGAGCTGCTTGGCCGGGTCGGTTCCCTGGTCTGCGAGCGCAACCGGGTGGTCGAGGGGCTGCGCGCCCAGGGCTGGACGGTGCCGGAGACGCAGGCCAACTTCGTGTGGCTGAGGCTGGGTGAGCGCACGGCCGCCTTCGCGTCGGCGTGCGAGCAGGCGGGGGTCGTGATCCGGCCGTTCGTGGGCGAGGGTGTTCGGGTCACGATCGGGGAGACCGAGGCCAACGACATCTTCCTCAAGGCGGCCGAGGCGTTCCGTGAGGATCACTTTTAGGACCGAACGCTGAGGCGTACGGGGAGGCACGAAGGATCACCTGGAGACGCGGAGGAAGGCCCCGGCCCAGGTCGCAGCGTTTGGCGTCCCGGTTTCACGTGAAACCGGGACGCCTTTTTTGCGCCAGGGGCCGAGTGGTCCACCTCTGGCGGGTCCGCCGGTCCAGGTGAGGGACCCCCCGCCCATCCAAGATCGAACGGGCATGCGGCATAATTGCTTGTGAATGTGAACGCGTTCACAAGCGTGTCCGGTTGCTCCGACGGTGTGTGTGACACAAGGGGCAAATCGCCGCTCGCGCGGCTACGTAAGGAGACTGACGACGTGGACCTGGCTCTGGCGCCGGAGACGCTGGCGCGCTGGCAGTTCGGCATCACCACCGTCTACCACTTCCTTTTCGTCCCCCTGACGATCTCGCTCGCGGCGCTCACCGCCGGGTTGCAGACCGCCTGGGTGCGTACCGACAAGGAGAAGTACCTCAGGGCGACGAAGTTCTGGGGCAAGCTCTTTCTGATCAACATCGCGATGGGTGTCGTCACCGGCATCGTGCAGGAGTTCCAGTTCGGCATGAACTGGTCGGACTACTCCCGCTTCGTCGGCGACGTCTTCGGCGCTCCCCTGGCGTTCGAGGCCCTCATAGCCTTCTTCTTCGAGTCCACCTTCATCGGCCTGTGGATCTTCGGCTGGGACAAGCTGCCCAAGAAGATCCACCTGGCCTGCATCTGGATGGTCTCGATCGGCACGCTGCTGTCGGCCTACTTCATCCTCGCGGCCAACTCCTGGATGCAGCACCCCGTCGGTTACCGCATCAACGAGGCGAAGGGCCGCGCGGAACTCACCGACTTCTGGCGCGTCCTCACGCAGAACACCGCTCTCAACCAGGTCTTCCACAGCTTCTCGGCGGCCTTCCTGACCGGTGGCGCCTTCATGGTGGGCATTGCAGCCTTCCACCTGATGCGCAAGAAGCACATCCCCGAGATGCGGACCTCCCTGCGGCTCGGCCTGGTCACCCTGGCGGTCGGCGGACTGCTCACCGCGGTCAGCGGCGACACCCTCGGCAAGGTCATGTACGAACAGCAGCCGATGAAGATGGCCGCGGCCGAGGCGCTGTGGGACGGGGAGGAGCCCGCGCCCTTCTCCGTGTTCGCGTACGGGGACGTCGACGAGGGCCACAACAAGGTGGCCCTGGAGATCCCCGGCCTGCTGTCCTTCCTGGCCCACAGCGACTTCGAGTCGTACGTGCCGGGTATCAACGACACCAACGAAGCGCTTCAGCAGCAGTTCGGACCCGGCGACTACAAGCCCATCGTCCCGGTGGCCTACTGGGGCTTCCGCTGGATGATCGGTTTCGGCATGGCGTCGTTCTCCCTCGGCCTGGCCGGTCTGTGGCTCACCCGCAAGCGGTTCCTGCTGCCGGCCGCCCTGCGGACCGGGGAAGACGAGGTGCCGCATCTGGTCCTGCTGAAGAAGCCCCTCGGCTCGAGGCTCACCCGGCTCTACTGGCTCCTGGCGCTGTGGACCATGGCGTTCCCGCTGATCGCCAACTCCTGGGGCTGGATCTTCACCGAGATGGGCCGCCAGCCCTGGGTCGTGTACGGCGTGATGCAGACCCGGGACGCCGTCTCCCCCGGTGTCTCCCAGGCCGAGGTCCTCACTTCGATGATCACCTTCACCGTGCTCTACGCAGTCCTCGCCGTCGTCGAGGTCAAGCTGCTCGTGAAGTACGTGAAGGCCGGCCCGCCCGAGCTGACCGAGGCCGACCTCAACCCGCCCACGAAGATCGGCGGCGACTCCCGTGACGCCGACAAGCCGATGGCCTTCTCCTACTAGGCCGAGGGAGCTGCACAGTCATGGAACTGCACGACGTCTGGTTCGTCCTCATCGCCGTCCTGTGGATCGGCTACTTCTTCCTGGAAGGCTTCGACTTCGGGGTCGGTATCCTCACCAAGCTGCTCGCCCGCGACCGCCCCGAGCGGCGGGTGCTCATCAACACCGTCGGACCCGTCTGGGACGGTAACGAGGTGTGGCTTCTCACTGCGGGCGGCGCGACCTTCGCCGCCTTCCCCGAGTGGTACGCCACGCTCTTCTCCGGCTTCTACCTGCCGCTTCTGCTCATCCTGGTCTGTCTCATCGTGCGGGGCGTCGCCTTCGAGTACCGGGCCAAGCGGCCCGAGGAGAACTGGCAGCGCAACTGGGAGCACGCCATTTTCTGGACCTCGCTCCTTCCCGCGTTCCTGTGGGGCGTGGCCTTCGGCAACATCGTGCGCGGCGTGAAGATCGACCAGGACTTCGAGTACGTCGGTGGCGTCGGAGACCTGCTCAACCCGTACGCGCTGCTCGGCGGTCTGGTGACCCTGACGCTGTTCACCTTCCACGGCGCGGTGTTCACGGCCCTCAAGACCGTCGGTGACATCCGGGAGCGGGCGCGGCAGCTCGCGACCAAGGTCGGTCTGGCGACCGCCGTGTCCGCGCTGGTCTTCCTGCTGTGGACGCAGATCGAGAGTGGTGACGGCAAGAGCCTCGTGGCCCTGGTGGTGGCTGTCGCCGCCCTGGTCGCGGCACTCGTGGCGAACCAGGCGGGTCGTGAGGGCTGGTCGTTCGCCCTCTCCGGCCTCACCATCGTGGCCGCCGTCGCGATGCTCTTCCTGACGCTCTTCCCGAACGTCATGCCGTCCTCGCTCGATTCGGACTGGAGCCTCACGGTGACCAACGCCTCGTCGAGCCCGTACACCCTGAAGATCATGACCTGGTGTGCGGGACTCGCCACGCCGGTCGTCCTGGTGTACCAGGGGTGGACCTACTGGGTGTTCCGCAAGCGGATCGGTACGCAGCACATCGCTGAGGCCGTGCACTGAGATCGAGGTGAGGCATGTTTCACGTGAAAAGCGCGTTTCACGTGAAACATGCTTCTTGACGAAAAAGGTGTGTTCCACGTGAAACCGATCGACCCGCGTCTTCTCCGATACGCCCGCGCCACCCGCCTCTTCCTGATGGCGGTCGTCGGCCTGGGCGCCGTCGGAGCGGTGCTGGTGATCGCTCAGGCGATGCTCATCGCCGAGGTGGTGGTCGGCGCGTTCGAGCAGGGCCGGCCGATCGGGGACCTTCGCACGCCACTGATGTGGCTGGTGGCGGTGGCGGTCGGCCGGGCGCTGGTCTCCTGGCTCACCGAACTCTCCGCACACCGTGCGAGCGCCGCGGTGAAGTCGGAGTTGCGAGGTCGGCTGCTGGAGCGGGCGGCCCTGCTGGGTCCGGAGTGGCTGGGCGGGCAGCGGACCGGGTCACTGGTCGCGCTCGCCACCCGGGGCGTGGACGCCCTCGACGACTACTTCTCGCGGTATCTGCCGCAGTTGGGTCTCGCGGTGGTGGTGCCGGTGGCGGTACTGGCGCGGATCGTGACCGAGGACTGGGTGTCGGCCGCGATCATCGCCGGTACCCTGCCGCTGATTCCCGTCTTCATGGTGCTGATCGGCTGGGCCACGCAGTCACGGATGGACCGCCAGTGGCGACTACTGTCCCGGCTGTCCGGGCACTTCCTGGACGTCGTCGCGGGACTGCCCACGCTCAAGGTGTTCGGGCGGGCCAAGGCGCAGGCCGAGTCGATCCGTCGGATCACCGGCGAGTACCGGCAGGCGACCATGCGGACGTTGCGGATCGCCTTCCTCTCGTCGTTCGCGCTGGAGTTGCTGGCGACGCTCTCGGTGGCCCTCGTCGCCGTGACGATCGGCATGCGGCTCGTGCACGGCGAGATGGACCTGTACACCGGCCTGGTCATTCTGGTGCTCGCGCCCGAGGCGTATCTTCCGCTGCGGCAGGTCGGGGCCCAGTTCCACGCGGCCGCCGAAGGGCTCGCCGCGGCAGAGGAGATCTTCGAGGTCCTGGAAACCCCGGTGCCGGTGTCGGGCACGGGCGTGGTGCCGACGGGCGGCGTGTCCTTCGAGAACGTGACGGTCCGCTACCCCGGACGCTCCGTCGATGCCCTCTCGGACGTGTCCTTCACCGTCGCCCCCGGAGAGACGGTGGCACTCGTCGGGCCTAGCGGCGCGGGCAAGTCGACCTTGCTGAACGCCTTCCTGGGATTCGTCCGTCCGGCCGAGGGCCGGGTGAGCGTCGGGGGAGCCGACCTCGCGGACATCGACCTGGAGCAGTGGCGGTCCCGGATCGCCTGGGTGCCCCAGCACCCGCACCTCTGCGCCGGAACGATCGCCGAGAACGTACGGCTGGCGCGTCCCGACGCCGATGACGCCGCCGTACGCCGGGCGCTCGGGGACGCGGGCGCGCTGGAGTTCGTGGACGGGCTGCCGGACGGCGTCGAGACGGTGCTGGGCGAGGACGGGGCCGGGCTGTCCGCCGGCCAGCGTCAGCGGCTCGCGCTGGCACGGGCGTTCCTCGCGGACCGGCCCGTGCTGCTGCTGGACGAGCCCACGGCCGCGCTCGACGGGGAGACCGAGGCGGAGGTCGTGGCGGCCGTACGACGGCTGGCGATCGGCCGGACGGTCCTGTTGGTGGTGCACCGCCCGGCGCTGCTCGCGGTGGCGGACCGGGTGGTGCGGCTCGAGGCGAAGGGTACGGCAACACGAGGACCCGTGACGGTCCCACGTCAGGGCTCCCGAGCCGTCCGGGAAGACGCCGTGCCCGCCGTCCAGGCGCCGGAGGAGACGCGGACCGGCCCGGCCGAGAGCGGGGTCCTCGCCCGGGTCCGGGGCATGGCGGGCGCCCGGCGTGGACGCCTCGGTCTCGCGCTGCTCCTCGGCAGCCTGGCCCTCGGCAGCGCCGTCGGCCTCATGGCCACCTCCGGTTGGCTCATCTCACGTGCCTCGCAACAGCCGCCGGTTCTCTACCTGATGGTGGCCGTGACCGCGACCAGGGCCTTCGGCATCGGACGGGCAGTCTTCCGGTACGCCGAGCGGCTGGTGTCGCACGACGCCGTACTGCGGATGCTCGCCGACACCCGGGTCGCCGTCTACCGGCGGCTGGAGCGGCTCGCCCCCGCCGGGCTGCGCACCACGCGTCGCGGCGACCTGCTGACGCGGCTCGTCGCCGACGTGGACGCCCTCCAGGACTACTGGCTGCGCTGGCTGCTGCCCGCCGCGTCCGCAGTCGTCGTCTGCGCGGGGTCCGTCGCGTTCACGGCGTGGCTGCTGCCGGCGGCGGGGGCCGTACTCGCTGCGGGGTTGCTCGCGGCCGGGGTGGGCGTCCCGCTGGTCACCGGTGCCGTGGCACGCCGGGCCGAGCACCGGCTCGCCCCGGCACGAGGAGCGCTCGCCGTCCGCGCCGCAGACCTGCTCACCGGCACCGCCGAACTGACCGTTGCGGGCGCCCTGCCCGCCCGTACGGCCGCGGTCCGGGCGGCGGACTCCGCGCTCACCCGGATCGCCTCGCGCGCCGCGACCGCCACCGCGCTCGGCGGCGGGCTGACCGCGCTCGTCTCCGGACTGACCGTGGCCGGCGCCGCCCTCGTGGGTGCGCAGGCCGTCGATGCGGGACGGCTGAGCGGAGTGACCATGGCCGTGGTCGTCCTCACTCCGCTCGCCGCCTTCGAGGCGGTCATGGGTCTGCCGCTCGCGGTCCAGTACCGCCAGCGGGTGCGCAGAAGCGCGGAGCGCGTGTACGAGGTCCTGGACCTTCCCGAGCCGGTGCGGGAGCCGGAGCTGCCCCGGCGGGCGCCCGCGTCGCCGTTCCCGCTCGTCCTCAAGGGCCTCTCCGCCCGCCACGCGGGGCAGGATCGGGACGCCCTCGCCGGCCTCGACCTCACCGTGGAGCAGGGTCGGAGGATCGCCGTCGTCGGAGCCTCCGGGGCCGGCAAGACGACGCTCGCACAGGTGCTGCTGCGCTTCCTGGACTCCGGAGCGGGCTCGTACACGCTCGGCGGGGTGGACGCGTACGCCCTGGACGGGGACGACGTACGGCGGCTGGTCGGGCTGTGCGCGCAGGACGCCCACCTCTTCGACAGCTCGGTCCGCGAGAACCTGCTGCTGGCGAAGAAGGACGCCACCGAGGACGACCTGCGCGACGCGCTGGCGCGAGCCCGGCTGCTGGAGTGGGCTGACGAACTGCCCGACGGGCTCGACACGCTCGTCGGCGAGCACGGTGCCCGGCTCTCCGGTGGGCAGCGCCAGCGGCTCGCCCTCGCCCGCGCGCTCCTCGCCGACTTCCCCGTCCTGGTGCTCGACGAACCCGCCGAGCACCTCGACCTGCCGACCGCCGACGCGCTCACGACGGACCTGCTGGCTGCCACCGAAGGCCGCACCACGCTCCTCATCACCCACCGGCTCGCCGGACTCGAAGCGGTGGACGAGGTGGTCGTCCTGGGCGAGGGACGGATCGTGCAACGGGGCGCGTATGCGGAACTGGCCTCCGCGGAGGGACCGCTGCGCGAGATGGCCGAGCGTGAGGAGGCGGCGGAGCTGCTGGTGCGGGCGGGGTGACCCCCGCTCCTTTCCGCGCCGGCGCGGCGGCCGCGGGCTGTCCGTCCTGAACGAGCGCCCGGCGCGGCCCGCACTCGGCCATTCGGAGTCGCTGGTCCCCCAGGCGTATGACCAGAACAGGACCTGGGGCGGTCGGCCGGGACAGGATCGCTGGCATGCGCTCATCTCGTCGTCGTCCGCTGCTGGTTCCTGCCCTGCTGTGCGCGGCCCTGGTGCTGGTGGCGCGGCCCACGACCGCCGACGGGGAGCCGGGCGGTGACGGCCCCGGCGGACCCGGCTCCGGACTCAGCGCGCAGGTGGCGCGGCTGTACGAGGAGGCGGCCGTGGCCACCCAGCGGTACCAGGAGGGGCGCGTCGAGGCCGGGAAACAGCGGACGAAGGCCCAGCGCCTGGAGCAACTCCTCGTCCTCGAGCGGCAGGAGATCACCGTCCTGCACGAGGACCTGGGCCGGATCGCGCGCGCCCAGTACCGCGGCAGCGGCGGGCTGCCCGTCGCCGCGCAGCTCGTCCTGTCGAGCAGCCCCGACGCGTTGATGCGGGGCCAGCACATCCTCTCGCGGACGAACCTGGTGGTGGACAACGCGATCGGCAAGAGCCGGCGGGCCGAGACCCGGCTGGCCGCCGACGAGGCGAGGGCGGTGCGGGTGCGGCAGGCGTTGGAACGGCGCAACACCGAACTCGCCGCTCTGAAGACGGGCATCGAGCAGAAGCTGGAACAGGCGCGGTGGCAGTTGCAGGGGCAGGCGGACGCCTCGGTCGCCGCCGGTGCCTGTCGTGGCGCCGAGCGGTTCGACCGGCCGCCGACCCCTGACCCGCGGGAGTGGGTCGTGCCGGTCGACGGCTACACCCTGTCCGCGAGTTTCGGCAGTGGCGGCGCCCGATGGGCCAGCCGGCACACAGGTCAGGACTTCGCGGTGCCGATCGGCACGCCGGTGAAGGCGGCCGGCGCGGGCCGTGTGGTGCGGGTGTCGTGCGGTGGGGCCTTCGGCATCGAGGTCGTGCTCCGGCACCCAGGCGGCTACTACACGCAGTACGCCCACCTGGCGTCGGTGGCCGTCGACCAGGGCGAGAGCGTGTCGGCCGGACAGTGGATCGGTCAGTCGGGCACCAGCGGCAACTCCTCCGGCCCGCATCTGCATTTCGAGGTGCGGGTCACTCCGGACATGGGGTCGGCCGTCGACCCGGTGCCGTGGCTGGCGGCACGCGGGGCGCCCGTGAGGTAGCGCCGCGGCACCTGGTTCAGCCGGAGGCCTGGAGCCGCTCGGCGATCAGGCGCTCGATGACGACGGCGACCCCGTCGTCGTTGTTGGCCACCGTCTGTCCGGAGGCTGCCGCGATCACCTCCGGGTGCGCGTTGCCCATGGCGTACGAACGGCCCGCCCAGGTGAGCATCTCGACGTCGTTCGGCATGTCCCCGAACGCGACGACCTCCTCGTGCGAGATGCCCCGCTCAGCGCAGCACAGGGCGAGCGTGCTGGCCTTGGAGACGCCGGGACCGCTGATCTCCAGCAGCGCGCTGGGGCTGGAGCGGGTGACGTTGGCGCGGTCGCCGACGGCCAGCCGGGCCAGTGTGAGGAAGGCGTCGGGGTCGAGCGTGGGATGGAACGCCAGGATCTTCAGGACCGGCTCATCTGCTCCCGGGGCGTCCGGTGCCAGCAGTTGCTCGGCGGTCGCGAGGGAGTCGGGGATCTCCAGATGCATCTTGGGATACTCCGGCTCCTGGTAGAAGCCGTACGTCTGCTCGATCGCGTACATGGTCCCGGGCGCCGCCTCGCGCAGCAGCCGTACCGCGTCCAGGGCGTTCTCGCGGGCCAGCTCGCGCACCTTCACGAACTGGTGGGTGCCGGGACCGCCGTGCAGATCGACCACGGCGGCGCCGTTACCGCAGATCGCCAGGCCGTGCCCGTGGACGTGGTCGCTGACGACGTCCATCCAGCGGGCGGGGCGGCCGGTGACGAAGAAGACCTCGATGCCCGCCTCCTCGGCGGCGGCGAGGGCCGCGACGGTGCGTGGGGACACCGACTTGTCGTCGCGCAGCAGGGTCCCGTCGAGATCGGTGGCGATCAGCCGCGGCGGGGTTGCGGCGGCCGGGTTCTCGGGCTGTCGAGTCGCTGAGGTCACCCGGTCATTCTCCCGTATCGATGCGCACGGCCGTGCGGGAGCCCGCACAGATGAGTCATGCCGGCCGACACCGCAGGTCGGCCGGGGTGACCAGTACCGAGGTCAGCGCAGCTGTGTCGGGGCCTCCATGGCGATCCGCTCGAAGACCTTCTGGTCCGCGGCGAAGTCGGACTCCGGGATGGGCCAGTGGATGACGATCTCCGTGAAGCCGAGCGCCTGGTGGCGGCCCGCGAAGTCCACGAAGGCGTCCAGGGACTCCAGCGGCCGGCCGCGGTCCGGGGTGAATCCGGTGAGCAGGATCTTGTCCAGGGTGGTCACGTCCCGGCCGAGTGCCACGCAGGCGTCCGTGAGCTTCTCGACCTGTCCGCGGATGGCCTCGACCGACTGCTCGGGGGTGCCGTTCTCGTACAGCTTGGGGTCACCGGTGGTCACCCAGGCCTGGCCGTGGCGTGCGGCGAGCCTCAGTCCGCGCGGGCCGGTCGCGGCGACGGCGAAGGGCAGTCGGGGGCGCTGCACGCAGCCGGGGATGTTGCGCGCCTCGTGCGCCGAGTAGAAGTTGCCCTCGTAGGAGACCGAGTCCTCGGTGAGCAGCCGGTCCAGGAGAGGCACGAACTCGCCGAACCGGTCGGCCCGCTCGCGGGGCGTCCACGGCTCCTGGCCGAGGGCGGTGGCGTCGAAGCCCGTGCCGCCCGCGCCGATCCCGAGGGTGACCCGGCCGCCGGAGATGTCGTCCAGGGAGATCAGGTCCTTGGCGAGGGTCACCGGATGCCGGAAGTTCGGCGAGGTCACCAGGGTGCCCAGACGCAGTCGCTCGGTGGCGGACGCGGCGGCGGTCAGTGTCGGGATCGCGCCGAACCAGGGGCCGTCCCGGAAACTGCGCCAGGACAGATGGTCGTAGGTGTACCCGGTGTGGAAGCCGAGCTGCTCGGCGCGCGTCCAGGCCGAGCGGCCGCCCTCGTGCCAACGGCGGTACGGGAGGATCACGGTGCTCAGTCGCAGACTCATGTCGTCGAGCGTATGCGGCCGACGGTGTTTCACGTGAAACCGTCACCGTGCGTGCCGGGCGAGCCACGGCGTGAGTCCTTGGCCGGCCATGTGCACGTGACCGTGCGGCAGCGGCATGATCAGGGGCCGGCGAAGCTCAGTGCGGGCTGGGAAAACGCAGGTAACGCGGCGGTACGGCCTTCGTCAGCCAGACCCCGTTCGCGCTCACGTGAAAGACATGTCCGTCGTGGTGCATGGCTGTCGCATCCACGGCGAGCACCACCGGCCGCCCTCGGCGCGCGCCCACCAGGGTCGCGGTCTCACGGTCGGCGGAGAGGTGCACGTCGTGCCGGTTCATGGGCCGCAGTCCCTCGGCCCGGATCGCCTCCAGATACCGGGCCACGGTGCCGTGGTAGAGGTACGGGGGTGGGATCGCCGCCGGGAGAGCGAGGTCCACGTCGATGCTGTGGCCCTGGCTGGCACGAATCCGTGTGCCCTCGACCGCGAAGCGCTTCTTGTCGTTCGTGGCGACGACGTGGTCCAGTTCGTCCCGCGTGAAGGGGAAACCGTGGGCCGCGGCTGCCGCGATGAGCGCTTCGATCTCGACCCAGCCGGCCTCGTCGAGGGTGAGGCCGATGCGCTCGGGCTGGTGGCGCAGGTGCTTGGAGAGGTACTTCGACACCTTTACGGTGCGTCTTTCGTCCATCCGATCAGCATGACGGGAGAGACGGGGATCACGCACGGAGTTTTGCGCCCGATGTTTGATCCACAAGCAACTGCGTTTATCCACAGGAGACTTGGCGAATCTGTGGACAACCACCATGACGGTGAGGGTATTTCGTCAACATCCCCGGACAGCAAAGAACTCGATACGTCGAGCCCGAACGAGGCGACGTCCTCATCGACTTCGGCGCCCTCACGATGACCGGCCGCCAAGTTCCTTACAGTCGAGGCTCCACGCGTGCGAGTCGCCTCAATACCCCTGGTGAGAGACGCGACAGGGCGTGAGAGATTCTCGCCTCCGGTGTCACCGGGACCACCGCCTCGTTGCGGGCCACCGCACGCAGGATCGTCCCGGCGACCTTCTCCGGAGGGTAGTTGCGCAGCGCGTACCAGCGGGTCGAGCGCTTCTGCCGACGCTTCTCCTCCTCCGCGTCGACACCGACGAACGTCGCCGTCGCGGTGATGTTGGTGTTGACCAGGCCGGGGCAGACCGCCGTCACTCCGATGTCCTGTCGGGCGAGTTCGGCACGCAGGCATTCGCTCAGCATCAGCACCGCGGCTTTCGACGCGCTGTACGCGGGAAGCGATCCGAAGGGCTGGAAGGCCGCCGCGGAGGCGGTGTTGACGATGTGACCACCCTGACCACGCTCCGCCATCTGCCTGCCGAACAGGCGGCAACCGTGAATGACTCCCCACAGGTTGACGTCCAGGACCCTGCGCCAGTCCTCCGGAGCGGTGTCGAAGAACGAACCCGCCAGCCCTACGCCCGCATTGTTCACCAGGACGTCCACCACGCCCTGTTCGGCGAGCACCTTCGCCGCCAGCTTCTCCATGGCCTGTTCGTCGGAGACGTCCACCGTCTCCGCCCAGGCACCCGCGGCCCCCATGAGACGGGCCGTCTCCGCGGTACGGAGGGCACTTTCGGCATCACGGTCGACCGCGATCACCCGGGCGCCCGCCTCGGCGAACGCGAGTGCCGTCGCCCGTCCGATGCCGCTTCCCGCACCGGTGACCAGCACCAACTGCCCACCGAAACGCTCGGCGTACGGACCGGCCGCCCTCGACCGCGGTCCCCCCTCCCGCGTGTTCCTGCCGCTCTCCGCCGAGTCCACGAACTCCGTGATCCAGGAGGCCAGCTGATCGGGGCGGGTGCGCGGCACCCAGTGCTTCGCCGGAAGCGTCCGGCGCGTCAACCGGGGAACCCACATCTCCAGTTCGTCGTACAGCCGCTCGGACAGGAAGGCGTCCCCCAGGGGCGTGATGAGCTGCACGGGCACGTGCGCGTGGGCGTCCGGGCGCGGACGGCGCAGCCGGGAGCGGACGTTGTCGCGGTACAGCCAGGCGCCGCGGGCGGCGTCGGAGGGCAGCGACGGCGTGGGGTACTCGCCACCGGGCACCTTCTCCAGCCGCCGCAGGATTCCCGGCCAGCGCTTGCCGAGAGGTCCCCGCCAGGCGAGTTCGGGCAGCGCGGGGGTGTGGAGCAGATACACGTACCAGGACTTCGCGCCCTGGCCCAGGAGTTGGCCGACACGGCGTGGAGTGGGGCGGGTGAGACGCTTGTTGATCCAGTGACCGAAGTGGTCGAGGGACGGGCCGGACATCGACGTGAAGGACGCGATCCTGCCCTTGGCGCGCTCGACCGTGACGAACTCCCAGGACTGCACCGAGCCCCAGTCGTGCCCGACCAGATGCACCGGACGGTCCGGGCTGACCGCGTCCGCCACCGCCAGGAAGTCGTCCGTCAGCTTCTCCAGGGTGAAACCGCCCCGCAGCGGGCGCGGCGTGCTGGACCGGCCATGGCCCCGGACGTCGTAGAGGACGACGTGGAAGCGGTCGGCCAGCCGGGACGCGACCTCGGACCACACCTCCTTGCTGTCCGGGTAGCCGTGCACCAGGACGACCGTCGGCCGTCCGGGATCCCCCAGTTCGGCCACGCACAGTTCGATCCCGCCGGTCCGCACCCGGCGCTCGCGCGCGCCCTCCAGCATCGTCACTCCGCCTCCGCCTTCCCCTGTGTCCGGCGCCGCATCTGCGGCAGATCGTTCCGGTGCCCGCTCCACTTCCGCGGCTCGTCCTGGAGCGGCCCCGCGAGCGGTCGCCCATGCTGTGTCCGCGCGGCCTCACGCTCCGTGACTCCCGGTTCGACCTGGCCGTCACGGCCGGGACGCACCGGTCCGCCGGGCGCCGCACCCGTCGGGATCCCGGCAGGTCACGGTAGGGCCCACGGGCCCGTGCCGTCGCCGTGCCACCTCGTCCCGCCGGTCCGCGTCGGCTGCGGTACGCGTCCGTGGCGAGACCCCGCCGAATCTGGCACTTGTTAGAGAAAGCGTCAATAGGGCGGCCGGGACGCCCGGGTCCCGTGTCGTCTAGACCTCAGGGTGGGGAACCCCTACGGGCCCGTACATCTCGAGTCTGAGACGAGGACAGCTCTGCGGTCTGACGACTGGCGTGGCCCGCGTCACTATCGTCGAAGACGTGACTGTGATCGCGACCGAAAGCCTGAGCAAGCGGTTCCCCCGGGTGACCGCTCTTGACCGGCTCTCCGTGGACGTCGGGCCCGGTGTGACCGGACTCGTCGGTGCCAACGGGGCCGGCAAGTCCACACTGATCAAGATCCTGCTGGGGCTGTCCCCCGCTTCCGAGGGCCGCGCCGAAGTGCTCGGACTCGACGTCGCGACCAGGGGCGCCGCCATCCGGGAGCGCGTCGGGTACATGCCCGAGCACGACTGCCTGCCGCCCGACGTCTCGGCCACCGAGTTCGTCGTGCACATGGCCCGCATGTCCGGCCTGCCGCCGACCGCCGCGCGTGAGCGCACCGCCGACACCCTGCGCCACGTCGGGCTGTACGAGGAGCGCTACCGTCCCATCGGCGGCTACTCCACGGGCATGAAGCAGCGCGTCAAACTCGCCCAGGCCCTGGTCCACGACCCGCAGCTGGTCTTCCTCGACGAGCCGACCAACGGCCTCGACCCGGTCGGCCGCGACGAGATGCTCGGCCTCATCCGCCGCATCCACACCGACTTCGGCATCTCGGTCCTGGTCACCTCCCACCTGCTGGGCGAACTCGAGCGCACCTGCGACCACGTGGTCGTCGTCGACGGCGGCAAGCTGCTGCGCTCCAGCTCCACCACCGACTTCACCCAGACCACCACCACCCTCGCGATCGAGGTCACCGACACCGACGAGCATCCGGACGGCACCCGCGCGGTCCGCCAGGCGCTGCACGCGCGCGGGGTCGACGTCCTCGACGCCGAGAGCGGACTGCCCGGCGCGGGACACATCCTGCTGCTGACCGCGCAGGGCGAGGACACCTACGACGTCGTACGGGACGTGGTCGCCGACCTGGGCCTCGGCCTGGTGCGTATGGAACAGCGCCGGCACCACATCTCCGAGGTCTTCCACGACAGTGACGAGCAGCGGAAGGAGGCCGTCGGCCATGGCAGTTGAGCACCCGGTGACCACCCCCTCGGGCGACCAGACCCGCATCCACAACATCGGCTACCGCAGTTACGACGGCCCCCGCCTGGGCCGCGCCTACGCCCGCCGTTCCCTCTACTCGCAGTCCCTGCGGGGCGCCTACGGCCTCGGCCGTTCGGTGAAGTCCAAGGTGCTGCCGATGCTGCTGTTCGTGGTGATGTGCGTGCCCGCGGCCATCATGGTCGCCGTCGCCGTCGCCACGAAGGCCAAGGAACTCCCGCTGGACTACACCCGCTACGCGATCGTCATGCAGGCCGTCATCAGCCTCTACGTCGCCTCGCAGGCACCCCAGTCCGTCTCGCGCGACCTGCGCTTCAAGACCGTGCCGCTGTACTTCTCCCGGCCGATCGAAACCGCCGACTACGTCCGCGCCAAGTTCGCCGCGCTCGCCTCGGCCCTGTTCGTCCTCACCGCCGCACCCCTGCTGGTGCTCTACGCGGGCGCCCTGCTGGCCAAGCTCGACTTCGCCGACCAGACCGAGGGATTCGCCCAGGGACTCGTCTCCGTGGCACTGCTCTCGCTGCTCTTCGCCGGACTGGGACTGGTGATCGCGGCGGTCACCCCGCGCCGCGGCTTCGGCATCGCGGCCGTCATCGCCGTCCTGACCATCTCCTACGGCGCCGTCTCCACGCTCCAGGCCATCGCCGACGCCCAGGGCAGCACGGGCGCCATCCCCTGGATCGGCCTGTTCTCGCCGGTCACCCTCATCGACGGCGTGCAGTCGGCGTTCCTCGGCGCCGCTTCCGCCGCTCCGGGCGGGATCGGCCCCTCCCACGGGGAGGGCGTGGTCTACGTCCTCGTCTGCCTGGGCCTGATCGCCGCGTGCTACGGCCTCCTGATGCGCCGCTACAAGAAGGTGGGACTGTGACCACGCTCTCCCTCGACCACGTCTCCCGCTGGTTCGGCAACGTGGTCGCCGTCAACGACATCACCATGACCGTCGGCCCCGGAGTCACCGGTCTGCTCGGCCCCAACGGCGCCGGAAAGTCCACCCTGATCAACATGATGGGCGGCTTCCTCGCGCCCTCCACCGGCACCGTCACCCTCGACGGCCGGCAGGTCTGGCGCAACGAGGACATCTACCGGCACATCGGCATCGTCCCCGAGCGGGAGGCGATGTACGACTTCCTCACCGGCCGCGAGTTCGTCGTCGCCAACGCCGAGCTGCACGGCCTCGGCGCCAAGGCCGCCCAGAAGGCCCTGGCCACGGTCGAGATGGAGTACGCGCAGGACCGCAAGATCGAGACGTACTCCAAGGGCATGCGCCAGCGCGTGAAGATGGCCAGCGCCCTCGTCCACGACCCGTCGCTGCTGCTGCTGGACGAACCCTTCAACGGCATGGACCCGCGCCAGCGCATGCAGCTCATGGACCTGCTGCGGCGCATGGGCGACGAGGGCCGCACCGTGCTGTTCTCCTCGCACATCCTCGAAGAGGTCGAGCAACTGGCCTGGCACATCGAGGTCGTCGTCGCCGGACGCCACGCGGCCAGCGGCGACTTCCGCAAGATCCGCCGGCTGATGACCGACCGCCCGCACCGCTACCTCGTGCGTTCCAGCGACGACCGCGCGCTCGCGGCCGCACTGATCGCCGACCCGTCGACCTCCGGCATCGAGGTCGATCTCGCCGAGGGGGCGTTGCGCATCCAGGCCGTCGACTTCGGCCGCTTCACCTCGCTGCTGCCGCGCGTCGCCAGGGACCACGGCATCAGGCTGCTCACGGTCTCGCCGTCCGACGAGTCCCTCGAGTCCGTGTTCTCGTACCTGGTCGCGGCGTAGGAGGCCGAAGATGTACGACCCCACAGTCGCCCGACTCACGTACCGGGCCCTGCTCGGCCGGCGCCGGGCCCTCATTCTGGGCGCGCTGCCCCTGCTGCTGATCGCGATCTCGGTGGTGGTGCGCGGTCTCGCCGGCGCCGACGACCAGACCGCGTCCGACCTGCTCGGCGGGCTCGCGCTCGCCACCATGGTGCCGATCATCGGCGTCATCGCCGGCACGGGCGCGATCGGGCCCGAGATCGACGACGGTTCCGTGGTGTACCTCCTGTCCAAGCCGCTGAAGCGGCCGACGATCATCTTCACCAAGCTCATCGTCGCCATCGCGGTGACGATGGTGTTCTCGGCACTGCCCACTCTGATCGCCGGGTTCATCCTCAACGGCAACGGACAGCAGATCGCCGTCGCCTACACGGTCGCCGCACTGGTGTCCTCCATCGCCTACGCGGCGCTGTTCCTGCTGCTGGGCACGGTGTCCCGGCACGCGGTGGTCTTCGGCCTCGTCTACGCCCTGGTGTGGGAGGCGCTGTTCGGTTCGCTGGTGCCGGGCGCGCGCACGCTCAGCGTCCAGCAGTGGTCGCTGGCCGTCGCCGACAAGGTCGCCGGCGGTGACCTGATCACCTCGGACGTCGGACTGACCACGGCGACCGTCCTGTTGGTGGCGGTGACGGTGCTGGCCACCTGGTACGCGGGACAGAAGCTGCGGGCGCTGACGCTGGCGGGGGAGGAGTAGGCGGCGAGTCCCCTCGCAGGGCCCAGCCCCCTCGCAGGGCTCGTGAAGGGACTCTGACGGGGGCTTGACCTGTGCCCGGGCACACTGGGCGGACGGATACGGCCGTGAGGACGGCAGGAGGTCGGAATGGCGGACGAGTCGGCGCGGTTCGGCGGTCGTGAGCACGGGGACGACCGCGGGCGGTCGGAGGACGGGACGCCCGACCGGGCTGCGCACCAGCCCCCGGAGCGGCCCTCGTCGGACGGGCACCCCCGGGACGGGCACCCCCGGGACCGGGCCTCGGACCCGGCTGTGCGGCAGGGGCCGGACGGAGGCTGGGGCGATGCCGTCCTCGACGGGGACTTCATACGGGCCGCCGAGACCTCCGAGCCGTCCGCCCGTGCCCGGATGCTTGCCGCGCGCTGGCGTGCGGAGGAGCCCGAGCCCCAACCGTGGCGCTCGGACGAGCCTCCGGCGGGGTGGTTCTTCAGCAAGGCACGTCGGCGCAGGTGGCGCCGCCGCTAGTGCGGCACCCGGACGAGACGGCTCGGCCTGGTGCCGGACATGCCGCATCCCGTCACTCGCACAGCTGTTTTATTCGGTGGTGTCCAACTCGGCGTGCGGGCAGGATGGTTGTCGTCCGCAGCGCCGGGGGGAACGGCGCCATACGCTGGGAGAGGAGCAGGGCGATGTCCATGCACGGCAGTACGTCCAGCTCCCGACAGGGCAGCCGACGGCGGTCTCCGGAGTAGTTATCCCTTCATGGAGTCCGCCCCACACGGGGAGCTGCCCGGGGCGGCCGCTTCGAGCACGCGATGTCGCTCTCGCGTGGGCCGCCCACCCGGAGGATTGGCCGAGTGGTAAGGCACCGGCTTGCTAAGCCGTGGTCGGGGGGAACCCCGCGCACGTTCGATCCGTGCATCCTCCGCAGGACGTTGTCACTTCGACTGGGCCGAGGGCTCGGGCCTGGGGTGTGCCGGGAAGCTCGTTGGGTTGCCGCCCCGCAGCCCGCAGCCCGCAGCCCACAGCCCCGTCAGTCCGTAACCGCCGCTGCCAGGCGGGTGGTCCGGGCGGCTGCGGGTAGAGGGCGGCCGGTCGCGCAGTTCCCCGCGCCCCTGATCGCCTGCGGCGATCCCCCTCGCGGCCTCCGTGTGACGGAGCCTTGCCGTCGGCCCGTCGGCCCGTCAGATCTGCCGGTCGGTCGGGTGCTCTGTCGTGTCTACGCCAGGAGCCTTTCCAGCACCACCGCGATGCCGTCCTCCTCGTTGGAGGTGGTCAGTTCGTCGGCCACCGCTTTCAGGTCCGGGTGGGCGTTGGCCATGGCCACGCTCCTGGCGGACCAGGCGAACATGGGGATGTCGTTGGGCATGTCGCCGAAGGCGATCGTGTCAGCGGCCTTCAGGCCCAGGCGGCGGGCCGCCAGGGAGAGGCCGGTGGCCTTGGACAGGCCGAGGGGGAGCAGTTCCACGATCCCCGCGCCGGCCATCGCGACCGAGACGAAGCCGCCCGCGGCCTGACGGGCCGCCTCGGCCAGTTCGTCGTCCGACAGCTCGGGATGCTGTATGTAGATCTTGTTCAGCGGGGCGGACCAAAGGTCCGACGCGTCGGTGAACGGCGTCGAGGGGAGCGCTTCGGTGACCGCGTAACCGGGGCCGACCAGCACCTCCCCGTCCAGTCCGTCCCGGCTCGCCGCCAGGTACAGCGGGCCGACCTCGGCCTCGATCTTGGCCAGTGCCACCCCGGCCAGCTGCCGGTCCAGGGTCACCGAGGTCAGCAGGCGGTGCGCGCCGGCGTCGTAGACCTGGGCGCCCTGGCCGCAGACCGCGAGGCCGTCGTAGCCGAGGTCGTCGAGGATGTGCCGGGTCCACGGGACGCCGCGACCGGTCACCACGATGTGGGACGCGCCCGCCGCGGTGGCCGCGGCGAGGGCGTCACGGGTGCGGAGGGAGATCGACTCGTCGGAGCGCAGCAGCGTCCCGTCGAGGTCGGTCGCGATCAGCCGGTACGGGAACCCCGGGGCGGCGTCGCTCACTTGGCCACCGGCTCCAGGACTTCCCGGCCGCCGAGGTAGGGCCGCAGCACCTCGGGCACGCGCACGGAGCCGTCGGCCTGCTGGTGGTTCTCCAGGATCGCCACGATCGTGCGAGGGACGGCGCACAGGGTGCCGTTGAGCGTAGCCAGCGGGCGGACCTGCTTCCCCTCGCGGACGCGGATCGACAGGCGGCGGGACTGGAACTCGGTGCAGTCCGACGTCGAAGTCAGCTCGCGGTACTTGCCCTGGGTCGGGATCCAGGCCTCGCAGTCGAACTTGCGGGCGGCCGAGGAGCCGAGGTCACCGGAGGCGACGTCGATCACCCGGAACGGCAGCTCCAGCGAGGTCAGCCACTGCTTCTCCCACTCCAGCAGGCGCTGGTGCTCGGCCTGCGAGTCCTCCGGAGTGACGTAGGTGAACATCTCCACCTTGTCGAACTGGTGGACGCGGAAGATGCCCTTGGTGTCCTTGCCGTGCGAGCCGGCCTCGCGGCGGAAGCACGGGGAGAAGCCGGCGTAGCGCAGCGGCAGCCGCTCGGCGTCGATGATCTCGTCCATGTGGTACGCGGCGAGGGCGACCTCGGAGGTGCCGACGAGGTAGAGATCGTCCTTGTCGAGGTGGTAGACGTCCTGGGCCGCCTGGCCGAGGAAGCCGGTGCCCGCCATGGACTGCGGGCGGACCAGGGCCGGGGTCAGCATCGGCGTGAAGCCTGCCGCCGTGGCCTGGGCGATCGCCGCGTTGACCAGGGCCAGCTCCAGCAGCGCGCCGATGCCGGTGAGGAAGTAGAACCGCGAACCGGAGACCTTGGCGCCGCGCTCGACGTCGATGGCGCCCAGCAGCTGGCCCAGCTCCAGGTGGTCCTTGGGCTCGAAGCCCTCGGCGCCGAAGTCGCGGATCGTGCCGTGCGTCTCCAGCTCGACGAAGTCCTCCTCGCCGCCCACGGGCACCTCGGGGTGCACGAGGTTGCTGAGCTGGAGGACGAGCTCCTGGGTCTCGGTGTCGGCCGCGTCGCGCTCGGCGTCGGCGGCCTTGACGTCGGCGGCGAGCTGGCTCGCCTTCTTCAGGAGCTCGGCCTTCTCGTCCGGGGAGGCCTTGGGGATGAGCTTGCCGAGCGCCTTCTGCTCGGCACGCAGCTCGTCGAAGCGGACGCCGGACGACCTGCGCCGCTCGTCGGCAGACAGGAGAGCGTCGACGAGCGCGACGTCCTCTCCACGGGCGCGCTGGGACGCGCGCACACGGTCGGGGTCCTCACGGAGCAGGCGAAGGTCAATCACGTGGTCAAGGCTACCGGTGTGGGGTGACGGCTCACGACTCACTATTGCGGAACACGCCTCATGGTCCGCTATGAGGCGAATGCCCTGTGTATTTCCGCGTATCGGCCGGACGGGCCGGTGCCGCGGCGTCGTGGCTGGGGATGACTCGACTTCCTTCTGCGGAGAGGCACTTGAGGGCGGTTGTCCACAGGGGTGTGCGCTCTCGGAAAGTTATCCACAGGCTGTGCGAAAGATCTGTGGACATCGGAATCGATCATTCCGAGGAAGCGTCGCGGCAGGGAGAATTCCTTGGTCAAACCCCTTCCGCACTCACTTTCGGGTGGAAAAAGGTCGCCCCAAAGGGTTGATCGAAGGAAACGGGTGGACGAAGAGTGATGTGATGCGCGAGGAGCGCGCCGGGAGACCCCAGGGTGATTTGTCGACCGAATGCCGCTTCCGTGTCGACTTGTCCCCAGGTCGAGATGACTCCCTGTGGATAACCCCTGTGGATAACGACGATATGCAGGTAGGACCGGTCCGACCTGATTCAGAACCGGCCGTCCTGGCAGCGCGTGACCCATTCCGCCGCCGCCATGAACTCGCCCTCCGAGGTCCCCGGCAGCGGTGCCCGCACCTGCGCCGCGGTCACGTCCGCACGCGGGTACGAGCCGAGGAAACGCACATCTCGGCAGATGCGCTTCAGGCCCATGAGCGCCTCCGCCATCCTGCGCTCGGAGATGTGACCGGCCGCGTCGATGCAGAAGCAGTAGTTGCCGATTCCGGCGCCGGTCGGCCGCGACTGGAGCACCATGAGGTTGATGCCACGGGTGGCGAACTCGCCCAGCAGGTCGCGCAGCCCGCCCGGATGGTCGTCACGCTGCCACAGCACGACGGACGTCTTGTCGGCACCGGTCGGTGCGGCGGGCCGGGCCGGACGGCCCACCAGCACGAAACGCGTCTGCGCGTTCTCCGCGTCGTGGATCTCCGTCTCCAGTGCCTCGAGCCCGTACCGGGCGGCCGCGAACTCACCCGCGAAGGCGGCGTCGTAACGGCCCTCGCGGACCAGACGAGCGGCGTCCGCGTTCGAGGCGGCCGACTCCCACACGGCGTCGGGGAGATGGGCCTTGAGCCAGTTGCGCACCTGCGGCTGTGCGGCGGGGTGGGCCGAGACCGTCTTGATCTCGGTCAGCTTCGTGCCCGGCCTGACCAGCAGCGCGAAGGTGATCGACAGCAGTACCTCGCGGTAGATCATCAACGGCGTACCCGCGACCAGCTCGTCGAGGGTCGTGGTGATGCCGCCCTCGACCGAGTTCTCGATCGGCACGAACGCGGCCTCGGCCTCGCCGGTCCGGACCGCGTCGAGGGCGGACTGCACGGACACGTACGGAATCAACTGCCGGGTGGCTGCCTCCGGAAGCGTGCGCAGGGCGACCTCCGTGAAGGTGCCCTCGGGGCCGAGATATGCATAGCTCGCTGGCATGACCTCACCCTAATGGGCCTTGCGGAACGAGGAGCCGACGTCCCACGGGCGCCCCTCACGCGAGTGAACCGGCGTGCCCCCCCCCCGCGTGACCAGCCCTCGGCGTGTCTCACCCCTCCAGCAACCGCTGCCCCACGTACTCGCCCTCCGGCGCTCCGCCCGGCACCGCGAACAGGCCGCTCGACTCATGGCGGATGTACGGGGACAGCGCGTCCCCGCGGTCCAGCTTGCGCTGCACGGTGACGAATCCGCGCGACGGATCGGCCTGCCAGCAGACGAACAGCAGCCCCGCGTCCGGCACCCCGCCGGCATCGATGCCGTCGTGGTACGAGAACGGCCGGCGCAGCATCGCCGCGCCCCCGTTCTGGTCGGGGCGGGTGATCCGGGCGTGGGCGTTGATCGGGACGACCAGATCGCCGTTGGCGTCCGTCTTCTCCAGGTCCATCTCGGTCGTCTCGGTCCCGCCGGACAGTGGTGCCCCGTCGGACTTGCGGCGCCCGATGACCTGCTCCTGCGCCGTGACCGACAACTGCTCCCAGTCGTCGAGGAGCATGCGGATCCGGCGTACGACGGCGTAGGAGCCGTTGGCCATCCATGCCGGGTCGTTCGACCCCGACTCCGGCACGAAGATCCGCCGGTCGAAGTCGGTGTCCGCCGGCTTCGGATTGCGGGTGCCGTCCATCTGGCCCATCAGGTTCCTGGCCGTCATGGGGTGGGTGGTCGCGCCCGGCGTGCGGTTGAAGCCGTTCATCTGCCAGCGCACCTTCGCCGCCCTGCCCGCGTCCTTCTGGATCGCGCGCAGGGCGTGGAAGGCCACCAGGGCGTCGTTCGCGCCGATCTGCACCCACAGGTCGCCGTCGCTGCGGGACTTGTCGATCTGGTCGGAGGAGAAGGCGGGCAGGGGGTCCAGAGCGACCGGACGCTGCTTCTCCAGGCCGGTGCGCGCGAAGAAGCTGTGGCCGAAGCCGAAGGTGATCGTCAGCGAGGACGGGCCCGCGTCCCGCGCGATGTCCGTGTCGTCGTGGGCCGCGGCCTCGCCTGCCATCAGCCGTCGGGCCGTCTCCGACCAGCGGCGCAGCAGGGCCGCGGCTTCCTTGCGGCCTGCGCCCGCCGCGAGGTCGAAGGCGACCAGATGGCCGCGGGCCTGGAGTCCCTGGGTGATGCCGGGCTGATGTTTCACGTGGAACATCGCCTGGCCCGAGCCGATCGAGGACAGCGGGGTGGCCTGCGCGGGCGCCGCGGCATAACCGGCTGCCCCGCCCGCGGCGCCCACCACGAGTCCGGTGGCCCCGGCGGTGCCGAGCAGCTTGCGCCGGGTCAGGCCCGCCCGGGGTGCGTCGGGGGACAGGGACTTCTCCGGGGCCTTCGGAAGGGTCTGGTCAGACATGGGTCGTTCAGCCGATCTGCGCGTTCTTGGAGACGGTCACCTGGTCGATGTCGGAGGTCCGAACGGTCACGGCGACCTGCCACTCGCCGGCCATGGGAATCTGGACCGCGTTCGCCGACCAGTGGCCGGTGGTGATGTGGTCGGGGGTGACGGGCAGCGGCCCGATCTTCTTGCTCTCGAGGGTGAAGGCGACCTTCACCTCGGGCACGTCGAAGGCGCGCCCGTTGGGCCGGGTCACATAGACGTGCATCTCGTTGGCGCCGGTTCGCGCGGGGTCGATGTCGACGCTGACGACGCCCTTGCCGTCGGTGCCGCCGGTGTCGAAGGACATGTCGAGGGTCACGGCTCCCGAGGTGTCCGACGAGGAAGACGACGCGGCCGCCGTGGCCGCCTTGGCGGCCTGTTCCGTACGGCCGGGTTCGGTGGAGGTCAGCGCCGTGGTGACGACGAGCAGGACGACGGCGACGCCCGCCTCGGCGAGCACCGAACGGCGCAGGCCGAGCCGGAGGGGATCGGCGTCACGCAGCCGCTTCTGCCGCGTCGCGTCCACGGCGGCCCGCTGTCGCGCGAGCTGGACGGCCCGCTCGGCGTCCTCGGTCCCGTCCCCCGGCACGGATCCGGCCACGGAGCCGGACCCCGACCCGGCCGCGGACCCGGACGCCTTTTCGGCACCCGGCTTCGCCGCAGCCCCTGCCGCCCCGGCTCCCGCCGTTTCCACGGACGCCGTTTCCGCAGATGCCGTCTCCGCGGTCGCCGCTCCCGTGTCTCCCGTCTCCGTAGCGGTCGTTTCCGCAGATGCCGTCTCCGCGTTCCCCGCCCCGGCCCCCGCCGTCTCCTCCAGCCGGCTGGTCCACCGTCGCGAGATCCAGGCGACGCCGACGAGCAGTGCCACCAGCCCGATCTTGACGAGCAGGAGCTGCCCGTAGCGGGTCTCGGCGAAGGCGGACCAGGAGCCGAGCTGGCGCCACGACTGGTAGACGCCGGTCGCGACGAGGGTGACGACACTGCCGAAGGCGACCCGTGAGAACCGGCGGACGACCGACGCCTCCACCGGGGTGTCGCCCCGGTACAGCGCCACGAGGAGCGCGCACAGTCCGCCGAGCCAGCCGGCGACGGCCAGCAGGTGGACGACGTCCACCGGCATCGCGATGCCCGGCTGGAGCCCGGTGGAGGCGTGCTCGGCCATCGCCCAGCTCGCCGCGAGCCCGGCCGCCACGACGGTTCCGCCGATGGCGAGTCCGAAGGTCAGGTCCCGCTTCTCCTCGCCCTCCCGCTTGTCGTACGCGCCGAAGAGCACCGCGATGAACAGGGCGGCCGCGGCGAGCAGCAGCAGCCGGGAGACGAGCGCGGCGCCCGGCTTGGTCTGCAGGACCTGCCCGAGCAGGTCGAGGTCGAAGACGTCGCCGATCCCGCCGGAGCCGGTGTAGGAGCCGCGCAGGAGCAGCAGGAGGAGCGTGGCGGAGGTGAGCGCGAGCCAGCCGGAGACGACGAGCCGCTGCACGGCCCGCACGCCCGCACCGCCCGGCCAGCAGCCCAGGACGAAGGCGGCCCCGCCGGCCAGGACGATGAATCCGGCGTACGACAGGTACCGCCCGAAGCCGTACAGCCTGCCGACGACGCCTCCGCCGGCCTCCCGCGCGGTCGCCGAGACGCTGGTCGCGGAGGGAGCGCCGATGGAGAAGGTGTAGGCGCCGGCGACGGGATGGCTGTCCGCGGACACCACCTGGTAGGTCACCGTGTACGTGCCGTCGGGCAGCCCCGCGTGCAGCCGGACGGCGTAGGTGGTGCCGCCGAGGGCGGACGGCTCGCCGGTGTCGACGCGCCTGCCCTTCGGGTCGAGCACGCGCACGGAGTCGGCGCCCGTGGAGACCTGCTCGGAGAAGGTCAGCGAGACCTGTGCGGGCGCCTTCTCGACCACCGTCCCCTGTGCGGGGTCGCTGCCGGTCAGCGCGGCGTGCGCGAAGGCCTGTCCGGCGCCGGCGAGGAGCGCGCCGGTGACGGCCAGCAACAGCAGCACCAGCGTCCGGATCCTGGGGGCGATGGTCGTGGGCAAGGCGGTCCTTCCCTCAGCTTCCGGTGTTCGGGGTGTAGGTGGCGGATTCCACCGGCATCTCGACCTCGACGGTCCCGGAGTCGGCGAAGTGCAGTTCCACGGTCACCTTCTCGCCCTGCAGCGGCTTCCGCTTCAGCTTTTCGAACATCAGGTGGTTCCCGCCGCTGGCCAGCTGGAGCCGGCCGCCCGCCGGCACCTCCAGGGAGTCGACCTCCCGCATGGCTCCACCGACGGTCTCGTGGACGGTCACGCTGCCAGCGGCATCGCTGGTGACGGAGGTCAGCTCGTCCTTCGTGCCGCCCTTGTTGGTGATGGTCAGGAAGCCCGCGGCCATGGAGGCGGAGACCGGCTGCGGCATGTAGGCGGCGCTGACGGACAGCTCGGCCGCAGTGCCGCCGGAGCCGGAACCGCAGCCCGCGAGGACCAGGGCGGCGGTCAGGGCGCCGGCCAGCGCCGCGCCGCGGGCGCCGGGCCGCCTCACGGGTTCTGTCCCTTGACGATCCTGGGCAGGTCCTTGATGTAGTCGTCGACCTTGGCGTCCTCGCCGTACAGGAGGTACCCGCCGTCGGTTTTCGGGGAGAAGGCGATGACCTGGGTGCCGTGGGTGGAGACGACCTTGCCGTTCTTGTCCTTGTGCGGCGGCTCGATGGAGATGCCGAGGGCGCGTGCGGCGGTCTGGATGGTGGTGAAGTCGCCGGTCAGGCCGATCACCTGGGAGTCGATGCCCTTGAGCCAGGCGCCGAGCGCGGCCGGGGTGTCGCGGTCCGGGTCGGTGGTGACGAACACGACCCGCAGGGCGTCCTGGTCCGCCTTGGGCAGCTGCTTCTTCGCGACGGCGATGTTGTTCATCGTCAGCGGGCAGACGTCCGGGCAGTGGGTGTAGCCGAAGTACACCAGCGTCGGGCGGCCCGCGGTCTCCTCGCGGAGGTCGTAGGGCTTGCCCTGGGTGTCGGTCAGGACCAGGTCCGGCTTGGTGAAGGGCTGGTCGAGCACGGTCGCGGCCTGCTGCGAGGAGTCCTCGGAGACGACCGCGACAGGGCTGGAACCGCCGTCGTCACCGCCGCAGGCGGAGAGGGTGAGGGTGGCCGCGGCGAGCAGCGCGGCCGCGGCGAACGTCTTCTTGCGCATGGAGATGTCCCAGTGGTGTGAACTCCGGCGCGCGCCGGGGGCGTGGATGCCCCCGGCGCGCACCGCGGACGAGCGGGCCTCAGGAGGCGTCGGCGGCCCGGCGGCGGCCGGCGAGCACGCCGTACGCCACACCGGCGGCACCGACGACGATGCCGACGACGCCCAGGACCCGGGCGGTGGTGTCGGTGCCGTCGGAGGAGTCGGCGGCCTCGGTGGTGTCGGCGGCCGGCTCGGCGTCACCGGACTTGTCGGACGACTCCTCGGCGGACGAACCGTGGGAGTGGTCGTCCTCGGCGGCGGACAGGGCGAGCACCGGTGCCGGGTTCGCCGGCTCCTCGGCGCCCTCCTCCTGCACCTCGATCCAGCGCACGACCTCCTTGTTGGAGTACGTCTGGATCGCCTTGAAGACCAACTGGTCGGCGTTCTCGGGCAGCGCGCCGATCGAGACCGGGAACTGCTGGATGAAGCCGGGCTCGATGCCCTTGCCGTCGGCGGTCCAGGTCACCTTGGAGACGGCCTCGGAGATCTGCCGTCCGTGCACCTCCAGCGGCTTGGCGAGCTTGCTCTTGGTGACCGTGATCTTCCAGCCGTCGATCTTCTGCGGCATCACCGAGGAGAGGGGGGTGTCGGCCGGGAAGTTGACCTCCAGCCCGGTGGTCGAGGCGTTGTCGCGCTCGTTGGGGACGCGGAAGTTCACGACGGCGTAGCCGCCCTTCGCGGCCGTGCCCTCCGGCTGCACGCTGACGTGCGCGAGGGCGGGCGAGGACAGGACGAGAACGGCTGACCCGGCGACGGCAGCGGCGGCGACGAGACGAGAAACCTTCAGGGCAGGCTTCATGACAGTGAGCACTCCACTTCGAGTGAGGTACGACGGTGGGAAACGGTGAGGTCCGACCGTGAGGGGTCGGGCGTGGACACGCGGAAGCGTGCGCACGCGCGCGTGCCGCACGACGGCGGCCGCGCCTCCCCGTGAAGTGGAGTGCTGGTCGCGTCGTGTCAGGCAGCGAGGACGAGGGCGGCGGCCGGCGGACCGCGCCTGATCACCGTGTGCTGGAGCGCCTCGGCGGGCGGCCTGGGGGAGGGGAGCAGCGCGGTGCGCGGAACGCGCGGACCGGCCTCCGGCAGAGCGGGCAGTCCGGCGAGCAGGGCGCGCACCAGGGTGAGCGCCCCGCGCAGGGACCGTACGCACGCGGCTTCGGCGACGCCGTGCGCGGACAGGTCCATGAGCCGCAGCAGGGCCGCGTCGCCGTGCCGCAGCAGCCATCCGGCGGCGACGGCCGCGAGGACGTGGGCGAGCAGCATCGGCAGGGACGGCAGCAGCGCCGTCGACGGGCCCGCTGCGCCGGCCAGGGCGTCCGCCGCATGGTGCATGGATCCCGTACCGGCCCCGGTACCCGCGCCGTCACCGGCCGGCTGGAGGCGGGCCTCGACGAGGATCCTCTGGGCCTGCGCCGGGCTCAGCGCGGCGGCCGTGGCCCCGCACACGAGCCGTGCGGCCCGCTCGATCAGTGCGGCGTCGGAGGCGGCGGCGGTCGTCGTGGTCGACGCGACGGCCGTCGACGTGTGCTGGCCGAGGCCGAACAGGGTGTGCAGGACGGTCTGCCCGACGGCGAGCAGGGCCGCGATGCCCGGCAGCGACCGCTCGCGCCCGGCGAGCGGCACCACGACCGCGAGGGCTCCCAGGAACCCTGCGCCCAGCGTCCACAGCGGGACGGCGGCGCAGGAGGCGAGCGTGTGACCGGCCCCGGCCAGCACGACGCAGACCGCGGCGAACACCGCGGCCCGCAGCAGCCGGAGAGCGACTCCGGAGCGCGCCGTGCGCTGGTGGGGGTCAGTCATGGCGGGCTCATCATCGCACTGGCCCCGCGGCGGCCGTACCCCAGGTCCGCGGGATTCCCCCGAACCGGAAGATCACCTTCTGATGCGACGGGTGGAGGTGGTTCCCGTGGGACGCGCATACACCGTTCTCCGCGGCTCCCACACCCGCCATATGGGCGGCATCACGCGGAAATCGCGCTTACTCACGGTTCAGGGCGGCAATACGTATCGGTATGTCGAGCCGCGGCCTGGAGGCTGGAGCATGAGCATCTGGTGGTCACTCCATCTGCGGCGCGAGGCCGCGAGCGTGCCGCTGGCCCGGCGTCTGCTGCTCGGCACGATGGAGACGGCGGGTGTCGACCCCGACGTCTCGTACGACCTCTCCGTCGCCCTGAGCGAGGCCTGCGCCAACGCTGTCGAGCACGGCGGGAAGAGCGCGGCGCAAGGGGGCTGTTCGGAGGCCTACCGGGTCACCGCCTACCTCGACGGCGAGAAGTGCCGCATCGAGGTCGCCGACTCGGGCCCCGGCTTCACGGCCGAACGCCCCGTCCCCACCCCCACCCCCGCGCACGCGGATGCCGAGGCGGGCCGTGGCCTGTACCTCATCCGGGAACTCGCCGACCACGTCCACATCGGCAACGAACCGGGTCTCGGCGGTGCCGTGGTCAGCTTCGACAAGATCCTCAAGTGGCGCAAGGACGCACCGCTCATGGCCGTCTGACCTCCCGTCGGCAGGGCGGAACCGGATCCGACGGCACTCACAGCCGCTTGCCAGCTTCCGCCCACGTCCCTGACGGGTCGCGTTCCTAGGTTTCGTGTCCATGACGGGAAACCACAAGGACACCTCCATCACCCGGCGCCGCGCCCTCGCGGTGACCGGCGGCACGGTCGCGGCCGGCGGCCTCGCCGTCGCCGGCTACCGGTCGGCGTTCGCCGGCACGGCGACGGAAACGGAAGCCACGACGACGGCCACGGCCACGGCCACGGCCACGGCTTCGGCGACCTCGGCCGACGGCGCCTGCATGACGCTGATGCCGAGCGTCACCGAGGGGCCGTACTACCTCGACGGTGCCTTGGTGCGCAAGGACATCACCGAGGGCAAGAGCGGCGTCCCGCTGACCCTGCGCCTGACCGTGGTGGACGCCACCGACGGCTGCACCCCGGTGCCCGGCGCGGCGGTGGAGATCTGGCACTGCGACGCGTGGGGCTACTACTCCGGCTACACCACCGCCAACCCCGGCGGCTCGGCCCCGGCCGAGAGCGAGGACGGTTCGACCGCCGACGACGGCACCTACCTGCGCGGCTACCAGATCGCCAACGCAGGCGGGGTCGTCAAGTTCGAGACGATCTTCCCCGGCTGGTACACGCCCCGCACCTGCCACATCCACCTCAAGGTCCACACCGGCGGCGCGAAGGAGGACGGCACCTACGAGGGCGGCAAGGTCAATTACACCGGCCAGCTGTTCTTCGCCGACGACATCGCCGAGGAGATCTTCACGCTGGAGCCCTACGCCCGGCACTCCGGCACCTACACCAGGCTCGACGACGACATGGTCTACGACGGCGGCGGCGCCGCCGGCGGCCTGCTCACCCTCAAGCCCGTCAAGAAGGCCGACCCGTCCAAGGGCTACAAGGGCTCCCTGACCCTGGGCGTCGACCCCGACGCGGAGAACACCGGCGCGGGCGGCGGCGGTGGCGGCACCCCTCCGGGCGACGCACCGACCGGCACCCCGCCGAGCGGAGCCCCGACCGGCACTCCGCCGAGCGACGCCCCGACGGCCTCCGCGTCCTCGTAGGGCACCGCGATGACCAGCCGCGAGGACGAGACGCTCGCGCAGGCCGCCGTGGCCGCGCTGACCGGACAACTGGCCCTGGCCCCCAAGCCCGGGCTGCCCGACCCGCGCGACCTCGCCGCCCGCGTCACCCGCCGCGACCACCGCGGACTGCGCTGGTCGGCGAAGGCGCTCGCGCCCGGCCTCGCGGCGATGGCCGCCGCCGCCCGCCGCACCGGCGAACCCACCCCGCGGCTGCGTGTCGAACTGGGCGCGATCGGGCGGTGCGCCGAGCACGCGGTGGGGCTGGCCGGCGGCGGCCACCGGGGCGCGCTGTGGACCCTCGGCCTGCTGGTGTCGGCGGCCGCCCTGGACCCCCGAGCGCGGGGGTCCGAGGTCACGCACACCGCCAAACGGATCGCCGCGCACACCGACCGGGACGCCCCGCGCCGTCCGTCGCGCGGCTCCACGGTGTCGGCGAGGTACGGCGCGGCCGGCGCCCGGGGTGAGGCGCGGGCCGGTTTCCCGCACGTCCGGCGGGCGCTGACCGCGCTCACCGGGGCCCGCTCGGCGGGCGCGAGCGAGGCGGAGGCACGGCTCGACGCCCTGCTCACCGTCATGTCCACGCTCCAGGACACCGAACTCCTCCACAGCGCGGGCCCGGTCGGGCTGCGGCACGTCCAGGCGGGCGCCCGCGCCGTCCTCGAGGCGGGCGGCACGGCGACGCGGGCGGGCCGCACGGCCCTGACCGCGCTCGACGCCGACCTCCACGCGCGCGGGTGGAGTCCGCGCGGCAGCGCCGGCCTGCTGGCGGGCGCACTGTTCGTGGACACCCTGCCGCTCACGCCCCGCAGGCCCGGCTGACCGGAGCAGAGCCGCTCGGCCTCTCTTCGGCCCGGCGGCGGCCCGTCGTGCCGCCGGGCCCCTGGCGTACGGGGCCGCCAGGGGCGGTGCGCCCGCCGGTGGGCCCCGTGCCGCTCACGCTTCGGAGCGGCGGGTGGCCGGGGCCGAGCGGGGGGCGCCGGGTTCCCCGGCGTCCCCCTCCCGCCCGGCGGCGGCCCGTCGTGCCGCCGGGCCCATGGCGTACGAGGCCGCCAGGGTCGCTCCGGCGAGCAGCAGCCAGCCCGGCGGGCCCCACTCCACGAGGAGGGTGGTCAGGACGAGCGGGCCGAGGGTGCGGGCCACGGTGACGCCCGTGCCGAACAGCCCCTGGTACTCGCCCACGCGGTCGGCCGGGGCCAGGTCGAAGGAGAGCTGCCAGGAGCCCGCCGACTGGCCCATCTCGGCCGCCACCTGGAGTACCGCCCCCACCACCAGGACGCCCGCCGCCACCCGCGCGGAGGTCCCGGCGGACAGCGCGAAGACGGCGCAGGCGGCGCACATCACCCAGCCCGCACGCCGCAGGACGCGCGTGGCACCGACCAGACCGGTGACGCCCCGCACCGCCCGCACCTGGAACACGGTCACCGCGGCGGTGTTGAGCACGAACAGCGCGGACACCAGCCAGGCCGGTGCCCCGGTCCGCTCGGTGATCCACAGCGGCAGGACCAGGCTGAGCAGCGGCAGCCGCAGCAACAGCACGGTGTTCAGCAGCGCGACGACCGCGTACGGCCGGTCGCGCAGCACGCCGAGGCCGCCGTGCGGGCGGACCGGGACGGAGGCGGCGCGGGGCAGCCCGAGGAGCAGCAGCGCGCACACCAGGAAGCTCACCGCGTCGACCGCGAACACCGCGAGGTACGCCGCCCGCGTCCCGGCGTGCAGGGCGAGCCCGCCGAGTCCGGCCCCCACCGCCAGCCCCGCGTTGAGCGTCGACTGGAGCCGGGCCAGCAGCCCCGTCCGCTCCCCGGCGGGTACCAGCCCCGCCAGCAGCGCCTGCCGCGCCGCCGCCAGCCCGGCCTGCGCGGCCGCGTACGCGCAGGCCACCAGCACGAACGGGACGAAGCCGCGCACGAGCGTGAAGGACGCCACCGCCGACCCGGTCGCCAGCGCCAGCAGCACCGCCGTGCCGCGCGGGCCGCGCCGGTCGGCCAGCCGGCCCAGCGGAAGTCCGGCCAGCGAGCCGACCGCCCAGCCGATGGTCAGTCCCAGCCCCACGCGCGCGGGAGTCAGACCGGCGATCTGGGTGAAGTAGAGCGCCGACGTCGTGTAGTAGGCGCCGTCCCCGACGGAGTTGCTCCACTGGGCCAGGGTGAGCAGCCGCTGCGGCGGCGTCTTGGTCATGCTCACGAAGCTAGGGGCCCGGTGGGCCCGTCAACAGCGCCAATCGGACACCGGATCGTTGGTCCACCGAGCCGGGCGCCGGAGCACCGCTCAGGCGCCTTCCAGCACCTTCACCAGCACGTCCAACGCCTCCGGATAGGCCCGCTCCCGCGGTGTCCCGTACCCCACCACCAGTCCCTGCGGCCGCTCCCCGGCGTCCTCACGCGCGTGCCAGTGGTCGCCGAGCCGGCCGACCGCGAGGCCCTCGGCCTCCGCCCGTTCCCGCACCTCCGCCTCGTCGCGGACCTCGACCAGCGCGTGCAGCCCGGCCGCGACCCCGCGCACGTTCCTGCGCGCCCCCAGCCGGTCGAGGAGCAGGTCCCTGCGGCGCCGGTAGCGCAGCCGGCACGCGCGCACATGACGGTCGTAGGCGTGGCCGTCGATCAGTTCGGCGAGGGCCAGCTGGCCGATGGTCTCGGTGTGGTGGTCGCTGTGCAGCTTGGCGTCGGCGACGGCGTCGACGAGGTGCGGCGGCAGCACCATCCAGCCCAGCCGCAGCGCCGGCCCGAGCGTCTTCGAGGCGGTGCCGAGGTAGGCCACCTGCCCCGGCGCCATTCCCTGGAGGGCGCCGACGGGCTGCCGGTCGTAGCGGAACTCGCCGTCGTAGTCGTCCTCGACGATCAGCGCGCCACGCGCGCGTGCCCAGTCCGTCAGGGCCCGCCGCCGCTCCGGGTGCAGCGTGACACCGGTCGGGTACTGGTGCGCGGGCGTGACGACGACCGCCCCGAGGTCGCCCAGCTCCCGTGTGCGCACCCCCCGCTCGTCGACCGGCACCGGCACCACGTGCCCGCCGTTGCGCCGTACGACCTCCCGGTGGAACGGCAGTCCGGGGTCCTCCATGCCCACCGGGGCGCCCTCCAGCGCGCGCGTGAGCAGCGCGAGCCCCTGCACGTACCCGGAGGTGATCACGATCCGTTCCGGCGGCGCGATCACCCCGCGCGCCCGCCCCAGATACCCCGACAGCGCCGTCCGCAGCTCCGTCCGCCCGCGCGGATCGCCGTAGTCGTACGCCGGGGAGGGTGCCGTGGCGATCGCCCGGCGCAGCGCGCGCAGCCAGGCCGCCGCCGGGAAGGCGCCGACGTCGGGGCTGCCGGGCCGCAGGTCGAAGCGGGGCTCACGCGCGCGTGCCGCGGCGGCCGGCGGTTCCGCGGCGGCGGAGGACAGCGCGGCGACCCGGGTGCCCGACCCCTGGCGTGCGGTCAGGTAGCCCTCGGCGACCAGCTGGTCGTACGCGGCCTTGACGGTGTTGCGCGAGATGCCGGCCTCGGCCGCGAGCCGCCGGGTGGCCGGCAGCCGGGTGCCCGGGGCGAGCCGCCCGCCCCGTACGGCGTCCCGCAGCGCCCGCTCCAGCCCGGCCCGCCGCCCCTCGCTGCCGTCGGTCTCCAGATGCAGGTCGACACCGACCCCTGACCAGAAGTCGTCCACGAAGCCCTCCCCCAGGTACGTGCACGTGTAGGTGAAGCGGACACGGCGATGGCCGGGCACCGCACCGGTACCCGGCCATCGGCTCGGTATCAGCCCTTGAGCGAAGCCATCCACGCCTCGACCTCGTCGGACCGCCGCGGCAGGCCGTCGGACAGGTTCCGGTTCCCATCGCGGGTGACCAGGATGTCGTCCTCGATCCGGACGCCGATCCCGCGGTACTCCTCCGGCACGGTCAGGTCGTCGGCCTGGAAGTACAGCCCCGGCTCGACCGTCAGCACCATGCCCGGCTCCAGCGTCCCGTCGACGTACGACTCCACGCGCGCGGCGGCGCAGTCGTGGACGTCCATGCCGAGCATGTGCCCGGTGCCGTGCAGTGTCCAGCGGCGCTGCAGGCCCAGCTCCAGCACCCGCTCCACGGGCCCCTCGACCAGACCCCACTCGACGAGCCGCTCGGTCAGCACGCGCTGCGCGGCGTCGTGGAAGTCGCGGTACTTGCCGCCCGGCCGCACGGCCGCGATGCCGGCCTCCTGGGCGTCGTACACGGCGTCGTAGATCTTCTTCTGGATCTCGCTGAAGCGGCCGTCGACCGGCAGCGTCCGCGTGACGTCGGCGGTGTAGTACGTGTGCGTCTCGACGCCGGCGTCCAGCAGGAGCAGGTCGCCGGAGCGCACGGGCCCGTCGTTGCGCACCCAGTGCAGCGTGCAGGCGTGCGGGCCGGCGGCGGCGATGGTGCCGTAGCCGACGTCGTTGCCCTCCACGCGCGCGCGGAGGAAGAACGTGCCCTCGATGTAGCGCTCGCTCGTCGCCTCGGCCCTGTCGAGGACCTTCACGACGTCCTCGAAGCCGCGGACCGTCGAGTCGACGGCCTTCTGCAGCTCGCCGATCTCGAACTCGTCCTTGACCAGGCGGGCCTCGGAGAGGAAGACGCGCAGCTCCTCGTCGCGCTCGGCGGTGACCTTGTCGGTCAGCGCGGCCTCGATGCCGGCGTCGTGCCCGCGCACGACCCGCACCGGGCCGGTGGCCTCGCGCAGCAGGGCGGCCAGCTCGCGCACGTCGGCGGCGGGGATGCCGTACAGCTTCTCGGCCTCGGAGAGGGAGTGCCGGCGGCCGACCCACAGTTCGCCCTGGCCGGAGAGCCAGAACTCGCCGTTCTCCCGGTCGGAGCGCGGCAGGAGGTAGATCGTCTCGGCGTGGCCCTCGCCCCGCGGCTCCAGGACCAGCACGCCGTCCTCGGTCTGGTTGCCGGTGAGGTAGGCGTACTCGACCGAGGCGCGGAAGGCGTACTCCGTGTCGTTCGAGCGGGTCTTCAGGTTGCCGGCGGGGATCACCAGACGCTCGCCCGGGAAACGGGCGGAGAGCGCGGCGCGCCGGGCGGCGGTCTCGGCGGCCTGGGCGATCGGTTCCAGGTCACGCAGCTCCGTGTCGGCCCAGCCGGACTTCATGTTCTCGGCCAGCTCGTCGGACACGCCCGGGTACAGGCCGTTCTTCCGTGCCTTGATCGGCTCTTCTTCAGCGGTCTCCGGGGTCTCCGGGAGCTCTTCCGCCACGGTCATCCTCCTCGATACGGCACTGGGCCCTCTCCATCGTACGGTCGTACAGAAGGGGGCCCAGGGGCGAAGGACCTCTTACCGTTGCCGGAACGGGACGGGGCGGACACCCTGCTCCGGTCCTCACTCGAAGCGCGCCGCGAGCAGGACGACGTCGTCCGCGCCGCCGGCCAGCCCTTGCGGCAGCACCGTCCGCAGCACGTGGTCGGCGACCGCGCCCGGGTCGTGGCGGATCGACCGGGGGACCCCGGCCGCAGCCGCGTGCAGCCGGGCGAAGGCGCGGTCGACGGGGTCGCCGGTACGGTGCAGCAGGCCGTCCGTGTAGAGCAGCACCGTCTCCCCGGCCTCGGCCTCCAGCTCCACGCTCGGCGCCTCCCAGCAGGCCAGCATGCCCAGCGGCGCGGACACGGACGTCTCGACGAACTCGGTGCGCCGCGCGCCCACCAGCAGCGGCGGGCAGTGCCCGGCACCGGCCAGGGTGATCTTGCGCAGCGCGGGCTCGCAGTAGGCGAACAGCGCGGTGGCCGACCGCGCGGGCTCGGTCAGCCGCAGCAGCAGCTCCAGGTCGGACAGGACGGCGACGGGGTCCTCGCCCTCCATCACGGCGTACGCCCGCAGGGAGGCGCGCAGCCGTCCCATCGCGGCCACCGCGCTCGGCCCGGAGCCGGTGACGGAGCCGACGGCCAGGCCCAGCGCCGCGTCGGGCAGCGGCAGTGCGTCGTACCAGTCGCCGCCGCCGTGCGGACCGGTGCGGTGCCGGGCGGCGAGCTGGACGCCGGCCACCCGCGGCAGCCGGGAGGGCAGCAGCTCCTCCGTCATCGTCGTCATGCACGCGCGGGTGCGCTCGAGTTCGAGGAGGCGCGCGAGGTGCTCGGCCGCGTGGCGCACGTACAGCCCGACCAGGTGGCGCCGGCGCTCGGCCGGCTCGGCGGGCTCGTCGTAGAGCCAGACGGCCGCGCCCAGGCGGTCGGCGCCCTCGCCGGCGGTCAGCGGCAGGGCGTAGCTGGCGGCGTAGCCGAGGCGGGCGGCCACCTCGCGGTGCCGGGGGTCGAGGCCGTCCTCGGAGAGCAGGTCGGGCTGGGCGATCTCGCCCTCGCCGCCGGGCAGACCGTCGAGGATGCGGCCGTACGACATGGAGCTGCGCGGCACGGTCTCGATGTGGCCGAGGTCGGCGCGGCCGAGGCCGAGGCCGATGGTGGTGTCGGGGCCGAGGCCGTCGGCGGGTTCCAGGACGACGAGCCCGCGCCGGGCGCCCACCAGGGCGGATCCGGCCCGCAGCACTTCCTGGAGGGCGTCGGGCAGCGTGGCCGTACGGGCCAGGCGTTCGGTGAGTTCGTGGAGGGTCGTGAGATCGGAGACCCAGCCGGCCAGCCGGTCCTGGAGGAGCGCTCCCGCGCCGGGTGGGACCGGTGGGGCGGCCGGGACGGCGGGTGCGGGGGCGACAGTGTGTGCGGGTGAGGGAACCGTTGAATCGATTCCGGCCACTTTCGAGGGGTGGGGGGCGTTCATGGTGTCCGGCTCTCGGACCGGTGCGTATTGCTCAGAAGCATCGCAAACCCCCATGTCGTCCTGCGCCGCCAGCGGTGTCTCCACATGTACACGCACTCGTGAGGGGATGTCCAGCATTGTCCTGCGGGGATTGCTGGTGTCCGTGGGGTCGGAGGGTTTGTCGGTCACGCTTTGTCCGGCTCCCTTGCGCAATAGCGAAGTTGGCTGAAAACTGCATCGGGCAACGGGTGTTTGCGGTCGACTGGGTTTGCTCCACGGAGCGTCACAGCGGTCGTGATGGGTACGTACTCGGTGAGGACCAGGGGTCGTTGGGAGCCACCCGGAACCTGGTGACCCGCTCCGGCGTCCTAGCCACCGACGACCGTGCCCCATCCTCCCGTGGTGGAGGCGGAGAGAAATACGCGCACGGCAAAACGCCAGACTTCGCCACCCCGCGCCAGGCCCATGCTCGAGGTGGGCGCAGTATGGGACGGAGTGGCCGCGCAAGCGCAGCCAGTGCTCGACCCTCAGGGGTTTCCCTTGTCTCGGACAGGGGTGTGATGCGCCAACAGGTACGCACAGTGAAGTGATCGACACATGGTGTGATGTGACCCACGGTGTTGCCAGCGGTGCAACGGAAAGGAACGAGCGCTCATGCGCGAGATCCTCGGAAGGCGACGCAGGCTCCTGTCCCGGCGCAGCGACGGGGGGCCTGAACTGATCGACGCGGCCCTCACCTTCGCGACGGAGTGGCAGTGGCCCGTACTCCCGGGCGTGACGGCGAACCCGCGGGGGACCTCCCGGTGCGGCTGCCCCGACCCGGAATGCTCGGTGCCCGGCGCTCATCCCTTCGACCCCGGCCTCCTGACGGCCACCACCGACGCGCGCATGATCCGCTGGTGGTGGACGAACCGCCCGACGGCGCCGATCGTCCTGGCCACCGGCGTGAAGGCGCCCTGCGCGGTCAGCCTGCCCGCCCTCGCGGCCTCCCGCGCGCTCGTCGCGCTCGACCGGCAGGGCATGCGCCTCGGTCCGGTGGTCGCCTCGGCCACCCGCTGGTCGTTCCTCGTCCGGCCTTACTCCATGGAGCAGTTGGGCGAGCTGCTGTACGCCAAGGACTTCGTCCCCGGTTCACTGCGCTTCCACGGTGAGGGCGGCTACCTCGCCCTGCCCCCCTCGCAGACCGGCCAGGGGGACATCCGCTGGGAGCGCGCGCCGCTGCCCGGTTCGGCCTCGCCCTGGGTGCCCGACGTGGAGGCCGTGGTGGACGCGGTCGTCGACGCCCTCACCCGTACGGGTGTGAGCGCGCCCGAGTTGTAAGGGTGTCGGGCGTCCACCGGACGGGATGCCCGCCTCCGCTCGTTATCTTCCGCACCATGCAGCGACATTCTGGGGGACGGCCCCCGGGGCCCCGATGGCTCCGTCTCCTCGGCCTCGGGGGCACCGTGGTGTGCGTGATCGCCCTGCCCCTGGCGATGGCGTCCGCGGGGCCGGCGGGCGGCGGCCCCCGCCCGGCCGAGCGGCGGGACGTGGCCCCCGGCACCGACGACCACGCCGGCCGGCCGTCGACCGGTCACGGTACGGACGCCAAGGCACCCCCCGCCGGACCCTCCCGCACGCCCCTGCTGCTCGGCCTCGGGACGGCCACCGCGGCCCGCTGCGGTCCCGAGGTCACCTCCCCCGAGGGCGTCGAGGCGCAGACCTGCGTCCTCGCCCAGGGCGAGGACACCTGGGCGCGCACCTACTACCGCAACGCCACCGGCAGCGCCCTGGAGGCCGCCCTGAGCTTCCTGGGACCCGACGGGCGCACGGTGCGGATGCGGTGCGCGGTGGGCGCCGACGACGAGCCGGGCACCTGTGAGACACCCCGTGGACGAAGCCGGGGCGGGCCCGCGGACTGCACCGCGGTGGCGGAGTTCGCGCGGGCGGCCGGTGCCGGACCGCTGCTGTTGCGTTCCGGCAGCAACTCCGGTGCGGAGAAAAGCAGTTGAGCAACTGCGCCGGACGGGCTCGGGACGGGGCGCCGGGCCAGGTGGCGGTGCCGGAACGGGGCCGGGCATGGAAAGACCCGGTTGCTGGCGACGGGGGATGCACCAGCAACCGGGCTGTTGGAACGGTAACAAGAGATCGGCTCCAAGCAAATTCGATCTCATGTTTTCATCGGTTTTCCGGACACCGGCAGATCGGCGCTTATGGCGCCGACTCGCCTTGTGTGAACGGGAGTTGTGAGCGGAGTCACGCGGCCCGGCCCGATGCGGCACGCTGACCGGTCGGTCAGCGCGCGCCCGGGCCGCGTCCGGGCGTCAGCTGAGCGTCACCTGCCGGTTGGTCAGGCCTCCGCGCGCACGACGCTCGTCGGTCGTGAGGGGGGTGTCCGAGGCCAGCGCGGTGGCGAGCCGCTCGGCGAACTCGGCGGCCGGCTTCTCCACGTCCGCGGCCGAGACCCCGCTCGGCAGGTCCCAGACGGGCACGGTCAGGCCGTGCGCCCGGAAGGAACCCACCAGCCGGGTGCCCTCGCCCAGGCTCGACCGACCCGCCGCGTGCAGTCGCGCGAGCGCGTCCAGAAGCCGCTCCTCCGGATGCGGCATGACCCAGCGCAGGTGGTTCTTCTCCGGGGTCTCGCACCAGTACGCGGCGTCGACGCCGGTCAGCTTCACGGTCGGGATCGCCGCCGCGTTGGCCCGCTCCAGGGAGGCGGCCACCTCCGGCGTGGCGTTCTCCGGGTCCGGGACCCAGAACTCGAACCCGCTGTGCACAACTGGCTCGAAGGCGCCTTCCGGGTCGAGCAGATCCTGCATCCGCGGGCCGTCGGCCGGCGCGCGCCGGGCCTGCACGGGCGTGCCCGGTTCCGCCTCCAGCGCCCGCAGGAGGGTGTCGGCGAGGTCGCGGCTGATGTCGCCGGAGGGGGTGTCGTTCTGCAGCCCCAGGAGGACCGAGCCGTCGTCGCGGCGCAGGGCCGGCCAGGCCATCGGCAGCACCGTGGCGAGCGTGACGGAGGGGACGCCCTCGGGCAGGCCGTCCTTCAGGGGCAGTTCGACCGTGGCGGCGGGGACCAGCTCGCGCAGCGCCACCCAGTCGCCCTCGCCCGGCAGGCCCTCGAAGGGGCGCTGGACCAGCTCGGTCACGGCGTGGGCGGCGGCACGGCCGTGGCAGGCCTTGTAGCGGCGGCCGCTGCCGCAGGGGCAGGGCTCCCGCGCGCCGACGACCGGGATCTCCCCCTCGGTGAGCTGCGGCCGCGTGGCCTTCGTCTGAGGTCGCTTCTTGGCCATCTGGGCGTCTCCCGGGTACGGCTCGTCTGGTACTGGCGGGAGCCTAGCCGTTCGCACCGGGAGTCACGGGACCCTGTGGACGACGACCGGGCCTGTGGACGGTCGCGGCGGGCCGTCGCGCGGGCCGCTGAGCGGTCGCGTCGGCCCGCGGGCGGCCGCACCGGGGCCGCTCGCCCGGACCGGTCGCCCGGGTCGGCCGCACGGCACGGCCCGCCGGACAGCCCTAGTCGAGGTCGTCGAACGCGTCCGCGAAGTCCAGGCCCGGCATCGACGCCACCGGTGGTGCCCCGACCCGGGAGGCGAAGTCGTCCCGTCGGCAGCCCGCGTCGGGGTCGTACACGTCCGCGTGGACCACGACCCACACCGTGACCTCGCCGCGGGCGTCGTCCCGGACGCCCCAGTCGTCGGCCAGCGCCGTGATGATGTTGAGTCCGCGTCCGCCGTGCGCCGTGACGGAGGGGGTCGCCGGGGCCGGCCGGGTCGGCCCGCCGCCGTCGGTCACCTCGACGACCAGCCGGCCGGCGGGGTCCACCCGCCACGCGGCCCGCACGTCGCCGTCCCCGGCCAGGGCGTCACCCAGCGGACGGCCGTGTTTGCACGCGTTGCTCAGAAGTTCGGAAAGGATCAGTACGGCATCGTCGATGACCGCCTCCGAGACCCCGCCCGTACGCAGTTGATCGCGCATACGGTGTCTCGCCTCACCCACGCCCGCAGGGCCATGGGGTACGGCCATGCTCGACGACGTGGGCACCTCTTGTGCCACCACCAACGCCACCCCCGAGACCTCCTTCGCCCCACGCCACGGTGTGGATGCCCCATTGGCCTGTACCGGAAACCGGCCAATCCCCGTCCCACGACGCACTCGCAACGGTCGGACACGGAGCGAATGCGCCGGAGCACTCCTGGTGAGCGGAAGGTCGTCGTGTGGCTGGATTTCTTCAGTATGGCTGAGAAGCGAGGATGGTTCAGGCGGTGCTCGTGGTCAAGGGGTGCGGCGGGGACCGGCGGGGCTCCCGGGACTTTCTGTTTCTTCCTACGGAAGCGGCGCGGGTGCCGGCCAGGGGGCCGAGACGCTCAGCGGCCCAGCTGGTCCAGCACCCCGCGCGGGCGGTTCGTGATGATGGCGTCGACGCCCAGCCGGACGCAGAGGTCCACGTCCTCCGGTTCGTTCACCGTCCATACGTGCACCTGGTGGCCGGCCCGTTTCAGCCGCTCCACGTAGGCGGGGTGACTGCGCACGATCCGCATCGAGGGCCCCGCGATCCGCACGCCCGCCGGCAGCCGGCCGTCACGCAGCCGGGGTGAGACGAACTGCATCAGATAGACCGTGGGCAGCGCCGGTGAAGCGGCGCGCACGCGATGCAGCGAGCGCGCCGAGAAGCTCATCACCCGCACCGGGGAGGCGTCGGCCGTGGCGGGTGCGTCCAGGCCGAACCGCTTCAGGAGGACCAGCAGCCGCTCCTCCACCTGCCCCGCCCAGCGCGTCGGATGCTTGGTCTCGACGGCCAGCTCCACCCGGCGCCCCGCGTCGGCGACCAGTTCCAGCAGTCGCTCCAGGGTGAGGACGGAGGTGGCGTCCCGGTCCTCCGGCCGCACCTCCCAGTCGGGCTCCTCGTCGCGCGCGTTCCAGGCCTCCCGTCCCGCCCGCGTCTTCCAGGAGCCGAAGTCCAGGGCCGCCAGGTCCGCGAGCTCCAGCTGGGAGACCGCGCCGCGGCCGTTGGACGTACGGTTGACGCGGCGGTCGTGGACGCAGACGAGGTGGCCGTCCGCGGTCAGCCGCACGTCGCACTCGAGGGCGTCCGCGCCGTCCTCGATCGCCTTGCGGTACGCGGCCAGGGTGTGTTCGGGGGCATCCTCGGAGGCCCCGCGGTGGGCGACTACCTGGATGCGTTGCTGCTGCCGTGCGTGGGTCACCGCGTCATGGTGCCACCGGTGCGGGGTACGCGTCCGGCGGGCCGGATCGCGGGCGTCGACGGGCGGTCGTCTGAGAACCCTGTGAGAACCCGATGAGATGTTTCGGTGATGTGTCGTTTATGCAGCAAAATGCACCATATAAAGAATGGTCAAAGACCCACAGGCACCGCTTATGGTGCTCTGACGGCCCGTGGGAAAAGCTGACACGTACAAAAGCACATGCACAGCTGCATCGCGCAGGGTCGACGACGAGCGTGAACGAGCGTGACCGAGTGCGACCGAGAAAAACAGCCGTGGACCGAGGAGAAGAGCTGTGAGCACCGAGAACGAGGGCACCAACGAGGGCACCCCGGTTCCCCCGGCCCCGTCCGCACCCCCCGTGCCGGTGGAATCTCCCACGGCCTCCCCCCAGCAGGCCGCCCCCGACACCGGCGCGCCCACCACCCCACTGCCGACGGCGCCCCCGCCGGCCGCGCCCCACGCCTCGCGGGGTGGCGCCCCCGAGGTCGCCTGGCCGCCGCCCACCGCCCCCAGCGCGGCCGCCCCGGCGGACGCCGCCTGGCCGCCCCCGCAGCCGCCCGCCCCGGCCTACGCCGACGACGGCTTCGGCGCGCACTCGGCGTACCCCGGGAGCCCCGGTGGCCCCGGAACCGGCACCGCAGTCTGGGGCGCCGCCCACCAGGAGCCCGTCCCGCACAAGGCCCGCCGCGGCCGCGGCGGCCTCGCCGCCGCCGTCCTGGTCGCAGCCCTCGTCGCGGGCGGCCTCGGCGGCGGCCTCGGCTACACCCTCGCCAAGAACGACGACACCGGCTCGACCACCGTCTCCGCCTCCGACAGCGGCGGTTCCGTCAAGCGCGACCCGGGCACCGTCGCCGGCGTCGCCGCGAAGGCGCTGCCCTCCACGGTCACCATCCAGGCGGAGTCCAGTGACGGCGAGGGCGGCACCGGCACCGGCTTCGTCTTCGACACCCAGGGTCACATCGTCACCAACAACCACGTCGTCGCCGACGCGGTCGACGGCGGCAAGGTGACCGCCACCTTCCCGAGCGGCAAGAAGTACGACGCCGAGGTCGTCGGCCACGCCCAGGGCTACGACGTCGCGGTCATCAAGCTGAAGAACGCCCCCTCCGACCTCAAGCCGCTCACCCTCGGCGACTCCGACAAGGTCGCCGTCGGCGACTCGACGATCGCCATCGGCGCGCCCTTCGGCCTGTCCAACACGGTCACCACCGGCATCATCAGCGCGAAGAACCGCCCCGTGGCCTCCTCCGACGGCACCGGCAGCAGCTCCTCCTACATGAGCGCCCTCCAGACGGACGCCTCCATCAACCCGGGCAACTCCGGCGGCCCGCTGCTCGACGCCCAGGGCAACGTGATCGGCATCAACTCCGCGATCCAGTCCACCGGCAGCGGCGGCCTGGGCGGCACCACCCAGTCCGGCTCGATCGGCCTCGGCTTCGCCATCCCGATCAACCAGGCCAAGTACGTCGCCCAGGAACTGATCAAGGACGGGCAGCCGGTGTACGCCAAGATCGGCGCCTCCGTCTCCCTGGAGGAGTCCACGGGCGGCGCGAAGATCACCGACCAGGGCGCGGGCGGCGCCGCCGCCGTCGAGGCGGGCGGCCCCGCGGCCAAGGCCGGCCTCAAGCCCGGCGACGTGATCACCAAGCTCGACGACACGGTGATCGACAGCGGCCCGACCCTCATCGGCGAGATCTGGACCCACAAGCCGGGCGACAAGGTCACGATCACCTATGAGCGCGACGGCAAGACCCGCACCGTCGACCTCACCCTCGGCTCCCGCAAGGGCGACAGCTGACGCCCCGGCGCCCCCGCAGGGCGCCACACGCTCACGGCCACCCGTTACTCTTGTCCCCGCGTCGTCCGCTCGAGGCCGACGCGGGGAGGCGTGCCCGAGCGGCCTAAGGGAACGGTCTTGAAAACCGTCGTGGCAGCGATGTCACCGTGAGTTCGAATCTCACCGCCTCCGCACAGGTCATAGACGTTGCAGGTCAGAAGGGGTGCCACTCTCCGGAGCGGCACCCCTTCTGCATGACCCTGTCTCACCCCGGCTCGCCGATATCCCACCTCTGACCAGCGCGTGCGGCCAACCTGCGGCCAGGAATCACGGCCCCTCTGCCTCGCCGTCGTGCTCCGCCAACCCCTGCTCGATCAGCGCGTTCATCTTCGCTTCCTCACCGTCCAGCACCTTGGCGTAGTAGCGCTGGAGAACGGCGACGCTCTGTCCTGCGCGGCGGGCTGTCTCGGCAAGGCTCACCCCGGAACGGAGCCAGAAGGACACGCACGCATGCCGCAGGTCGTACGGGATGGCAGCCAGAGGTGAAGCCACCTGCGCGGCGGTGAGCGCCTTCCTGCGAGCTTCTTTCCACGCCGCGCCGTACTCCTGCGACCGGATGGGGCCGCCCCGTACGGCGCTGAACAGGCGCCCTTCGGCCGTCGTGCCGAACGTGTCGAGATGGGTGCGCAGGATGGCGACCAGGACAGGGGGAATGGGCACGGGCCGCACCGCCCGGCGGGCGCGGTGCTTCAGCTGCCTCTCCTCGTAGGGCTTTCCGTCATCCGTCCAGGCGGAACCCACCTGAGGCCGGGCGCCGGCGAGCAGGAGCCGCCCCCATCCCTCCTCGGGGAGGTCGCACTGGTCAGCGCTCAGCATGGACACCTCTTCCGGCCGCATGGCGGCGTAGTAGATGCATGCGAAGAAGGCGACCAGGTGAGCGCCGCGCGGGCCCTGCGCACGAACCGCGTCCAGCAGCGCCCGCGCTTGTGCGGGCGTGGCGACGCTGCGCACGTCCAGTTCCTCCACCGCCTTGGGCGTCTCCCAGTGCACCCGGTGCAGGGGGTTGCCGGGGAGCAGCTCCTGTTCCACCGCCAGGCGCAGGCAGTTGCTCAGCACGGCGCGACGGCGCCGGAACGTGTTCGCGGCGGCCGGCTTGCCGTCCTGGCGACGGGCCAGGTGCTCCAGGACCGTGCGCATGCGCTTGGCGCTGTCCAGGTCGACCACGGCCGGCGCGTTCCGCTCCACCCAAGCGAGCGCCTTGGCCTCCGCCTCCGGAGGGTCCTGGCCGTGGCGGCCAGCGTTGAACGCCCACTGGTAGAGGGCGCGGCGCAAGGTGTCGTCCGCCGGCCGCCCCTTGCCGGTCGGGCACACGGCCATCGTGGCGATGGCGAGGCTCTCCGCGATGCTCGCCCGGTGCTTCGCTGCCGCAGTCGGCCACTTCCGCGCGGCGTGCGCGCGAGCGTGGGCGTACCAGCTCGTGCGGTTGCGTTCCCGCACTTCCGAGACGGGGAGCCCGGTCTCCGTGTCGAACGGCTCGCCCTTGCGGGTCGCGGTCAGCAGCTCCGCGCGGCGGGCGTCCGCGAGCGTCTTGGTGGCGAACTTTTCCTGGTATTCCGTCCCGTCAACCTGCCAACGGAGTTGGAACGGAGCGGCCTTGCTCGGTCGCTTCCGGACGCTCCAAATGCGCACGTCGTAGCTGTGCATTGTGCTCCCTCATGGTGAAGGGACCCAGCCGCGCGGCTGGGTCCCTTCGGTCGGTCAACGGTCAGGCTGCGATTTCGTGCTTGGACCACCACGCGTCCAGGTCGCTGCGGCGGCAACGGATCTGCCCGTTGGGCAGCTTGATGAGCTTCGGCGCCTTGCCGCGGGCGCGCATCCGGTAGAAGGCGGCGCGGCTCATCTCGATCTCTTCGAGGACTTCGGGGAGCTTGAGCATCTTGGGACCAGCCAAGGCAGAGACTCCTTCACAGATTTCAGGTGGGGAGGTGAGGTAAGCGGATGTGCCCGGAGTCCGTGTGTGTCCGAGGTTCGGATTTCTGCGTCACCTGCGTCATCTGCGTCATTCGCCGATCTGACCTGCGGTTTCGCGGTGACGCAGCACGGCGGGGACGCGTCACCGGTGACACGGGCCTGCGTCATCGGGTGACGCAGGTGACGCGGGGTGACGCAGGAATCGGCCGTCTGCGTCACCCGCCTTTCGGCAGGTCACCGGCCGTTTTCGGGGTGTGGGTGACGCAGGTGACGCAGCGTCTTCCTACTTGGGACAAAGAGGGGGTGGTGTCTGTTGTGGTGCGCGGCTCAGCGAGTGAAGAACGGGCCGCTTCGCGGCGCGACCTTCGCAGGGCGGCGGCGCCGCCGAACAGCAAGAGGAGCACGCGGCGCCGGGTGCTCCTCTTGCTTGTGCGGGGCGGTCGTGGTGCCGCGCGGTCAGAAGGCCGCTTCCTGCTCGGACGGGGATGGCGCGGCGGCCGGCCGCGCGATCTCGATGTAGCGGGATGTGTTGGTGCGGCCCCAGTCGATGAGGACGCCGCGGGCGGCGAGGGTGGGCTGAAGGCGCTTGAGGCGGTCTGAGAGCACCTTGCCCGTGGTCGGCCATCCTTTGGGCAGGGGGCGGAAGTCCTCGCCCGTGTAGAGGCCGGTGAGGCAGTGCAGCCATTCGGCGGACGTCATCCGTTGCTCGGTGCCCGGGTCGATGCCGGCGGCGTGCTTGAGCACCGTCTGTGCCAACAGGTCGCCCTCGATGACGTCGTCGTTGAGGTCGTCCAGGCTGGCCCGGTAGGCGGCGAGAGCTCCCAGACCGGTGGCGGCGTCGAGCTGCGCGCACAGGTGCGCGAAGTCGGCCATGCGCAGGTCGGTCGGGATGTCCGCGTCCGCCGCCCGCACCTGCACGGTGAGGTCCAGGAGCGAGCCGAGGATGACGGGCAGCACCTCGGCGAAGTCGGACCACAGCTCCGCCTCGGTGCGCCGGACGCGGGGGCGCTCCAGCCGCAGCGGCAGGAGCCGTTCGGCGAGGTCGGGCCGGATCACGCCGACGTCGATGCCGGTCAGGAGCAGAGGCCGGCGGTAGCCGACGCGGAAGACGTCCCCGTCGGTGAACAGCGCGCGCTTGACGTTCTCGGCCCCGGTGACGATGCAGCACATCGCGTCGGACAGGTCCGGGGTCATGTGGGAGAGGTTGTCCAGGGCGGTGACCCATCCCGCGGCCACGGCCGCGATCAGGTTCTCCTCGTCCTTCGGCGCGCGGCGCAGGTCGCCGCTCATGCCCTCGATGATCCGCACGAGCATCCGGCCGCCGGTGGACTTGCCGGCGCCCTGCGGCCCGGTGAGGAACGGCGCGGGCACCGGCACGGTCGGCCCGAGACAGCCGATCAGCCAGGCGATGGCCAGGCATTCGGTTTCCGCGTTGGCGAAGTTGCACAGCCGCATCAGCAGGTCGATGCCCTTGCCGTTGGTGTCCTTGGCCGGCAGGGGCAGTTCCCCGGTGAGCTGGGTGCGCCGCCAGCAAACTTCCCGCGGGTCCGGGGTGCGGATGTCCCAGCCGGTGGGGTGGATACGCACGGACTGCCCGTCGCTGCGCCCAAGGTCGAGCCACGTGGCCCCGTCGAATCCGGGGGCGACGCGGATGTGCACGGGCTGTACGTCCTCGGTCAGTGCGAGTGCCTCGATCAGGTCGAGCGCTTCCTTCATTGCGGTGCCGTTGAACACGCCGATGCCGTCCCTGAACAGTCCGACCATGAGTTCCTGGCGGTGGCTTCCCGTGGTGCCCTGGGAGCGGATCGGGCGGGCCACGGGGTGGCCGTTGCGCTGCGCGTAGACGGTGCCGTCGGCGGTGCGGAAGTAGCGGAAGTGCGCTTGCGCGTAGTCGGTGATGATCTCGCGGGCGGGGGTCTTCTCGTCGTCGGCCATGGTCACAGTCCCAACGTGGTGCGGGCGTTGGTCCACGCGTCCGCGCAGTGCCGCAGCGTTTCGCCCTTGGCCTGCGCGGCGGTGAACAGTCGCGTGATGTGGGTGTCGGTGAGGCAGCCGCACCGGCCGTGCGTGGACAGCACGGCCAGGAACGTCCGGTACACGGTGGCGTGAACGGCGCTGCGGGCGGCGGTGATGCGCTGCTCGGCCATGGCGATGCCCCGTTCGAGGTAGGCGGGCGTGCGGTGCTGGCACTCCCTGCCCCCGACCCGGGTGGGCACGGCGACCGTATGCGGCTCCGGCCGGGCCGGGGACGGCTTCTTCACGGCCAGCGCGCGCACGGCGTCCGGTAGGGCGGTCATGCGGCCGGTGCCGGGTCCGAGGTAGCGGGCGTAGGCCATGGTCGACTTGAGGTCGACGCCGGGGCGGACCGCGTTGTGTGACGCCATGGCGCCCCGGTAGATCCAGTGCTCACCGCGCGTCGTCGGCACGGTCCGGGTGGCGGGCAGGGTGGCGCGGGCCCAGTCGACGGCGGCCGTGTCGTCCAGGTCCACCACGGTCAGCCCGGCGGCGCCGGGGTGGTAGGCCACGGTGACGGCGCGGCGCCATGCGGCCGACCATGCCGGGGAGGTGAGAACGTCCGGGTCGGTGGTGGCGGCGGCCCACGCGTGGCAGACGCCGGGGCACCGGCACGGGCCCATACTCTTCATGTTCGGCCGGCCGCCGCACGCGTTGTTCGCGCAGGCGGGGCAGTTGCCGAACGGCGCCTTCCCCGCGCGCAGCGGCAGCACGGGCACCCCCGCGTCGGCGAGTGCCAGCGCGGTGCGCAGGGCCGGGGGTACGGCGTTCATGCGGCCACCTCCAGCGTGGGGGCGAGGTGAGCGAGGGCGGCACGTCCGATGTGCTCGGTGTAGGCGGGCGGGATGGCTTCGGTGAGTTCCTCGCGCACGTCGGTCCAGTCGATGCCCATGGCGGTCTGCAGCTCGGGGACGGTGGGTTTGCCGCCGCCGTTGCCGTAGGCGGCGACGTAAGGGCCGTCGAAGTACTGGCCGTGGCGGTAGCCGCGCACGCGCCCGCGGTGCGGGACGTGCGCGGGCTGCTCGATGCTCCAGCCGCCGAGTTCGAAGTTGCGGTGCCGGATGACGCCGAGTCCGAACATCTCGCCGCACAGGGTGAGGTCTTTGCGGATCTTCGCGCGGCCGTTGGGCTGCTCGATCACGTAGGGCAGGCCGGTGGCGTCCAGCAGCTCACGGGTCGGCGCTACGAGGTCGACGTGCGCGCGGCCCCAGCCCTGGGAGGCGTTCGTGCCGACGGTGAGGGCGCAGCCGTGCTGGCAGGGCGGGGAGGCGTGCACGAACGCGTACCGGCGAATGCCGCCGGTGGCGATCAGGTGGGCGAGGTGGGCGAGGGCGTCGCCCCGGTGGCGGGGGAAGGGGTAGTTGGGTCGGTCGGCGATGTCGCAGCCGTCGACCGCGAATCCGGCGCGGGCGTAGCCCACGGCGGCGCCGCCGGCGCAGCAGAAGAGGTCCAGTAAGCGGGGCGGCTGGTCGTGCTCTCGCCGGAAGGTGGTGGGTTGCGTCATGCTGGGTGACCTCCAACAGGTCTGTAGTGGGCTGGTTGGGCAAGGGCGGCCCCGGACTTTGGCGAGAACGGGGGCCGCCCTTGGCGTAGCTAGTGGTGGTCGGCGGTCCGGTGGGCGTACTGCTGGCGGACGTAGGCGCGCGGGTCGCAGATAACGGCGGGCTGGTCGAGGTCGAGCAGGAGAAGGGCCGCTTCCTCGGCGACCGCGGTGGTGTCGGTGGACGTGTGGTGCTGGTCGTCGTGCAGGGCGATGCGGTCCAGCAACGCGGCTTTGCGCAGCAGGTAGGTGCGGGCCAGTTCGCTGTCGGCCGGGTTGGCGACGACCGTGCGGGCCGTGCGGGCCACCCATCCGATCTCGCGCGTGATGGTGGGGGCGTCGGCGTAGGCCTGCTCGGCAGTCGGCCAGTCGGCCGGGGTGGGGCGGTGGTCGGCGGTGAGGTAGAGGCGGGTGCGGTCGCCGTCGCGGGTGGGGTGCCGGCGGATGCTGCCGGTGGTGAAGGCGGCGGTGAGCGCGGTGGTGACGCGGTCGGTGTCGGCGGGGTCGCAGATGATGCGGATCTCGAACACGAGCGGGCTCCTGTCAGCCGTGGAAGTGGTTGCGCTTGATGACGGCCTTGCGGATGTTCACCGTGGTCCCGCCGCCGTGCCGGTTGCCGCCGAGGACCTGCACGGCGATCCATCCGCCGAAGACGACGGCGGCGAGGGTGATGAGCTGGGTGACCAGCGCGGCCAGCGCGGTGATGAACGTGGTGAGCATCAGCAGTCCGCCGCACACGGCGAGGAACCCGACGCCGCCGAGGGCGACGTTCACCGCCGCGCGGGAGACGGCCGGCTTGGCGGCCACCGGCTCCGTGCGGCCGTGGTCGACGGCGTAGCCGGTGACGACGCGACCGTCCGGGAGGATCACGCTCGCCACCGTCGGTACGGCGTGCGGCTGCACCGGAACGAGGGGTGCCGCGTACGGCGCGGGCGGGGCGAGGGGGGTGGGCTGGTGGACTTCCACGGCCCGCACGGCGGGCGGCTGGTGGGTGTGGTCGGGGTACATGCGGAATCCATTCCGAACGTTGGTCAGGGAGGCGGCGGCACCCCCTGCGGGGTGCCGCGTGGAGAGGGTTTCGAGGGTGTGGTCTGCGCCCCTCCCTGCCTCCCTGATGGATCATCAGTGCAGGTCAGGTGCAGGGAGGCGGGTGAGGGAGGGTGTCAGGGAGTTCTCCCTGTCTCCCTGACCCGCCGGGGTCGGCTCCCTGTCATCCGTCGGTGGAAGCGGAACCGTCGATGTCGCGGTTGGCGAGGGCGCGGGCGACGCGGTCGCGGGCGACGACCATGACGCCGTCGGACTTGTAGGGCTCGGCGCCGGCGTCGTCGAGGACGCGCTTGAGGTCGATGAACGACCAGCCGCCGTAGGCGTCCGGGTTGCGGGTGGCGAGCCGGGCGAGAACGTCCTTGGTCCGTACCCGGGGTGCGTCGCCGACGACGGCGGCGATGTCGGCGAGCGGGTCGTGTTCCGCGCCGCGGTCGATGGCGTGCAGGGTGGTGACGCCGTCGCGCAGGGCCTTGGCCCGGTCGGTGATCGCGGTGGCGGCGTCGTCGTCGATGTAGTGGGTGCGCACGGTGATGGACGACTGTCCTGCGGGGATGGTGATGCCGTCGGAGGCGACGACCAGGGTTCCCCGGTCCAGACCGGGCCGCAGCAGGTTCGGCGCGGCGCCGCCGTCGACGGCCTTGTCGCCGAGGGCCATGCGGGCCTGCGACTCGGTGCCCAGGGCGAGGGATGCGCGGGTGTGGGCGCCCTCGCGGACCAGCTTGGGCAGGTTCTCGTTGGTGGGGTCCTGGGTGCCCTGCCACATCAGCACGTTCACGGCCCGCCCCTGGTTGTGGATCTTGCGGACGGCCATGAAGTACCGGGAGTTGGCCTTGGCCCCGCCGTAGGGGCGCTTGTCGGCGTCCTTGGCCGGGCACATGAACGCCACCTGCGCCTCGTCGACCAGCACGATCAGCGGCGGGAACGTCGTGCCGGGCGGGGCCTGGATACGGCGGTTCATCTCGTCGACGGCGCCTTCGACCATCTCGGTCACCTGGATCACGTGCTCATCGGTCGGCCCCTGGATGAGGGTGGTGGCGAGCCCGTCGAACATGGCCCAGTCGCCCACGCCCTTGAGGTCGCCCATGAGGAACTGCACCGACCGGTCCAGCGACAACCACAGGGCCAGGGAGCGCAGGGCCACGGTCTTGCCCTGGTTCGACAGGCCCGTGATCAGGAGGTGGCGCTGGTAGAGGGACAGGGCGGCGGCGTCGCCACGCAGGTCCTGCCCCCACGGTGCCTTTCCCTTGGCGTAGTCGGCGGTCATCGTGTCGTCGGTGACCAGCGGGGACGGGCCGATCGGCTCGTCCAGCGCCCCGGAGTCGGCGACCCACAGCCGCACCGTGCGCGCGGCCTGCGGGATCGTGATGAACACTTCGTGCTCGTGCCGGGTGAGGTTCTCGGCGAGCTTCCTGCGCTTGTTCTGCACCTCGTTGGTCGACACCCCGGACGGGAGGGTCACGTCGACCTCCACGCCGCATCCGGCGATGGTGATCGGCCCGAGCATGGACGCGCCGGCGTCACCCATTTCCTTGATGGCGCGGGCCAGGGCGGGGACGCCGAGGTCGCGCAGGGCCTTGACCACGATGGACGGCGTGATCGGCTCCCCCTCGCCCGACCGGATGTTGGCGGGCAGGGCCCAGGCGGGGGCGGCGTGCTGCTTGCGTCCCACCGACCACAGGGCGAGCAGGGCGAGGAACGGGCCGATGGTGAGGGCCGGTCCCCACACGATCTGCACGATGCGGATGAGCAGGGCGATGAAGTCGATGGTCGCCGACAGCGGGGTGATGACGTCCCCGACGTGGCCGGTGTTGATCGCCATGACGACGCCGAGGGCGACCAGGACACCGACGCTCATGCCGGCGCCGACGACCACGCCCTTGGCGGCTTCCACGGGCGAGTGGAGCAGGTCCATGCGGCGGTGGTGGCGGGCGGCGCGGAAGCGCTGCAACCGCTCCTCCCACTCCTCGGCCGCTTCCAGGTTCCCCGCGGCCTCCGCCGCCCGGATCATCCGCTCGTATCGGGACCCGGTGCGGCCGTCCCAGGTGCGGCGGGCCACGATCCGCCCACCGTTAAACGTGTAGGACGCGTGCCGTGCGACGGCCCGCACGGTCGTGCGGGTGGTCTCGTGGGTGACGGCCGTCTTCACCGCGCGGCCGGACCGCACCCACAGGGGAACGGGCCGGGCCGGCGGGGCGTCGGGCACCACGGTGAGCACCGTGGGCGTGGTGCCGTCGGTCGGGGGGGCGGTGGGCTTGTGGAGGTGAACGACGTTCTCGGACATGCTGGAACTGCTCCTGACTGCCCCCACTGGGGGCGGGAGTAAGTGGGAGTGCAGGTGCCGGGGTGGCCGGGTCCGTGGAAAGAGCGACCACCCCGGCGGGCGAGGGAGTGGGCTGGTCAGAACCAGCCGGACGACTTCCTCTTGGCGGCCTTGGCGCGGGCGGCCTCCGTGATGAGCCGCTGCCGCTCGCCGTGCAGCGCGGTCAGCTCCGCGTTCAGCCGCATCTCGGCGGCGGTGCCGGTGGTGTCCATGCGCTGCTCGGCACGGCCCGCGCTGCGGCCGCGGGTGATCTGGTAGGCGCCGCCGGCCAGGGCGCGGGCCATGGCACGGCGCTCGCTGCCGTTCAGCGGCCACCACTCACCGCGGCGCACGGCCTCCAGCTTCTTGGTCGTCTTCTCGATCTCACGGTCAAGGCGGCGCAGGTCGGAGTTGGCCATCAGGTGTTCCCTTCGGACCCGGGCGGGTCGGAGTGGGCGCACGGCACGCAGGTGCCGAGCACGGCGGGCAGGGTGGTGATCAGGCGACGCGCTTCCACGCGGCGCGCAGGCGGACTTCGGAGGCGGAGTGGCCGGCCGCGCGGAAGCGGACGGCCATCTCGCGATACGACAGGGCCGGGGTCTGGCTGTGCCGGATGGAGTCCACCAACGCGTCCAGCTCCGCATCCGTGAGCGCGGGCCCCTCCAGAGCGGGCACGGGCTCGGTGGGGCCCCAGACGGGGAGCTGCCAGTGGGATGTGACGCCGGGTGTGACGCGGGCCGTCACGCTGGTCAGGGCCCTGCCGGTGTCCTCCCCGGCACGGGCCCGCTCCAGCGTCGACCACGCCCCGGCAAGCGTGTCGGCGGTGCGGGCCTGGACGCGGGCGACGCGCGCCCCGGCCTGCGTCACGGCCGTCAACCGCGTCTCCTCGGTCGCCGCTTCCGCCCGCAGGCGGGCGCGGGCCACGGCCGCCTCGTCCCGCGCCTCCTGCTGAATGCCGCGGATGGCGCCGAGGGCGGAGGGGGTGAGCGCGGTGCGCTCCCACAGCCCGTGCACCAGCCACAGCGCCTTGGCCGCGACCGGCAGCCACGCCACCGCCAGCCACGCGCCGGCCGAGTGCTCCGCGGTGAGCGCGTGAGCGACCAGCACGGCGGTGGCGATCAGGCCGAAGGACCAGCCGACGGCGGTCACGACGGGGCTGTGGTCGCCCTGCGCGGCCAGACGGCGTTCATAGGCGAGGGTGGCCAGCCATCCCCCGTCGATGCCGAGCCCGACGACCAGGGCGACCGGCCAGGGCACGGCGCCGCCGAGCCACATCATGACCACGGCCAGGGTGAGGACCATGGACACGGCCGTCATGGCGACGGCGGGCAGCACGGTCTTGGCGTTCACGCCGCACCCCCGAGAGCGATCAGGGCGGCGAGGACGAGCAGGGCGGCGCCGGCCATGGTCAGGTCGACCGCGCGGCGCAGGCAGGTGAACTTGGCCACCGCGATCCGCGACAGCCCGGCAATGTCGGCGGCCAGGTCGGTGCCGCTCACCGTGGCCGTGATCTCTTCGGCGGTCAGGGTGGCCCACAGCGGGAACCCGAAGCGTTCCCGCCGGTTGCCCAGGTTCGGGCGGGTCGAGCGCAGCAGCAGACCGGCCGCCGCGACCAGCACCGCCACCCCCGCCCCGCCCGCGACGCCCGCGGCCGGGTTCATCGGGATCTCGCGGGCCAGGGACACCGTGCCGGCGAGGACCGCGCCGACGAACGCCAGCAGCAGAGCCGTTTTGGTGTCGGTCCGCGTGATCTCCGCCTTCACCTCCGCGTGAGCGGCGGTCAGCTTCTCGTTCGGGGCGCTCATGCCGCACCGCCCGACAGGCTCGTACCGGCGGTGCGGTTGACCAGGTCCCGCCGCGCGGCCAGCACCCGGTGGCGGGCCCGGCGGATACGGCGGGCGTCCACCTCGGTCGGCGTGCGGTCCAACGTGATGATCTGCGCGTCGAGCAGGTCGACCTCCGCCGCGATCAGCGGGAGTTCCTGCTCGATCGCGTCCAGCTCCGCGGCCGTCGGCTCCATGAAGTCGGCGAACGCGGTAACAGCGTCCTGAACAGTCACGATGTGGTCCATTGGGTCGTGTGTCCTTCCACAGGGGTGAACGGCCCGAACAGCGGCCCCGGTGCTCGAACACCGGGGCCGCGCGCCGTTGGAGACAGAAAGGTCCGGCTCCCTGCCACCCCGCCCGTACGGCCAGCGCACACGGCGCTGCCGGACGGGCGGAGGAGGCAACCGGCCGCAGCGCTATCCGCTGCGATGGCAGGAAGAAGAGCGGACCGGTTCGGCCGCGAGCGGATGCACGGCTCACGGGCCGGGGTCGCGTACGGGCGCCGCCGACCGGTCCATCACGGCGGCGCCCACAGGGTTCGTCGAAGCATCGGAACTCCCAGAAGTCGAAGGGGCACGGAAACAGCACTGCAAGGGGGACCACGTCCCCACACGCCGGCCGTTGCTCGCGGTCACCGGGCCACCTCGCCAGTACGGGCCGAAACCCTGTTCCACCTGGCCTTTAGCGGGATTGCAGCGTCCCCGCCCTGCGCATCTACGCAGGCGGAAGCAACTCAAGGGAATTGCTCCGCTTGCTCAACTTGTTGGTACAAGCTGATGCAGTGATGCTGCACCCGCAGGCGGCTAGCCGTCAAGAGATTGGGGCCCACATGTACCAACAAGTTGAGCGAGTGCGTCATGATGGGCGCATGAGCAAGCAACCGAAGTACCGACAGGTGGCCGACGCCCTACGTCGCGAGATCGTGAACGGCGCGTTCGACCGCGACCGTCGGTTGCCCTCAGAAAGTGAGCTGTCAGCCCGGTTCGACGCCTCCCGCAACACCGTTCGGTCCGGGCTCGCCCTGCTGGTCGGCGAAGGGCTGATCACGTCCAGCCAGGGACTGGGGTACGAAGTTCGTTCACACGAGGTGTTCGAACTCAACGCCTCGCGCTTCGAGAACCTGGACTTCCCCCACAACGGGGACGCCTACAACACCGACGTCACGAATGCCGGCCGTCGGCCCCACCAGACGTTCCGCGTGGAGATGCTGCCCGCGCCCGAAGAGGTCGCGGAACGACTGAAGATCGAGAAGGGGAGCAAAGCGGTTCTGCGGTTCTGCCACCGGTACGTGGACGACGTGCCGTGGTCCACGCAGGCGACGTACTACCCGGCTTGGCTGATCGAAGAGTCTCCCCGCTTGGCTGAACCCGGGGACATCGAAGAGGGGACCACGAGGTACCTGGCCGCACGAGGAATCGAGCAGATCGGTTACTTCGACGAGATCGCGACGCGTATGCCGACGCCGGAAGAGGCTCGCCTCTTGGAGATGAGCGCCGGCGTGCCCGTACTGCTCTGGACGCGTACGGGCTACTCGTCAGACCGTCCCATCCGGTGCACCATCACGACGTTCCGGGGCGACCTGAACCGGATGAACTACGAGATCGGCGACCTTGCCGGCCGAAGCGAGAGCACGTGATCATCACACCCGCCGAACCGCACGACGTTGCCAAGCTGCTGTTCTTCCGTGAGGAGGCAGCAGCTTGGCTGCGCGGCATCGGCTCCGACCAGTGGAGCCGCCCGTACCCTGCAGACAAACTGTTGGCCACGATCGAAGCGGGCACGGTCTTCATGCTCCGCGACGGGCACACGACCGCGGGCACCATCACGCTTACGCCGGATGCGGAAGAGGGGCTGTGGACCGATGACGAACTGGCCGAACCTTCCATGTTTGTCAACAAGTTGACCATTGCCCGCGAGTACGCCGGACAGAACCTTGGCGGCCGGTTGCTCGATTGGGCCGGCGACCGTGCACACCGGGCGGGTGCGCGGTGGGTGCGGTTGGACGCGTGGACGACGAACGAGGGACTCCAGCGGTACTACCTCGCGCAGGGCTTCACCCACGTCCGTACGGTCCGCGAGGGGGCCGCGGTGAACGGCGGACCGCGAGTCTCTGGATGGCTCGCGCAACGGGCGGCGCGGCTGGCAGAGCACGGCTTCGCGGACCGTACACCCGCGCCTGCGCGTCTTCCGTTTGCGGCCTAACCGGAGACTGCATGGTCGACGTTGTCGTGGGCGGCCCTCCTTACCTGTCAAGCCGGTAGCCGTTAACCCCACAGTCGGTAAAGGGTGCAATCGCCTATTGCCACTTACTGTAGGTCGATTGGCGGATTCTAACGGGCCCCACTGACAATCCGTGGTGTCCTGACGTCACATCGGCTCGCATTACCCGTCGGTTACTTAATGTGACGTAGCTCATTGGTGCGTCTGTAAAGCTGCAGCCCACAGGGTTGTCCACCGTTTTCAAGGTGTTTACACAGGGTCATGCACAGCTTCCGTGCCCTTTATCCACAGGCGGCGTCCGCGCCCTGTGGATAACCAGATTGGCGCCCGGCTGAGGGAGTGTCATGCTCCCCTGGCGCTGCGCTAGTTGTGCGTTTGGTGTCAGTGCCGTGCGCTAGCTTTGCGGCCACGGAAAACCAATGGGGCGCCCGTCTCTCGCCAAAGAAGCCCGGGCGCCCCACACACAAACCCAGGAGGAAGAATGACCCTGCGCCAGGTTCGAATCACACCCGCCCTCGCGTTGGAGGGGGGTGCACTGCTTCGCACTTTCGCACACGGCACTGACAGCCGCAACAGTCAGTTGATCTTGCTCGCGGCAGTGTTGGGCTGTGTGATTAACGGTGACACGGTCACCGGCATTTTGCGGCAGGCCACTTGGCTCGTCGTCGCTCTGATCATCTTGATCATTTTGCGTACCGTCGAGACTCGGATTGCAGCCGTCCCGCGGCCGGCGTGATCGGACGGGGCGCCTGACTCATGCCTGCTGAACAGGTGCCCTGCGGCCATCCTCTGGCCAGACTCGTCCGGCCAGAGGATGTTCCCCGCCGCTTTGACTGCTCCGCCGCAGGTAGACAGGCCGCGAAGGGTTCATCCAAGAAGTCTGTGCACCGGTCTTGAAAACCGTCGTGGCAGCGATGTCACCGTGAGTTCGAATCTCACCGCCTCCGCATGGTGAGCAGTAAGAACGGCCCCTGACCTGGGTAGTTGGTCGGGGGCCGTTCGCTTGCCCGGACTCCGGGACTTCCCACTGCTCCTCGTGGTTCCCCGCTCGATCGGGCACGAGCGGGGCACGGCGCTCGAGGTGCGGCCTCATCGGCAGTCCCGAAGCAGGAACCGTGAGATGGACGTCAACGCAGCCGGCGACACCGGGGGCTCGCGGACGAGGAGCCGACGCAGGGTGCCCCACGCCCGCGACATGATCCGTCGGACAGGCCCTAACCGACCTCGTACTGGCCGACCTCCAGGAAGTGGCGCAGCGCTTCCGGGGTGTTGTCGTCGAGGGCGGCGCCGGCCGCTGCGCGCAGGGCGTCGCTGATACCGGGGTTGGCGAGGAGCCGGAAAATGGCGACCCGGTCGTCCTCGGCCTGGGCCAGGCGGTAGCCCGTCTCCAGCCAGGCGCGCGTCTGTCGGGGATCGTCGTTGTCGAGAAGCTGGTTGACTTCCGCACGGACGCGCCTGCCGCTGTCCGGGTCGGCGAGGATCCGGGCGAGCGCGACCCGGTCGTCCTCGGCCTGGGCGAGGGGATAGCCCGTCTCCAGCCAGGCGCGCATCTCCTCCACGGTGCCGCTGTCGAGGAGTGCGTTCGCCTCCCGGATCACGCGCCTGCCGCTGTCGGGGTCGGCGAGGATGCGGGCTATCGCCACCCGCAGGTCGTCCGCACCCATCTCGTCGTAGGGCGAGCCGGCCGTCCCGACGGTGACTGCGGGGGCGATGGAGGCGGCCATGGACGGCGTGGCGAATAACAGCGCCGGGGCAAGAGCGCCTGCGGCCACAGCAAGGATCACGCGAGTCGATCTCATGAGGTCAACCACCTTTGTCATGTTCAAGGGGTGTGGTGCTGGGATCCTCCCAGAAGGGGAAGGGCCGGCGCATTGCCGGGATCGGGCAACCTTCGCCGATCACGCTTGCCAGTGGCTCGCATCACTGCGGCTGACCCGCCCTTCGACGGGCCGCTTGCGTCCTGCCTCGAAGTCGCGGCACAAGTGGCCTCCTGCCGGCCCTCCGCCGGGGGTGCCGGGCCGGCGCTCGTGGCGGCCGTGGCGGGGAGTCGCCCGGGCCGTCAGCGGGTCAGGTGCGGGCACCGGCGGCCGGGTCGTGCAGACAGAGCGCGATGTTGCGGACCGCGGCGGTGAGTTCCTCGATCACCCGGGCCGCCTGCTCGGCGTTGTGGAAGGCCGGGCGCCCGGCCAGGGACAGGCCCAGCTTCTCCGCCGCCTGGAGGGCCTGCCCGGCGTGCTCTGCGGGAGCGGACGCGGCGGGTACGGCGGGGACGGCCGCCTCGGCCGCGGGAGGCGGTGGGGGCGCGGCGGGCCGGCCCGGCACGATCGGATCCGCCGCGGGTGCGTCGGAGAACGAGTGCGCGCCGGAGAACGAGTGGGCGCCGGAGGTCGCGGGTGCGTCGGGGATCGAGTGCGTGCCGGAGAACGAGTGCGCACCGGAGTTCGTGGGTGTGCCGGAGAACGAGTGCGCACCGGAGGCCGCGGGTGTGCCGGAGGTCGTGGGCGTCGGCTCGGGGGCGACCGGCGCCGACGGACCGGCCGGCATCGCGCCGCTCGCCGCTTCTCCCCGGTACCGGTCGAACGGGACGTGGAAGGCGCCGGAGTCGCCGGTCATGGAGACGCAGTCCTCCTCCCCCGGCCGTGGCGGTGCGACCGGTACGGGGTGCGTGCTCCGGGAGACGTGCTCGGCGTGCGGGGCCAGGTCCGGCGCGTTGCGGGTCCGGGGCAGCACGAAGTGCTCGAAACCGGGGAACGCCAGGGTGGTGGGGTGCGTGGCGGGACGCGGGTTGTGCTCGGTCTGCCACTGCATGCGGTAGCAGTCGACCTGGTCGGCGCAGGCGGCACGGGCGTGGAAGACCGCGGTGTCCTCCCCCAGGGGCGGGTACCAGAGGTTCGGCCCGGGGAAGCGCACGGTCCGCACCCGCGGCCTGATCGGCTCGGCGCACCCCATGCAGCAGCCCTCCGGCACCATGAGCGGGATGCCGCCGTTCTGCTCCGGCCAGCGGGGGCCGCCCTCCCAGCGGTACTCCCCGTGACGGCAGGGCGGCAGCTCGCCGCAGGAGCGGCAGACGGCGTAGTGCTCCGGGAGAACCTCCCAGTCGTGGCTGGCGGGGGCGCACCAGTGCTTCGGCGTGGAGCGGGGCAGGTTCTCGTTGCGCAGGACGAGGACCACCGGGCGCTTGTAGAACTCGGCCCGTTCGGGAGCGGGTTTGCCCGCCTGGTTGTTGGCCCGGCGCAGCTCGTTGGCGTGCCACCACAACTCCACGTGGTCGCGCCACGCCTTCTCGTAGATGTCCGGCCACCGGTCGCCGGCGTAGCTGTTGATCTCCAGGATCCGCCATGCCTGCCGGTCGAGTACCACGATGGAGCCGGCCCGCAGCCGCATGTGTGTTCCGTTGTCACCCTCGTCCGGCCAGTCGTGCCGACCGATGCGGGTGGGCTGGTCTGGGTGCCATCTGCGAGCCTGCATGTCATGCTCCTCGGCACGAAACTTCATAGTTTCAACTGGGGCAGTTGATGACATTCTGAACAATCAGGACGTTTAACTCGGTGTAGACACGCGCACACTGTTGACCGAAGACGGCCGGAAACGCTTTCCGCGACACCGATTCTTTTGGAAACACCCTTGGATGCGGGCTTTTTCGGCCCTCGGGGGTCACCGGACCCCGGTGTTTCGCCGAGCACGCAACAGTGACCCCGTACCCCGTCGTCCTGCCTCGACGCCCACCGTACGGGTGATGTCGCTTCGGTGGACGGCACTCCGTACGTGTGTATTGCACCGTGTCCCCGTCACCCGACGCCGTGCGGAACCTGCTGACGGTCGGTCACGGACGGCAGGGGAAGCGGAGCGCCTGACCCTCACGTGGCGTGCTGCCGCATGGTCGGTGGTGTGGAAGAGCACCTGACCGTCGGGCGCGTGGCCGAGCCGGCCGACGTGACCGTCCACGCTGCACCACTACGACGAGATCGGCCTCGTGCGGCCGTCCGCGCGGACGGCCGCCGGGTACGGGGCCTGCTCGGTCGGTGACGTGGAGCGGCTGCGGGAGATGCTCGCCCACCTGCGGCTGGGCTTCGGACTGCGCGAGATCGCGGATCCGGTGGACGACCCGGCCACCGACGCGGTCGCGCGCCTGCGCCGGCTGCGCGGCCTGCTGCTGGAGCAGCGCGACCGCGCCGCCGCCCTGGTGACGGCCATCGACAAGGAACTGCAGGCGCGGGCGATGGGGATCAGGACGACGCCGGAGGAGCAACTGAGACTTTCCGGGGCGCAGTTGTACGACGCCATCGGGCCCGACCACCCGGCGACGCGGCGCACCGAGCCGCGGATCGCCGCGAGGGTCTGGGAGGCCGCTCGGGGACGCGCGGGGACGCTAGGCGACGCGCGGTGAACGCCGAGGCCGGTACCGGCTCCTACGAGCCCCCCGACCGTGACGTCACGGCGGTGGAACCGTCGGCGGTCATGCGGGCGCAGCGCCCAGTCGGTGCGGCGCCGTGCGTGGCCGCAGCCGCGGAGAGCCTCCCGTTCGAGGACCGGTCCTTCGACGCCGCGATGGCCTTCCGTACCGTCCACCACTGGCGGGACCCGGTCGCCGGGCTGCGCGAGATGCGGCGCGTGGCCCGCCGCGTGGTGGTGTTCACGCACGACGCCGGTGACGCCGGATGGCGTCTGAGGTTCTGGCTCACCCGTGACTACCTGCCCGAGGTCGCCGGCCTGGTCGCGGGCCGGCCCCCGGTGGGCCGGCCGGCCCGGATGGTCGGGGCCCGCATGGAGCCGGTGCTCGTTCCGTGGCACTGTGCCGACGGCTTCCCGGAGGCCTGCTGGCGCCGGCCCGAGGCGTACCTGGACGAACGGGTGCGCCGCGCGGTGCCGGTGTGGACCAGGGGCGGGCCGCAGGCCGAGCGGCGGCGGTGGACGAACTCCGCGACGGCCTCTCCTCGGGCCGGTGGGCCGAACGCACCCCCGATCTCGTCGCCCTCGACGCGGCGGAGCTCGGTCTCCGCCTGCTCGTGGCGTGAATCGTCGTGAGGTCGCCATCGGAAGGGGTGCCACCCTCCCAGGTGGCACCCCTTCCGCGTTCCCCCGTCACGGTGGCTCGTGGGGGCCGGTGGCCCGGTGGGTGGTGTCGGGGGGCGGCGGGGGCCGGTGGCGGGTCATGCGGGCCGCCGAGGCCAGGGTCGAGCGGGCCTCCCGGGGTGGGAGGCCGGTGCGGACGGCCGCGTCGACGAGGGCTTCGGTGAGGGCCTCGCCGATGCCGTCCTCGTAGGCCCGGCAGGCCGCCCAGTACAGGCGGGTGTTGCGTTGTCCCCGGTGGGCCGCGAGGACGAACTGGACGAGGCCGTGGCCGTGTGCTCCGCCGGTCGCCGGGGACGCCCGGCGGGGGAGGCGGGGCGGGGGGAGGAGCAGGCGCAGCAGGGCGCGGGGGCAGGGGGCGGGGACGAGGTGCCCGGTGCCGGGGGCGACGGCGTACACGCCGCGGTCGGTGCGGGAGCCGGGGCCGACGAGGTAGCCGCCGGCGCCGCGGATGTCGATGCCGGGGGCGAGGCGGCCGGCCGAGTTGGGGACGACGAGGTCCGCGGGGCCGGTGAGCCAGAGGTGGCGGCCGCCGGAGGGGGTGAGGACGACGACCGTGGGCGGGATGGTGAAGAGGTGGCGCAGGGCGAGTTCGCGCAGGGCGGTGGTGGAGTCGGTGCCGGACTTGGTGTCGAGGTCGACGCCGATCAGGTGGTGCGGGGGGAGTCCGCAGGCGATGCCGTAGCCGGTGGCCCAGGGGGCGGCGGCGAACAGTTCGCGGATGCGCGCGGGGTCGGTGCTGGCGTCGTACACGCCGTGGCCCGGGCGGCCGCACTCGCCGTGGCAGGGCGGGACTGCGGGGTCGTCGCGGTGCGGGGAACGCAGGGCGGGTGGGTGGGGGGAACGCAGCGCGGGGAGCTTGGTGCGGGACAGGGGGATGACGGCCAGGCCGCGTTCGGCGGCCGACAGGGCGTGGGCGAGGGCCAGGGTGGTGGCCTGCCGGGGGTACCGGTCCGTGGTGGCCATGACTCTATTTTCGTACATGTGTTCGAGAAAGGGAAGGGGGTGACCGCCCTCCGGCGCCGGTCCGCCTCCTTCCGTGCCGGGTGTGCTCCGTGGTGTGGGAGCGCGTCCGCGCGGCGGTGCTACGGCGTCGCCGCGCGGACGCTTCCGTGTGGGCGGAGGGCGGCCGGCCCCGGCGGTGGCGCAGGCCTGACGGCCGGTCAGCGGCGTTGTGCCGAGGGCGTGGTGGTGAGGGACGGGTGGCACGGGAGAGGCGCCGGAAGCGCCGCGGGCGTCGGACGGGCCGGAAGCGCGGTGGAGAGGGGCGGTTGAAGGGGTGAGGGAAGGCGCGGCTGAAGGCCTGCGAGGGCCGGCCCGTCCCGCCGGCCGCGGTCGCCGGTGCCGGCCGGGGCGCCGCCCGTGCCCCCGGTCGCCGCGGGTGCGGGAGTGCTGAGCCCGGCGCCGGGGCCGCCGGCCGACGGCTGAGACGGGGCCGGGATGCGCCGGTGCCGTCGGCGTGCGGCCCCCAGGGGTGATCCCGCAGGAGCGGGCGTGGTCTCGTCCACCTTCAGGAGGTGGAGCCGGTGCCGCCCCTACAACCTGAGGCGGACTCGCCTTCGGCACCTACGGCCGATCCGCGGGAGGCGGGGGCGAACCTAGCGTGGAGCCCATGACCACACCCGTCTGCACCCGCGCTTCGAACGGCAAGACGCGGCCATCTCCGTACCCGTCCTTCACGTCGTACGTCAGCGCCCGTCAGCCGGTGCTGCTGCGCACCGCGCGGTCGCTGACCGCGAACCCGAGCGACGCCGAGGACCTGCTGCAGACCGCGCTCGCCAAGACCTATGTCGCGTGGGAGCGGATCGAGGACCACGGGGCGCTCGACGGCTACGTCCGCCGGGCCCTGCTGAACACGCGCACCTCGCAGTGGCGCAAGCGCAAGGTCGACGAGTTCGCCTGCGAGGAGCTGCCGGAGCCGGAGCCGCGGCCCGGCGACGGGGACCCGGCCGAGCGGCAGGCGCTGCACGACGCGATGTGGCGGGCGATCATGAAGCTGCCGGCCCGGCAGCGGGCGATGGTCGTCCTCAGGTACTACGAGGATCTCAGTGAGGCGCAGACGGCCGAGGTGCTCGGCGTCTCGGTGGGCACGGTGAAATCGGCGGTGTCGCGGGCGCTCGGCAAGCTCCGGGAGGACCCTGAGCTGGACGTCGTCCGCTAGCGCGCCGACGTCGCGGTACGGCGCGGGCGGCAACGTGACCCGATCGATCCCCGCCCCCTAGTGACATACCGCGCGGTATGTGCGCAGAATCAGCGCAACCGTTACCACCGCGTAGGCAATGTCGCCGCACCTGGGAGGACGCCGTGCTGAGCACCATGCAGGACGTACCGCTGCTGATCTCGAGGATCCTGACCCACGGGTCGACGATCCACGGTTCGTCGCAGGTGACGACATGGACCGGCGAGGGCGAGCCGCAGCGGCGCACCTACGCCGAGATCGGCGCCCGCGCGGCCCAGCTGGCGCACGCCCTGCGCGAGGACCTCGGTGTCACCGGCGACGACAGGGTCGCGACCCTGGCCTGGAACAACGCCGAGCACGTCGAGGCCTACTTCGCGATCCCCTCCATGGGCGCGGTGCTGCACACCCTCAACCTGCGGCTGCCCGCCGAGCAGTTGGCGTGGATCGTGAACCACGCGGCCGACCGGGTCGTCATCGCCAACGGCTCGCTGCTGCCGCTGCTGGCCCCGCTGCTCCCGCACCTGAAGACGGTCGAGCACGTGGTCGTGACCGGCCCCGGCGACCGCTCGCTCCTCGCGGGCGCCACCGCGCGGGTGCACGAGTACGAGGACCTGATCGCCGGGAAGCCGACCGTCTACGACTGGCCCGAGCTGGACGAACGCCAGGCCGCCGCCATGTGCTACACCTCCGGCACGACCGGCGACCCCAAGGGCGTGGTCTACAGCCACCGCTCGATCTACCTGCACTCCATGCAGGTCAACATGGCCCAGTCGATGGGTCTGACCGACCAGGACACGTCCCTGGTGGTCGTCCCCCAGTTCCACGTCAACGCCTGGGGCCTCCCGCACGCCACCTTCATGACCGGCGTCAACATGCTGATGCCGGACCGCTTCCTCCAGCCCGTGCCCCTCGCCGAGATGATCGAGAGCGAGAAGCCGACCCACGCCGCCGCGGTGCCCACCATCTGGCAGGGACTGCTGGCCGAGCTGACCGCCGAGCCGCGGGACGTCTCCTCCCTCACCCAGGTCACCATCGGCGGCTCGGCCTGCCCGCCCTCCCTCATGGAGGCCTTCGACCGGCTCGGCATGCGGGTCTGCCACGCCTGGGGCATGACGGAGACCTCCCCGCTGGGCACCATCGCCCGCCCGCCGGCCGCCGCGGTCGGCACGGACGCGGAGTTCGGGTACCGCCTGACCCAGGGCCGTTTCCCGGCCGGGGTCGAGGCCCGCCTCACCGGGCCCGGCGGCGAGCGGCTCCCCTGGGACGGGGAGTCCGCGGGCGAGCTGGAGGTCCGCGGTCCGTGGATCGCCGGCGCCTACTACAACGGGCCCGACGCCGAACCCCTGCGTCCCGCCGACAAGATCAGCGAGGACGGCTGGCTGAAGACGGGGGACGTCGGCACCATCTCCGCCGACGGCTTCCTCACCCTCACCGACCGCGCCAAGGACGTCATCAAGTCCGGCGGCGAGTGGATCTCGTCGGTGGACCTGGAGAACGCGCTGATGTCCCACCCGGCCGTCGCCGAGGCGGCCGTGGTCGCCGTCCCCGACGACAAGTGGGGCGAGCGCCCGCTGGCCACGGTCGTCCTCAAGGAGGGCGCCACCACCGACTTCCAGGCCCTGCGCGCCTTCCTCGCCGAGGAGGGCGGCGTCGCCAAGTGGCAGCTCCCGGAGCGCTGGACGATCGTCGAGGCGGTGCCGAAGACGAGCGTGGGCAAGTTCGACAAGAAGGTGCTGCGCAGGCGGTACGCGGCGGGCGACCTGGACGTCACCCGGCTCTGACAGCTCTGACAGCTCTGACCCACCCCGTCCGCCCGGCAGGGCACCTCGCGGCCCCTGCCGGGCGGACGGCTGTCCGGAGAGAGCCGGCCGGTGCCGGCCGGTGCCGGCCGGCACCGGCCGGGGGACGCGTCCGCCGACGGGGCTCGTCCGCCGACGGCGTCCTGCCCGGACCCGCCGGACCGCCGTGCCGCCGCAGGCCTACGCGCGCCTGCCCCGCGTGGTTCCCCATCCGGCCGTCAGCCACAGTCCCGCGATCGTGACCACGCCGGTCCAGCCGAAGTGGGTGAAGGCGAGGCCTGCCAGGGCCGAGGCGGTGGCTCCGCCGGCGAAGCCCGCGACGACGTAGGCGCTGTTGGCGGTGGCGGGGGCGTCGGTGGTGGTGAGGGCGAGGGTCTGGTTGGCGACGTGGGAGGCGACGAGGGCCGTGTGGATCACGATCGCGGCGGCGAACAGCGCGACCATCACCTGACCGCCCAGCCAGAACAGCGGCACCGACACCGCGGCCAGCAGATACGCGTTGCGGACCACCTTCGCGGCGCCGAAGCGGTCGACCAGGCCGCCGGCCAGCGGGGCGACGATGCTGGCGGCGAGGCCGAAGAGGCCGAACAGGCCGGCGGTCGCGGTGGAGAGGCCGTACGCCCCGCCCGTCAGCAGCAGCGCCAGCGAGGTCCACAGCGCGCTCCAGGCGCCGTACATGCCGGCCTGCCGCACGCACGCCCGCCACAGGTCGGGCGACCGGCGCACCAGGCCGGGCATGGCGCGCAGCCCGGCGAACAGGCCGCCGTCGCGGGGGCGACGGTGCTCGGCGGGCAGGGCGGCCGCGGTGAGCAGGCCGAGGACCGCGGTGAGGCCGGCGGCGCCGACGAACACCGCGCGCCAGCCGAAGGCCTGTCCGGCGAGTCCGCCGAGGACGCGGGCGGCGACGATGCCGGTGAACAGACCGGCGATGACGGCGGCGACGTGCCGGGCGCGGTGGTGGGCGGGGGCGCGTTCGGCGACCAGCGGCACCAGGAGCTGCGGCACGACGGTGGCGGCCGAGGCGACGAACACGGCGGCGGCGAGCGCGGCCGTGCCGGCCGCCGCGGCACCGGCGACCAGCGCCGCCGTGGTGACCAGCGAGAGGGCCGCGACGAGCGGGCGGCGGTTCACGCGGTCGCCGAGCGGGGCGAAGAAGAGGAGGCCGGCGGCGTAGCCGAACTGGGCGACCGACGCGATCCAGGCCACGGCCGAGGGCGCGGAGCCGAAGTCGCGGGCGATGAGGGGGAGGAGCGGGGCGGCCACGTAGATGTTGGCGGCGGTAACGGCGGTGCAGAGGGCGACGAGGGGGAGGAACAGGCGGTGGGCGAGCCGGGTCCGCCCCGCGGACTCGGTGTGCTGCTGCCTGACGGTGACTGCGGACGGCATGGTGGACGCGCTCCTTCGAGCCGACTCCAATAACCAACCGGTTGGTTGGAACAGTGGGGGGAACAGTCTCGGCCGCGCCTCCATTCCCTGTCAACCAACCAGTTGGTTACCCGCGCGCTACCCTGACCCCATGGCAACGACCAGGACCCCCCGCGACCCCGAGGCCACCAGGGCGCGGATCTTCGAAGCGGCGGTGGCCGAATTCGCCCGGTACGGCATCGCGGGCGCCCGCATCGACCGCATCGCCACCGAGGCCAAGGCCAACAAGCAGCTGATCTACGCCTACTTCGGCAACAAGGCGGAGCTGTTCACTCAGGTCCTCGGCCGCCGCATGGTCGACCTCGCCGCCGCCGTCCCCGTCGACCCCGACGACGTCGAGGGCTGGATGGACCGGCTCATGGACTACCACGCCGCCCACCCCGAACTCCTGCGGCTCCTGTACTGGGAGGGCATCGAGTACGGCACCGCCGAACTCCCCGACGAGGCCGAACGGCAGGAGCACTACGCCCGCAAGGTCGCCGCCCTCCAGGACGGCCAGGACCGCGGGGTCGTCGACGACGCGATCCCCGCCCGCGACCTGCTCTTCCTGCTGGTCGCGCTCGCCAACTGGGCCACCGTCGTCCCCCAGATGCGCCGCATCCTGGTCGGCGGGGACGAATCCGACCGCGACCGCCTGCGCGCCTCCGTGAAGGAAGCGGCCCGCAGGCTGGTCGCCCGGCCGTGAAGGAGGGCCCGGCCCCTCAGTTGGTGCCGATCCGCGCCAGCAGATCGACGATCCGGACCTGCACCTCCTCGCTGGTGGAGCGTTCCGCGAGGAAGAGGACGGTCTCGCCGGAGGCCAGCCGGGGCAGGTCCGCCTGGTCGACGGCGGCCGTGTAGACGACCAGCGGCGTGCGGCTGAGCTGCCGGTTCGCCCGCAGCCAGTCGATGATCCCGGCCTGACCCCGGTGCACCTGCATCAGGTCCATCACGACCAGGTTCGGCCGCAGCTGCCCGGCGAGCGTGACCGCGTCCGCGTCACCGGCCGCCCGCGCGACCTGCATCCCGCGCCGCTCCAGCGTCGCGGTCAGCGCCAGCGCGATCTCCGCGTGCTCCTCGATCAGCAGCACCCGCGGCGGATGCTGCTCACTGTCCCGCGGCGCGAGCGCCTTCAGCAGCACGGCGGGATCGGCGCCGTACGCCGCCTCGCGCGTCGCCTGTCCGAGCCCGGCCGTGACCAGCACCGGCACCTCCGCCGCCACCGCCGCCTGACGCAGCGACTGCAACGCGGTCCGGGTGATCGGCCCGGTCAGCGGATCGACGAACAGCGCGGCCGGGAACGCGGCGATCTGGGCGTCGACCTCCTCGCGCGAGTGCACGACGACCGGCCGGTAGCCGCGGTCGCTGAGCGCCTGCTGCGTACCGACGTCCGGAGCCGGCCACACCAGCAGCCGGCGCGGGTTGTCCAGCGGCTCCGGCGGCAGCTCGTCGTCCATCGGCTGCGGCCGCGGCGGATCGGCCACCTCGACGGCCCCGCCCGGCCCGTCCAGCGGCTCCGGCCCCTCGGCGGCGTTCTTGTCCGGCGCCCCTATGGCGTACGACCGCCCCGCCCCCTCGGTCCCGGGCGCGAGCCGCGACTGACCGGCCAGGGACTGCCCGGCCGCCGGCTGCCCGGGAAGCGGCTGGCCCGCGAGGGAGGGGTGCGCGACGGGCGCGCCCGGAGCCGCCGGCGCCTGCGGTACGGCGGCCTGCCCGGCCGTCGGGTGCGGACGGGCCGTCTGCTCCTGTCCCGCCGCCGGGTCGGGCCGCGTGCCCAGCTTGCGGCGCCGCCCGGAACCGTTCGGGTGGTGCGGGGCGGGGGTGGCGGAGGCGGAGTGGGGGGCCGTGGGCTGGGCGGCCTGCGGGGGCTGCGCGGCCTGCTGCAACCGCTGGACCGGCTGGGCCTGCGGTGCTTGCTGCGCCTGCTGCACCTGCGCGGCCTGCCGGGTGAAGGGCACGCCCTGGCCCAGCGTCCGCACGCTGATCGCGCGGCCCTGGGTGGAGTTGGGGTCGACGGGCGGGACCGGCGCGGCCTCGGCGGGCAGGGGCTGAGCCACCCGCGGCGGTGCCGCGGCCGCCTCGGGCGGCAGCGGGGTGCCCGAACCGGGGGTCGGCGTCGGGGCGGCCGCTTCGGCAGGGAGCGGCCCGACGGGCGGGACCTGCGCGGGGGCACCCGCCTGCCCCGGCACGGCCGCTACGGCCTGGGGGGCCGCGGCGCCCGGACCGGCCTGGCCCGCCTGGCCGGGGATGACGGGCTGCCCGGCGGCCGGCCCACCGGGCAGCGGCCGCGCGGGTGCCGGCACCGCCTGCCCGGGGAGCGGCTGAGCCGGAAGCGGCAGCTCCGCTGCGACCTGCACGGGCGCGGGACCCTGTGCCGGCTGCGCCTGCGGCTGCGGTGCCTGAACCCGGGGCGGCTGCGCCTGCGGAGCCGGCGCCTGTGCCGGAACGGTGGCGGCCGCGACGCCCTCGGTCCCGGTCCCCGCCTCCGTCACCGGCTGGCCGCCCGCCCGCCGCCGACGGCCCGTGGGCGCGGTGGTGGGGTGCGGCTGCGGCGGGGTGTGGTCGTCGGCCCGGCCGTGCGGGACGGCGTCGTGCCGACCGTGGTCGATCGGCGAGTCGTCGGACGCGGCCTGAGCGGGCACCTGGGCCTGCCCGGGAACGGGCAGCGGAACGGGAACGGGTACGGCGTCCTGCCCCGGAACGAGAGCGACCGGCACCGGCCCCTGCTGCCCCGGAACCTGTCCCGCTTCCCGCGCCTCCGCGCCGCCGTCCGTCCCCTCCGCGCCGGCCGCCTCCCCGGTCGACCGGTCCGCCTCCGCGGGCGGCAGGGCGAACACCGTGCGGGGCCCCGCCTCCTGCGCGGCGGCGCGTTCGTTCGCGGCGGCCAGGGCGCGCCGGCGGCGGCCCGTCGGCTGTTCGGCGCCCTCCGCGGGCACCGGGGCGCTCGCGAGCGCGGGCAGGGCGGGCGGCAGGGCCGCCTGCGGTTCGTCGCCGTCGTGCCGGGCCCGCCGTCCGCCCGGCGCCGGCACGCCCTGCGGCGGGACGGTGCCGCCGAGTCCCGTGCCCGAGGCGGCGGTGCCCGCCGCGTGCTCGGCGGCCGTGACGACGGCGCCCTCGCTCACCCCGGCGTCCCCGCCGGTTCCGGCGGACCGCGCGTGCCGTCGGCCGGTCCCGCCGGAGGCGTCGGCCTCCTCGACGGGGGCCGGGGCCGGGACCTCCTCGGCGGCCGGGCCGCGCCGGCGGCGCCGGCCGGTCGGCACCGCGGGCTCACCCTCGGCACCGACGGGCGCCGCGCCCGCGACCTCGCTCTCCAGGAAGGCGTCCACGGAGGACCGCCGGGCCCGTCGCCGCCCCGCGACGGCGGTCTGCCCGTCGGCCGGGTCAGCCGCGGCGACACCGTCGGCCGTCTCCGCGGCCCCGCCCGGCGAACCGGCCGACAGCGCGACGGCGGAGCCGACGGCGGGAGCGGCGACGGCGCCCGCCCCGCCGCCCAGCGGGACCTCGAGGACGTACGCGCTGCCACTCATTCCCGGCACCTCGTGCGTCTGGAGCACGCCGCCGTGCGCCCGCACGATCCCGCGCACGATCGGCTCGTGCACCGGGTCGCCGCCCGCGTACGGGCCGCGCACCTCGATGCGGACCACCTCGCCGCGCTGGGCGGCGGCCACGACGACCGTGTTGTCCATGTAACCGCCCGCCGAGACGGGCGCGTTGCCGGTGGCGTCGACGCCCGCGACATCGGCGACCAGGTGGGCGAGCGCGGTCGCGAGGAGCCGCGCGTCGACCTCGGCCTCGATGGGCGGCGCGTGCACGGCGAACTGGACCCGGCCGGGCCCGACCAGCTCGACGGCCCCGTCGACACCGGCGGCGACGACGGCGTCGAGCATCACCTTCGTCCGGGTGATGGCCTCGCCGCCGGTGTCCAGGCGCTGGTAGCCGAGGACGTTGTCGATGAGGGTGGTGATGCGGGCGTACCCGGCCGACAGGTGGTGCAGGACCTGGTTGGCCTCGGGCCACAGCTGCCCGGCGTCGTCGGCGGCGAGCGCCGACAGTTCGCGGCGCAGTTCGTCCAGGGGGCCGCGCAGCGACCGTCCGAGCAGGGTCAGCAGCTGGTCGTAGCGGGCGGCGAGGGCCTCGTACCGGTCCTTCTCCCGCTCGCCGAGCGCGGCGTAGCGCTCCTCACCGGCCGCGAGCTCCTCCTGGTGGCGCTCGTGCAGCTCCTCCACCTCGGTGACGTGCTGCTGGCGCAGCGCGGTGAGATCGGAGGCGTGCTCCTCGGAGAGCCGCTCCAGCTCGTCCCGGTGCCGCTTCTCGACGGCGTCCTTCTCCTCGGCGAGGGAGTCGTACGGCCGCCGGTCGGTGAAGGTCATCACGGCGCCGACGAGCTGGTCGCCGTCGCGGACGGGCGCGGTCGTCAGGTCGACCGAGACCTTGTCCCCGCTCTTGGCCCACAGCACCTGCCCGCGCACCCGGTGCTTGCGCCCGGAGCGCAGGGTGTCGGCGAGCGGCGACTCGTCGTAGGGGAAGGGGGAGCCGTCGGCGCGGGAGTGCAGCACGAGCGTGTGCAGCTCCTTGCCGCCGAGGTCGCTCGCCCGGTAACCCAGGGTCTGGGCGGCGGCCGGGTTGACCAGCACGATCCGCCCGTCGGTGTCGGTGCCGACGACGCCCTCGGACGCGGCCCGCAGGATCATCTCGGTCTGCCGCTGCGACCGGGCCAGCTCGGCCTCGGTGTCGACGGTGCCCGACAGGTCGCGCACCACGAGCATCAGCAGCTCGTCGTTGGCGTAGCCGTAGCTGTCGTAGGCCTGCTGGCCGTTCTCGAGGTTGGCGCTGGTGACCTCGACGGGGAACTCGGTGCCGTCGGTGCGCCGGGCGGTCATCCGCGTGGGCTTGGTCCGGCCGCGCGGGTCCATGTGGTCAGGGCGCCGCATCGAGCCGGGGATGAGCTTGGAGTCGAACTCCGGCAGGAGATCGAGCAGTCCCCGCCCCACGAGGGCGGTGCCCGGCGTCTCGAACGCCTCCAGCGCGATGGTGTTCGCGTTGACGACGGTCCCGTTGGCGTTGACCAGGACCAACGCGTCGGGCAGTGCGTCGAGTATGGCTGCGAGGCGAGCAGCGCCTCGGGATGGCCTGCTGCTCACGAGTCGCTTCCTCCCTGTTACCGCACCTTGCCGACCGCCCGGGCCATATTGCCAACCCTCCCGCAGCGTGTCACGCGAGCGAGTCTAAGGGTTGGGGCCGTGCTCGCGGCGCCGGATGAGAGGCAGCTCGCACGACGAAGTGCCTCAGAACGTACGACCGCCCGCCCCGCCTTCGCGGGACCTTCGCGTGACATTTACGCGACGGGTGCTCCCGCCACGGGAAACCTGTGCGGCTTCCGTGGGGTCGGGGGCGCCTGGCCACGGGCTCCGGCGGGCCTTCCCGGACGGAGGCGGAACGGAACCCGGTCGACCGCCCCCCCCGGCCCTCCTCGTCAGGGGCGGGCCGCGGTCCGCCCCGCCTCGGGCAGCAACGGCACGAACCGGTCCCAGCGCTCGATCTGACATCCGTTGCCGCGCTCGAACGTCGTGTCGACGGGGCGCCCGGCCCACCGGCCGGTGACGTGGGCGGTGGCCGGACCGCCGTACCGCATGGTGCACACGCTGCCCTCCGGCACGGGCGCGAAGGGATCCCTCCCCCACCGGGTGTTGCGGTCCACGGCCGCGCAGGCACCCGACACGTCCGGGTGCGTCCCCCGGTCCGGACGGCACCGCACCGTGAAGGTCCCGTCGGCGCCCCCGTCCGCGCCCCGGACGGTCACGGTGAGGTGATCGCCGGAGGCGGGCCGGTCCTCGTCGCGGACGGGTGGCGGCGCGAGGGGCGGCCGGGCCGGGCCGGATCCGGCGTGGGCGGTGACGGAACCCGCGCCGAGGGAGCCGGCGACGGCGACGGCGGAGGCGGAGAGGGTGAGAACGATCCGCCGCAGCGGTGTGACCTGGACCATGACCTGTTTAACGCCCCGCCCCCGGCGACGTTCCGCCCGGCGAATGCCTTTGCCCTGCGGGCCGCCCGCCTAGTACCGTGGACGCCGATTGGTGACACGACGCTCGACTGTGTCATCATCTGCACGCGCCACTCGCGGTCACGCGAGCGGTTGTGTGGAGGCGTCGCCTAGTCCGGTCTATGGCGCCGCACTGCTAATGCGGTTTGGGCCTCAAAGCCCATCGAGGGTTCAAATCCCTCCGCCTCCGCTCGACTTCGAAGCCCCGGTCCTCCGCGACCGGGGCTTCGTCGTTCCCGGCCCCCTGTTCCGCACCCCCCGGATCGGGTCTTCTCGCAGGTCACAAGGGGTGGGGGAATCGGATTTCACATGGCGGCGGCAGTCATGTAATGTTCTTCCTGTCGCCGCGAGCGGGCCGCAAGGGCCGGGAGCGGAGACGGAGAACAGAAGAAGAACAAGCACTCGTAGCTTAACGGATAGAGCATCTGACTACGGATCAGAAGGTTGCAGGTTCGAATCCTGCCGAGTGCACACCGACGAGAGGCCCCGGAGAGATCCGGGGCCTCTCGCGTTGGACCGATCGAAGCCCTCCGGGAGACGGAAGAGGTGTTCGAGCGCTGCCGGGCGGCCGCGGTCGGGCGCATACTGGGGGCAATGACAAAGCCTGCTGCATCGAAGCGCCATCTGCCCACCAGCCCCTTCAAGGCTCCGGTCGCGCCGCCGCCCAAGCAGTTCGCCGTGGGTGACCAGGTCACGCACGACGTGTACGGCCTCGGCCGGGTGATCGGCATCGAGGAGGGGATCGCGGTCCTCGTCGATTTCGGCTCGGCGCAACAGCGGATCCTCAGTCCGTACCCCAAGCTGACCAAGCTGTAGGACCCGCGGTGCCCTCTCACGGCACGCCGGCTTCCTCACAGCCCTGTAACGAATGGGAGTCCTCTCATCGACTCGACCTCGCTGTTCTCCGCTCCGGAAGGGGCGCCGCGCAGTTCCCTCGCGACCTCGCCGCCCCCGGCGGCGAACCCCTTCCAGGCACCGGACTTCGGAGACTTCGTGGAGTCCGCGGAGAACGACCACTTCCCGCTCGAGGACGTGCCGGAGTTCGTCCCCGAGCGCCGTTCGGCTCGGCGCAGGTCCGGCTAGCTCCCACCCGGGGCTGTCCGGCCCCAGCCCCGGCCTCACGAGCCGTGCGGGTCTTCGACGAGGACGGTCGGAGCCATGGCGCGGCTCGTGTTCAGGGCGTGCGCCGGGCGGGCGGGACGCGTCCCGCCGTCGCGCGCGTGGTCGGCCGGACGACCTCCCGCCACGCGGCGCGACGGTGTGCCGTGTCCGCTGGCCGTCGCCGGGCCCGGTGGGGATCAACCACGGCCGGCGGTGCCGTCCGGCGGTGACGTCCGGAACGCCACGCGTCCCGCCGGTGCGCGGGCCGTCGTCGCCCGGTCGGCCCGCGGGTCCCTCGTCCGGCCGGTGACCACCCGCGCGACCTCTGTCCGATCGGGGCGCGGACCGCGCGAAAGCCCCCGGCCCACAGCATCGGAAACCCCCTCTCCCCCTCCGCGCCGACCGCCGGTCGCGCCGTGATCACTCCGGCGGGCTGGTGGACCTGCGCCCGCTCCGGCTTTGCCTTCGGCTTGGCTCCGCCCTCGGTTCGGCTCCGCCCTCGGTTCGGCTCCGCGCCCGGTTCGCCTCCGCCACGGCTCCGCCCCCGCGCCTGGTCTGCCCCCGCTTCGGCTCCGCGCCTGGTCCTGCTCCGCGTTCGTCGGCCGCGTCACGGCTCTCCGGGTGTCCGGAGGGACGCGGTCCCGGCCGGCTGACGGTACGACAGAAGCGCCGTCCGATGCGGCCCCGTGCAGACCGGCGCGGTCACGGCCGGCGGAGCCGTGCGGAGCCCGCTCGGGGCGGCCGTGCTCCTCCGGTACGGGTTCGGCGTCCCCGGGGCGCCGTACCGGCACGCCGGGTTCCGGCGGTTGCCTCAGCAGGCGCCGTCGGTCTTGAGCAGGTATTTCTCCGCCCAGCGGCCCAGTTCCTGGAGGGCGGGGTCCAAGGCGGCCCCGGCGTCGGTCAGACGGTACGAGACGCGGAGCGGCGGGCCCTCGTCGACCTCGCGCACCACGAGACCGGCGGCGCTCAGCTCGGTCAGACGGTCGGACAGCATGCGTTCGCTGATGCCGGGGATGCCGCGGCGCAGTGCGGCGAAGTAGACCGGGCCCTGCATCAGCGCGGCCACGATCATGCCCGTCCAGCGCTTGCCGAGCAGCCCGAAGACGCTGGTGATGCCGTCGCCGACCCGGCTGCACGCCCCCGGCTCGTGATCCGTCCTCGTGTCCGCCATGCCCCCAGGGTACCGCCTTGCCGTTCGGGGATGAAAAAAAGTAAGTAGCTGTGTTATTAGTTGTCACGTAGCTATTGATAGCTGCGTACGGAAACGTATCCCGACCTTGGAGTGCCCCATGGCCACGTTGCTGCACCTGGACTCGTCGCTGTTCCCCGCCTCCGCCTCCGCGTCGCGCGCCGTGACGGAGGCCTTCCGCAAGGCGTGGGAGGAGCAGCACCCGCAGGGCACCGTGAACTACCGCGACCTCTCCGCGGAGCCCGTCCCGCACCTGGACGCCCTCACCGCCTCGGCCGGCTTCGCCGACCCGGCCGCCCACACCCCGGAGCAGGCCGCGGCGTTCGCCGAGCGGCTGAAGCTGGTGGAGGAACTGGAGGCGGCGGACGCCGTGCTGATCGGCGCCCCGATGTACAACTTCACCATCCCCTCGACCCTCAAGGCATGGATGGACCAGGTCCTCCTGATGGGCCGCACGGCCGGACCCGACTCGACCCTCAAGGGCCTCCCGATCGTCGTCGTCGCCAGCCGGGGCGGCTCCTACGCGCCGGGCACCCCGCGCGAGGGCTACGAGTACGTGCAGAACTACCTCCGGGCCGTCCTGGCCGACATGGTCGGCGCCGAGGTCGACTTCATCGTGCCCGAGCTGACCATGGCCGCCGCCAACCCCGCGATGGCGGACCTGGTCCCCCTCGCGGAGGCCTCCCGCGAGCAGGCGCTGGCCGACGCCGCCGAGAAGGCCAAGCAGCTCGCCGCCCGCGTCGCCGCCTGAGGCCTCTCGTCCGGATCCGACCGCAGGACGGCGACTCGGCCGGGGTGGCTCGGCCGGGATGGCTCGGCTGTTCGGCCCCGGCCCGCGGGGGAGTCGTCGAGACTGGGCGCATGGAGTTCTTCTGTCATCACCGTGACCGGCCCGGCTCTCTCGCCCTGCGCACCGAGTTGGTGGAGGAGCACTGGTCCTACATGGACCGGTACGAGGCCGAGCTGATCGCGCGGGGGCCGACCTTCGACGAGGGCGTGCTCAGCGGCAGCGTGCACATCGTCGACCTGCCGGACCCGGCCGCCGCGCGGGCGTTCGCGTTCGACGAGCCGGGCTACCAGGCCGGGGCCTACCGGGACGTGCTGCTGCGGCGGTGGCGCAACCTGCTGGGGCGCACGATGTGGGACTTCCCCGGCGGCCGGGACGGGGGCGAGCGGTACCTGGTCCTCGGGCTCGGTGCGGGGGAGGCCGCCGATCTCGACGTACCGGACGACCGCGACGAGCTGATCGCGTACGGGCCGCTGCTGTCCGACGACGGCGGCGCCTGGCTCGGGACGGCGGTGCTGCTCCGCGCCCCGGACCCGGACGCGGCACGGGCCGTGCTGACCCCGGACCGGTACGCCGACATCGAGGTCCATGAGTGGGAGTTCGGGGGGCGGCAGCCCTGACCCCGCCCCGGGCCCCGGCGGCCGGGTCGGTGGAACCGGTCCGGCCGTGGCCGCCGGCACGCTGCCCCGCGGTCTCCCCGGCGGGTGGCCGCAGGGGCGTCGTCAGTGGTGGCGCCTACCGTGGTGGGTGATGGCACAGGCATGGAAGTGCGCGGGGCTGCGCTGGTCGGGGGCCGGCCCCGAGCTGCTGTGGGACGGGGGGCGTCGCAGCCCGCTGTCCTGGGGGAAGCGGGTCGCCTTCGGGGTCGTGGAAGGGAGTGTGCGGGCGTGTACGGGGGCTCGGGGACACGCCTGCCCGGTGCGGGCGGCCGTGCCGGCCCGCAGCACGGGGGCGCGCTGCGAGGAGTGCGGGCGGCTGGACCGGGCGCACTCCGTCGCCGCGGACGGTGTGGCCGACGACCCGCGGCCGTACCGCGTGTACCTGGCCTGGTTCGGGCCCGGCCTGGTCAAGGTGGGGATCACCGCGGCCGGGCGGGGGCCGGCGCGGCTGCTGGAGCAGGGCGCCGTCTCCTTCAGCTGGCTCGGCACCGGCCCCCTGATGGCCGCCCGGCGCACGGAGGAACTGCTGCGGGCCGCGCTGCGTGTCCCGGACCGGGTCCCGTACGCCGAGAAGCGGGCCGTACGGGCCGAGTTGCCGCGGCACGAGGGGGAACGGGCGCTGGAGATCCGTGAACTGCACGCCAGGGCGGTCGGACTCGGCGGCTGGCCCGAGTCGTTGGCGCGGGAGCCCTTCCGGGCCGTCGACCACATGGGGGTCTTCGGCCTCGCGGAGGCGCCGGCGGCCGTCGGCGCGGTGAGCGAGCTGACCGCCGGGGGCGCGGTGAGCGGAGAGCTGGTCGCCGCCGCCGGCCCGGATCTGCACCTGGCGACGGCGGCGGGAGTCGTCGTGCTGGACACCCGGCTGATGCGGGGCTGGGAGCTCGTCCCGGCCGGGGGGACGGACGAAGTGAACGTGCCGGTGCGGGAGTTCAGAAAGGCGACGGGGCATCTCCAGGACGAGCTGTTCTGAGGGCTGAGCCGCCCGCGGCGGATCCGCCGCGGGCCCGCGACAGCCCCGCGACTGCCCGCGATCCGGCCCGCCCGGCCGCCGCGCCCCCGCCGCCCCGCGACCCGCTCCCCCCCCGCCCCGCCCTCCCCCGTTTTGCCGAACCGGCAAGTCCCCTCGCCCCGTTCCGGACCGCCCCCGCAGGATGCCGGTGACGGAGCTCCGCCCGGGCGGGGTTCCACCGGACGGGGGCCGCCCGTGGCCGGGCGGCCCGGCACCTTCCGGGCCCGGACTTCTGGAGCTCTCATGTCGCGGCAGACCTTGGACCTCACCCACCGGACCGTTCCCTCCCCCGCGGGCCGGATCCATCTCGTGGAGCAGGGCACCGGCCCGCTGGTGCTCCTCGTGCACGGATTCCCCGAGTCCTGGTACTCCTGGCGCCACCAGTTGCCCGCCCTCGCGGCCGCCGGACACCGCGCGGTCGCCCTCGACGTCAGGGGGTACGGCCGCTCCTCCCGGGCCGCCGCCCCGGAGGCGTACCGCATGCGGGAACTGGTCGAGGACAACGCCGCCGTGGTGCGCGCCCTCGGCGAGGAGCACGCGGTGGTCGTCGGCCACGACTGGGGCTCGTCCGTCGCCGCCCACTCCGCACTGCTCCGCCCGCACGTCTTCCGCGCGGTCGGCCTGCTCGGCGTCCCCTACACGCCCTGGCGAGGTCTTCGCGCGGATGGCGGGCGCGCAGGAGGAGTTCTACGTCTCCTACTTCCAGGAGCCCGGCCGGGCCGAGGCCGAGATCGAGCCCGACGTACGCGGCTGGCTCGCCGGGTTCTACGCGGCCCTGTCCGCCGACACCATGCCCGCCCCCGACGCGCCGAGCCCGTACTTCGTGCCCCGCGGTGGCCGGATGCGCGACCGCTTCCCCGCCGGCCGGCTGCCCGGCTGGCTCACCGAGGAGGAACTCGACCTCTGCGCGGCGGAGTTCGAGCGGACCGGGCTGAGCGGGGCGCTGGCCCGCTACCGGAACGTGGACCGGGACTGGGAGGACCTCGCCGACCACGACGGCGCCCCCGTCGTCCAGCCGTCCCTGTTCGTCGCCGGTCGCCTGGACGCCTCCACCACCTGGCTCGCCGACGCGATCGACGCCCACGCCACCACCCTGCCCGGCCTGGTCTCCTCCCACCTGCTCGACGGCTGCGGCCACTGGATCCAGCAGGAGCGGCCCGAGGAGGTCAACCGCATCCTCGTCGAGTGGCTCGCCGCCCTCCCGGACTGAGCCCCGGGCGGCCACCGGACCGGGCGGGCTCCCTCAGGGAACTCCCGGCAACGCACAGGAACCCGTAAGGGGCCGCCGCACGGAGGCAGACGCTCCACCGGACCGCCCCGGCCGCGCGACCGGGGCGAACACGGACGGACGGGCCTCGGGCCCGCGCCCGCACCGCGCTTTCCTGAGAGCTTCCTGTGCGTTTCTCAGGGAAATCACAGACAGCGGAAAGCGTGTTCTCAGAGGACCCCGACATGGTGTCCTGCATGACCACGACCTCGCCCCAGGGGCGCACCGAACTGCTGAGGCCGGACGGGAGCCCCGTCCGAGTGCTTGTGGTGGACGACGAGTTGTCGATCACCGAACTGCTGTCCATGGCCCTGCGCTACGAGGGATGGCAGATCCGCAGCGCCGGTGACGGCACGGGCGCCATCCAGACCGCCCGCGAGTTCCGGCCCGACGCCGTCGTCCTGGACATGATGCTGCCCGACATGGACGGGCTGACCGTCCTCGGCCGGCTGCGCCGCGAACACCCGGACGTCCCCGTCCTGTTCCTCACCGCCAAGGACGCCGTGGAGGACCGGATCGCCGGCCTCACCGCCGGCGGCGACGACTACGTCACCAAGCCGTTCTCCCTGGAGGAGGTCGTGGCCCGGCTGCGCGGACTCATCCGCCGCTCCGGCGCCGCCGACCGCCGCTCCGAGTCGGTGCTCGTCGTCGGCGACCTCACCCTGGACGAGGACAGCCACGAGGTCTCGCGGGGCGGCGACAACATCCACCTCACCGCCACCGAGTTCGAGCTGCTGCGCTTCCTGATGCGCAACCCGCGGCGGGTGCTCAGCAAGGCCCAGATACTGGACCGCGTGTGGTCGTACGACTTCGGCGGCCAGGCCAACGTGGTCGAGCTGTACATCTCGTACCTGCGGCGCAAGATCGACGCGGGGCGCGAGCCGATGATCCACACGCGGCGCGGCGCCGGTTACCTGATCAAGCCCGCGGCGTCATGAGCGGGCGACGACGGCCGCGTGCGCAGAGGCGAGCAGGCAAGCCCCGCAAACCCCGCACCCTGCGGACCCGGCTCGTCGTGGCGTCGGTGGTGCTGATCGCTGTGGTCTGCGCGGTGATCGGCACGGTGACGACACTGGCCCTGCGGTCACATCTGTACGAGCAGCTGGGCGACCAGGTCGTCGAGGCCGGCAAGCGGCTGTCGGGACCGCCGTTCGGCCGGGACGGCGAGAAGAACACCCTGGTGGAGGACCGCGTCGACGGTTTCGTCACCAACGGTCCGACGCAGGAGCGGACCGTGGCGGCGGAGGTCGCCGCCGACGGCGCGGTCTCCAAGGCCGTCGTCGCCGAGCAGGTGTCCGACGACATCCGGCAGCAGATGACGGCCACCGAGCTGAGCGCCTCCCAGCGGGCCGCGCTCGAGGGCGTGCCCCTGACCGGCACCCACACCGTGACCGTCCCCGGCCTCGGCGACTACCTCGCGATGTACGTGCAGGGCAACGACTCCGGCTACTACGTCGCCCTGCCCACCAACGCCGTCGACAGCACCATCAACACACTGATCCTCGTGGAGATCAGCGTCACCGCCGCCGGTCTCGGTGCCGCCGTCATCGCCGGCTACGTGCTCGTCGGACTCGCCACCCGCCCCCTGCGCAAGGTCGCCGCCACCGCCACCCGGGTCTCCGAACTCCCCCTGCACACCGGCGAGGTCAACCTCTCCGAGCGGGTCCCCGAGTCCGAGACCGACCCGCACACCGAGGTCGGCCAGGTCGGCGCCGCGCTCAACCGGATGCTGAACCACGTCCACGGCGCCCTGCACGCCCGCCAGGAGAGCGAGATGCGGGTCCGCCAGTTCGTCGCGGACGCCAGCCACGAACTCAGGACCCCCCTGGCCTCCATCAGGGGGTACGCCGAACTGACCCGCCGCGGACGCGAGCAGGTCGGGCCCGACACCCGGCACGCGCTGGGCCGGATCGAGTCCGAGGCCGGCCGGATGACCTTCCTCGTGGAGGACCTGCTGCTGCTCGCCCGCCTCGACGCGGGCCGCCCGCTCCAGTTCGAGCAGACCGACCTCGTCCCCCTCGTCATCGACACCATCAGCGACGCCCGCGCCGCCGGACCCGACCACGTGTGGCGCCTCGAACTCCCCGAGGAACCGGCCCTGGTGTCCGCCGACTCGGCGCGGCTGCAACAGGTCCTCGTCAACCTGCTCGCCAACGCCCGCACCCACACACCGCCGGGCACGACCGTCACCGCGCGCGTGCAGCGGCGCGGCCCCTGGCTGTGCGTGGACGTCCAGGACAACGGCCAGGGCATCCCGCCGGACCTGCTCCCCCGCGTCTTCGAACGGTTCGCCCGCGGCGACTCCGCGCGCTCCCGCGCCACCGGCTCCACCGGCCTGGGCCTCGCCATCGTGCAGGCCGTCGCCGGCGCGCACGGCGGCGCCGTGACCGTCGACAGCGTGCCCGGGCGGACCGTCTTCACCGTGCACCTGCCCGCCCTCGCCCCCGCCGTGCCCCGGCCCGCGCCCGAAACCGACTGGCAACGGGACTCACAGGGCCAGCACAGGGCCGGCACATGGGTGCAACAGGGCGCCTGACGAGAGTCGTCGGCATGCGAACCGACTCTTCTCCCGGCACCCTGCCGGCGCGGGAGCACCTCCCGGCCGCCACAGCCGGTGCGCCTGTCCTGGACGTAGTGATCCCCGTCTACAACGAGGAGAAGGACCTCCAGCCCTGCGTGCGCAGACTGCACGACCATCTGACGCGGACGTTCCCCTACCCGTTCCGCATCACCGTCGCGGACAACGCGTCGACGGACAGCACCCCCGACGTGGCGCGGCTGCTGGAGGCGCGGGTCCCCGAGGTGAGGTCCGTCCGCCTGGAGCAGAAGGGCCGCGGCCGGGCGCTGCGGACCGTCTGGGCGGCCTCGGACGCCCCGATCCTCGCCTACATGGACGTCGACCTGTCCACCGACCTCAACGCGCTGCTGCCGCTGGTGGCGCCGCTGATCTCGGGCCACTCCGACCTGGCGATCGGCTCCCGGCTGGCCCGCAGCTCGCGGGTGGTGCGCGGGGCCAAGCGGGAGTTCATCTCCCGCTCGTACAACCTGATCCTGCGCGGCTCGCTCCAGGCCCGGTTCTCGGACGCGCAGTGCGGCTTCAAGGCGATCCGCCGCGACGTGGCGCAACTCCTGCTCCCGCTGGTGGAGGACACCGGCTGGTTCTTCGACACTGAGATGCTGGTGCTCGCCGAACGAGCCGGTCTCCGTATCCACGAGGTGCCGGTCGACTGGGTCGACGACCCGGACTCCACGGTGCACATCGTGAAGACGGCGACCGACGACCTGAAAGGGGTATGGCGCGTGGGCCGGGCGCTGGCCACCGGTTCGCTTCCCCTGGACCGGCTGACCAGGCCGTTCGGCGACGATCCCCGCGACCGCGAGATCATGGACGTACCCAAGGGCCTGGCCCGTCAGCTCGTCGGCTTCTGTGTCGTCGGTGGCCTGTCCACCCTCTTCTACCTGCTGCTCTACAGCGGTTTCCGGCAGTTCTCCGGCTCCCAGACGGCCAACGCGCTCGCGCTGCTCGTCTCCGCGGTCGCCAACACCGCCGCCAACCGCCGGCTCACCTTCGGGGTGCGCGGCCGGACCGGTGCCGTCCGCCACCAGGCGCAGGGACTCGTCGTCTTCGGCATCGGCCTCGCGCTGACCAGCGGTTCGCTCGTCGCGCTCGACGCGGCGACGTCCGACCCGGCGCACGCCGCCGAACTGGCCGTCCTCGTCGCCGCCAACCTCGCGGCGACCGTGCTGCGCTTCCTCCTCTTCCGCGCCTGGGTGTTCCCGGACCGGCGGGGCGACGACGAGCCCCCGGTCCCGTCCCAGCCCCCGGGGCGGACCGCCGCCTCACCGACGCACCCCGCGCCCGGTCCGCTGCCGCAGCGGCCGTACCCCCACGCGCAGCACCCCCACGCGCAGCACCCCCACGCGCAGCGCCCCCACACCCCGCCGCACGACAGCGGCACGAACCAGTTCCGCACCGGCGAAGCCCCGGACGGCACCGTGGGGGTGCCCCCGCTCGAGCGAAGCCGGGAGTGGGGGAGGGACGCCACCATGCGGCTGCAGCCGGTGCGCCCCCACGACACCGACCCGGGGGACGCCCGATGACCACCCACCTCGACGACACGGCGCGGACGACCGACGGCCCGGCCACGCCCACCGCCTGGGGCCCGCCCGAGACCGCCCCTCCCGCGGTGCCGCGGGAACCCGACGCCCCCGCCCCCGGCGCGGGAGAGCCGAAGCAGCCCCCCGCCCGCAGACTGTGGCGCGGCCGGCCCGAGGACCCCCGCTGGGCGCGCCCGGCCCTCCTCGGCCTGCTGCTCGCCACCTGCGTCCTCTACCTCTACGACCTGAGCGCCTCCGGCTACGCGAACTCCTTCTACTCCGCGGCCGTGCAGGCCGGCAGCCAGAGCTGGAAGGCGTTCTTCTTCGGCTCGCTGGACTCGGCCAACGCCATCACCGTCGACAAGCCGCCGGCCGCGCTGTGGCCGATGGCGCTGTCCGTGCGGATCTTCGGCCTGAACGCGTGGGCGATCCTCGTCCCCGAGGTGCTGATGGGCGTCGGCTCGGTCGCCGTCGTGTACGCCTCCGTGCGCCGCCGCTTCAGCCCCGCCTCGGGCCTGATCGCGGGCACCGTGCTCGCCCTCACCCCGGTCGCCGCGCTGATGTTCCGGTTCAACAACCCGGACGCCATGCTGGCCCTGCTGATGGCCACGGCCTGCTACCTCGTGGTCCGCGCCCTGGAGGACGGCCGCACGAAGTGGCTGGTGTGGGCCGGTGTCGCGATCGGCTTCGCGTTCCTCGCCAAGACCCTCCAGGCCTTCCTGATCCTGCCGCCGCTGGCGATCGTGTACGCCGTCTGCGCGCCGGTCCCGCTGCGGAGGCGCTTCTCGCAGCTGGCCCTGGCGACGGCCGCGCTGGTCGTCTCCGGCGGCTGGTGGGTCGCGATCGTCGAACTGTGGCCCGCCTCCTCCCGCCCGTACATCGGCGGCTCGCAGAACAACTCCTTCCTGGAGCTGACCTTCGGCTACAACGGGATCGGCCGCCTCAGCGGCGACGAGACCGGCAGTGTCGGCGGCGGTGGCGGTGGCGGCACCGGTCAGTGGGGCGAGACCGGCTGGGACCGGATGTTCAACTCCGAGATCGGCGCCCAGATCTCCTGGCTGCTGCCCGCCGCGCTGATCCTGCTGGTCGCGGGCCTGGTGGCCACGCGCAAGCGGAAGCGGACCTCCGCGACCCGGGGCGCGTTCCTGGTCTGGGGCGGCTCGCTGCTGATCACCACGGTGGTCTTCAGCTACATGGCGGGCATCTTCCACCAGTACTACACGATCGCGCTGGCCCCCTACCTGGCCGCCGTGATCGGCATGGGCGCCGGCCTCCTGTGGGAGAGGCGGACCGAGGTCTGGGCGTCGCTCACCCTCGCCGCCGCCTCGGCGGCCGCCGCGGCCTGGGGGTACGTCCTGCTCGACCGCACCCCGGATCATCTGCCCTGGCTGAAGTGGCTGGTGCTGGTCGGCGGCCTGACGGGCGCGCTCGGCCTGGTCTTCGCCGGCCGGCTGACCCGGCGGCTCGCCCTCGCGGCGGCGGCCGTGAGCATGGCCGCGGCGCTGGCCGGACCGACGGCGTACACGCTGAGCACCGTGAACTCCGCGCACACCGGATCCATCCCGACGGCGGGCCCGGCCGGCGCGTCCATGATGGGCGGCGGCCGGGGCGGTCCCGGCGGCGCTGGCGGCTTCGGCGGCGGCACGCCCGGCCAGCAGGGCCAGGGTCAGGGCCAGGGCCGGCAGAACGGCGGCTTCCCCGGCGGCGGTGCGCCCGGTCAGCAGAACGGCAACGGCGGCACCCAGGGCCAGGGTCAGGGTCAAGGCCAGGGGCAGGGCCAGACCGCTCCCGGCGGCCAGACCGACGGCGGCGGCCCGGCGGGCGGCGGCGGAGGCGGCATGGGCGGCCTCATCAACGGCGCCACCGTCACCGACGAGGCCAAGAAGCTGCTGGACACCGACTCCGACACGTACACCTGGGCCGCGGCGGCCATCGGCTCCCAGAACGCCGCGAGCTACCAGCTGGCCACCGGCGACCCGGTGATGGCCATCGGCGGCTTCAACGGCACCGACCCGTCCCCGACGCTGGCGCAGTTCAAGCAGTACGTCGCCGACGGCAGGATCCACTACTTCATCAGCAGCGGATCCGGCGGCGGCACGGGCGGCAGCGCCGACGGCACGTCCGCACAGATCACCGAATGGATCGAGGCCAACTTCAAGCAGGTCACGGTCGGTTCGGCCACGTTCTACGACCTGACGCAGGAGGCGACCGGCTGAGGTCCGGCAGGTGGCACGGGGCAGGGGCGGTGACCGCGGTCACCGCCCCTTTCCGCGTGGCGCGCCGGGGCCGTGCCGGGGCCCTGCCGCCGGGCGGACCGCGGGCGACGCTGCCGCGCCGTACTGCCGCGCCGCGGGCCCGCGGCCTTGAAGGACCGGCCGCCACCTAGCATCGTCATCAGGAGTGACCCGGAGAACCCCCAGGAAGGTGCGCCATGGCAAAGGCTGCCGAGCAGGCCGGGCGGACCAGCGTATGGCTGGAGGGCAAGGCGCGCCGGGGGCGGGGCGGGAGCCAGCCGTCGGGGCTCGACCGGGACCGGATCACCGGGGTCACGGTACGGCTGCTGGACGCGGAGGGACTGGACCGGTTCTCCATGCGCCGCCTGGCGGCCGAGCTGAACGTGACGGCGATGTCCGTCTACTGGTACGTCGACACCAAGGACGACCTGCTGGAACTCGCCCTGGACGCGGCCTTCGGCGAACTGGGACTGCCCGACCCGGAGGCGGCGGCCGAGGACTGGCGCGAGCAGTTGCGGGCACTGGCGTCGGCGTACCGGGCGCTGCTGGTGCGACACCCGTGGCTGTCGCCGCTGGCCGGACGGTACCTCAACATCGGGCCGAACTCCCTGGTCTTCTCCCGCACGGTCCAGCGGGTGGTCCGCCGCACGGGCCTGCCCGAGCACCGCATCACGAGCGCGATCGCGGCGGTCTTCCAGTTCGTGTACGGCTACGGCACGATCGAGGGCCACTTCTTCGGCCGGGTCGCGGACGCGGGCATGACCCCGGACGAGTACTTCCAGCACTCCCTGAGCGAGGCGACCGAGGCGCCGCGGACCGCCGAGGTCGTCGAGGAGTCCCGGACCCTCATGGCGGCCCGCGGCGGCGACACGGTCGCGGAGATGCTGGACCGCGACTTCACCTTCGCCCTGGACCTGCTGGTTGCGGGCATCGAGGCGATGGTGGAACGCGGCTGAGACCACGCCGGACTGCACCCGCCGGCTGAGACCGCACCGGACTCCGTCCGCCGGCCGGGGTGGTGCCGGTGGTCAGTCCTGGGGTGCGAGTCGTGCCGGGAAGCCGCCGGTGGCGACGGGGCCCCAGCGCTCGGGTGTGACCCGGATGATCGACTTGCCCTGCTTCACCATCGCCGCCCGGGCCCCTTCTTCTTGCGTCGCTCGCGCTGCTGCGCAGGCTTCGGGACGCTGCGTCGGACTCCGTCCGCCGGCTGAGGGTGCCGGTGGTCAGTCCTGGGGTGCGAGTCGTGCCGGGAAGCCGCCGGTGGCGACGGGGCCCCAGCGCTCGGGTGTGACCCGGATGATCGACTTG